>JAEPMD010000025.1:42465-55709 GCA_017644105.1 Rhizobiaceae bacterium | reverse complement strand
GTTGAAAATATTCAGCGTTAAAGACATAGCGCACGATCACATTGACGAATGTGATAATTGTCATCAAACCTAAAATGAGTGCGATTAGCGCTTCTTCAATCTGATCGGAAATCCCGCGAGGCATTACCCCATGCGCAGACTGGGCCATGAGCTTGGTCCTTATATTTATGATCAATTTTGAGAATAAGCTCCGACTGTTTCGGAGTAAAGGATGCGGCAATTAAATGCCGCATCAATATTTGTGTGTATCTAATCAGTGATTAGTTGATAGCTTGAGCTGCTGCAATGTTATCTGCACCAACATCAGCTTCAAACTTTGCCCATACTGGCTTCATAGCTTCAACCCAAGCATCACGTTGCTCAGGTGTAAGTTCGCGAACTACACCACCTGCTGCGATCACAGCTGCTTTTGCTTCCTGGTTCACGCGTGCTGATTCAGCATTACGTGTCTCAGTGACTTCTTTCATGATTAATGCAAGCTGGTCGCGCACATCCGCATCAAGACCTTCCCACCATGAGTTTGATGTCACAACAAGATAGTCCAAGATGCCGTGGTTAGACTCTGTGATACCGTCCTGTACTTCGAAGAACTTTTTACCATAGATGTTTGACCATGTGTTTTCCTGGCCATCAACAACGCCAGTTTGAAGCGCGCCATAGACTTCAGAGAAAGCCATTTTTTGTGGGATGCCGCCAATAGCGTCCATTTGTGCAACCAACACATCAGATGACTGAACGCGGAATTTCAAACCATTCGCATCAGATGGCGAAATCAATGGCTTGTTGGCTGAAATTTGTTTCATACCATTGTGCCAGAACGCAAGGCCGAGAAGACCGCGTTTTTTCATAGATGTTTTCATTGCTTGGCCAGCTTCAGAAGCTTGGAAAGCATCAACGGCTTCAACACCTGAGAACATGAATGGTAGGTCAAAAAGACGGAACTGCTTGGTGAATTTCTCAAACTTTGACAATGAAGGTGCAGCCAATTGCACATCACCTAGAAGAAGCGCTTCAAGAACTTTGTCATCGTTATAAAGGCTTGAATTTGGGAAAACCTGCATACAAGCTTTACCGTTCATTTCTTCATTAACACGTTTTTCCAAAAGTGTAGCAGCGATACCTTTTGGGTGCTTGTCAGTGTTAGTCACGTGGCTGAATTTGATTACGATCTCACCGTCATCACAATTGGCCATAGCAACGCCTGGCACCATTACGACTGCTGCAACGCAAGCTGCTTTCAATAAAGTCTTCATAAGTTTCCTCCCTAGAAGATTTGGTCACGATTATTCGTGTCAGGATGACACAAAATCACCATAATTTGTGCAAGAAAAAATATTCAAAAAAATTATTTATATTAAAAACAATAACTTAACGGAAGTGTTTTTATTTAGTAGCGGAATTGTGCGAAAAATCGCACAGCATCTCTTGATCATGCGTTCATCTCGTGTGTTATGTTTGCCAAACTAAATAATTGCATCAAGGCTGTATGAATTTGACAACGACATTGGCGGGATTTTTGAATGTTCTAAAGCGAAATATTCTCTATTTCGCTTATGCTATTTTATCGCTCATTCTGACATTCACAATCTATCTATCAGCTTTGCAAATCAATGTTGATCAGTTGCACAAAAGTGGTCTTGTTCGGATCGAGCAGATTTCGGAAAGACTTCTGGGGCGAATCGCAAGTTACCAGCAACTCCCCAATCTCATTGCCAATCGTGAACCAGTCATTGAGCTTTTATCCGGGAAGCGAACGATTTCTGAGATAAATCAAATATTATTGCAATCAGCATTGTTAACCGGTGCCAGTGATATTTATGTTTTGGACAAGAACGGTGTGGTGATCTCATCCTCAAATATTGAGAATGAGTTTAAACGCGTGGGTGAAAATTTCGCCAATGAACCGCATGTCAAAGCTGCGATGGAAGGCAGTTTGGGCTTTTATCATTCACTATCGCCGGATGATGGCAGTCGCAGTTTTTTCTTTGCGCGTGGCATTATTACCGATCAAACTCAGCCCATGGGCGCTGTTGTGGTTGAGGTTAAAGTCGATCGATTGGAATTTGGCTGGAGCTTTGATGAAGAGGCAATAGCATTTTTGGATGAAAACGATGTGATTTTTGTCACCAACAGACCTGAGCTCAATTTGCGTGTTGTTGGTGTTGAACCTGGAAAAGTTGGCGGCTCGTCGTTTCGGGAATATGACGGAACCTATCTCCGCCCATTTTATCCATTTACGCAATCCAACTTATTTGACTACACCATTATGGATTTCCAAGAGGGAATTGATCTGCCACAAAAGGCCTTGGTCATTTATCGCGAGATCCCTCAGATTAGCCTCACTGCTAAAGGCTTCTTTGATCTAGGTGATGCATATTTAACTGCGCAATTGCAGGCGTTGTTGTCTGCAGCCGTCTTTGCCTTTTTTGGTGTTGTGTTTTGGGCTCTCTGGCAACGCCGTCAGCGTTTGACCGATCGTTTGGCAGTTGAAGCTGAAGCCAACGAGCAATTAGAATTGCGCGTACAAGAACGTACGCAGCAGCTACGGGATACACAGGATCAGCTCATTCAAGCCGGAAAATTAACAGCGCTTGGTCAAATGTCGGCTGGCGTTGCGCATGAAGTGAACCAGCCTTTGTCAGCGATACAGAATTTTGCCAATACAGGGCAAAAATTCATTAAACGTGGACGGGTCGATGATGCTGAGAAGAATTTTGATTTGATCGCTGATCAGACGCAGCGTATCAGCCGGATTATTAAGAATCTTCGGCGTTTTGCCCGCAATGAAGTTGAGGATTTTGAGCAAGTGAATTTGACCGATGTGATCCGTGAAAGTGTTTATCTTGCCACAATGCGTTCGCGTCGCGAGGCTGTTGAAATCATAACTAATATTGAAGAAAAACAGGCTTTTGTGATGGGTGGTAAAGTCCGATTAGAACAGGTTTTGGTCAATCTGATCACGAATTCGATGGACGCATTATCTGTACAATCTGATAAACGCATTGAGATCGACCTTACATCGAACGGTGAACATCACAAATTAGCGGTCAAAGACAATGGTTCGGGACTAGATGATCCATCTCGCGTATTTGAACCATTTTATACCACAAAGGATGTGGGTGCGAGCAATGGATTGGGGCTCGGCTTGGCAATCTCATACGGCATTATAGGCAGTTTTAACGGAGATATTACGTGCAAAAATCGCGCTAACGGTGGTGCTGAATTTACCATCACATTACCAAAAGCTGAAAAGGTGGTGTCTTAAATGATGGGTCAGGTTCTACTCATAGAGGATGATGATGCGCTACGTTTATCACTCGCGCAAGCATTGGACCTTGAAGGGTTTAAGATCATTCAAGCCACCAATTATGATCAAGCGCGCCGAACAATCCGTGCAAATTTTGCCGGTGTTATCCTATCAGATATCAGGATGCCCGGGCGTGATGGTTTTGATGTTTTGCATCAAGCTCAGGAAACGGACCCTGATTTACCCGTTATATTGTTGACTGGCGAGGGGGATGTTCCCATGGCTTTGCGTGCGATGCGCAACGGTGCTTATGAATTTTTGGAAAAGCCCTGTCAGATTGAGCACTTAATCGGAGTTTTATCACGTGCTTTAGATCAACGAGCTTTGGTTTTAAGAAATCGCAAGATTGAACGTGATTTGCAACGTAATGATATCGCTGCTGTTAATTTTCCTGGCCATTCAAAGATAACCCGCGATTTGCGCAAAACCTTGCGCATGGTTGCAGAGAATAACTCACATATCCATATTACCGGACCGAAAGGGGCGGGTCGTCGTATTGCCGCCCATACAATTTTTGAACTGTCTGAAACCCAAGATATCTTCATTTCTAACACGATCAATGATGACAATTCACTAGCATTAGATCGGTTGCAGGCTGAAACGCGATCTGCCTGTTTATTGTTTAAAGATTTTGACCGCCTTGATGATGCCGATCATGCGGCCATATTGGAACTTATTAAGGCTAATCCGCATTTTCGTATTATCACAACGTCAGTCTATGGCTCTGATATGCTCAATGAAAATGGTATAGCTTCGGTTCTTTGGCGCGCGTTGAACCCGGTGGAAATTGTTTTGCCATCTTTCTCACAACGAAAAGAAGATTTGCCCGCTATTTTCGAAGCTTTATTGCGACAAGCAGTGCGAAATTTGAGCATTGATATGCCCGAAGTATCGCAGCAAGTTTACGCTGATATTATGGAACGCAATTGGAACAATAATATTATCGATATGCGCAGTTTTGCCAATGATTTTGCCATGGGAAAGCGCTTATCGCCAGCAGAAGATGAAATGCCATCTTTATCTGAGAAGATGGATGCGTTTGAAAAACTTGTCTTGATCGAGGCGTTGAAACGCCACAAAGGGCAAGCGGTTGCCGCAGCTGGTGAACTAAAACTGCCGCGCAAAACCTTTTATGATCGTTTGAAGCGTTATGATATCCGGCCCAAAGACTATTCGTAATATCTTTCGGCCGGATTTCTTATTGTTTAAGCATTTTTGCGCTTGAATATCTGCCCGAAGAAGTTCTTCAAGAACGGGATTTGACTGATAATCAATAGGATATTCAGCGTCAGCAAAATTGCAGCACCTGGACGCGTGAAGAATACGCTTAAATCGCCGTCAGAGATGAGCAGAGAGCGGCGGAAGGTTTCATCAAACAAGCCACCTAAAATGACGCCAATCACCAATGGTGCCACCGGATAATGCATGGCATTCATCGCATAAGCGACAATGCCGACACCTGCCATGAGGAACAGATCATTGATTCCGCCACCCACGCTAAACGAACCAATTGTGGTTAGTACCATAACAACCGGTAAGAAGATGGTTTTTGGAATGCGCAGGATTGTTACAAATACGCGTGCTGTGAAAAGACCCATTAGGAACATTGTGAAAGACGCGAGCACGAGCACTGCAACGACATGCATAATAACAGCTGGGTCAATTGTAGGGCCTGGGATCACATTGTTGATCTTAAGCGCACCTAAAAGCGCCGCAGCTGGTGGTGATCCAGGAATACCTAAGACCAAAAGCGGAATAAGCGCGCCGCCGATCGCAGCGTTATTTGCAGCCTCCGCAGATATCAATCCATCAACGGAACCTTTGCCAAATTCGTCGCTGTTTTTAGATGCTGCTTTGCCGACGCCATAAGACACCCAACCGGCCACATCTTCACCAACACCGGGCAGGGCGCCAACGCCCGTTCCAATGCCGCCGCTGCGTAAGATAACAGGCATGCGTTTGGTGATTTCTTTCACCTCGGGTCGGATGCGTTGTAATTTGGGTGCTTTTGCCAAGTGAATAGCTGCGCGCATGCCATCCATGATCTGCGGGATCGCAAAAGCACCCATTAGGACTGGCACAACCTGAAATCCAGACAATAGGTATGACCAGTCAAAGGTATATCGTGTTTCGGATAGGATTGGATCAAGGCCGACCATGGCCATAGCCAATCCAATGAGCCCAGAAATCCAACCTTTAATCACAAGGTCTTGGGACATTAATGTTCCAGATAAAAGGATGCCAAAGAGTGCAAGCAATGCTTTCTCAGGTGAAGCGATATTTTGTGAAATGAGCAACAAAACCCAGACGAATATCAAAAGACAAAAGGTGCCAAATAACGTGCCAATAAAGGAAGCTGTGGTGGTTATCCCCAAAGCAGATGCACCTTTTCCTGCTTTTGTCAGAGGATAACCATCCATAGCGGTCGCAGCAGATGCAGCCGTGCCTGGTATATTGAGCAATATGGAGGGGTAAGACCCGCCATAAATTGCACCGACATAAGCGCCGATGAGCGCGATCAAGGCTTGATCAAGCGGGAATTTATTGCCGAAGAAACCTGTGAGAATGGTCACGGCAAGTGTTGCGGTTAACCCGGGAAGGGCGCCAAATACGATGCCCAAGAATACAGCTGGGATGAGATATGCATAGGTGATCGGATCGAGAATGAGCCAGACAAATGATGAACCAAATCCGGCAAGCTGGGTAAGTACGAAATCCATGTTATTGTCCCTGCCAAAGTGGTTTGATCGTTACAAAATAGTGATATTCAATATGTGAGAAGATGAGACCCTGACGGTTCGGTACATTTTGGCGAAAACCAAAGGCCATTGCGCAGACCAAAATTGTTGGGACAAGAATTGAGATCACCGGTGTGAGTTTGACAATTTTATCCAATGCATTGGCGCGTCGTTCTTTGATGAACATGACGACGCTTAAAGCGGCAAAGACCAAAAGCGTGACCCAGTCATCATCATGGGGTTTGGTCCATTCGCTGCGCGGAAAATGAGCGATTAAAGCATAAAGGGATGCGATCGCGATGGCGCCGACGCTTATCAGCATGGATTTTTGATCGCCTTTATGGAAACCCCAAATGAGGCAGGTGATCATGAGAGCTGACCCAATAATGAAATCAACACGCGGCACGAGACCGAAAATATATAAAAGCAAAATGGCAGAGACGCTTGTTATGCGAAGCGCTTCGTCTTTGGTAAAGCCAAGACCCATAAGAGATAGGGCACGTTCCGCACCACCGTCTTTGATTGATACGAACATAAGAACGACCGATAAGATCAGCATCGCATAAAAGATGCCGTACGGGACAAGCGCTGCGGAATTATACCATTCAGCTACATCTACACCTGCTGATTTGGTGTTAAAAAATGGGATGTCAGTGGTTTTGTAGATGAAAAAGATCGAGGTCGCCATTAAGACCAAAGAAGTCCAGAAGTCACGGGCTCTGAGAACGGTTTTATCTTCCATAATTTTGCTTTTTTTATTTGCTGTTTAAAAATGCTGCTGGCTGATCAAATTGATCAGCCAGCAACGTTCCAGGGTGGATGGAAGGTATCAAATTATGGTTTTGCGATACCAAATGTTGACGGATCAACTTTCGCTGCGCCCAGGTCCCAAAGTGTCCAAGCAAATGTGCTTTCAAGCTTTGAGAAGATCGCAGATGCTTCTGCACCAGATTTACCTGATACATCGTAGTTGTTGGCTTTCGCCCACTCAGCAACAACATCTGATGCAACAGCTTTATCAAATGCTGCAGTGATCGCAGCTTTTGCTTCATCAGGTGCAGACGAATGTAGCGCAAAACCGATGGCCTGTTTCAATGGAAGATATTTGTCCAAGCCATCATAGCTAGAAAATGCTGACGGAATTGATTGACCGTTAAAGTCAGCAGCTTCTGGTGTCAGCATTGCCAATGGCTTCAATTTACCACCAGCAATCAATGGAGCTTGCTCAGCCAATGATGTCACAACAAGTGCAACTTCACCTGCAATGGCAGCTTCTTGACCAGGTGCAGACCCTTTGTAAGGCACGAATTTGAATTTTGCGCCTGAACCGTTTTCAATCGCAAGCAGGTTGAGGTGGTGGATTGAACCAGAACCTGATGCTGCTACAGGAATTGAATTTGGTGCAGCTTTGGCTGCATCAACCAATTCTTCCAAAGTGTTATATGGTGAATTCGCTGGTACTGAGATCAAATCAGGTGAACCACCGACGATAAATGGATGCCAGAATTCGAATTTTTTATCCCAACCGCCCTGTACAGCAGCTGTGACGTTAGATTCTGAAAGACCTACCATTGTGTAGCCATCATCCGGCTGGTTCATAACATAAACCATTCCGTTTGAACCGGCGACACCACCTGTTTGGTTAATCACTGAAATGCCGACGGGTAGATGTTTTTCCATTTCAGCCATGATCATGCGGTTGATAGAGTCTGTTCCTCCACCTGCGCCCCATACAACGGCAGTCGTGATGTCGCGGAATGGATATTCTGCCGACATAGAAGCGCCGCCCATTCCAAGTGTGATCGCGGCCGCCGCCGCAAGTTTCAATACTGTATTTTTCATGTGTTCCTCCTAAATTCAATATTGGCTGTAAATTACGTATACATTAATAAATAAATTGTCAAATTTATTAATGGATAAATTTTATAAAGCGAAACCAATTTGAGGGAAAGAACAAGTAATTCATGTGTTTAACCTAATATCTCCATATGAATGGATAGAAGATAAAATCATCGTGTATTAACCAAATGGATTAAATCTATATGGAGTTTTTGCACTGAAATTTCCGGAAAACATTGCATTTCCCGCATAATGTTGCATTGTGCTTTTCGGTAATTTATTACCAATTGGGAGGGGCGACCGCTATTTAGCGGTATTGGATACAAGTATTGGGAAGCTAAGTTTAATATGCAGGACGCGAATATCAAAGCTAATGGAAAACTCACGAACCAGAAGCGTAAACCTAATACTTTTCATGCTGTCGACACGCTCAAAGATATGATCCTCTCAAACGAATTGCAGGCGGGCACCAATCATCTTGAAGCTGAATTGGCTAGCTTACTGGGTATGTCCAGAACGCCTGTTCGCGAGGCGACACTCATATTAGAAGCGCAAGGACTTGTTTCTGTGATGCCAAGACATGGCGTCAGAATCCTTTCCATCTCTCCAAAAGATATGACAGAAATTTACCAAATCCTGACAGAGCTTGAATGCCTATCAGCTGATTTGGCAGCCAATAAAAATCATCCCGAAGTAGAATTTGAAGATGCTGAAAATGCGATCCGTGACATGGAAGCTGCGCTAAGGGATGCAGATCTCGAGGCCTGGGCAGTTGCTGATGATAAGTTTCATTCAGAATTGGTACGGCTCGGCGGTAATCAGCGTGTCATCAACATCTTTGACATGTACACTGATCAGGTAAAGCGTGCACGCATGCTTACATTAAAACTTCGCCCGATCCCGACCAAATCGAACGAGGATCACCGCAAAGTGTTAGATGCTATCAAGTCTGGTCAAAGCGATGTTGCGGTTAAAGTGCACAAAGAACACCGAGTTCAGGCGGGGCAAATGCTTGTTGAATTGCTCAAAAAATTCGGCTTGAGCAATCTATAAAACGCGCATCTACTCATTGCGACATTTTGAATATGTGCTTCGGACTTGCCAGCGCGTTTTAAATCACTAATGTCACCATAATCTGATCTTATTGACTGAGGTTTTCACCCATGGAAAGAGAATTTGACGGGCTTGATGAAGTTTTCGACAATGATTCAAATGTAATTGAGAATTCTGAACCATTTGAATTGTTCGCCAAATGGATGGAACTTGCGGAAAAGCATGAGGTGAATGATCCAAATGCAATGGCTTTATCAACCGTTGATGCCGATGGCATGCCAAATGTACGTATGGTGCTACTCAAAGGCATGGATGGAGAGAGTTTTACATTCTACACCAATTCAGAATCTCAAAAGGGTAATGAACTTGCACATAATATGAAGGCAGCTTGCGTGTTTCACTGGAAATCATTGCAAAGACAAATCCGCATTCGGGGAAATGTTGAAATGGTATCGGCAGAAGAAGCTGATGCTTATTTTAATTCTCGTTCCCGCGGCAGCCGTATTGGTGCCTGGGCCAGTCAGCAATCTCGTCCAATTTCGCATCGCAATGAGTTGAAAATGGCTGTGGTGAAAGAGGCTGCGCGCTTTAACATCGGTAAGATTGATCGCCCAGAATATTGGAATGGTTATAAGATCACGCCGACCTATATTGAATTTTGGATGGATAAGCCCTTTAGATTGCATGATCGGGCGATCTTTAAACGTCAATCGCCGAGTGATAATTGGTCATATTCGAAATATTTCCCTTAAGGGCAATATGCCTGGATTTTACGAAGCCTGGCCATATTCAAACAAATTGCAGTCAAACCGGGGCAGGGATTGCCTGTTGGTCTTGATATCATTTGGCGTAATATCTCGATATTCCACATTAAACGAATAAGCGACATTTTCAGCATCTAGTAGGTTGATTGTGTTGTCGTCAAATGTGTGAAAGCCGCCATAGGGGTGGCAGTAGGTTTTTTGATCGATCAACCCGAGCGTGTCGAGAAACTCAAATGACCCACGGATTTCCTTATATTGATCGTCTCTGTCGAGTTTACTCATCACCGGATGCGTAACTGTGTGCGAACCAATGATCATGCCAGCGTCTTTCATTTGTCGAAGTTGTGATTTGCGTACGTAAAATGAAGTGGCTGAGAACTCATAGTCAAAAACTTTGCTAAGAACATCGATAAATACGGTGCGGTGCTCGTAATCGATGAAATAGTTCAGCAAACGCTTGAATTCGGATACACCTTCGTAATTGGTCTGATTGGTATATGTCTGTTCATGAAACTCTTTGCGTTTCGCGTCGGGGATCATATCAAGATCAACCAATTTCATCGCTTCAGAGGAAAGTTCAGCGCCATCGACCGCTCCACATAAAAGATGAATGCGATGTACATCTAAGATCTTGTGGTTTGTATAAGGTGATGTCGGGATATAAAAGATGCCCCATAGCCCGCGTTTCACAAGCTCAGGAAAAACAAAATCATAGTGACAGCTCATTGCATCATCAAAAGTGAGAAAGACTTTGCCGCTTCGTTTGGGCATCTCACCGTTTGAAACGTAATTTTGCCATTCATTCGGCTCCACAAAGCCGTAGTTTTTGTCGAAATAATCAAGTTGGCGGCGAAAATTTTCAATGTCCAAAAAACGGAAATTTGGATGCTTTTCATCATATTCCCGCACGTAGTGATACATTATTGATTTCATGGGCCCGACATACCTTGATTGGTCACGATATAGGGCAAATTTTCCGGATCGTAATTTTGGATATAGTTTTCAATCATACCGTTGTTGAACTGGTCGTAGAGCTTTCGGCAGGCATCCCCATCATAATGCTTTTGCAGATAAAGCTTGCCCTCAGATTGCGGTTGCTTTTCTTGAGTTAGATTATCAAAGTTCAGAATAAGTTGGATATAGGTGTCCGTCATTTTGGTAATGAGGCGGTTACCAATGGAATGAGGACTATCACCTAAAAAGATGTCGGCCCGAATCTGATGAATTATATTCCCTGTATCGATCCCTTCATCGATATACATAAAGGTCGCGCCCACCATATCCGGGTCGCCATTGATTAATGGCCAAATATTGGTGCCGGCTCCGCGATAATAGGGGGATAGTCCAAGGTGGACATTGAGGAATCTGCCCTCAAATTGTTGCAGTAAGTCCGACTTGATGAGCGAGGAGCCATAGCAGATCAAAAGGTCTGGATTAAGCTCTGTTATTTCTTGGATGATATTTGCGTCATTAATTGCGCCTTTAGGTATTTTTCTTGCATTGGATTGATCTCTCATTGAATTGAGCGATTGGGCGAAGAAATCTGTTTCTGCCTGCGCACGCGCGGTGACATGCATGCGTTCAAGTTCGCTGGCATCCGGGTTGTTGCTGACCTGATTGGCAAGACTTTTCTCCACACCTTCACAATAAGATGCCAAAATCGTAATGCCATCAGCGATTGCGACTTTGGTGCGAAAATATTGGTGACGCATTTCATCGCCGGTGAGGATCACTATTTTCATATGCGCTCCATATTGGAAGTTCTGCCTGATTCCCAAGATGACTATAACAAGATTTGCGCATTCCAGATATGTGCTTGGTTTGCTCCGTCAGGTCTGCTGTGATCGTGTCGTCTGACCTTCCTCGATAATCACAGGATGCGAAATTGTTCTCTTTGTCTTGGCGCCCAATATTTTGGCGATTAACAATGAGGCACTGTCTTGACCCATCTTATAACGTGGCGTGATCGCCGTTGTAATTCTTTTGGCTAAGACCTCGTTGATCGCAAGACCATTATATCCAATGATGCCGATATCTTCGGGACATGAGATGCCATTTTGTTCGCAATACATGAGGCCGCCAAACGCCATATTGTCATGTAAGTAACAGATGACATCTGGGTTGATGGTTTCATCTTCGAGCAAACGTTCGGTTGCCTTATAACCTGCTTCAAAGGTTGCTGACATTGCATCGCGATCTTGAGCGCAGAACTGGTAGCCCTCATCATCAAAACTCATTTCCAGGCCCTGAAATCGTCGATCTGCGCGCGGATCTTTACCGCTACGAACACCAACATAGGCTGGGTTTTTATATCCTAGCTCCGTGAGGTGAGTGCCCATCTGGGCGCCGGCTTTGACATGGTCGACTCCGACACAAAGATCGATCGGATCTTCCGTGTAATCCCAGATTTCTAATACTGGGATTTTTGCGCGGCGCAGGGCATCTCGAGTACGTTCGCTATGATCCACACCGGTCAGAACCAAGCCAGCCGGCTGCCAAGATATCATACGCTCCACCCACGCTTCTTCATGGCTGATAGAATAGTCAGAAACATCGATAATCGTCGCGAACCCCGACTTTTCCAACGTGGAGCGCATGCCGTCATAAATCTCTGAGAACACAGTACCAAAAAGTGTAGGGACAGATACACCCACAAGGTTGGAACTGGAGGCTGCGAGCGAAACAGCCACGTTATTTGGATAGTAGCCAATGCGCCTTGCAATCTTCAGAATCTGCTCTCTTTTCTTTTGTGAGATTCCTTCAACACCTCGCATAGCACGGGAGACACTCATGATGCTCACGCCCGCAGCTTGTGCAACATCTTCAATTTTTGGTTTCGGTTTCTGTGGCATTTAACTATTATATTTCAATATATTATTTTGTTTATTTAATGTGAATTTCGTTACGTTTACGTTAGCGCTAACGTAGTTTATTCATAACCTCGGTTGCCTGAGAATGCAAATTCCTATCTCATAATGACAAAATTATTTGCAGCGCGGCTCTGGGAGGGAAAAGCACTTTGCCCGAAATTATGCTCCAACAGGTCGAGAAGAGTTATGGTTCAGTTCGTGTACTGCCTCCTCTCGATCTAAAACTCAATGATGGTGAATTTACCGTTTTGGTCGGACCTTCAGGTTGCGGCAAATCCACAACATTGCGGATCTTGGCTGGATTGGAAACTCTATCCGGTGGTGAGATTTTCTTCGATGGTAACCCCATCAGCAAATTGGAACCAAAAGATCGCGACATTGCGATGGTGTTCCAGGATTACGCGCTTTACCCTCATATGAATATCGCGAAGAACATGTCTTTCGCCTTGCGTTTGCAGAAACGCCCGCAGTCAGAAATTGACCAGAAGGTGAAAACAGTCGCAGACATGCTTAATATTGGGCATTTACTCGACCGGAAACCTGCAGAATTGTCAGGTGGTCAGCGCCAGCGCGTGGCGATGGGCCGTGCTTTGGTGCGTGACGCATCGACATTCTTGTTTGATGAGCCTTTATCTAACCTAGATGCAAAGCTCCGCGCGAAAATGCGAACTGA
>JAEPMD010000025.1:24274-42455 GCA_017644105.1 Rhizobiaceae bacterium | reverse complement strand
GAGCTCGCTGAAATGCGTCAGAGCATTAACAAAAACATGATTTATGTGACGCACGATCAGGTAGAAGCGATGACGCTTGGTGATCGTATTGTGGTGATGTGTGATGGCATTATCCAACAGCAAGGATCACCGGAGGAGCTATTTAAAAGCCCGGTCAATAAATTCGTCGCTGGCTTTATGGGTAGCCCGACCATGAACTTCCTTGATGGGTCTTTGTCTCAGAAAAATGATCAAGTTTGGGTCTCAGGTGATGGTTTTTCTATGCCGCTATCTGCTGAACTTTCATCCAAGCTTAAAGATGCCAAAGACAGTAACGTTTATGTCGGCATTCGTCCGTCATCACTAAGCTTAGATAATGGCCTAGACGCCAGCATCACTTTGAAAGTGAGTGTCGCTGAATATTTAGGGACAACATCGGTCTTATCCACACGCTGCGGCGATGCCGAAGTGTTGGTTGAAATTAATAGTACGCGCCGCGTTCAGTCTGGCGAAACTGTTACCTTTGGCGTGAAGCCCGAGGACATCATGATCTTTGATCGCAAGTCAGAAATCCGTTTTTAACATCCATTTTGAACAACAGTATATTGGAGGATCTTATGCTGAAAACCATATCTAAAATTGCCGGAGCGACAGCTGGACTAGCAATGCTAGCCACAACTGCGCTTTCCAACCCTTATAAAGAATACGAAGGTACAACGCTTGTTGTGAACTTCCCTGCACACCCGCACTATAATGCTGTGATGCAGATCCTGCCTGAATTCACCAAGGAAACAGGCATTGAAGTTGAAGTTGATCAATTACCATATTTGAAAATGCGTGAACGTCAAACGTTGGAATTGGCTCAAGATGAAGGTGATTACGATCTGATCGCATATGTGGTCTTCTCAAAAGCCGATTATGTTTACGCTGACCAGCTTGAAAATTTAGCACGTTACTTCATGAACCCTAAATTGGCGGACCCAAGCTATGATGCAAGCGATCTGATCGACGGTTATGTCTATAACATTGGTTTTGCCGGTGGTAATAAAGGTTATCTTGAAGGCAAAACAGGTTCATTGTTTGGTGTGCCTTACGGTTCAGAAACATCAGTTTTGGGCTATCGCACAGACATCTTCGAAAAGCATGGCCTGAAAGTTCCTGAAACTTATGATGAGTTGCTTGAAACAGCCTGTAAAATTCCTGAGCTAGAGCCAGGCATGGGTGGTTTGTCTTCACGTGCTGCGTCTGGTCACCATGCATCACACGCATTCTTGCTACACCTTGCACCACTTGGTGGCCGTGTGTTTGATGATAATTGGAACCCGATTGTTAATAATGATGCAGGCGTTCAAGCAGCCAACGCACTTAAGCAAATTGTTGATTGCGGTCCAGAAGGCGCATCATCATTCGGCTTTGGTGAAGCTCTTGGTTCATTCCTGAATGGCGATACGGCCATGTTCCTCGACACAACTGTTGTTGCTGGCCAGATCAACGATCCATCAAAATCAAAAGTTGTTGGTAAAGTTGGTTGGGCAATGCACCCAATGGGCACACGTCGTGGTTCACAAACTGGTGGTTTCGGTATCGGTATTCCAAAAAATGCTGAAAATAAAGAAGCAGCCTTCTTGCTTATGCAATGGCTCACATCCAAGCAAGGCGACAAACTTGTAGCACTTGCTGGTGGTAATCCATCTCGCTTCTCAACACACGCAGATGCAGATGTAAACGCGAAGTTCCCACACATGGCGACTTTTGGTGAGGCACTTAAATATGCCGATCCAGACTGGCGTCCAATCATCCCAGTTTGGGGTAAAATCAACGCTGATATCGGCACAACTTTGTCAAAAGTTTTGACAGAAGATCTCGATATCAAAGAAGCGCTTGATGGCGTTGCAGAACGCACCAAAGCTGTGATGGAAGAAGCCGGTTACTACACCTGGCAATAGTTTCCTCCAAGAAGTCGCGAGGGTCCGTCTTTAGGGGGCGGGCCCACCTTTTAAAACACCTCTTATTGGTTTTTGGCAATTACGATGAATAATGCTTCAATAAATCGACTGGCGCCGTTTGTGTTTTTAGCACCTGCTGCAATTATCATGCTGATCGCGCTGTTATATCCGTTGCTTTACATGGTCTATGGATCGTTCCGTGAATGGGACCCAAGTCAAACCATTGGCGAAACGGAATTCGTCGGCTTTAAAAACTATATTGCACTTCTCAATGATCCATCTTTTCATGAGAGCCTGGGTGTTACACTCAAATTTGCTTTCGCCGTTGTTTCTATTGAAATGTTGCTCGGAGTAGCGCTTGCGCTCCTCCTTGATCGCAATATCCGCGGCATCTCTATCTTAAGAACCATGTTTATTTTGCCAATGATGATCGCCCCTGTGGTTGTCGGTCTTATGTGGCGCTATATGTATCACCCAACTGTGGGCACATTTAACCGCTTTTTGAAATCCATGGGGTTTGAAGGGGTTGATTGGCTCGGTCAGCATGCTCTGATGTCGATCATCATCGCCGATATTTGGCAATGGACACCATTTATCTTCATTCTCACGCTCGCCGCGCTTCAGTCTTTGCCAAAATCGACGCTTGAAGCTGCGCGTATTGATGGTGCCACCGGTTGGCAACAAATTATCTATATTAAAATACCTCTGATGATGCCGGTACTCATCGTCACTTGCCTGCTCCGTTTGATTGATGCGTTCAAAGTGCTTGAGGTGATTTTGGTTATGACCGAAGGTGGTCCGGGTCTTTCAACAGAAATTCTAGCGCTCAGAATTTCGCGGACTGCGACTGAGTTCCGAGAGCTTGGTGTTGCGGCTGCTATGTCGAACTACCTATTGATTTTACTACTTATTTTCACACTTTCGATGATTGCCTATAACAAATATGTCGAAAACCGAGCAGCGCGTCTGCGGGCTGCAAAAGAGGGGGATGCATAATGTCTGGTGCCACTAAAAATTACGACAAACAGCATCCAGGTTATTTTGCCCTTTTAGCTGCACTTGTGTTCATGGCCGTTGGCCCTGTCGCTCTAATGTTCGTCAATTCATTCAAGCTTGATGTTGATATCCTATCTGGCACATCAGGATTGTTATTTCTGCCAACAATCCAAAACTATGAAACAGCTTTGTGTGATGTATTGCCTTATGAGCTTGATCACTTGGATTTCTGCTCGCTTAAATTTGGCGGTTCGCTGATTAATTCGTTGGTGATTGCGCTGATTTCAACGATCCTCACCTTAGTGATCGGTTGTATGGCAGCCTATGCGCTGGTGCGCTTTAGGTTTATGGGACGCGATGTTGTTTCAGGCGGTACGCTCATGGTCCGCATGGTTCCACCTGCCGTTCTATTGGTGCCAGTTTTCGGTCTATGGAACAATGAATTCTGTATCGATAAAACATCATTTTTGGGTGCACTGATCCGTGATACGTTTGGCGGAAGAGGGGATGTTTGTCTTGCCGGCACGCATTCAGGGATCATTCTCATCTACGTTGCGATGAACCTTCCTTTCGTGATTTGGATATTACAGAGCTTTATTGTTCAGGTCCCACGTCAGCTCGAAGAAGCCGCACGCATTGATGGTGCGGGTCCTTATCGTGTCTTCTTCTTGATCGTTTTGCCGCTCATTAAGCCTGGTCTTGCTGCTGCAGCGATCTTCACATTCCGCATTGCCTGGAACGAATATCTGCTTGCCAGTGCTTTGTCTGATCGCGATACGAAAACTGTGCCGATCCTGATCGTGAACAATATGTCCGAATTCAACATTGAATGGGGCGTGATCATGGCGACTGGTATGTTGCTCGCCATTCCGCCGATCATCTTTACTCTCTTTGCTTCACGCCAGATCATTACCGGCATGACAGCGGGTGCGGTTAAAGGCTGATATTACAATGGAATGGTTGTTGTCCCCCATTGATCCCAGTCGGCTTCATGAGATAAGCCAGGGCGTCTCCTGGCATGCCCGACTGATGGTCGCGACGTGGTCTTTTCTAATCCCATTGGGCATTTTATCGGCAAGATTTTTTAAGATCATGCCGAAACAA
This sequence comes from Rhizobiaceae bacterium, assembly GCA_017644105.1. Classification (GTDB taxonomy): domain Bacteria; phylum Pseudomonadota; class Alphaproteobacteria; order Rhizobiales; family Rhizobiaceae; genus Lentilitoribacter. The sequence goes on along the minus strand of JAEPMD010000025.1, from coordinate 38,430 downwards.
AAATGGCCTGAGGAGCTAGATAACCAAACTTGGTGGAAAAGCCATCTGATCTTTCAGTATTTCGGTGGTGTGCTCATTGTTGCTGCTATGTTGCTTGTTTGGGGAGAAACCGGTAGCTATGAGAATGCGTTTTTTCACAAATGGGTTGGCTGGCTGACAATTGTTTTGTGCTCAGCGCAATATTTGGCTGGTTGGCTTCGCGGGTCGAAAGGTGGACCAACTGAGGTCGAACGCACAGGCACAATCCGCGGTGACCATTTTGATATGACGCCGCGCAGAAACGCATTTGAATATTTCCACAAAAGTGTTGGCTATCTTTGCCTCTTTGTTGCCTGGCTGACGACACTGTTCGGATTGTGGCTTGTGAATGCTCAGATCTGGATGTGGATCATCATTATCGGATGGTGGATTGCATTGTTTATCGTATTTATCAGCTTGCAAAAAGCAGGACGTGCTTTTGATACTTATGAAGCGATATGGGGTGATGACCCAGAACTGCCAGGCAATCGTGTTAAAACCATTGGCTGGGGCATTACACGTAAGAATATGGGCGAATGATCATCGCCAAATGAGGAGCTAGATCTTAAAACGCAAACAGCCGCTGAATTTTCATCCAGCGGCTGCTCTTTGTCTTGGGATCAATTAGCCTGAAATCAGGTTTGGTAATGTGAGTGATATTGCTGGAACATATGTGATCAACATAAGTGCAATGAAAATTGCGATATAGAACGGCCATATGGTTTTGACAGCTTTCTCTATCGGTAATTTACCCACTGCGCATCCGGCAAATAAACAGGTGCCAACCGGTGGTGTACACAATCCCAAACCGAGATTGACGAGCATCATGATCCCAAATTGAATTGGATCCATCCCTAAGCTTGATGCCACTGGCAAGAAGATAGGTGTACAGATGAGGATAAGCGCGGCCATATCCATGATCATACCCAAAAGCAAAAGCACGGCATTGATCATAAGAAGGATCAAAATTGGATTGTCCGTAATGCCAGTCAGCAATTCGACCGTCTTCGTAGGTACGCGATAGAATGTGAGCATATAAGCAAAGGCACCGGCACAAGCGATCAAGATCATTACCATTGATGTGGTGCGCACTGATGAAACAACTGCAATCTTAAAGTTGTCCCATGTGATGTTGCGATAAACTAAAAGCGTGACAATGAACGCGTACATTGCGCCAAAGGCACCGGATTCAGTTACCGTGAATACACCAGACAGCGTGCCGCCAACAATGATAATCGCCGTCATCAAACCAGGGATGGCACTGGCAAAGTTGAGCGCTAAGATCTTCCAGCCTGGGAATTTCTCTGCGCTATAGCCACGTTTTACTGCAACGAAATAAGCTGTTGCTGCAAGACATAAACACATCAAAATGCCAGGGACAACGCCAGCTAAGAAAAGTTTTGAGATGGATACAGCACCGCCGGTTGCGAGCGCGAAAATAATCATATTGTGGCTTGGTGGAATGATAATTCCAGCAATTGACGATGTCACAGTGACGTTGACTGCATAGTCAGCGTCATAACCTTTGTCTTTCATGACCGGGATCAAAATTGAACCAAGCGCAGAAATATCGGCAATAGCGGATCCAGAAATGCCGCCAAAGAGCATAGACGAGAATACGTTCACAACACCCAAACCACCGCGAACGGCACCAACAGCCGATTGTGCAAAGCGCACAAGGCGCATGGCAATGCCGCCATGGAACATGAGGTCACCGGCGAAAATAAAAAATGGTATCGCCATCAGGGAAAAGACATTGATCCCTGAAACAATGCGTTGGAAACCAACGAGAAGGGGCAGCCCTTCATACCAAAATGCAGCCAATGATGCGATACCGAGCGCGAACGCGACAGGCATGCCAATGATAACGGAAACCGCGAAAGTCCCCAGTAATAACGCCAATCCCATGCTATTATCCTTGTTCTATGCTGTCGTGGCGTTCATCTGTGCGGGTAAACACGCGAATGAGATGACCGACTGAGATTAGAAAAATAAGTGCGCCGCATATTGTTAAAGGGAGCGAGCGTAACCCTTCATTCCATTCAAGGAGTGGGATGAGCGCACGCCATTTAAATACGGTCAAATCAATGCCGTACCAGAACATGAGCCCACCAAATACCATCATTAGAAAATCCGAAACCACAACGAAGACGAGGCGGATTTTTTCTGGAACAATGCTTCTAAAAACCACAACTGATAAATGCGTGTGCTGATGTACGCCGGCGGTTGCTCCGAAAAATGCGATCACCATAACTAAGAGAAGGGAGAGTTGTTCAACCCATGTTGGCGTGTCGTTTAATACATAACGGCCAAACACCAGCCAAGCGAATAGAACCGTCATTAAAACGAGTGCCGTACCAGCTAAGATAAAACATATCTTTGTTATGAAATCGAACGCCGAATTCATTTTGCGAATGAACGCATTTTGCGTATCGGATTGTGTCATCTAAATCCCTCCAAGACGAAGACGCCTGACGCTCAGAGCGAGGCCAGACGCCGTGTTTTTTTTAACGGAAGACGAGTTTACTCAGTTGATTGAGCAAGTTCGACAAGTGTCTTCATGTCTGGGTTTGCAGCCAAATATTCGTCGTAAACAGCAGCCATTGCTTCTTGGAATGGTGTTTTGTCTGCAATTTCATTGACCGAGATACCAGCAGCTTCAACGTCTTTACGCGCTTTGTCTGTATCAACAGCCCATAGCTCGCGCTGGTAAAGCGCAGCTTCTTGTGCAGCAGCTTTAACAGCAGCTTGCATGTCAGCTGACAAAGCTTCGAATTTTGCAGTGTTTACACAAATGCACTCAGGAATGATCAAATGCTCACTCAATGAGTAGTTCTTTGTCACTTCAAAATGACCAACACTTTTATATGAAGGGAAGTTGTTTTCCGCAGCATCAACAACGCCAGTTTTCAAAGCTTGCTGAACTTCAGAGAACGCCATTGGTGACGGGTTGCCACCCAATGCTGAAATCATAGACGTATAAAGGTTGTTGTTCATTACGCGAACTTTTAGACCTTCAACATCAGCTGGTGTGTTGATGGCTTTTTGTGCGTAGAATGAACGTGCACCTGCATCAAACCAAGCGAGTGGCAATAGATTTTCAGCAGCCATAGCTTTTGAAATGATGTCGCCAGCTTCACCTTCCATGACACGGAACATGTGCGGCACGCTTTTGAAGATAAATGGTAGTGAAACAAGGTTTGCTTCGTTGACCATTGGGCCGATTGGACCCATTGAGAAGTTACCGACATCGATCGCGCCAATACGAACTTGCTCAAGTGCATCTGGCTGGGTGCCCAAAACACCGCCGTGGAAGACTTCGATCTTAACTTCGCCATTTGTTTTTTCCGCAGTCAGTTCAGCAAAGCGATCCATTGCACCTGTGTTTGGATGTCCATCATTATGGATGTTCCAAGCGCGCCATTCAGCAGCGGTGGCTGCACCACATAAAAGTGATAGAGCAGTTGCGGCTCCTAGGAGCTGAGTTGATAGTTTTTTGTACATGATTTCCTCCCTGTACTGTTTAGATAAGTATATGAATTCATTTGAATTCTTATTACGAAAAGAGTGTGCCGCCATTGATGTCGACATTCGTTCCGGTAATAAATGCGGCGCTATCGGATGCTAAAAATGCTGCCAAATTGGCGACATCCTCTGGCGATCCTTCGCGCTTTAATGGGGTGATATTCGCAACATGCTTGCGCACGTCAGATTTTGTGAAAATGTTATGAAAATCTGTATCAATCATGCCAGGGCAGATCGAATTCACTCTAATTTTTGGCCCCAATTCCTTGGCTAGAGCACGCGTGAATGTCATGACAGCACCTTTTGATGCCGCATAAGCTGACGCGCCTGGTCCACCACCATCGCGACCAGCTTGACTTGCCAATCCAACAATGGATCCACCGTCATACATATAAGGCAGCACTTCTTTTGCAGCGCGCATGAAAGATGTCGCGTTGAGCGCCATCACATAGTCCCAATGCTCAAGATCCATCTCAGCGAGGGGCTTCCGTGCGACGAGACCGCCTGTAACATGAACAAGAATATCGATCTTGCCAGTAAAACTTTGAACCGTTTTTCCAACAAGAATGGAAACATCATCTGCAGAAGTCATATCGCCTTGTAGGGCGAAGGCTTTGCCGCCAGACGCCTTGATTTCTTCCACCGCGCTGACAGCGCCTTCGGATGAGCTATGATAATTTATCGCTACCGATGCGCCGCATTGCGCTAGCTTGATAGCACAGGCACGACCGATATCGCGGCCTCCACCTGTTACGACAGCCACTTTTCCGTTCAAGTCTATTGGTTGTGCGACCGCTAAACCCATTTTCTCCCCCGCATTTTGTTCGCAACCTTGTTCAATTTTTGGTCGCGTTACGTCTGCATATTGCGCATATTAGAAGACTAGTATGCTAGTATTGTCAAGTAGGATTTTCTCGGTTATGATAATTTGAAACGTTGAAATGCAGTTTTTGCTTTCAGCTGTTTGATGCGGGAAGAGGGGGATATTCAGGCTTTGACTACTTGCAAGGCCTTGAAATTCGGGATATCCAAAATGCTGTTAATAGCGGGGAGCGAAAGAAAAAATTCATGCAGGACATAGCGGAAAAATTTGAAAGACGTACAGCTACAGATATTGTCTTTGACAAATTGTATGAAGATATCACCACCTTAAATATGCTGCCCGGCACAAAATTGTCCGAATCGGACATAGCAAAACGTTTTGGTATTTCCCGCCAACCAGTCCGTGACGCATTCAATCGCCTTGAGAATTTGGATCTTCTTCTTATTCGTCCACAACGCGCAACTGAAGTGCGCGGGTTTTCCATGGAGCTGATAGGACACGCACGTTTTGTCCGCTTAGCTGTCGAGCTTGAGGTTATTCGTCATGCCTGCACGATATGGGACGACAGTAAAGCCGCTATACTTGAAGAAAATTTAGAAAAACAACGCCAATGCCTTCGAGACGGTCAGGCTGATCGCTTCCATTCTATAGATTATGATTTTCATAAGTTGATTTGTGAACTGGGTGGTTGCTCTCTCGCATTTACAACCATTGAAGAAAGCAAGCAGAAAGTTGATCGTCTTTGTGTGCTAAGTCTGGATCGTAAAGATGAGTTTGCCATTCTGCTCGATGATCATATTCGTATAGCTGAGGCATTGAAAAATCGGTCGCCGGAATTGGCAACAGATGTAGCGCGGACGCATCTAGCGCGACTTGATGCAACGATTGAGCAAATCCATACCAATCACACGGAATATTTTGAATGACACATCACAAACCATTGGTGGGCGAAAAAATCGAGCCATTTGAGATTAACGTCTTAGGTGCTGACGAAGCCATGACAATTGGTGGGAGCAAAGATCGTTGGACGATGCTGGTTGTTTACAGGGGTAAACATTGCCCACGGTGCAAACGATATTTGAATAAGCTCAATGACATGTTGGCCGATTGGACAGCAATCATGGATGTCGTGGTTGTCTCAGCTGATACCGAAGAAAAGGCGATCGCCGATCAGGAAGAATTTGGTTGGAAGTTTGAACTCGGTTATGGGCTTGAAGTTGACCGCATGCGTAAGCTCGGCCTCTACGTTTCAGAGCCACTTTCAGAGGCTGAAACAACTGATATGTTTGCTGAACCTGGCACCTTCGCGCTGCGTCCTGACGGTTCGCTCATGCTGGTAGATATTTCTAATGGGCCAGCGGCACGACCAGATTTGGTTGAACTGCTTGATGGCATGAAATTTAATATTGCCAATGATCGACCGGTAAGAGGAACAGCTTAGAAAGAAGACGCTGTTTTCCTTTTGATCATGCATATAAATGCTCGTTGGCGATCTTTCTAAAAGCGCAAGCGGGCATTTTTATTTTCAGGATGAGAATTACGTTAGATCTGCTTGTATACCGATGATTGCTTGACGCAATTATCTTTTCAGAATACACACTCGATTAGGTTATAGACACCTGCCTCCCGCTGACTTTCGTCTAGGTTAAGCTCTATCAAGATATTTTCATATATTTCTTTTCCGCATTTCGCGCGGATGGCAATGCGGGCCCCATCTTTTCTGCGCGTTATTGTTAGAAAGATAATTGAAATGTCTCAACCACCTTCCAATTCATTCACCAATGGTTCCTTGGGGAAAATTTATTTTAAAACCGCTTTGCCCATTATTTTTGTCATGGGTATGAATGGTTTGTTATCCGTCGCTGATGCGCTGTTTTTAGGGATCTATGTCGGGCCTGACGCCCTTGCGGCAGTGACGCTTATGTTCCCAATTTATATGCTCATTGTTGCATTGTCGACTTTGGTTTCAAATGGCATGTCGAGTATTTTGGCGCGATTTTTGGGCGCTGAGAATATTGATGGCGCAAGAGGTGTTTTCGCAGGTGCTCATGGTATGGCACTGTTCCTCGGAGTTTTGCTGATCGGTCTTTTTGTTTTTCTAGGACATGACATGACATTGCTGGTTGCGGGAGGGGAGGAGAACCTTGCGCAAATGGGGCTAACTTATTTGGCAATTACTGTTTATTTCTCACCACTTTTGTTTGTGCTATCCATTCATTCAGATGCGCTGCGAAATGAAGGGCGTATAGGCTTTATGACGGCAATGAGCCTCTTAGTTTCAGTGACAAATATTGGATTTAACTATCTGCTTATTGTTGTTTTTGAGTTGGGTGTTGCAGGTTCAGCCTGTGGGACAGCTGCTGCACAGGCTCTGGCCTTTGTGATTATTTTTGCGTTCCGTTTCATTGGACAGACGTATTTGCGACCTTCAAACATATTGTCTCATTCATTGAAGGGACACTGGGGTTCTATTGTTGCATTGGGTGCGCCGCAAAGCTTAAGCTTTCTGGGACTAGCGCTTGGCTCGGTTGCTATCATTGCAGCACTTCAATGGATCGGTAGCGAAAACTATACGCATACCATTTCAGCATATGGGATCATCACCCGCGTAATTACTTTTGCGTTTTTGCCATTATTGGGTCTGTCTTTTGCTATGCAAACCATTACTGGAAATAATTATGGTGCTGAACTTTTTCAAAGATCAGATAAGAGTCTACAACTCGCCTTGTGGATTTCTTTAATCTACTGCAGCTTGGTCCAAATCATTGTGATGAACACGCCTGATTTGATTGCAGGCTACTTTGTTGACGATCACAATGTGATTGCCGAAGTTGCAAGAATATTACCAATTATGACATCGGTGTTTTTCATTATGGGGCCTTTGATGATGATTGCTTCTTATTTTCAGGCCATTGGATCGGCAAAATATGCAGCCATTTTAGGCCTCACCAAGCCCTATTTATTTGCTATTCCGCTTACATTTTTAATGCCAATATGGTTTGGTCAAGTTGGAATTTGGTATGCGGGCCCGTTTGCGGAGTTATTGTTACTTGGTTTAACGGCGTTTATCTTGTGGAGACTAGCGATCAAGATGCATTTGCGATGGGGAATCTTTCACAATTAGTCTTTATCAAATGTGTAGATAAAAAAACGGCTCCAAGTTACGCGGGAGCCGTTTAACACATTTGGAGTTTTGACTTAGATATTGGAGATTAGCTCCAAAATATCCACTGTTGTGTCATCTTCATCTTCGGTTAGAGAAGCGATAAAGTCTTCTTCCTCATCATCCTCTTCAAACAAAGCTTCTATTGTCGCAGCTTCGGTTGATTGAACCTCACCACCGCCACCTTGTTTACCACCACCTGGAGGTGGAGGCGGGCGATTACCACTTTGTTCTTGTCCCATCATCATTGAGCTGATTGAACCTTCCGCATTGATCGATGTCGTGCTTGGACCGCCGCTCATTTCACCTTCGCCTCCGTCTCTCGGTGGTGGAGGTGGACGACGTCTTGCTTCTTCAGTGCCTTCAGTGGCTTCTTCCAGTCCAACCATTTGGGTGGATTGGTAATACGTACTTGTAGATATTGCTGATATCATAGGGTTTCCCTCTGTTATTGAATAAATCAATTAACTTGAAGCTTGTTGCTTCTGCCCCACAACACGTAAAGTTGTATTTTTGCATGGTTTACAATTTGTTAAATTTTTATCCGAGTAATGAGGGTAAAACGCGTTATTCTTTGTAATAATGCAATTAAAACGGTGATATACAGTATTGTTTAGTATAAATATCTTGTGTACTAAACCATTATACTCACTGTAATAGGGTCGAAAATATCGCTTTGGTTGTGCTGGTATGTAGCAGTGCTGCAGATATATGATACGGCTTGATCTTCTTGGATTAAAGAATGTAGTTGCGTTGATTAAAACTTACCAACGCAACCGAAATACTTTAATTGATGCTTTGCTTAATTGGAACAATCACCCCACATGCAACACGTCCACCTGAATTGCCAATAGGTTGAGAGAAGTGATCATCTGCATCAGCATGGATCACTACAGCGGAACCATCAGCGTCAAACAAGTTATACTCTCCATCCACAAGAGAAACCATTGTGGCATGAACTTCCATTTCACCCACACCATTTTCGCCGACAAAAATGTTTGGAATGTCGCCAGCTTCAGGCCCCATAGCATTGAGTATACCATGACCATCTTTGACCAATCCAACATGTCCCTTTGCTGATTTAAACCCTGTCGACTTATCACACTGCCCGGTGCTATGGAGATGGATGCCATGCGCACCTGGTGTTAATTTGCTGACTTTGATGTGTACAAGAACACCATTTTTTCCCTGTGTGAAATGTGCTGAACCAATTTTTTCACCACTGGTATTTATGATTTCTGCCATCGCTGTCGGGAGAGGTTTTTTGATGGTGGAAGCTGATGTTCCGCCAATGATTGTACACAACAATGCGGCTGAGAGGGAGAGGGCTTTAATATATTTCATGAATTGCTCCGTTAAGTTTTTCTTATGAAGAATTGTTCTTCATCACATAAACACTTATCGATTGAGTTTTATTCATGCCTGCGACAATCTGTGGCCTATTCGAGGTAGGCGCATATGCGAACTTTCACTCCATTAATAATCATTCTGAAAAAGCCGCGACTAAGGACCAAGTATGTTATTCTATTTGGTGAGGCGATTATCTTGAGGGGCTGTATTTAATGACCAATTTTGGCACGTTTGAAGATTTAGTTCTTATGGCTCCAGAAGAATTACGGGCCATTCTAATTCGCCTAAAAGACATTATTTTTTCGGTTGATGAAAATGCCTGCGAAGTTGTGAGGTTAGGGGACAAAGCAGCAAGCTATGGTTTTGGACCGAAGAAGATGAGTGAGTGCTATTGTTATATCATGCCGCACACTAATTGGGTTAATCTTGGCTTTTATAAAGGGGCAGATATTGCAGATCCTTCAGGACTTTTAGAAGGTACGGGTGCGAAATTGCGACATATCAAGATACGATCGCTTGATCAATGTGAAAACGAGCAGATCATCCAACTCATAAAAGCAGCGATCCAAGAGCGAAAATTGGCATTGGGCATCAATAAGCTTTAATCAATCTTCAAGCAGGTCAGCGACTTTTAAGACCACTTCGACTGACAAAGGTTTATTGATGTAGTCGCGGATAACACCAAATTTTTTAGATTTTTCCAAGTCGCGCGGATCGAGCGAACTTGTGACCATGACAACCACCATTTTTGCAAAGCTGTTTCCAAACTCACTATAGGCAGCCTCCAAGAACTCAAATCCATCCATGCGAGGCATATTGATGTCTAGAAAAATGACATCGATCGGCGCATTGGTTTCATCTCTGAAATAATTCAGCGCGTCGTCAGCATAGTGAAAGGATTTGATCCCATCAAAAGCTCCAGATTCCTTGATGGTCTTTTGATGAAAATATTGATCCATTTCATCATCATCAACAATTAGGGCGACTTTATTTGAAGTGCTTTTTGACATGATTTCCGAAGAGTTTTTTGCTTACTGAATATTCAGGCGAATTTTATCGATGACGCCATCATCATCGAGTTTTTTGATTACTTCGTCGAATTGATTTCGGTATTTGGCAGCACCGGAGATTTTCGAAAACCCGAAAAAGGACTGTCTTGTCGAAATGGGATTCTCCACCGGTACCAACACATTTCCGAGTTGTTTCTTTTCAATCACAAAACGACCGACATTATCGTCAATAGCGATGAGGTCGACACGTTGTTTTTGCAAGAGCGCGATCAAAATATCCATGTCCCTTGCGCGCTGAATGCCCAAATTGTTTTCAAATTGTTTTTCCATTTCTTCGTCGATATGTCCGCCATTGAGCATGCCAAGTTTTAGATGTGAAATCTCTTTGAATTCTCCAGACCAATTTATGCCATTGGGGTGTTTTTCTTTGTTGTACCAAAAAGTTGATAGTTGAGGAAAAGTGCCAACGGAAAATTCTAAATATTCAGAACGTTCGTCATTTTTAAACAGCGGAAGGATCCCATCGACATTGCCAAGTCTTGCTTCGGCTTGACACCGTTTCCATGGCATGAGTGTCACACTTGCATCTAAATTATCGATTTCATCGACAATCGCTTCTAACAAATTGACCTTTAATCCACCCTCTGGTTTGCCCGCAGAGCCCAGCGTATAAGGCGGGTAAGGGTCGTAACAAAACTTTAGAGATGTGTTTTCCGCAGCAGTCTCAGACAGACTGAGCACAGGGTAAAGAATGATTCCTAGAATGGCACCCAATAGCTTTTCTTTCACAACCAAAACCCTCTCGTCTATTCTTGCATACCGTATTTATTGTATGTAACTTTTTACCACATTGTAACACTGATTCGCGTATCTGAGCTAATTGACGAGGAAGCTGAAGCAGGCGGGGCAACACAATTTGAACGATTATTTGGGTTTAATCCGAAAGAGTTTCGAAAATAGTCTTGCGCGACGTTTCGTTTTTATCACGCTTCTCTGCAGCTCGATTTTAGCCGTATTTATCACCTGTGTTCAGCTTTTCATAGACTTTCAAAATGAACAGAGATCGCTCGATAATTCAATTCGAAAGGTTGAAACGGCCATCGTTCCAAGTCTGACAGAAAGTCTTTGGGCTTTAGACGATATTTTGGTTCAGTCACAGTTGACCGGCATTACCAATGTTGATGGCGTGTTATTTGCCAAGCTTACCGATAGTGACGGACGCGTATTAAATGCTGGTGATCAAGCACAACCAGCGTCAGAAACGCATGACTTCGTGCTGGTAAAGGACAATTCTGGAGATGAGACCAAGGTGGGTGAATTGGCCATTGGTATTACTTATGAACATATTTTTGAGGAATTGTTCAATCGCGCTGTCATTATTTTTCTCACGAATATGCTCAAAACACTGATGGTCGCGTGTATCCTGCTGGTTATCTATCAATTATTGATTGGACGACATCTAAGCGATATCACGCGGTTTGCCACAGATTATGATCCTAATGAGGCGGAGCGAAAGTTTAAGCTGAACCGAAACACAAACTACTCTGATGAATTCACCAAATTAGAGCATGCGATTAACTCTTGGGTAGAAACGAACTTAACTCACGTTGAGAAACTTAAGTTGGCAAATGAAAGAATACAAAATGTGAACAAAGAATTGTCAACGTTCACATATTCGCTGTCCCATGATCTCAAGTCACCAATTAACACTGTGAATGTGCTCCTAACAGAGGCGATGAAATCTTCTCAGGAAAAGCAGAGCGATGAGTTTAATTTCTTAATGGAAACAGCCTTGAAAACAAATCGCCGCATGGGAAATATAATTGATGATACGCTTCAGTATGCCCGCGCAAATGAAGAGACCACAATTGACGAAGCTGTAGATTCAAATGCGATAATGCGTGAGATCTTAAATGATCTCAATGGAGAAATCAGTTCTGCCAATGCAGATGTCCAGGTGGATGAGTTGCCGTTGATCAAAGGTAATCCGGTACTGGTTAGAACTTTGCTGCAGAATTTAGTTTCCAACGCCATTAAATTCCGGGCGGCAAATCGAACGCCGATCATTAAACTTACAAGTGATGATGCTGAAGATGGTTATTGTGAAATTCGCATTGAGGATAATGGCATAGGTATTGACCCGAGATATCACCACAAAATTTTCAAACAATTTGAAAAACTACACACCTATAACGAATATCCGGGGACTGGATTGGGGCTTTCTGTGTGCCGCAAGATTGTCGACAAATTAAATGGAACAATCGATTTATTTTCGAAGGAAAATGAAGGCACTACGTTCACTGTTAAACTCAAAGTCGCTTGATTTTCACTCCTGATAAAGAACGCGACTAGTCTTCGAAATACTCGTCGTGACGTTCCACCATGTCTGCTAATGTGCCGAGAACGCGGCGAATATGGGTTCGCACAGCGTTTCGAGCTGATGCTGCATCTCTTTTTCGTATCGTTTCAAATATTTCGCTATGGTCTGCGATCAATGTTTCAATATGTTCAGGACTATGAAGTGACAGCATTCTTAATCGGTCAAGCACCGCTTTTTCGCGCTGCACGATGCGGGATATCCCGCTATGCGCAACAGAATCCGCTAGCGCGACGTGAAAATTATCATCCAACTCGTGAAACGACCCGGTGAAACCGTCACTGGTCATCTTTTTTTGCATCGCGAGATTGTCTGCTATCTCGTCTATTGTGTCGTCGGACAATCCATTTTCACAATGATATTCTGCCACAGAGATTTCTAAAGATTCACGGATAAACTGAGCGCTTTTAATGTGCGAAATAGAGAGTTTGGAAACAAAACTGCCTCGGCTGGGATAGGTTACAATCAATCCCTGGTCCCGCAGCCAGGAAAAAGACTCGCGCACAGGCGTTCTAGAGGCGCCAAATAAATGTCCTACTTCTGCCTCTGAAATGATTTGGCCCGGAATAAGGCTCATTTCCATAATCGCTTTTTTCAAATTATCCGAGATTTGCTGCGCCGCGGGGCGGGAAGGGTCGAGTTTTGTTGCGTATCTTGTTGGCAACTCAATGACTTTTGCTCGTTTATTCACAAATACCCCCTCGTAGAAATCTTCTGGTTTTTACATAATTTAATATAGCCAAAATATCATACTTGACAACCGGTATACCGGTATGATTGATTTATTAACAATTGAGGGAGGATCAATTGACGCCAAAGATTACGGCGCTTGTTGGCGCGGGTATGGTTGCAAAAACACATGTAGCGGCCTGTGTTGATAGCATGCAAGTGCAGCTTAAAGGTATTGCCGCGCGATCAGATACGAGCGCGCAGAAACTGGTTGATTTTGCAAGGTCAGATTTAGGTGTTGAGGTTGGCGTTTATAAAAGCGTCGCTGATATTGCATCGGATCCTGATGTGGAATTTGTGATTGTTGCAACACCTCCCAATGCCCGTCTTTCAATCATTGAACCGCTTGTAAAAGCGGGCAAACACATTTTGCTGGAAAAGCCTGTTGGCCGGAATTCTGAAGAAGCTGAAGCCGTTGTGCGTATGTGTGACGATGCGGGTGTAAAACTAGGTATCTTTTTTCAGCATCGTGTGCGCGAAGCCTCCATGAAAGCCGCTGAACTGATTAAAGCAGGAAGCTTTGGGAAGCTTTGTGTTGCTGAATTTGATGTGCCTTGGTGGCGCGAGCAAAGCTATTATGATGAACCGGGCAGGGGCACTTACGACCGTGATGGTGGTGGGGTTCTTATTAGTCAGGCCATTCATACGATTGATCTTGGTTTGAGTTTGACAAGTCCTGTCCGAGCGGTAAATGCCATGGCGGCAACAACAGCATATCACACGATGGAATCGGAAGATTATGTGGTCGCTGGTCTTGAATTTGAAAATGGCGCGGTTGGTCGATTAACCGCAAGTGTTGCGAGTTTTCCAGGACACGCTGAAACCATCACACTTTACTTTCAAGAAGCGGTTTTAAAGCTCGAAGCTGGTACGCTTTCCATCACAGAACGCAATGGTAGAACCACAAAACACGGAGCCGAAGCAGGCACCGGTGGAGGCGCTGATCCGATGGCGTTTACTCATGAATGGCACCAAAGCATTATTGAAAATTTTGTAGAAGCGATTGATGGCAAGGTCGAGATAACCGCATCAGGTGAAGCTGCATTGAAATCTCATCATCTGATTGATGCCATCGTTAAATCTTCTCAAGAAAAAAGGACTGAGTTTTTAAACCATGGTTAAACCCATTAAGTTTGGAGCAATTGGAATAGACCACCGTCA
>JAEPMD010000025.1:0-24254 GCA_017644105.1 Rhizobiaceae bacterium | reverse complement strand
GATGGATGTCGGTGCGGAATTTGTAGGCTGGTTTACTCAAGGTGAACCCGAACCTATAGCAGGCTTTATAAAGCGCTTTCCTGACGTTCCACGCGTTGAAGATGCGGATCAGCTCCTGAATGATCCTGAGATCGATTTGATCATGCTGTCAGGCATTCCAAAAAATCGTGCAGGCTGGGCCATTAAAGCGATGAATGCTGGCAAGGATGTGATGAGCGATAAGCCAGGTTGCACAACGCTTGCGCAGCTGGACGCAATTAAGGAATGCTGCGAACAAACTAAGCAGATCTGGTCTGTCGACTTTTCCGAGCGATTTGAAGTGCCGGCTGTCACAAAAGCAGCTGAACTTGTTGCTGAAGGTGCCATTGGTAAAGTGGTTCAAACTATTGGATTGGGACCGCATAGGTTAAATCGTGCAACGCGTCCGGATTGGTTTTTTGATCGCCAATCCTATGGCGGCATCATCACCGATATTGGCAGCCATCAGATTGACCAGTTTTTGTTTTTTACAGGTTCTGATGATGCGGAAGTGACCATGTCAAATGTTGCCAATTATGCCAATCCAAATGATCAAGGATTGCAGGATTTCGGTGAAGTTGCGCTTAAAAGTGAACATGGTCACGGCTATATTCGCCTTGATTGGTATACGCCTGACGCATTGCCGACATGGGGTGATGGGCGCCTCACGATCTTGGGAACTGAGGGTTATATCGAATTACGCAAATATGTCGATGTTGGTGTTGATGACAGCACAGATCATGTGTTTTTGGTCAATGGTAAACGTTGCGAAAAGATATCTGCTTCTGATGCAGGCATGCCGTATTTTGAACGGTTATCTAATGATATTCGCCACAGAACAGAAACGGCGATGTCGCAACAACATGCCTTTAAAGTGAGTGAATTGTCACTGCGTGCGCAATTGATCGCTGAGAGGCATTCATTATGATGAAAGTAGCTATTCTAGGGGCCGGAATAGGGGCGCAGCATTTGGAGGGATATCGTCATCTCCCCGAAGACTTTCAAATGGTGGCTCTGTGTGATCTGGACCCCTCCAGAGGAGTGGCGGCAACAGGGGGTGACCCGTCAATTAAAATTGTGAGCGATATCGATGCGGTTATGGCCGATCCCGATATTGGCTTAATTGACATTTGTTTGCCCCCGCATCTTCATGTTCCGGTTGCGCTTCAAGCGCTCGCAGCCAATAAACATGTGATTTGTGAAAAACCAATTGCACGTTCTTTGGCAGAGATTGATCAATTAGAAGAGGCGCTTTCTAAAACCAACGCCCGCATGTTCCCAGTATTCCAATATCGCTTTGGGTTGGGATTTGAGCAAGTTCAGGCTGTATTGGGCTCAGGATTGGCCGGTAAACCTTTGGTCGCAACCGCAGAAACGCATTGGAATAGGTTGCCGAGTTACTATGATATCGCCTGGCGCGGTACGTGGGCCGGAGAAGCAGGCGGGGTAATATTAAGTCATGCCATTCACGCACATGATTTGATCAGCTTTGTCATGGGGCCTGTCGCTTCGCTTCATGCCTTTACGGATACGCGCGTTAATGAGATTGAAACAGAGGATTGCGCGTCCATTTCGATGAAGATGAAAAATGGCGCTTTGGTGACCAGTTCTGTAACGCTTGGATCAGCTGAAGATATGTCACGCTTTAGATTTTGTTTTGAAAACCTCACTATTGAAAGCGGTCTTTCTCCTTATACGCCCGCTGAGGACAAGTGGACATTCACCGCGCGTGGAGAGACCAAGCAAGAAGATATTGATGCACTCATTGCTCAGATCATACCGCCATTAGCGGGGTTTGCTGGATTTTTAAAAGCTATTGCCAATGCGCTTGAAGGTGATGAGGGACGGGAAGTCACATTTGTTGACGGGCGTCGATCTATCGAATTTGTAACGGCGGTATATTTGTCTGCGCAGGAGGAACGCACTGTCACGTTGCCAATAACCAAGAATGAAAATCTTTATGGCGGCTGGTCACCTAACTTAAAAGAATTGCAAAAAGGACAAATCAAATGAAGCAGACTTGGCGTTGGTTTGGACCGGCAGACGAAATTTCTATCGATGAGATCAAGTTTACAGGTGCGCGAGGTATTGTTTCGGCTTTGCATCATATCGCACCAGGTGAAGTTTGGCCTGTTGATGAGATCAAACGCCGACAAAATGAGATCGAAACTACAAACGGCATCACGTCAGGTTTGACGTGGGATGTTGCTGAAAGTTTGCCGGTCTCAGAAGCGATCAAATCTCAATCAGGTGATTTTAAAACTCATTTTGACGCTTATCGCGTCAGCCTTAAAAACTTGGCTGAATGTGGCGTGACAACAGTGTGTTACAATTTCATGCCAATTTTAGATTGGACGCGGACTGATCTTGCCTATCGATTGCCTCATGGTGGCACAGCTATGTTGTTTGATCTTCTGGATTTCATTGTGTTTGATCGCTTTATCTTAGCGCGACACGGTTCTAAAGACGATTATTCAGACGATATTTTATTATCTGCAAAGGAACGATTTGAAACATTAGACGCAGCATCCAAAGATCAATTGACAAACAATATCGTTGCAGGACTGCCTGGTGCCAATGACAATTGGAGCCTTGATGACGTTAAATCGCAATTGGCGAATTATGATAATATTTCTGCAAAGATGCTTAGACAGAACCTGATAGATTTCCTTTCAGAAGTCGTTCCAACAGCTGAAGCAGTTGGCATAAAACTGTGTTGCCATCCGGATGACCCACCATTTCCACTATTGGGTCTGCCACGTGTAATGTCCAAGCAAAGTGATTATGAATATGTGCTTTCGGCGGTCAATAGCCCAGCAAGCGGGGCAACCTTCTGCACAGGCTCAATGGGTGTGGCGAAAGATTTTGACCCGCTATCTTTCATTAAAACACTTGGACCGAAAATCCATTTTGCGCATTTACGTAATACACGTCGTCACGGAATTTCTGATGGTGATCGATACGGGTTTTATGAATCCGAGCATTTAGATGGTGACACCGACATGGTTGCTACCATACATGCGCTTTTAGCTGAAGAGCAAAGGCGTAAAAAAGAAGGACGCCAGGACGATGAAATCTTCATGCGTCCTGATCATGGGCATTCGATTGCAAGTGACTTAGACAGACCAGTTATGCCAGGCTATCCTCTCATCGGACGCCTTCGTGGGCTTGCGGAATTGCGGGGAATTATGGCTGGATATTTGGGTCAGAAGTATATCTAAAAACACCATTCAAACGAGCGTTTGACAATTGAATAATTGATGAAATCGCGCCTGCGATGGCTTTCAAATTTAAAAATCCAATTGATCGAATGTAAAAAGTGAAAGAATAAAATGGTGAGCGCGCAGGGGTTCGAACCCTGGACCTACTGATTAAAAGTCAGTTGCTCTACCAACTGAGCTACGCGCTCCCAAAGGGATGCTTGAAAGTGTTTCGAAGCACCTTCAAGATTTGGCCGGACCATAGGGATGAGTTCCTCATCGGTCAACCTAAAAAAACACATCTGCGACATTTTTTTATCACGTTAAATATTCGAAACTGTGATTGGCATGTTAAGACCTTATTCTATAAAGGGTTATTCACCAAGTTTTATACGGAGAATCCAATGGAAATCGCTGAAATTTCAGTCATAACGGCAATCCTCGCCGGCGCTATATCTTTCCTGTCTCCGTGCGTTCTGCCACTTGTGCCACCATATCTGTGTTATATGGCCGGTGTTTCTATGGATGATTTCCGGCAAACCAACCAAGATGCTGCTGCAGTCATTGATTCTTCGTTCCGTAAAACAATTATGCTTACATCCTTATTATTCACATTGGGATTCGCAACCGTGTTTATTGCGCTGGGCGCAAGTGCATCGACACTTGGTGGGATGATGCGTCAGCATATTGATGTGCTAGCGCAAATTGGCGGTGTGATCATTATCATTATGGGTTTACATTTCCTTGGCGTCTTTAGAATTGGCGTGCTGGCGCGTGAATTGCGTTTTCAAGGTAATGGTAAGCCTGCAACATATTCTGGTGCCTATGTGATGGGATTGGCGTTTGCATTCGGCTGGACACCATGTATAGGGCCCGTTCTTGGTGCCATATTGGGTGTTGCCGCATCCAGTCAAACTGTTGGTTCAGGTGCATTACTATTGGGTGCATATTCACTCGGGCTTGCGGTGCCATTTTGGATTGCAGCGAGCTTTTCCGGCAAATTCATGAACTTTTTGACCAAGTTCCGTCGTCATCTGGGTCTGGTTGAAAAACTTATGGGGCTGTTATTGGTTCTCACCGGGATATTGTTCTTAACGGGTGCTATTGCTTCCATTGGATTTTGGCTCTTGGAAACTTTCCCAATTCTGGGCACCATCGGTTAATTTGGCACAGCCGCCTTGTTTTTTTTCGCATTGAGCGGCGCGGTCGCCAAGATCACACCGCCTAGCACAAATATTGTACCGATAAAATGAAACTGCTGATAAGTTTCACCTAAGAATATCACTGCGAGCAAGACACCATAAACGGGCAGCAAATAGAGTGAAAACCCTGTGATCTGAGGCCCTAAATGTCGTATGCCATGCTGTGTACCTGTAAACGCCAATAGTGACGCAAACATAACAATACCAGTAATTGATAACCAGGCATGCTGGGAGAGGGGCATTTGTGCGCCTGATAAAAACTCATAAACAGCAAATGGGGCGAGCAGGATGGCTCCTGATAATGTGGTCAGTCCGAGCATCGACAACATGGGTATATCGCGGCAGGGCTCTGTTTTTTGCAGGACCGAATATCCCGCCCAGGAAATTGCGCAAAATAGAATCAGAATATCTCCGATGTTGAAATCAAGCTGCAATAAAGCTGTAAGATCACCTTCGAGCACAATATAGGCAACGCCAATGGTGGCTGCAATAATGCCAATGATCTCACGAAGTTTGACGGCGCGCCCTTGCCAGACGAATTGGATTAAAATCGTGAAAATTGGTGCGGTGGTATAAACAAGGGCTGTATTAATGGCGGTGGTATAACCAAGCGCCACATAAACGATCGCGCCGCAGATCCACATGCCCAAAAAACCAAGGGCGAGCCAAAGCAATTTATGGTTTTTCACAAAAGAACGGGTCTTATCCTGAGCTTTGTAGACAAATGGAAACAAAATAATTGCGCAGAAGAACCAACGCAAAAAAGCCAACGTGAAGGGGGCAACTTCGGCGACGACGCCGCGCCCGAAAATGATATTTGATGAAAAAAATAGCGGGGTTAGCGCCAAAACAATCCATGGCCAAATGGCATTGCTTTTTACATTTGTTGTCGCCACGTCTTGGACCTTTAGCTCACTATCAGGAAATTCGATAAAATTTTGCCTAAAAAACAACATTTTATTTAGATGAATGGGGTAAAAGAGCAACAGGGATTTATCGATTCGAGGAAAATATTTATGTCGAGATCATGTTTGGCTGTGATTTTGGCTGCCGGGGACAGCAGTCGAATGAAGTCATCAAAGTCAAAAGTGCTGCACACAATAGGCGGTTTGCCGATCATATCACATATTGTGTCTAAAGCTGCAGAAATCGATATTGACCACGTTTCACTCATTCTCGGCAGAGATGCAGATAAAGTGCGGGATACCGCTGCACAAACAGGCGTACCAGTGAGTGCCTTCATTCAAGAAAGCCGTGAAGGGACAGCCCATGCTGTTTTGCAAGCCCGTGATGAGATCTCAAAAGTTTATGATGATGTTTTAGCGCTTGTGGGTGATGCACCACTTATCCGCAAAGAAGTGTTGCTCGAACTTCGCAAAGGCTTGGCTGAAGGCGCCGATGTTGTTGTTGCTGGTTTTGAAGCCGAAGATCCATTTGGATATGGACGCATGATTATCGAGGACGATGAACTTGTGGCCATTGTCGAAGAAAAAGAAGCGAGCGATGAGCAACGCAAGATCACATTTTGTAACGGTGGGCTCATTGCAATCAACGGCCATATTGCGCTCGAATTGATTGACCAGATTTCGAACGACAACGTCAAAGGTGAGTATTACCTCACCGATATCGTAGAAGTCTGCCAAAAGCTTGGTAAGAAGTCTGTCGCCATTGTCGCGCCTGAAAGCGATTTAATGGGGTGTAATACGCGCTCTGAACTGGCTGAACTTGAAGCGGAATGGCAGAACAGAAAACGCGAAGAGCTTATGTTGTCAGGCGTGACGATGATAGATCCAAGCTCGGTTTATCTGTCATTCGATACTAAGATTGCGCAGGATGTGTTGATTGAACCCAATGTGTGGTTCGGACCGGGTGTTGAAGTTGAGAAAGATGCAAAGATCTTGGCATTTAGCCATCTAGAGGGCGCTTTTGTTGGAGAA
This sequence comes from Rhizobiaceae bacterium, assembly GCA_017644105.1. Lineage (GTDB taxonomy): Bacteria > Pseudomonadota > Alphaproteobacteria > Rhizobiales > Rhizobiaceae > Lentilitoribacter. The sequence goes on along the minus strand of JAEPMD010000025.1, from coordinate 17,897 downwards.
GGTGCCTCGATTGGGCCATTTGCGCGCCTTCGCCCCGGTGCTGACCTTGGTACGTCTTCGAAAGTTGGCAATTTCTGTGAGGTCAAGAAAGCAAAAATCGGTAAAGGTTCAAAGGTCAATCACCTCAGCTATATTGGTGATTCCATTGTGGGTGAGGGCGCAAATATCGGCGCTGGTACCATCACGTGCAATTACGATGGCTATAATAAGCATCTGACCGAAATTGGAGATAATAGCTTCATCGGATCGAATTCCTCGCTGATTGCACCGGTCAAAATTGGTAACAGCGCGTTTGTGGGTTCCGGAACAGTTGTGAATAAGGACGTTCCGGAAAACGATTTGGCCGTCTCTCGTGTGCCACAGGTTAATATTGAAGGTGCGGCGAAACGAATTCGCGAAAAGAATGCGGCGATTAAGGCGGGAAAATTGAAGAAGCAACGTAACGAAACGTGAAATTTACCCACTTTATTAAAGTGAATTCAGGCTTTAGGTGCCTAACAACGGCAAAAAAAATGCCGATTTGGAGAAGTATGAATGTGTGGAATTGTTGGAATTGTTGGTAAGTCTTCGGTCGCGCCCCAGTTGGTCGACGCGTTAAAGCGTTTGGAATATCGCGGATATGATTCTGCCGGGGTTGCAACGCTCAACAATGGAAAACTGGAAAGACGTCGCGCAGAAGGCAAACTGGTCAATCTCGAAAGCCGTTTGCAAGATAATCCGCTCGAAGGCACAATCGGCATTGGACACACGCGTTGGGCAACGCATGGTGCGCCAACTGAGCAAAATGCGCATCCGCATTTCACCCAAGGCGTCGCCGTTGTGCATAATGGTATTATTGAGAACTTCGCGTCACTACGCGATGAACTTAGGGCAGCTGGCGCACAATTCTCCAGTCAAACAGATACCGAAGTTGTTGCGCATTTGGTTTCATCTTTCCTTGCCAAAGGTGCAACACCGAAAGAGGCTGCACACCAGACACTTTCACGCCTCGAAGGTGCTTATGCATTGGCGATTTTGTTTGAAAATCATGACAATATGATCATCGGCGCGCGTCACGGTCCGCCATTGGCAGTTGGTCACGGTGATGGTGAGATGTATCTCGGATCTGACAGCATCGCTCTTGCACCATTTACCGATGATGTAACTTATCTTGAAGATGGCGACTGGGCTGTTGTTACACGTGATGGTGTAGATGTTTATGATAGTGCGGGCGACAAAGTTGATCGCGCACGACAAACATCACAAGGCGCTGCAATGGTTGCCGACAAGGGCAACTACAAACACTTCATGCTCAAAGAAATTCATGAGCAGCCAGAGGTTATTTCTCGCACGATTAGTCATTACGTTGATTTTGCGACGGAAACGTTCAAACCTATTCCGGAAGGTATTGATTTTGCTAAGTTAGATCGATTAGCGGTCTCTGCCTGTGGCACAGCATATTATGCAGGTTTAATCGGTAAATACTGGATCGAACGCTATGCACGTTTGCCGGTTGAAATCGATGTTGCATCGGAATTTCGGTATCGCGAAATGCCACTTAATGGCAATATGGCGGCGTTTTTCATCTCTCAGTCTGGCGAGACGGCCGATACTTTGGCATGTCTGCGCTATTGTAAACAATCAGGCGTTCAAATCGGTGTAATTGTGAATGTACCGGAAAGCACCATCGCGCGGGAATCGGATATCGTGTTCCCAACATTGGCCGGGATTGAGGTCGGTGTCGCATCGACCAAAGCCTTTACCTGTCAATTGGCTGTTTTGGCCTCACTCGCCATTGCAGCGGGTCGCGCGCGCGGCACAGTGACTGATGCTGAAGAAAAAGAACTTGTTCGCGCACTTGTGAGCCTTGAACGTTTATCCAGCGACACGCTTGGTTCAGGTGAAGCCAAGATTGAAGCTTTGTCTCGTGACTTGGCGAAATATAAAAATGTACTTTATCTAGGGCGTGGCACGAATTTCCCACTCGCGCTTGAAGGTGCGTTAAAGCTTAAAGAAATTTCTTATATTCATGCTGAAGGTTATGCGGCTGGCGAGCTTAAGCATGGCCCAATTGCATTGATTGATGAAGATATGCCTGTCATTGTCATTGCACCATTTGATGGCCTTTATGAAAAAACAATGTCCAACATGCAGGAAGTTGCAGCGCGTGGCGGGCAAATCATATTGATCACCGATGAAAAAGGTGCAGAACACGTCTCTATCGACACAATGTCGACTATTGTGATGCCAGAGGTTCCGGAATTTATCTCTCCGATCATTTATTCACTACCAATTCAGTTGCTTGCCTATCACACTGCCGTCTTTATGGGGACAGATGTTGATCAGCCGCGAAATCTCGCCAAATCCGTGACAGTTGAATAGGTCACAATCTCTGGTTCTGCATAAATAATGTTCAAAAATTGATGGCTAACAAAAAATAGCCATCATTTTCTCATTATAGCTATTTTATACTTGTGACCTGGTAACAGATCACCATATGTTACTTATATCTAACGCCCAAATTAGCTCCCACAAATGTACAAAAGGCCACAATGATAAAGAAAGACAAAAAGAAGCAAAAACCTGTCAAAAGATCCGCTGGCGCAAAATTGCGGAATTATTTTCTGACCGGATTGGTTGTTTGTGCGCCGCTAGTAATCACCGCTTACTTGACGTGGACATTTATCCTTTGGGTGGATAGTTGGGCAAAACCATATATTCCAAAAGTCTACAACCCTGAGACCTATTTACCATTTGGTATTCCGGGCCTTGGGCTAATTTTTGCGCTTCTTGTGATTACAATTGTTGGCTTTTTGGCAGCGAATTTGATTGGCCGCTCAATCTTGGGCTTTGGTGAATCGCTTCTCGATCGCATGCCGTTGGTGCGATCGCTTTATAAAGCGCTCAAGCAAATCTTTCAGACCGCGCTGGACGAGGGGCAAAGCTCATTTAGTAAAGCTGGTCTTATTCAATATCCGCGTCATGGATTGTGGGCAATTGTATTTATTGCAACCGACACCAAGGGCGAGGTTGGTGCGCATTTGAGCGATGAAGACACATTATCTGTCTTCTTGCCGACGACACCTAATCCGACGTCAGGATTTTTGCTCTTTGTACCGCGCAAAGATGTTCATGTCTTGGATATGAATGTGGAAGAAGCAGCAAAACTTGTAATATCAGCGGGCCTTGTATCTCCGGATCACAAGGACAATCTGCAGGATAGAATCATCACGAATGATGAGGATGCGTAAAAGCGGGAACTTGAAAAACTCCCGCCTTTGATTTTGATTACATTTCCATCGCTTCTGCGACTTCGACATTGCCATGTTCAAGGATTGGACAGCCCTTGGCCATTTCAACAGCTGTATCAATGCTATCTGCATTGACCAATGTGTAGCCAGATAACGCATTTGCGCCACCACCATCAGAAACACCATCTGATGCGACTGTTTTGAGCGACATAACCGGCGCACCACCGTCAGCGATAGCAGGGCCTAGCTCTTCATACCACTTGGTCCAAGCGGCCATAACACGGGCACCTTCTTCCTGTGTTTCTGGCATTTTGCCACCGTGATAGGCAAAAATATATTTCGGCATAATTTCCTCCCGTTAAGTTTGTTCGATTATGAATTGAGGGCTGCTTCGAAACGCTTGAGGCTCGAAGTCCATCCGCCCATGTGGTTTTGCGCAGATTCTTCATCTGCCAGGCCTTTATGGATGAGGCTAAATCTAGTGCCGCCGCCCTCGATAGGTTCAACTTTGAACTGAACAACGCTTTCGTGGCCACGTTTATCTTCATCATCATGCCATGCCCATGTGAATTTGATCAGTTTTTGCGGAATAATCTCTAAGACTTCGCCCGTCACTTTATAATTTTGACCGTCATCATTGGTCATAACCGAGCCCCATGGACCTGTTTCCATAAATTGCAGCTTCGAACCTTCAGTAATCTTGATGCCCTCCGGACCCCACCATTTTAGCAGATTAAGTGGTTCAGAAAGGAACGAGAATACGGTCGCCGGGGTTTGAGAAAACTCTTTTTCAATAACGACTTCATTCATTTGGATTGTCCTCTTCATGCTGATTGAGCGCGTTTTCTAATCGATCAATGCTAGCGAGCCAGAACTCTTGATGATCCATCGTCCATGCATGAATGGCACGAACGGCTTCCGGTTTGACGGAATATAATCGTCGTTGTTGATCAACCCGTTGATGGATAAGACCAGCTTCTCGCAAAACTTTGAGATGCCTTGAAAAGGCCGGGGGTGAAATTTTACTATCTTTTTTGAGTTCATTGACGCTCAGCTCGCCGTCACTAAGCAATTGCTCGACGATGGCAAAGCGCGTCTGATCACCCAAAGCAGAAAATGTTGACGTGAGATTTTGCATATCTGTCCTTTAATTAACTAAATAGTTAAATAACAAATATTAGAAATAAGTCAACTGATGATTTGTTAAGACCAACAAGGGTAGCATTAGCCAGCGCGGATAAAGCGTATCGCTTCATCACGACGCATGAGATAGAGCAGCATGCGAATGGCTTGTCCGCGTTCTGATTTGAGTTCGGGATCCGTTTCAATGATATATCGCGCATCATTTCGAGCGGTTTCCAAAAGATCTGCGTGAACATCTAATCTGGCAATATGAAAGCCAGGCGTGCCGGATTGTCTCGTGCCCAGCAATTCGCCTTCACCTCTTAATCGCAGATCTTCTTCAGCAATTCGGAAACCATCTTCGGTTTCGCGTAGGATATTTAATCGCGCCGTCGCGGTCTCCGTTAAAGGCGATTTAAACAGGAGGACACAGCTTGATGCTTCATCACCACGCCCAACACGGCCACGTAATTGGTGCAGTTGCGCCAATCCAAATCGTTCGGCATGTTCGATCACGATAATGCTGGCGTCAGGTACGTCAACGCCAACCTCGATGACTGTTGTCGCAACAAGAATGCGTGTGTCGCCACGTTTGAAAGCCATCATGGCTTCGTCTTTTTCTTCACCGGACATACGTCCATGAACAAGACCAATCTCAATGCCGGGTAGGGCAGCAGACAACTCTTTATGTCGTGCTTCTGCGGATGTGAGATCAGTTAGTTCGGAATCTTCAACAAGCGGGCAAATCCAATAGGCTTTCTTGCCATTGGCTGTGGCGTTGCGCAGACGATCATACATCTCATTCATACGTTCACGATCGATACTCACCGTTGAGATCGGCTTTCGACCAGCGGGCTTCTCGGTCAATTTGGAGACATCCATATCGCCAAAGGCTGACAGAACAAGTGTGCGCGGAATTGGCGTTGCGGTCATAACCAACATATGCGGTGCAACGCCCTTTGCGGTCAGGCGTAAACGTTGATGCACACCAAATCTATGTTGTTCGTCAACAACGGCCATAAGCAGTTTTTTATAGACCACGGCATCTTGGAAAAGCGCATGCGTGCCAATGATGATTTGTGCTTCACCACTTTCAATTCGGGCCAATGTTTCGCGTCGTTCTGCAGCTTTGCTTTTGCCAACCAAAATATCAACATTGATGCCAGCCGCTTCAGCCATTTTGCTGATCGATGCATGATGCTGGCGTGCTAAAATCTCGGTTGGCGCCATGAGAACCGCTTGACCACCAGCTTCAATCGCATCTGCCATGGTCAACAGCGCAACGACGGTTTTACCGGCACCCACGTCGCCCTGTAATAGGCGCAACATGCGTTCTTCTTTGCCCATATCCGCCAATATTTCATCAATCGATGTTTGTTGGCTTTTGGTTAGCGGGAAGGGTAGTGCATCCAAGATTTGCTGGCGCAACACACCTTGAACACGTAAGGGATCACCCGGCAATTTTCGTATCTTCTGACGAACTAAAGCAAGCGATAATTGCCCAGCCAAAAACTCATCATAAGCAAGGCGTCTGCGTGCAGGTGATAATGGTTCCATATCACCCGCATCGCGTGGATTGTGGACCATTCGCAGCGCATTTGAAAAGCTCGGAAAGGAATTTCGCGAAGCGAGAGTGTCGTCGATCCAGTCTTTCAGATCCGGTAGCTGATCCAGCGCTTCTTTGAGTGCTTTTTTCAAGATTTTTGCTGAAAGGCCGGCCGTCATGGGATAGACGGTTTCATATCGCGGTAAATCTTTTACGTCCGCTTCTTTCATCATAAAATCGGGATGCACCATGGATGCTTGGCCATTAAACCATGATGTTTTGCCAGAAATGATCACCGTTTCACCGACAGGAAGGCTTTTTTCAAGCCACGACGCATGGGCTTTAAAGAAAGTCAGCGCCATTTCACCCGTCTCATCATGCACATAAACGCGATAGGGCAAATTGCGACGTCCGCGGGGTGGTGGTTGATGCCGGTCGACAAATACTTTGAGCGTAGAAACACCACCTTCGAGCACATGGGCAATCCCAGGGCCGATTTGACGATCAATCAGGCTGGAGGGGACGTGAAAGAACAGATCGACGATTTTGGTTTCGTCACGATTTTCGCGTCCGGTTAATTTTGCCAGCAAATCGGCAACTTTCGGACCAATTCCAGACAGGGAACTGACGGCGCGGAAAAACAGATCTATTTCATTTGGTCGCATATCTTTTTGTATCACTCGATTTTAATCGCGAAAAGTTTTATTTGACGCGCTGACAAGATGATTTGAGTTATGTATAGGTGTCTCATGACCGGAACAAAACAAAGCAGCAGTGAACTCGATAGACGTCGTGCGCGGATACATTTTCGTGCTTGGCATCGTGGAACGAAGGAAATGGACCTCGTATTTGGCCATTTTATCGACAACGAGCTCAAAAATCTCGCCGATAGTGACCTTGATGAGCTTGAATTTATCATGTCTCATGAAGACACGGATCTGTCCAAATGGATCCTGGGCGAATTGCCAACGCCGGAAGCGTTAGACACACCTTTGTTTCGCAGAATTATAGACTTCAAGCCAGACTTTTAGCAGCCCAATATCAAGGTAGAATAAATGAGCGCGATTGCCGGATTTTCCACATCTGTCATCGAAAACAGATTTGGTCCTCTCACAATTTCCAATGTGAGTGCGGGCGCGGAAGCCATTGTGATTGCAGAACTGGCGCAAAAAGTTCATTGCGTGACCCATGTCATGTCTGACGGGCAACGCATGGCAGATCTGGCACAAATGCTCACATTCTTTGCGCCTGAGATCGAAGTCCTAAGCTTTCCGGGTTGGGATTGTTTGCCGTATGACCGCGTGTCGCCGGGTACAGATATTTCAGCGCGACGCTTATCCGTCTTGGGTCAATTGGTGCGCCACGATGAAAATTCAAAACCAAAAATCGTACTAACAACCGTCAATGCCATGCTGCAAAAGCTGCCGCCGGCAGAACAACTTAAAAATATGGCCTTTGCAGCCAAAGCCGGTGCACATTTGCATATGGATGAGATGCCAGCAAAGCTCGAGGGCTTGGGTTTTGATCGCACTGACACAGTGCGTGAAGTTGGTGAATATGCCGTGCGCGGTGGTATTTTGGATATGTTTATCCCGGGAAGTGACGCGCCAATCCGCTTGGATTTCTTTGGTGATACACTTGAAAGCATAAGAGCTTTTGATCCTGAAACGCAGCGCACGACCAAACAGTTAAGATCCTTTGAGCTTAATTCCATGAGCGAGGTGGCGCTTAATGCCACCAATATTTCGCGTTTTCGCAAAAACTATCTCTCGCAATTTGGTGCCAATACGCGCGATGATGCACTTTACCAAGCGATCAGCGCAGGTCGGCGTTTTGCCGGGATGGAACATTGGCTGCCGTTGTTTTACGAAGAGCTTGAGACACTGTTTGACTATATTGACGGGTTTACCATCACGACCGATCATATGGTCAAGGAAGCTGCGAAAGAGCATCGTGACCAGATTGATGATCATTATCAATCGCGCCTTAACACGCTTGAAGGGTCTAAGGCCAATATTGGTGCGTCCACGCCATATAAACCTATATTAGCCGATGATCTTTATCTCAGTATTGAGAATTTCTCTGGATATTTAGATCGCGAGAAATCGGTCAAATTATCACCCTACGAAGAACCGGAAACAGATCATCGTCAGGTGGTGACACTTGAGGTAAAAACTGGCCCAAGATGGGCGTCTGCTGCTAAAAATCAAAGTGAAAATCGGGTAAATGTGTTTGATCAGGTGGTTAAACATATTGCCGATCAACGCGCCAACGGTAAAAAGGTGCTGATTACCGGCTGGAGTGAAGGATCGCTTGATCGGCTCAATCAGGTGCTGGGTGAACATGGTCTTGAACGGATCAAACCTATTCCAACTTTTGCCGATGTTGCTAAAATCAAGAACGGCCAGGCTGGTGCAGCGGTTTTATCACTCGAAGGCGGTTTTGAAACCGGTGATCTCGTTATCATTGGCGAACAGGATATTTTAGGCGATCGTCTTGTCCGGCGTTCCAAGCGCAAGAAACGTGGATCTGATTATATCTCAGAGGTCGCCGGGCTGGATGAGGGCAGTTTTGTGGTCCATGCTGAGCACGGGATCGCCAAATTTGTTGGTCTGCAAACAATTGAGGCCGCCGGCGCGCCACATGCCTGTTTGGAGCTGCTATATGCCGGTGATGACAAGCTTTATCTCCCCGTTGAAAATATTGAGCTTTTATCGCGATATGGATCGGAAGAAACCAATGCGGTTTTAGATAAGCTCGGCGGTGTTGCCTGGCAATCACGTAAAGCGCGCCTTAAAAAACGTCTTATGGATATGGCTGATCAGTTGATCGCCATTGCGGCCGCAAGACATACCCGCCACGCGCCCGCCTTAGCAGCGCCAGAAGGGCTTTATGACGAGTTTTCGGCAGCTTTTCCCTATGATGAGACGGATGATCAGCTCAACGCCATTGATGCAGTACGTGATGATCTTGTGGCCGGTCTTCCAATGGATCGCCTTGTCTGTGGTGATGTGGGCTTTGGGAAAACCGAAGTCGCCATTCGCGCCGCCTTTATTGCGGCCATGAATGGTGTTCAAGTGGCTGTTGTTGTGCCAACTACCTTGCTGGCGCGTCAGCATTATAAAAGCTTTTCAGAGCGCATGCGTGGCTTGCCGATCCGTGTGGGGCATGCGTCGCGTTTAGTGGGTGCGAAACAGCTTGCCAGCACCAAAAAAGAGCTTGAATCGGGTAAAACTGACATCGTTATTGGGACCCATGCTTTGCTCGGGCAATCAATCAAATTCGCCAATCTTGGACTTTTGGTCATTGATGAAGAGCAGCGTTTTGGCGTGAAGCACAAAGAACGTCTGAAAGAAATGAAATCAGATGTGCATGTGTTAACCCTCTCTGCAACACCAATCCCGCGGACCATGCAGCTTGCTATGACCGGCGTTCGGGAATTGTCATTGATTACAACGCCTCCTGTTGACCGTTTGGCCGTGCGCACGTTTATTTCGCCATTTGATACGATGATTATCCGCGAAACCTTGCTACGTGAGCATTATCGTGGTGGCCAAAGCTTTTATGTTGCCCCGCGCATTTCGGACCTGGAAGAAGTGCACGCTTTCTTACAATCTGATCTGCCGGAACTAAAAGTCGCTGTTGCACATGGACAGATGCCTCCGGGAGAACTCGATGACATTATGACGGCATTTTACGAGGGCCAATATGATGTGCTCTTGTCGACGACAATTGTTGAATCTGGATTGGATGTACCAGCGGCAAACACATTGATTGTTCACCGGGCGGACATGTTTGGTCTTGCGCAACTTTATCAATTACGAGGTCGCGTTGGACGCTCGAAACTACGTGCCTTTGCGCTCTTTACCTTGCCAGTCAATCGAACGCTGACAGCAACCGCCGAACGGCGCCTTAAAGTGCTGCAATCGCTTGATACGCTCGGGGCAGGGTTCCAATTGGCCAGCCATGATCTAGATATTCGTGGTGCGGGTAATCTCCTTGGTGAAGCACAATCAGGACATATCAAAGAAGTTGGTTTTGAGCTTTATCAGCACATGTTGGAAGAAGCGATTGCTGAACTTAAGGGCGATGAGCTTTCAAATGACAGTGGTTGGTCACCACAAATTACCGTAGGTGCACCCGTCATGATCCCGGAGGATTTTGTCCCGGATATCAATTTGCGTTTGAGCTTATATCGCCGTTTGGGTGAGATTAATGAACTCTCAGAAATAGATGAATTTGGCGCAGAATTGGTCGATAGATTTGGCAAATTACCGCTCGAGGTCAAACATCTGTTGAAAGTGGTTTACATCAAAATGCTTTGCCGCAAAGCCAATGTCGAAAAACTTGATGCGGGACCAAAGGGGATTGTTGTACATTTCCGCAATGGTGAATTCCCGAACCCTGCAGGCCTCGTGGCGCATATCTCAATTCCAAACAATCAAGCGAAGATCCGTCCAGACCAGAGCGTGTTTTTTGCACGGAAATTGCCGGATGCAGACAAGCGTTTGGCAGGATCTGCGATTACAATGACGAAATTAGCAGAGATCGCGACCGCAGTTTAAATATTACTTTAAGATTTTTGCGCAACATCTTGAATAACTAGTGCGATATGCTCTTTGGGTTGCGCGCCTTGAAGTGCATATTTTTTGTTGATTATGAAGAATGGCACGCCTGATACGCCGGCAGCTTGCATGGATTGAATTTGGCCGGTGATGAGCTCTTTGTCTTCGTCGCTCTCTAAGCGTTCTCTCATATAATCAACGCCCATATCCGCCAATTTTGCAGCTTCGAGCAGTACTTCATTATCACCGATATTTTTACCTTCCTCGAAGTAAAAACGCATGAGGATTGAAACCAATTCATGCTGAACTTCAAGACCATAATCCTGTCCTGCCCAATGGATTAGCCGATGCGCATCCATGGTATTGGGGGAAACTTTAATATCATCGAGTTTGAACGGGATACCTTCAGCAGCACCAGCTTCTCTGATCGGTGCATAAACTTGCGCATAAGCATCAAGCGAGCCAAATTTATCGATGAAATATTGCTGCCGATCCTTGCCCATTTTTGGCAATGTCGCATCCAATTGATAAGGCATCCATTGAACTTTGACATCGACATCATCACCGACCTCAGCAAGCGCGTTTTCCAAACGTTTCTTGCCGATATAACACCAGGGACACATAACATCTGAGACAATATCGATTGTGACCTGCGGTTTTTGAGCCGGTGCATCCATTTTTATTATTCCTATTGTTAAATGTGATTATTCAGCCCGTGAATCCCACCATACAGGCAATTGATAGCCATAGATTGGCTGCTTGCCTTCTGGGAATTTGATATATTCGCGACGCGCAATCCAGGTCTCACCCAAATGATAGGCTGGAATGAGATAGTGGCCTGATAACAATGTTCTGTCATAGGCACGTACAGCCGCTTGAAAGTCTTCTGTGGTGCGCGCATTGACCAAAGCGTCAATCATCGCATCAATGGCTGGATTGGCAACGCCTGCAAAGTTGAACGTTCCTTCAGGTTCAACGGCACGCGAACTCCAACGCCAGATTTGTTCTGCGCCCGGAGAGAATGAAGATGAGAAAGCTTTGATAATAATGTCAAAATCATAAGTCTGCGAACGTTGCTGATATTGTGCGTCGTCCACGGTGCGCAGCGTCATATCAATGCCGAGCGCCTTAACAAAGCGCTGATAGGCAATCGCAAGTTTTTCCTGATCTTCATTTTGAGGCAAAACTTCAAACGCGAGCTGCTTGCCGCTGCCATCCACGAGCTTGCCGTCTTTGATCTCATAGCCAGCTTCTTTGAATAAGCCTAACGCCTGACGTAAAATCTTACGGTCACGGCCTGAACCATCGGAAACTGGCAACTCATAGGTGCCGTTCATAATGTCGTCGCTTACAGCATCAGGGAAGGGTGCAAGAAGTGCCTTTTCAATGTCGTTGGCTGGTGTTTTGTAGCTTGAAAGGTTGGAGCCCTGCCAGAAACTGTTGGTGCGGGTATAAACGCCATTATAAAGGTTTTTGTTGACCCATTCAAAGTCAAAAGCCAGCGATAAGGCTTTGCGGACACGGATGTCTTGGAAGATTTCCCGTCTTGTATTGAAGACGAAACCAAACATCCCCGAAGGACGTTCTTTCTTAAACGCCTCTTTGACAATATCGCCGTCATTAACCGCCGCAAAATCATATGCGCGGCTCCAATGAGATGGATTGCCATCAGGATAAACATCAAACAGGCCTTTTTTAAATGCTTCAAACTGGGCTGTTTGCGACAAGAAATACTCAATGCGTATCTCGTCATAATTATCAAAGCCGACTTTTGACGGTATATCTTTCGCCCAATAATTTGGGTCGCGTTCATACACAATCCGCTCGCCTGGGCGAACATCTTTGATCTTATAAGGACCTGACCCAACTGGGATATCCATTGTCGAACTGTCAAAACCCTCCGGATCGGTGTCATGCTTCGGCAGTATTGGCATAAGTGCCAAAATGAGTGGGAATTCACGGTTGGACTTCTCATTAAATGTAAATTTCACACTTAAATCAGAGATCTTTTCCATCTTCTCAACGCGGTTTAAACGACGATTATATGGTGGTCGTCCCTGATCGCGTAAAATCTCAAAGGTGAATATCACATCATCAGCTGTGACAGGCATGCCGTCATGCCAACGGGCATTTGGATTGAGATTAAACTGCAAGTATGTGCGTTCTTCATCCCACTCGACCGTTTCGGCGAGCAGTCCATACATGGTAAAAGCCTCATCACGGGAACGTTGCATGAGGGTATCATAATAAAGATTTCCATATTCTGGATCGATGATTCCGCGGGCGCGCGTACGCATGCTTTTTAAGATGAATGGGTTCAAGCTATCAAATGTTCCCACAACACCATAGGAGATCTTGCCGCCTTTTGGGGCATTGGGATTTGCATAAGGGAAATGTTTATAGTCAGCAGGTAACGCCGGCTCACCATGCATTGAAATGCCGTGCAATGGTTCAGCCTGTGCTGCGATAGAGCCTATTGTAAATATTGCGACCGTAAGAGCTGAAGCAAACTTCATCACCGTTCTCTCCCATAAAGCAGTTGATTCTCGCGTTCAGCCAGCATGTACCGAATAACGACAGGTGTCAAAAATGGAAATTGATCAAAATATGTAAATAACTTCTGGAAATTATTGGTTTGTCGGGTTAGATGGAGTGCACGAAGCCTTGTTGCTGCCTTATTTGGTCGGCAGTTAGGCGAAACAGATAATAATCCGATAGGGTCCGAACAGTAATGTTGAAATCAATTTTTACAAATATCACCGCAGTTGCGGTCCTTGGTGCAGGTTTTGCCCTAGCACCTCTTGCAGCCAATGCACAAACCGCACCGCAAGCAATTGCAGGATGGTTTAAAGAGTGTAACAAGCAAGCCGATAATGATGTTTGTATCGTGCAAAACATCGTCACTGCGCCGTCTGGTCAACTTATCACAGCGGTTGGCCTTGTTGAGGTGTCCGGTAAAGTTAATCAGCGTTTGCTGCAAGTGACAGTGCCTACAGCACGTTTCATCCAGCCAGGGATCTCTTTGCAAGTTGATGGTGGCAAGCAAACTAAAATTCCTTACGCAATTTGTCTGCCAGATAAGTGTATTGCTCAAATTCCATTAACAGATGGAATTGTAGGGTCATTTAAAGCGGGTGGTGAAGCTGTTTTCACATCGGTCAATGCACAACGCGCTGCGAACCCGATCCGTATTTCATTGACGGGCTTCACACAAGCTTACGATGGCGAAGCGATCAGCCGCGCTGAGCGTGAAGAAAAAGCAAAGGCACGTGAAGATGAGATTCGCAAGAAACTCGAAGAATCCCGCGCGAAACTTCAAGCTGCGCAGGACGCTGCGAAAGAATAGTCGCTCATCTCAGATATTGATTGTAAATGCCGGTGCAGGTTCTGCGCCGGTATTTTTTTGCCCTAATTTTTAGGGTATTTAGTGAGATACGCTATCGTAAGGAAGATAAACACCGTCGTGAAAGCCAACAAAATGTTCATTGATCTGCGGATGGCGCAATGGCTGGGCATCTTCAACGCGAAGCAGATTTTGCTCGGACACATAAGCGACATATTCAATTTCGCTATTTTCAGCCAATAAATGATAAAATGGTTGATTTTTATCTGGTCTAACATCTTCAGGAATTGAAGCTAGCCATTCATCGGTATTGGCAAAAACTGGATCTACGTCGTAAATTACACCTTTAAAATCATAGACACGGTGTTTCACGATTTCGCCCAAACCAAATTTAGCTGACCTGCTTTGCATCGATATTCCTTTGAACTCTAGGATTTCCAGTATATCAATTATTAATTGGCTTTGGGAAGGGCAATGATTCTTCGAATACTTTTTGGAAAGCTCAGTATTTAGATGCTTGAAATTATCACACTTGTGCTGCCTTTTTTTGGGTTGATTTTGCTTGGCTATGTCGTTGCAAAATTCGTCCAACAGCCTGATGGCGCAATGGGTTGGCTCAATGTCTTCATCATTTACGTATCTTTGCCAGCGCTATTTTACAAGTTGCTCGCCAATACCCCAGTTGAGGAATTCAAACGGGCAGACTTTTTGGCAACAACGACTTATGTGGCCTTCATAATTTTCGCTCTGGTCTTCGCGATAGGGTATCTGATTCGGCGAAATCACATCGGCCACGCAACCATTCAAGGGCTTGCTGGTGCCTATGGCAATATCGGCTATATGGGCCCAGGCATGGCGTTATTGGCATTTGGTGAAGCGGCCGCTGCGCCTGTGGCTTTAATATTTTGTGTTGAGAATATTCTGCATTTTACCATGGCTCCATTGATGATGGCCTTTACCGGCAAAGAAAAGACCAATGTTTGGGCTTTAGTTTTGAAAGTCGTCAAGAACATCGTATTTCACCCCTTTATCATTGCGACATTTTTTGGTGTCATGGCGGCGATTTTTTCAATTGATTTGCCCGATGCTGCCGATAATACGATCAATATCCTTGCTCAGGCTGCCGCTCCCTGCGCGCTGTTTGCGATGGGTGTGACATTGGCATTACGGCCGCTTAATCGTATTCCTGTAGAGATCAGCTATATCGTTCCGATCAAATTGATTCTCTTCCCCATGCTGACATATCTTGCGCTCAGCTATTTAGGCAATTTCGATCCGATTTGGGTTCAAGTTGCCGTATTGCTGGCATCATTGCCGACAGCAACAAATGTATTTGTGATCGGACAGCAATATGGTTATTGGGTGGAGCGCGCTTCGGCCTGTATTCTCATCAGCACCATCTTTTCTGTCGTCACCACATCCACCTGGTTATGGCTCTTCAGAACAGGTACATTGCCAATAGATATGTTCCCTTAAGCGGATTGCTTTTCTTTAGGTACACCCGGTAACGCACCTTGGCGCATGACAAACTGACGGAGTGGCGCGATCGAGCTGATGGCCGATATGGCCCCAGATCGGATAAGCTGAACTGGCAAAAATGATGTCAGTAGCGTGCGGTTGAACATATCAATACCAAAGGTTCTGGTGTGAATATCCGCACGACGTTTGCGATCATAGGCTTCAGCCGCCTGAACTGGGGCATTACGATGCGCTACCAGGCATTCGATAGCCGTCATTACATCACGAAGACCAAGATTAAGTCCCTGTGCGCCAATCGGTGGGAATGCATGCGCGGCCTCGCCAATAAGCATAACATGCCCCTTGCCGAACCGCGTTGCAATTAGGCTCGATAATGGGAAGCACTGTAGATCTGAATCAATTTCAACCGGACCAAGAGTTGAATGCAGGCCTTGTTCAACGAGCATATTCAGTTCTGTCTTTGGCAAGTTTAGGAAATGCTCCTCCTCATTATCCTTAATGGCCCAAACCAGGCTGGAACGTCTGCCTGGTAGGGGCACTTGCGTGAACGGTCCTTTTTCGGTGTGGAACTCTGTTGAGATATTCTGATGCGAGAATTTGTGTGCGAACGTTAGAACAATCGCTTTTTGTTTATAGCCCCATGTGTTTGCACTGATATCGACTTTTTGTCTTATGAGTGAGTTGCGCCCATCAGATGCTAAAACATGGTTAGCAGAAACGCTTTCGCCATTATCAAGCGTTACGATCGCCTGATCTGCATCTTCGCCATAATCACTGGCAAAGTTATCAAAGATTTCAATCTCAGTTTCATCCATTTGCGCGCATAGCGCTTCAAGGAGAGGGTGGTTTGGAAAATTATAGCCAAACGCTTCAAGCCCAATTTCAGAAGATGGAAATGAAGCGGGGCGTGACCGAATGAGCCGATTGGTGCTGTCCAAAATACGCATGGTCTTCAAGGCCGAGGTTTGATCCTTGATCTTTTCCCATACTCCCAAATCATCTAGGAAATCGATGGAAGGCATAAAAAGCGCAGTAGTGCGACCATCAGCTTTAGTTGGTTTTTTCGCAATAATTGCAGTTTTAAAGCCGGCTTTATCGCACGCAAGCGCAGCCGACATGCCCGCTAATCCGCCACCGACAACTAATACTTCAAATTGTTTCATTGCGTTCAATCCAGTCTGTCATAGTCGACGTATTGTTAAATACATTCGCATGAAAAGCCCATGAGTGTTTTTGGCGCATCTGGTAAATTTGAAGGTTCTGTTTTTGTTTCACAGCCATCACTTAAAGTTTATCTGCAAATAAAGCACTTAACTATCGGGAATTTATGTGCACAATGACCCTGTTCGTGACGGGACTCGATAAGACGTTATGTGTGTCAACACGAACAAAAGATTACAGCTGGCGATCTTGATACTGTGCCGGTCACTGTAAAAACAGGTAAAAGACGTTGAACCAAAAAGAAGCCGTTATTGAACTCCAAGGCTTAAATAAATTTTACGATAAATTTCAAGCGCTTAAAGATGTTGATCTGACCGTCAAATCAGGTGAGCGAATGGTTATTTGCGGGCCCTCAGGGTCAGGCAAATCGACACTCATTCGCTGTGTGAACCGATTAGAAGAACATTCCTCAGGACGCCTGACTGTCAATGGATTTGAACTGAATGAAAACACCAAGAACATTCGCGAGATTCGCCAAAATGTTGGTATGGTGTTCCAGCAGTTCAACCTTTTTCCACATCTAACCGTATTGGAAAATCTGACAATCGGACCAAAACGCGTTCGCAAACTATCCGATGCAGATGCTGAGAAACTTGCGCGGAAATATTTAGAACGTGTGCATATTCCTGAGCAGGCGGATAAATACCCGGCGCAGCTTTCTGGTGGACAGCAGCAACGTGTCGCAATTGCGCGTTCACTATGCATGGAACCGGATATATTGTTGTTTGATGAACCTACTTCTGCGCTAGATCCTGAAATGATCAACGAAGTGTTGGATGTGATGGTCGAACTTGCAGAAAGTGGCATCACCATGGTGTGTGTGACCCATGAGATGGGTTTCGCGCGCAAGGTTGCTGACACAATGGTGTTTATGGAAGACGGCGAAATCGTTGAAATTGCGCCGCCTGAAAAGTTCTTTACGAATCCTGATAGCAATCGCTGCCGGGCGTTTTTAGATCAAATTCTGGATCACTGACGCCATGCAGATTAAACGTATTACAACGTCTTTACCGGCGTCCATTGTTCAGTATCTGATTATTGTCGGATTGATTGTCTATGCTGCTTATAGCGGCTCTCAAACCATGGGATATAATTGGCAATGGTCGCGCGTACCGCAATACATCTATGAGATTGAGGATGGCGTATTTGTGTGGAAAGAGATTCCCCGTGGAATGGTGGGCACCATCATTTTATCGGCAATTTCTTTCGCCTTCGCCATTGTCATAGGATTGGTGTTAGCACTGCTTCGCTTGTCTGACCTGGTCGTCGGTCGTGCTTTGTCAATCACGCTTTTGGAAATCATCCGCAATATCCCGATCATCGTACTTTTGTACGTCTGCTACTATATCTTTGGCCGTGTCTTCGCGCTTGATCGCTATGCTGCGAGTATC
>JAEPMD010000024.1 GCA_017644105.1 Rhizobiaceae bacterium | reverse complement strand
CTGTGTTCGGCACATAGTGCCACTGACAGGTCAAAATTTCACTTAAATCTCTTGTTCAAAATTTCCGAACCACTTCTACGCCGACTGGATGGAAATTCTTTGGCAATCTGCTTGATGATGGTCGCATCACAATATGCGGTGAGGAAAGTGCCGGCACGGGCTCTTCGCATGTGCGCGAAAAAGATGGGCTTTGGGCTGTATTGTTGTGGCTCAATATTCTTGCTGTACGCAAGCAATCGGTGGCAGAAATCCTCAACGAGCACTGGCAGGCCTATGGGCGCGATTATTATTCGCGCTATGATTTTGAAGCTGTTCCAACTGAAAAGGCAGCCCAATTTGTTGATACGCTTAAATCAAAGCTAAATGACTTAAAGGGAGCACCGATTGGAAATACTTTCATCGAAGGCGCGATGAACTTTTCATATAAAGACCCAGTTGATGGATCGGAAAGTTTGTCGCAAGGCTGTGTGATTAATTTTGAAAATGGCGCGCGTGCCGTGACGAGATTGTCAGGAACAGGAACCGAAGGGGCAACGATCAGACTTTATCTCGAGCAATATGCCGATAATTTGAGTGATGTGAAACGTGATGTTCAGCAAGTTTTGCAGCCAATTGTAGAAGCATTTTATCAACTGACGGATTTCAATCAAATAACGGGCCGGAATGCGCCCGATGTCATCACCTAGCTAAGAGATCCAAATGCAATGAAGCGAGGAAGAGAGACCCATTCCTCGCTTTTGCGGACTGTTGAGCACCTAGATTGACGAATTCATTACGTAACGATCGCCCAAATGGCGACGCCAGCAAGTACGATATTGCTAATTAAGCCACCGACAAAAACCATGGTTCTGGGACCACCGGCAACCTTGCCAAATCCTGCATAATATACAGCCCAGAACAACATTCTGAAGGCGAAGTAAATTGCGGCGATCCAGTTGACGATGGTCGGTGACGCGCCTGCGACGATGGCGACAAGCAATGCCCAACCAAAAGCTGGGAAGTTTTCAACCGAGTTTGCATAGGTGCGCAATACTCTGAAACTTAATTTGGAATGATCGAACTTTAATGGCAATCCCGGCACTTGCTCCTCATGCACAAAAGACAGCGGCGCGCTTAAAAAGTTCTGTATCAGTGTTGCGAGCGATAATACCGCTAAGATCAAGAATGATGTTTGATAGGCAGCAAGATAGGGTATTGCATCAAATAGTGAATCCATAATGTGTGGTCCTTTTAGATTTGAACTTCGATTTTCACTAAAATGGAGAAAATCTAAATATGTTAAAAAACATTTTTAGAAAACTGCTAGGATGGGGAAAAATGGAGTTCAAACATGCCCTATAGCAGTGAGCATAAGCGACAAACGCGCCTTCGGATTATTGACGCTGCGCGCATTCTTTTTAACCGGCATGGATATCAAAATGTCACGATTGATATGGTGATGGATGATGCGGGTCTCACGCGTGGTGGCTTTTATAATCATTTCAAAAACAAGGAAGATTTGTTCAATGCTGCGGTGATGAGCTTTTTGATGGGGCGGGGAGCGCAATGGCGCGAGGAGGCCGGCGTGGATGTCACCGATCTCAAACCTGAAATGGTACAGCAGATGTTGGATGCTTATTTATCAAACAAGCATTTAGGCGATATAGATGGCCAATGCCCGATGATTGCCCTGCCGTCAGACGTGGCGCGCGCGAGCCCAGAGGTTCAAAATTCGTTTCAGGAGCTTTTAAAGGCCATGGTATGGCTGTTTGAGAGCAAAATGGATGCAAATGCAGAAACCAATAAACGTAATGCACTTTCAATGACCGCCCTTTGTGTGGGCGGCATGGTTTTAGCGCGTACTTTGCCCGACTCGGGCCTTGCAGAAGATATTAGATCCGCCGCCCATGCTGCAGCGACAGATATTCTCAATACGTCGCTTTAGATCTTTGATTTACGTTCTTGCTTTTTCAAATGCATCCCAGGCTTTGGCAAAAGCGTTGAAGTCAAAACCTTCTTGGCGTGCAGGGTCCAATACCAGTTTTTCTGTGTCCTGCATCTTTTGAATAGCGGATTCCAGCTGATCTACAACATTATCTGGAATAACCACAGCGCCATGGCGGTCAGCATGGGCTAAATCACCGTCTTTGATTTTTAACCCAAAAATCTCTACCTCGCAGGCGATCTCTTTGACATGCACAAATCCGTGGCTCGGACCGAGTGAACCTGCTAGCACTGGGAAGTCTTCGGCCATATCACCAAGGTCACGCATAACGCCATTGGTGAGGGCGCCAGACATGCCAAAGCCTTTATGGATGGTTGTGTTGACTTCTCCCCAATAGGCGCCAATCGCGTTTGGGAAATCGATGTCTTCAATCACGGCCAAAGATGGTTTTGGCCCTTCAGCCATATGCTGATAATATTTCATCCGTCGTGATTTGATGATCGATGGATCTTCTTTCGGCGCTTCCAGCGCTGCGATTTTCGCAGTCCGTGCATAACCAACCATCACGCTATCTTCCGGGCAGGATGAAAGCATTGTGCCGCGGGTAAAGGCATTAAAGCCGCGTTTGCCTTGCGCAACTTCGATCGCATTGCATACCGTCGGCGTATCCACGCTGTTGAGGAGTTTTAAAAGTTCGTCAGATATCATTGCTTTAGCCATGTTGTGATTTTTGTATTTGTAATAACAGTTTGCTCTAATACGGGCAGGTGGCCCGCACCATCCACGATCTCAAGCGTTGAATGTGGCATGAGATCATGCATCAATTCGTGGCGTTCAATGGGGCATAAAATATCGTCGCGACCACATAGAATAAGTGCTGGAATGTCAGCTGATTGGAGGGTTTCAGTTTGATCTGGTCTATTCATAAGTGCTTGTGATTGCTCGATAAACACTTCTGAGCCGAGTTGGATTGCCATATCCATACATAAATCGAGTATTTCGCCTTTCAGTGGGCTATCTGCGAGATAATTTGGCTTCATTTCATCGCGCATAATATCAACCAAACGACCTTGCTTAACCGCCTCCATCTGCGGGAAACGTCGTCGCTTGACCTCGTCTTTTTCTGCCAAAGGATTGGTATCTAAAAGTGCTATTCGTTCAACACGTTCCGGTGCGATACGCAGGATTTCCATCGCGATAATTCCGCCCATTGATAGACCCAATAATGCGAAATTTTCGGACGCATTTTTCAAGATGGCGTTCGCATAACCATTGATGGTATTTTGTCCGATAAGTTTTGGGATTTGAATATCAAATTCGCTGGATAAATGCTCGACCTGCGGCGCAAATAATCTCGCGTCGCACATCATACCTGGAATTAGGATCAGCGATGTCATGCCGCCAGACTTGCACCTTCAGCCAATGTTGCAAGCTTGGCATAGGCGATATCTGGATCCACTGCGCCAAAGCCAGCAAAGGTGCTAAATCCGCAATCGCTGCCGGCAATCACGCGGTCTGCACCAATGATGCCAACAAAGCGTTCGATGCGCTGTTTGACAAGGTCGGGATGCTCAACAAAATTCGTGGTGGTATCAACGACGCCCGGGACAAGGATTTTATCATCCGGGATTTCATTTTTACGGTCCTGGAAAACCTGCCATTCATGCGCATGGCGCGGATTTGATGTTTCAAACAATACGTAACGCGATTGCGTTGCCATCAGCGTTGAGAACACTTTGTCCATTGGTATATCGCAGCAATGTGGGCCCTCATAATTGCCCCAGCAAATATGCACGCGCACTTTATCTTTGGGCACATTTTGTAGCGCGTGGTTTAATGCCTCAACATGGCTTTCGGCAACCTTGATGAATTCCTCGTCACTGAGATCATTAAAGAGCATATGACGGGATAAAGCCAAATCCGGGCAATCAAGTTGTAAATCCAATCCAGCACCGACTATGGTTTCATATTCATCCTTCATCGCATCGGCGAGGGCGGCTAAATATGCATCGCGCGTGGGGTAATAGTCATTTTGCAAAAAGAGCGAAATTACACCGGGGCTTGCAGCATTCATAAAGCCGCGATTGGCGCCATGCTCGGCAATGGCGGCTTTTAAATTCGCGATATCTTTATTCAATTCGTCTTGGCCTTTGGATTTAACTTCTCCCACACACATTGGTCGCGCATATTGCGGTGTGCCACCATCGTCAGCGAGGCGTTTGAGAAATCCTGGGAACATTTTTAAGTCTGCTGGTGCATTACGAGGGCTGTCGCCAGCAAATCCGGTATAACGGTCTTTCACATAAGTCGCATAAGAGATCTTTGAGGTTTCGCCATCAGATACAATATCAATGCCAGCTTCCACCTGTTTGCGGACTGTTTCAGAGACGACGCTGGTCATAGCCGCATCAAAGGCTGCTTGGTCATAGTCCTCGTTGTTTTCACGCGCGAAAATGAAGTCAACCACTTCTTGCGTGCGTGGCAGTGAACCAACATGCGTTGTTTGTATTTTTGTCATTATTTCCTCACTCCCTTTATGAATGTCCGCCGACGAAGCCCTGCGTTAAGCTTGCGGGATCGCTATTGCCGCGCACGCGATATATTGAACATTCGCCTGTCATGGCCGGCGTTAGGCTTCGTTCAACACCTTGAGGCACGAGAACAGTGTCGCCATTTGCAATCGTTGTTGAAAAATCACCCATCGTCAGGCGCCAATGCCCCTTCATGCCCATCAAAACCTCGGGATGTTCGTGGGTATATGGATCAGATGAGATTGAATCTCGTGAGAGGAAATCAATGTCGAACCCCGGCTTATCCTGCAGGAGGGCGCCTTCGCCAATTACATGCGCAGGTGCATCTTTGGAAAGCGCCATTAAATCCCAATAGCGCGCGACATAATTTGGCAAGACATCTTTGACAGATGGCTCAGGGAACTTCTTGAGCTCTTCATCTGTTAAAAGCGGCATGGGCTTTACGCCTTCACGCAGCTTTTCACCTTTTTTCGTATCGATAAGTTTTCCAGTTTCGGCCAGAACCAAACCATGATCGGCCGCGTCTGTAATGACTTGAGGAGCCCAAACAACACCGCCACCAGCATCATCACCACCTAACACCGCCATGATCATGCCGTAGTCGGTACCAATATTTTCAAATCCGCGGAAAATGCCCGTCGGGATGTTAAAAATATCGCCTTCTTCGAGCACCACTTCGCCTGCATCACCCCAACGGCCCCAAAAGAAACGCCAACGACCTTTGGCAACAAAAAAGACTTCGGCTGTTCTGTGAGAATGGAGCGAGTTTTTGCATCTTGGCGGTTGTCCCGCCGCGCCAATATTAAAGCCGATTGGCTGGGCTATATGGACATGTTGATCAACGCTTTCTGATACGCCACCGCCAATAATGGTGAAGTTTTCCTTCTGGTTCGAACCGGGCGTATGCGCGTCGATAAACGCTGTTTTACAAGGGATCAGATCGCCATATCTTACAATATTTTGTTCCATGTTTAACATGTCATATTTCCGTTTCGTTCATTTTATCAACCAGTTGCGAGGAGAATTTGCGCCCAAATCGCAGTTTCATCAAAAAGGGTATATTCTCGCCGCAGACCCCAAGGTCCAAATTCTGCATGGGAAATCCCCATTACGTAAACCTCGGCGCCTGTTGGCGCACCAAAACTTCCCCAGCCTTCATGTTTGCCTGATAGGCTCCATCTAACGGCTGCCCGCGGTGGCATTTTATCGTCCTCGCGACCGATCTGGTGGTTCACCTTAAATTCAGCATTTGGGAAGGCGGATCGCAAACCCATCCAGAATTTATCAACTGGTCCTCTGCCATGAGCGGTGATACCGCCGGGCAATTCAGACTGGACTGCGCGATCATATTGGTTTGTGATTGTCGACATGCGACCCTTCATCAGATCGTTTAATATGCCCACATAGGTCAAACCCCATTTATTCTCATTTCCGCGACCTAAATAGGGACCGGGTTTATCAATAGCTGGCGTAAATGGTTTTAGGCATCTATCCGGTCCGCCGCCGCGTTCGATTAAGTCAGCGGCATATTGCTTTGGATCCCATCCCATTTGGCGCACGATCGCGCCTTGGTCTCGGATCAGCCATTCGTCGTTGATTTGATCATTAATTGCATGACAGTCAGCAATAATACGATATTGAAGCTTGGTTCCGGTCGCCTTGCCATAGACACCATCGCCAGTATGCGTTGCTGTTGATAAAATACGATGTGAGCTCAGCATGCCTGTCTCTGGGGTGCCGGACCAAATAACATCTTGACCCAAAAGCGTTCTATCTGGAAATTCAGCAAGTGTCGCCATGGTTGCGGCGATAACAGGTTGATTTCCAACAGAAATACCAGATGGCGACCTTACAATAATATCATCGGTATAATAATAATTGAGCGTTGCAATACCGCGATCTTCCCAAATTTCTTTGGTAATCCCCAAGATGTAGTCCGGGAAATCTTTCCACTTGTTGCTATTGGGTTTCATTTTGCCATCCATTTGGAATTCGAGCGGTTTTGCGAGCGATTAGGGGACCATCTATCTTTATTCGTTTGGGAGTCACATTTGATGTGTCAATTGCTTCCATTAATATGCCGACCGTTTCTGACACCATGCGATTGGCAGGTTGACGAACGGTTGTGAGGCTATAAGCGGGCCAGGACGCGACGGGGACATCATCATATCCCACAATGGAGACATCTTCTGGCACTGAAAGGCCCAGTTCGAAGCGCACTGTGTCAAGAACCGCAAAGGCCATATGGTCATTGGCAACAAAAATGGCGTCTGGCCAGTCTTCTTTCGTACCTTCAAACATATCGCGGCAGGCTTTGGATGCGATTTCAGCAGAGAAATTACCCACGCCACGCTTATGTAGTTCAAGGCCAGATTGTTTGAGCCGATCCGTGAAACCAGCCTCGCGATCTCGCTGAGTGGACGCGCCTTCCCATCCTGCAATATAGGCGATTTTTTCGTGACCACCTGCGATCAAAAAATCTGCCGTTTTCTTCCCACCTGAATAATTGTCGGACGTCACAAATGGCAGATCATTATCATCTTGTGATCGGTTAAATAAGACAACTGGAACGCCTGCCGCTTCGCAACGTTTGGCAAGCGTTGAGGAGAGGGCAACCGATGCTGCAATGATGCCGTCTACCTGATAGTCAAGAATTTCATCAACAACTGAGTCTATGCTCGCGGCAGAGTTTGAGGTCATGAAGATGAGAACGTGGTAGCCGCGGTCCTGAAGCGCATTGGAAAGCTTTTCCAGTGCATCAGGATAAAATTGATTGTCGAGATAAGCCACGACCAGACCAATAATACGGCTTTTGCCGGAAACCATGGCGCGGGCTAAAACATTGGGTCTGTAATCAAGCTCAAGTGCTGCTTTTTTGACTTTCTCGACGGTTTGTTTGGACACAGATGCACCCGGTGTGAAAACGCGGCTTACCGCGGACTGACTAACGCCAGCTAAACGGGCAACTTGCAATGATGTGACTTTATCAGTTGACATTAATCTGCTGTCCAACCCCCATCGACTAAGAGTGATGTGCCGGTGACCAGTGAAGAAGCATTTGAGGCAAGATATTGAACCGCGCCCATAATGTCTTCCACTTCGCCGATGCGACCCAATTTGATTTTTTCTTCCACCCAGGCTTTTTTGGCAGGATCCTTAAATGTCTGCTCGGTGAGCTCTGTTTTGATAAATGTCGGGCAAATTGTATTCACGCGAATTTGGTTTGGTGCAAATTCAATCGCCATGGCTTTTGTAAAGCCCTCAACGGCGTGCTTTGATGCGCAATAAACCGCGCGGTCTTGACCGCCAACATGTGCCATTTGCGATGAAATATTGATCAGCGATCCCGCTTTTTTCGCGTCTAACAGGCCTTTTGCGACCGCTTGGGTTAGAAAATATGCGCCGCGCACATTGATATTCATCACAGCATCATAATCTTCGAGCGTTGTGTCTGTTGTCTTGGAATGACGCGCCAAACCTGCAGAATTGACCAGAATGTCATAGGGACCATGCTTGCTGATTTGTTCAGATGTGTCTTGGATATCGCTGATATCTAATTGCAATATGTCGACCTTAAAATCGCGCTCTTTCATCTGGTTTGAAATATCTTCCAATCGATCTAAGCGACGGGCGGCGAGGGTGACGTGTGCGCCTTGTTCGGCAAGTGCGACCGCGCAGGCGACGCCAATACCCGAAGAAGCACCTGCGACAAGGGCGCGCTTTCCGCTTAAATCAAAACCAGGACTGGAAGGAAGTTTACTCATATAATTTTACTCAGCTGCCGTTCCGTATGGCACGTTTTTACGTCCATATCTGCGAACTCTAATATTGCATTGCTCTGCGTGACCCACAAAGCCTTCTAACATGCAAAGCCGAGATCCATATTCACCAATGGTCGTTGCGGCTTCATCTGTTGTGATTTTTTGATAACTGTGAGTCTTTAAGAATTTACCAACCCAGAGGCCGCCTGTGTAACGTCCCGCCTTTTTGGTGGGAAGTGTGTGGTTAGTGCCGATCACCTTGTCACCATTGGCAACATTCGTCCGCGGGCCTAAGAAAAGGGCGCCATAGGAATGCATGTTTTCCAAGAACCAGTCATCGCGATCGGTCATGATCTGTACATGCTCGTAAGCCATGTCATTGGCAACTTCCAGCATTTCATCATAGGTATCGCACAAGATCATATCGCCATAATCTTCCCAGCTTGTCCGCGCTGTTTCAGCTGTGGGCAGCATGTCCAAAATTCGTTCGATCTCGGTCAATGTATCTTCAGCAAGTTGGCGATCATTGGTGATCATGCATGCAGGGGAATTGTAACCATGTTCTGCTTGTCCCAAGAGATCTGTAGCGCAGAGCTCTGCATCGACCGTCTTATCGGCAATCACCATTGTCTCTGTTGGGCCTGCAAATAAATCAATCCCAACACGGCCAAAGAGTTGGCGTTTGGCTTCTGCAACAAAGGCATTTCCGGGACCCACAAGCATATGAACGGGATCAATGGTTTCTGTGCCAATAGCCATGGCACCGACAGCTTGAATGCCACCCATGACATAAATTTCATGCGCACCGCCTTTATGCATGGCAGCAACAATTGCCGGATGTGGACCACCGTCTACAGGAGGAGCAGACGCAATAATACGTGGTACACCGGCAACTGAAGCCGTTAAAACTGACATATGGGCAGACGCGACCATCGGGAATTTGCCGCCCGGTACATAGCAACCCACAGACTGAACCGGAATGTTTTTGTGACCGAGCACAACGCCGGGCAAGGTTTCAACTTCAACGTCTGTCATGCTCGCACGTTGAGCTTGGGCAAAACGCCTGATCTGATCCTGCGCGAATTCAATATCTTGCATGTCGCGCGTTGAAACCTTCTGCATAGCCGCATCAATTTCAGATTGCGTGAGGCGAAAGCTTTCCGGGGCGTAATTATCGAACTTTTTGGAAAGATCTCGAATGGCAGCGTCACCGCGTTCTTCGATGTCGGATAATGTTACCTCAACCACGGCTCTGACCTTGGCGTCGTCATCTTTTCGCTCGGCTTCGGGTTTTCCGCTTTTTAAATGCACAATCGCCATGGTCTAAATCTGTCCTTCGGGCTTTGGAGGTTGTTTTTCTTGATTGTCATAGGCTTCCCAGCCTTCGCCACCGAAGACATCGATGCCGAGCTGATGCATTACGGATGCGAAATCAACGGATACTGGATTATCAGCAATGCGGCCATCTTCGACGCGCCAGAAATCCATATAGGGGATTTTCACGCGTTTGCCGGTCGGCGCGATACCCATAAAAGTTCCGGAATGTGTGGCCTCGATGTGGCCAAAACAAGCGGCCCAATCGCCATCAGCCATAAACTTTTCGGTTTTGTAATCACGATCCGTAAATGCAGCGCGTAGCGGTAATTGCCAGTTGGATCGAAATTCGGCGAGTGAATTCTTGGTACCGCAGCCGCGATTGCCACGCCATTTAAAGTCTTCATGGAAGTAAATGCTCATGTCGTTTTCATTGGCGGCAAGGCCATCTTCCATACGTTTGACGGCGGCTAATGTGGCAGCGCTTTTTTCGTCATAAGAACTCATAATTACCCTTTCACCGCACCGGCAGTAAGACCGGAGACAATTTGACGTTGGAAGAACATCACCAAGAAGAATAGTGGCACAGTTGCAGATACCACAGCAGCAACAGCGAACATCACTTGTCCTTCGTTATAGGTGGAGCCAAGGAAGGCTGCGATTGCTGGCACCATTGTGCGATTTGATTCAGATAGCAGCATGGATGTCACAATCAGATCATTGTAAGCCAAAAGGAAACTAAACAGACCAGTGGTAATCACACCCGGCCACATCACAGGCACAATGACAAATCGGAAGGCTTGGAACTGCGTGCAGCCATCGACTTTGGCACTTTCATCCAATTCTTTCGGAATGTTTTGGAAAAATGAATGGAGCATCCAGAGCGTGAACGGCTGGTTCATCGCAACAAGCACGATAATTGCTGTCGGGAGAAT
The DNA here is from genome assembly GCA_017644105.1 of Rhizobiaceae bacterium. GTDB lineage: Bacteria > Pseudomonadota > Alphaproteobacteria > Rhizobiales > Rhizobiaceae > Lentilitoribacter. Next base: position 47,278 of record JAEPMD010000024.1, on the reverse strand, counting down.
ACCCCAGACATTCCATTCAAAAAATGGCAGCATATAACCAGCTACCAATGTGGCTGGGGGCAGGGCGCGGAAAATAAGCGCTGCGATCAGCAACCAGAATGTATAGCGATAGCCAGAACGTGACAGCGCATAGCCGCCAAGTGTTCCAATTGTCAGCGATGTGCAGACAACGAAAACGCAGACAATGCCTGTATTGATCGTCGCACGCCAAAATTCTTCCTGGATCCACGCGCCTTCATAACCTGCCAATGTAAACGCACTACCGTGGGTCATCTTCGTGCGTTCACCGGTAATGGCATTGGTCCAATCGGCGATTGAAAAGAAATCCAATTCAACCTTGAACGAGCCCCAAGCTGTCCAAGCAAATGGGAAAGCAGCCATCATGATCCAGATGAAAATAAAGCCATAGACTGCAATTTTTAGCCCAAGCGGCTGTTGTTGTGCTTTGCTAGCCATTACCGTTTCCCCTTAAAATCACGCCATGTGCGAACAAGGACTGGCGATAGTAAGATTGCGACGCCGAGGATTGTGAGTACTGAGGTCGCAGATGCTGCCGATAATTGGCGCGTCTCTCCACCTAGATCGTTGAAGATAATCCAGGACAGTGTTGTGGCATGTGCTTCAGCGTTAAAGCCAACAATGGGTTCAAACACTCTGAAATTGTCCATCAATTGAATGAGCGCAACGAATGTCACGAGAGGCATGAGATGCGGCACCACAACATATTTGATCTGTTGCCAACAGGTGGCGCCATCAATTTGTGCCGCTTCAATTTGATCCTGCGGCAGCGTCTGAAGACCCGCATAAAAGACCACGAAAGCAAAGGGTGCTGAGTGCCAGACACCCCAGATAATAATGGCAATCCACATCAATGGTGTTGAGGCTTTAATTGAAAGATCAGGATCGGCTGCGACCCAAGATATGAAATTTCCTAATATGCCGCGGCTATCGATCATCCAAAATAAAACTAAGGATCCGATCAGCGGCGTCACGGTAAATGGTAAGAGTGATAAGAAGATCACAAAACCCTTCATCGACTTGGTGAGTGAATTTACCGCAAGCGCAATCATCATGCCCAAAATGATGAGGAATGGCGTGCAGACGAAGGTATAGGTGAGTGTGAAAGCAAGCGCGCGGTAGAAGGGCAGATTACCCATACGAGACCAGAAATCACCCATCGTTTCAGATGTACGCCAGGCTTCGGCAACTTCATTAATCGCAAGATGCCCGCGATCTAAATAAACATCTAGCCCGACAAAACGACCCAAAGGTTTGGAATCACGCAATTCTCGTGTTGCGTCCTGATCAATGGTTGTTTCTTTCTTACAGCCAAAGGGATCACAGTTTTCAACTGTTATCAGCACAGATTCATGCGGTGCGAACATGGATTGCGTAATGACCGATACAATCGGAAACGCAATGAAGAGCAGCATCGCTAGGCCTGTCGGCAAGAAGAACCAGAAAAACGTACGGTGTTTCATGATCGTAAATCCAAAGGGTCAGGGCACTGGCGGAGGGATTCCGCCAGCGCATGACAACTCCTTAATTTAGAGGAAGCCTTTTTCTTTTGCAGCTGCGGTGTAGGCAGCTTCAACATCTGCCAACGCTTGCTCAGCAGATTCTTTGCCTTGCATGAAGTCTGACAATTCAGCACCAAGCGCTGTGTGCATGAGACCCATATATGGCAGCATTGGATATGGTGTTGTGCTGGCTTGCGCGGCCGCAAACACGCCGACAGCTTTATCTGTTGGCTCATAGCCATCGATCAGCCACACAGCCAATGGAGATGTTTCTTCATTGAGCATATCCGGACGGATTGCGTGAGTAAGAGCGACAAATGTTGCTTCAGCTTCAGCATCGCTGACATTTTTCGCAACTGTCCAGCCATCCCACCATAGCGTAGAAGCTGGTGTAGAGCCGCCACCGACAGTCATTGGTCCTGCAATTGCAAACCCATCAATCACTTCTTGCGGAACACCATCAGCTGTTGTTAGTGTTGCAGCGCGGCTACCCCACATATTCATAAGCGCAACATTACCAGCGCGATATTCTGCGTTGGTTGCGTTTGAATCATGCGTGAGGAAATCTGGGTTCATATATTCAGATAGCGCTTTCATCATTTCAAGCGCTTTTACGCCTGCTTCTGAATTCACAGTTGGTTTGGCTGAGCCTTCTTCAAAGTGTGAACCACCATAGCCAAGGAACATGTTGTTGAATTCTTGCGCTAGGTTCCAGCCAGCTTTATATGCACCGCCGACAGGGTTATCCATGAGGCCCATATCTTTGATCTTTTTAGCAGCCGCTAGCATGTCTTCATAAGTTTTTGGTGCTTCAACGCCGGCTTTTTCTAAAACATCAGCGCGGTAAACCAAATGCTGCGCATTGGCCATGAAAGCAACCGCCATAACTTTACCGTTAATGGTGATCAGTTGGTTTTTCTTAAGGCCTTGGCCGTGTTTGGCAATAAGATCGTCAAGCGGACGGATCACATCTTCGTTCATCAATGCAACGATGGATGAGTTGGCAATGATTGCAGATGTGTATTCTGCAGGATTGCCGGACATGCCAGCAACATTAATTTTCTGGTGATCAGCTGTTAGGTTTGTGCTGACTTCACCGCCAGAACATTCCTGAGCGTTTGAACCAATGGTTTGAATGGCAGGAAATTCGTTGCCAACGATGCTGACGCGCGCGCCAATATCACAGGCTGCATAAGCAGTTGTTGTTAAAAGTGTCATTGCGCCTGCCAGCGCGAGTTTTTTTAAAAACATGTCTTCTCTCCCAGTTTTTAAATGATGTGCCTTGCAACCGCACATCTTGATTTGGCCCCAATCATTGCGGCGTTCTTTGAGGATTATTCCTCTATTCTTCCTCCGGTTTGCGCATCAAACAGGTGGCAATTCTCTTTTGATATTTTTATTGAAACGGTTTCGCCGATATCGGCGCGGAATGTTTTGTCGGTTTTAACTGCGATAAGTGATCCACCGATGCGAACAGTTACCATTGTGGCTTCACCCAAAAGTTCAAGCGAATAAATCGGTGCATTGATCTGACCACCTGATTTAACCACTTCAGCGTCTTCGGCTCTGAAGCCCAGTGTGATCTTCCCATCAGGAGCGCTTAGTCCTGGAATGCTCACGTGATCGGCGGTGAATGTGCCATCCGCTAAAGTGCCATCCATTAAGTTCATTGCGGGCGAGCCGATAAAGCTGGCAACAAATGTATTTGCAGGGTGGTCATAAATATCGGTTGGACTACCAACTTGCTGCACAATGCCTTGTTTCATGACAACAACACGATCGGCCAATGTCATGGCTTCGATTTGATCGTGGGTCACATAGATGGTTGTGACTTTTAGTTCGTGGCTTAGATTTTTAATCTGCGCGCGGGTCGACACACGGAGCTTGGCGTCGAGATTGGATAACGGCTCATCCATCAAGAACACTTTCGGCTTACGCACAATAGCACGGGCGAGGGCGACACGTTGGCGCTGACCACCTGAGAGTTCTGCCGGGCGACGATGCATGAACTCATCAAGCTCCACCATCGCAGAAGCACGCTTAACGCGTTCATCATGAGTTGATGGATCAATGCCGCGCACTTTGAGTGGAAAGCGGATGTTCTCATAAACATTCATGTTTGGGTAAAGCGCGTATGATTGGAACACCATTGCGACATCACGATCTTTGGGTTCCTTGTCGTTGACGCGGTTGCCATCAATGAGAATGTCGCCTTCGGTGGCGTCTTCCAGCCCTGCGATCATGCGCATTGTGGTAGTTTTGCCGCAACCAGAGGGGCCTAATAAAACGAGGAATTCCTGATCCTTGATGGTCAGGTCGAAATTATCAACTCCGACGAATGAGCCCCAGCGTTTTGAAATTTTTTTAAGTTGTATCTCTGCCATCCGGACCCCTCCCACAGGTGCCGAAGTTTCATTTTGCATACGTATGCATAATAGATTAGTCTTGATTCACATCGTTTGACAACCCTCTTTTTGCATACGTATGCAATTTATTTATAAGTTACTGGAACTGTTTATGAATCCTCTCCAATCCGCCAAACAAATTGTTCAAGATTTTCATAATATTGTAGATCAAAACGCGAAAGGCGCCGCATATAAAGCAATTGAACAATATTGTTCTGATGATCTTATTTGGCGAGGATATTACCCATTTGATGAGCTTCAAACTGCGGAAAATATCGCTTCAAAATTTTGGGATCCGCTCAAGAATTCTCTTCAATCTATGCAGCGGAGAGAGGATGTGTTTTTTGCAGGTCACAATGCCATGGCGGATGATGGGGCGGTCTGGGTTGTATCAATGGGGCATCTCATGGGGTTGTTTGATAATCCTTGGATTGGCATTGCACCTACAGGTAAAATTGCTGCACTACGTTATTGCGAGTTTAGCTGTGTGGTTGGTGGTAAGATTACACAAACCACGATGTATTTCGATATACCGCATTTAATGGCGCAAGCGGGGCAAAACCCATTTCCAAATTCGACGGCACAACAATTGGTGCAGCCAGGTCCGATGACCCATGATGGTCTGCTTTATGAAGACCGACCGCGTGAGGAGGGTGCAAAAACCCTCGCGCTGATTAACAAGATGTGTTCTGAACTTGGACAATGGCAAAGTGATCTACCACTTGAGGATGAATTAAGGCTGAGCTGGCACGAAGACATGATCTGGTGGGGACCCACAGGCATTGGGTCAACATACACAATTGAGCGCTATGCCAAACAACATTCAGGTCCATTTCGGGCTGCATTTTCAGATAGATCGAAAACCAACCATATTGCGCGCTTAGCGGAAGGTCATTATGGCGGTTTTTTTGGTTGGCCGAATTTTACGGCACGGTTAACGGGTAACTTTATGGGTTTTGCTCCGACCGGAAAGAGTGCTGAGTTCCGAGTGATTGATATATATCGTAGAGACGGGGATAAACTCGCTGAAAATTGGATATTTATTGATTTGCTCTATTTTTGGAAGCAACAAGGTATTGAGATATTGAATGTTTGATTGATCAAAGCATGTTACTATTTTGATAATTAAATTGAACGATAGGATGTGTTTGCTTCGATCCTATGCACACATTTTGCACTTGTTTGTAATGTTATTCTGTTACATAAGTGTGTTTCGCTTTTAAAGTGGATAATATGGCAGGCCATTCATCCGCGATTTGGATCTAAAACGATGACAATGCCAGAGAAAATACCCGTTTTTTTGCTTAGTGGATTTCTTGGTGCAGGAAAGTCCACATTGTTAAATCAACTTCTGGAAGATCCTGCATTTCACGATACGGCTGTTGTGATCAATGAATTTGGTGATGTGCCGGTTGATCATCTTCTGGTTCGACGTGGTGAGACGACAATCAGTCAGGTTTCAACAGGTTGTCTTTGTTGTACAGGAAATACGAATATTTCCAAAACCTTGTTCGATTTACATTTTGCTGGAGTCTATAGCGCGACAGGGAAGTTTTCTCGTGTGATTGTTGAAATGAGTGGTTTGGGTGACCCTGCGCCCTTGGTCAATGCGTTGACAAAAAGCCAAAGCGTCAAGCGCTCTGAATTGGATAAGGCGATCAATAACATCTTCTATTTGGCCGGGTTCGTCACGCTTTATGATGTTATTAACGGTGCCGATACTTTGGATCGTCATTTTGAAGCACTCAAGCAGATTGCATTTGCCGACAAAATCGTTTTGTCCAAAACTGATCTTTTGGATGAAGAGACGAGTGAAGAAGATCAGAAAGCTATCTCTCAGGGTCTAAGCGAAATCAATCATGCAGCCGAGATTTCCGATCGAACTAAAGTCACTTTGACAGACCTTTTTCAGCCCCGTTCGTATTCAATCTTGCAAAAAGATGAGGACGTGCTTGGTTGGTTGGCTCTTGAAGAAGCTATCTCCGCTGATCCGGATCATGCTTCTCATCAAGAAAATGGCGAAGTAACACCTTCCCGACATGGCACAGCTATCCGAACATTTAGCATCGTGTTTGATAAACCCACAGAACTGAAAAGGCTTCATCAGTTTCTAACTGTGTTACAGACTTCTGCTGGGGCAAGGCTGTTGCGGGTCAAAGGTATTGTCGCGACAAAAGAGGCCCCAGACCATCCACTGGTGATCCATGCCGTTCAACATTTGATTGCGGATCCGTATCGGCTGGACACTTGGCCGGATGATGATCGACGCACGCGTTTGGTGTTCATCACAAATGGTGTTGAGCCGAAACCCGTCCGGGAGTTATTTTCAGCTATTATTGAGAACAATAGATCTTCAGATAGTTCGTTATTTCAGCGACTCAGTCGTCGAGTCGCTGGATTGTTTCAGCCAACAGATTCGAAGTCTAAGGTTTAAAAAGATGGCAAAATCCTTCAATCCGCTCGCACCAAGACGGAACCAGTTTCAGGCGAAATCAGCCGAAATTAAGAACAAAATGCGGGAATTGCTGGACTTGCCAAGTAATACGCCCATCAGCATAGCTGAACTTGCCTGCATGGACGAGGGATGCCCCGATCTAGAAACCGTTATTGGTATCATGGAACCTGGTAAACCAATAACGACTTACAAGGTTCATTTGCCGATATCAGACATTGAAATCGAGAAATTGAAAGACGTATTAATCCAATAATTTGTAGGCGAACTGCTTTAGTTCCGCATTTCATCAATTGAGATCGAGTTGAGCTGATCAACTAATTTCTGCTCGATATCTGTCATGACTGCCGATATGCGTTGTCGCATTGCGCGTTCAACAGAGCAATTTGCTGGTTCGGTGTTGTCGTCATAGGAGAATAATTGTTCATCTAATGCCGCGAAAACATCGGCGAGGGTGATATCCTCAGGTGCGCGCGCTAGTTTCCAGCCACCGGCATGGCCTTTTTCTGAAACAAGAAGTCCCGCTTCTCGAAGTCGTCCCAAAACGCGCCGTACCACGACAGGGTTGGTGCCGGCATGCTCAGCGATTTCGGTTGATGTTTGAGCATCATCAGGTTCCGCTGCCATATGGCCCAAAGTGTGAAGGGCGAGGGATAGGCGGCTATTTCTCTTCATTTTCGAATCCGACCATTTAAATTCTAAAAACTAAATATTTTTATTGCATTATTTATGTAACTGTGCAAGTTACATATAAACGTAACAAATTAAGTTACGATATTTAGCATGAGAGTATCCACAATGATCGCATACCCAAATATGTACCCCAGATAAATTAGGTTGACTCTTTTCATACCTTGCGCGACAAACGGGTTGATGGTTTCCGGTTGTCCAGAATGCAATCGGAATGAAAAGGGAATATGGTGAGGAAGAGCCAAAGCGCGCCAAATCCATAACTGCCCCCGCAACTGTGAGCGGTGAGTGACCCCGAAAACGCCACTGAATCAATGGATTTGGGAAGGCTCGGGAGAACATCGACCCGCATAGTCAGGAGACCTGCCATCGTAACTTTTAACTTCAACCCGAACGGGGCGTTCGGACAGGAGACGTAAGATGATTCTTAATTTAGCTCATCAGCAATTTTCTGCTTTTTTGCATAAACCTGCGCGTAATTTGTCTTTTCGCAATCCCGTTTTCTTGCGCGGATGGTCGAAATGGGACAGCAAACTGGCAGATTAAAACAAACACACAAAATATCGGTTTGTACGTCTTGTCGGCACAAGGGTGATCATTGCAGACCAGGTTTTGAGCTTATTTCCAAATTACGCAGCGCAATTGATCTCGCGGGCGATAGTTTGTCTGAAGATTTTGAAATTTCAGGTGTCGCTTGCATGGCAGGTTGTGACCGTCCTTGCACAGTGGCATATCATAGCACGCGCAAGGCCACCTATCTATTTGGTGATATAAATCCAGATGAAGATATTGATGATCTTGTTGAATTTGCCAAGCAATATTCAGTATTACGCGATGGATGGTGCTCGTCGGTCGATCGTCCAGGGAAATTGCGCAAATCCACTCTTGCTCGCGTCCCCGCAACGTTGGTTGTTTTAGAAGATCAGGAGGTGCTTGCGTCATGAATACACAATTTAACTCTGCAAATCTGACTGTTGAAAATTTAAGCTGGATGCCGGGAAAAAGCGGCGCATTATTGCTTCATCCGACGAGTTTTGAACTCCAAGCAGGCCAAGTTTTAGGTGTCGTTGGTCCCAATGGCGCTGGCAAATCGACTTTGTTGCGAATGATCTATCGCTATCAAAAACCAACAACAGGCAATATCTTGGTCAATGGTCAAGATATTTGGAAAATGCCCGCAAAGAGTGCCGCTCGCGTGGTTGCAGCGGTCTTGCAGGAGCAGCCATCTTCGTTTGGTTTGACCGTGCGTGAAATTATTGCGCTGGGTCGCACGCCGCATCGTTCAGCATTGGCGTTAGGTGGAAAACGCGATTCCGATATTATTGAAAGCGTTATCGTCCGTCTTGGATTAGAAAATATCGCCAATCGCAATCTCTCTACACTTTCAGGTGGGGAACGACAACGTGTGATGGTGGCCAGAGCACTGGTGCAGGAGCCGCAGGTTTTAGTGTTGGATGAACCAACAAATCATCTTGATATCCGTCATCAACTTGAAGTGTTGTCGCTCATCCGTGATTTGGATCTAACGATTGTTGTGTCGCTGCACGATTTAAATATGGCTGCTCAAACCTGTGATGCCATTCTACTCTTAAAAAATGGTCATCCGATGAGTTTTGGCCCCCCTGAGCAAGTTTTGTGCGAGGGATTGGTCTCTGATGTTTTCCGTGTTCAGGCGCACAAGGAGCATCTCATGCCGAGCCAGTCCAAGCATTTTTCTTTTCACCTACCACAATAACTAAATCCCTGCGTAATGGAGTTAATCATGAAATATGTATTCCCTACACTCGCTGCAGTCTTGGTAAGCACAGCAGCTTTCGCCGAAACGACAGTTAAAAGCTGCGATCGCGACGTCACGTTTGATAGTCCACCAAAAGCGGCTGTTTCTAACGACGTCAATTTGACGGAAATGATGCTGGTACTTGGTCTGTCTGATCATATGGTTGGATATACCGGCATCTCGGGTTGGAAAACTTTGGATGAAGAGATGCGTGCAGGTGTCGAGCAATTGCCGGAATTGGCACCAAAATACCCAAGCAAAGAAGTGTTGATTGGTGCTGATGCTGATTTTTACTTTGCCGGATGGAACTATGGGATGAAAGTAGGTGGTGAAGTAACGCCTGATACGCTCGCGCCATTTGGTATTCAGGTCTATGAGCTTACTGAAAGCTGTACGCATATCATGTCGAAGAACTCAGCCAGCATGGATGATATGTATAATGACCTTCTAAATCTCGGCGCTATCTTTGATGCATCCGATAAAGCTGAAGCACTGGTGGCCGAATATAAAGCTGAACTGGAAAGCTTCACCGATGGTTTGGCAAAGCTTGATACCGCGCCTCGTGTCTTCGTTTATGACAGCGGAGAAGAAACCCCATTTACAGCTGGGCGTTATGCGATGCCAAATGCTTTGATCGAAGCCGCTGGTGGCGTGAATATCATGAATGACTTCGAAAAAAGCTGGGCAACAACCGGTTGGGAAAATGTTGTTGAGCGCAATCCAGAAGTCATTGTTATTGTCAACTATGGCAAGGTAACTGCTGAACAGAAACGCGACTTTATGATGTCAAACCCAGCATTTGCTGATATCGATGCCGTTAAAAATGATCGTTTTGTAACACTTGAATATGTGGAAGCAACACCAGGTCCACGTAACATCAATGCAGTGAAAAAACTTGCGGAAGCGTTTCGTAACTAACAGAGTACAAAACGACTGATTTGAGAGAAGACCAGATGACGGAACCGGATGCTGCTGCGTCGACGAATATCAAGACAAAGTTTCGCACGCATATCGTTGCAGGGCTCATCATTCTTGTCTTTTCCATCAGTGCTGGTGTGTCTCTGGGAGCAATATCTATCCCATTCTCAACGGTCTGGGGTGTTGTGATCAACAATATGATCAGTGAACTTATTGACGTCGATTGGTCAAAGGGCAGGGAAGCTATTGTTTGGGACATTCGTTTGCCGCGAACCATTCTGGCCTGCTTTGTGGGCGCAGGTCTCGCACTTGTCGGTGCAAGCTTGCAAGCCGTTACACGAAACCCGCTTGCGGATCCTCATCTGCTTGGTATCTCAGCAGGGGCGGCCTTTGGGGCAATATTAGCTTTATTGCATACAGGATTGTTTCTGGGGTTAATTACCATACCTCTGTTCGCATTTTTAGGTGCTTTGGTCGCAATGGTCTTGGTGTTGGCTGTATCTCAATTCGCCTCTGCTACCAGCGCCGATAAACTTATTCTTGCGGGCGTTGCCGTATCTTTCATCGTTATGTCACTCGCCAATATGCTTATTTTTCTGGGAGATCCGCGCGCAACGCATACTGTTGTGTTTTGGATGTTAGGTGGTTTGGGGCTTGCTCAATGGGATCAGCTGATTTATCCGCTTTTAATTCTCGTTCTATGCGGCGGGTATTTATGGTTTAATGCATCGAACTTAAATGCGATGACTGTTGGAGACGAGACAGCCTCTACTTTGGGCATTTCTGTTGCTCGTTTTCGCCTAATCGTCTTTGTTGTTGGTGCATTAATTACCGGTGTGATGGTGGCATTTTCCGGAATGATCGGCTTTGTAGGATTGATGATTCCCCACATCGCGCGGCTATTTGTGGGGGGAGATTATGCCCGCGTTTTACCTGCATCTGCATTATTGGGTGCGATTTTTTTGATTTGGGCAGATATTTTAGCGCGCACAATAATGGCGCCAGATGACATGCCAATCGGTATTGTGACAGGACTTATTGGCGGCTCATTCTTTATCTGGCTTTTACGTCGTTTGTCACAATAGATGTTTGCTTTATTCTTCATATTTAAACTTTAGCGCGCAATTATATACTGTCTATTCAGTATAAATATTTGTAAACACATTAAAAATACTATCTTTTTTATATATAATTGCGATATGGCGTTCATTTAGCTAATTTTCAGTATAAAACTACTGCGTGTAGACAGATTGCTGCATTTTGATCCTTTGTTTGATCTAATTCGCGAATAATATAAATGCATTCTATACTTTTTATTATTCAAGTATTTCCCAATAAAATCAAATATTAGGTGCTATAACTAGCTGATTCTACTTTACTATTTGTCAACTATATTGCCGTTCTCTGAAGCTATCAATTTCATGCGGGAAGTTGTCGATGGTCAGACGAATTGTTTGGCAAATATTGTTGGAAACCAGGGCGCACATAACTTGGCTAGGAGGCCATTTTGATGAATATCAATAGATGTGCAATTGCAGCAGCTTTTTTTTTAACCGGTGGTGTTTCATCAGCTTTTGCAGCAAACGATTGGAGCGTAAATGAAGATTTGTCTTCACTTACTTACGTTTCAACAAAGAAGGAACATGTCGCTAAAAATCATGTCATCAGCGGAATATCAGGTGGTGTTGATGCATCAGGTAATCTTTCGATTTCACTCGATATGGATACCGTTGATTCCGAAATCGAGGTGCGCGATCAGCGTATGAAAGATTGGCTATATAAGGTCGATAGTTTTCCTGCAGCGACTTTCTCCGCTGAAATAGACTTGGATGAATATTCATCTCTGGAAGTCGGTGAATCGACTGAGTCTTTTGTTGAAGGCGAATTGTCTTTAGTCGGTATCACAACAGAAATTGAGTTTGATGTTTTGGTCACGCGTACAGGCGAAGATTCAGTAATTGTTAACACTGCTGCACCTGTCATCGTGAGCGCTAATAACTTGCAAATCAATGAAGTTGTGGAAGCGTTAAAGTCATCTGTTCAGCTTTCTAGCATCTCAGATTCTGTACCAGTCTACATGACAATAGTGCTCGTCAAATAGCAACTGGCAATCGCACCGATAATTCTCAAAGAGTATAAAATCAATGTTTCGGACTATTTCTTCCAAGATACTAGGCCTTTGCCTAGCTGCCTTTATGCCTGCGGTTATGGTTGGCGCTGCCGCTATTTGGATCGTTTATGAAAACAAGCAATTAAAAAACGACATCAAACAGCATGAAAAATCAAACTTATTAATCGCGGACTTTCGCTTTGCGATTAATGAACAGGTGAATTTTATTTCAAACTCACCTGACTTGCCGCGAGAAGACTTACTGGCAGAATTTGATAAATATCTTCAGACTTCTACAGAGATTTATGCAAGCATTGTTGATGGAAGCTTCGGTCAAATGACCGTAGCATCTACCGCGCAAGTTGCTGCTCCTGTGGAAAATGAAACATCCGATACATCAATAAAAGAAGCTAAGATCGATGATGCTGATGCTGAGCCGGCTGAAGTTACAATAGATGAGATCTTGAGTAATTTGCGCCCAATGTTTGAAGGGACAATAATTACACGTGATGAGGTTCGCCAACAAGAAGCTGACTTTGATACGAATATTATCGGTGGTTTGGAAAAATATTTATCGGAAATCACTCAATTTGCTTATAATTCTGGCAGTCAGGAACTCATCGCTAATGTGTCCACTTCAGACAAACTCGTACTTGGTGCCAAATTAGCAATCATGGAGTTTCGAGCTAACCCCACGTCTGACACTGCGAAAACTGCAGCAGCAGAGCTCAAATCTTTGCGCAAAGGTGCAAAGAGGGTCAGCTCGACGTTTTTGGATGACGGAAAAGCAGAAGCCAAAGCATTTTATCAGTTAACCCGTGATGCAGAAAAACAATGGAAGACAGTTTCCAAAAGCCGTTTAAGTTACCTTGAAAACAAAGCTTCGACAGTAGCTGCTTTCACCGCCAATATTCTCAGCGCGGTCGATTCATTCTCGACGGCATTGCAGTTAAATGGTGAGGAAGTTATGGCATCGAAAGAAGCCGCGACATCAAGGATCACCCTCATCATTGCAGCAATCTCAATTGCACTACTTTGTATTATCGGCATTGCCGTTGTTACAATGACCCGCGTTTTGGGACGCGATATTCAGGGTTTAACTGAGGCGATGCATGATTTGGCGGACGGGAAACTTGATAAAGAGATCCCGGGAAGTGAACGCACGGATGATCTGGGCGACATGGCGGGCTCAATGGAGATATTTAAAGCCAACGCCATCAAAACAAGAGAACTAGCTGAGTTGGAAAAGCTGCAGATCGAGCAGGAGAAGAACATCCAACGGGAAATCTCGTTTGTTGTTGCCGCGGCCGCAGAAGGAGATTTCAGTCGCAAAATCAATACAGATGATACCTCAGATTCCTATGGTGAATTGGTAAGTGGTTTAAATTCTGTCACCGACATGGTGGATAATGCGATGCAGGACTTTTCAAAAATGTTGCAATCACTGGCCAATGGCGACTTGTCTGCGCGTATTGATACAGACTATCAGGGGGTGTTTAACGCGCTAAAAGATGATGCCAATTTGACCGGTCAAAAACTGGAAGATCTGGTTGGAGAGATCAATAAGGCGTCGCTCCAGATTGCAGATTCTACAGGTTCAATTGTCAATAAATCCAAGTCACTTGCTGATCAGTCAGAAGTTCATGCGTCTGCGATTGAGCAGACGGTGGGCTCTATGAATGAGATGGCGCGTCTGGTTGATACAAGTGTTGAAAGTTCTGAAACTGCAACAAATCTCACTCGCAAAGCTGCTGATGCTGCAACTGAAGGCAATGCGATTGCGGCCAATGCCGTATTTGCCATGCAGGAAATCAATGAAAACAGTGTCAAAGTCGCTGAGATCACAGACACGATTGATGACATTGCGTTCCAGACCAATTTGCTTGCTCTGAACGCTTCAGTGGAAGCTGCCCGTGCTGGTGATAGCGGGAAGGGGTTTGCTGTTGTGGCAATAGAGGTCAAAGAATTGGCAGGTAGCGTTGCTGTGGCAGCAAAAGAGATCAAGGCTCTGGTCAATGCCAGCTCCAAGAAGGTGTCTGACGGTGTGGATTTAGTGCAAAGTTCTCAGGATTCATTGAGCAAAATCCACGACAATATCAATAATGTTGTTGATGCGATTAACACGATCTCGAATGGAAGCAGATCCCAAGCTGCTGAAATCCGCAAATTGTCGTCTGAAATGACTGAAATCAATCAGAAGACACGTGATAATTCTTATCTTATTCACGATAGCACAAGCACGGCCAAAGATCTTTCTGGTGCTGCCGATCGGTTAAACGATCACATTGATTTCTTTAATACGAAGAGTGCTTAAAACTAATAATACCGCTTCTGTTTCTTAAACCAAACTTGATGATCTAACTCCGCAGAGAGATTTGGTTGAATAAAATGGAAGCGGTTTTATATAGTTATCCCTCAGCGCGTTTAAACGCTTGGTGCTCATCCTCGATGAGGCCGATTTTCCAATAGCCTGAAATATACAAATCTTTCTTTGCAACTTGTCTATCGTGCTGAAGAAATGCCCTTAATGATCGGATGACATGGGATTCACCAGCGATGCAGGTTTGCACACGACCTTCAGGCCAATCAAGTGAGCGAATAAATTTGTTTTGGGCATTGGAGTTTTTACTTGGGTCAGTATGTTCAATCCAATGAATATCAATCCCATCGGGCGCGTTGATCTCTTGTTTGTCGTCAAGACTTGTGACTTCAAAGAGTGCGACACCCTTCGCATCGCGTGGCATGGCTTCCAGTGTTGCGGCTGCAACAGGAATTGCGGATGGATCAGCTGCAACAAGATACCAATCTGCTTCAAAATGCGTAACTTTGGGTCCGCTTGGGCCTGCAAACCCTATAAAACTGCCTTCTCTTGCATTCATTGCCCATCGACTAGCCGGGCCATTATCACCATGGGCGACAAAATCTATATCCAGCTCTTGGGCATCTTTGCGATAATGCCGGACAGTATAAGTTCTGCGGACTGAGCGATCACCGTTCTCAAGTCGATTTGTGAACAAGTCCTTCGTTTCATACGGTTCCGGGATAATAAGCTTACAATTGCCACCTTCGCATCCCGTTGGAAAACCTTCAAGCTCAGGGCCTGCAAATGTTATTCTAATCATATTGGGCGTGAGGTAATACGCCTTTTTAACGCTCAATACTCTGGGGCCAGCACGTTTTGTTACTTTGTTTGCAATTTTCTGAAGGGTAGATTGTAGCGCCACGGTTAAGCTCCTATTATATCATCAATATAACATGATTAAAATAGTCAAGTTTTTGTATAGAAGTCAAATGGGTAACCACATGAGAGGTTTCAAGTGTTCGGAGGTGTGTAAGAAAGGCAATTATTAAATTTTGCTTCAAGGGCGAACAATTCTTCTCAGTAAATTCAAACCAGTTATGTTTTTGATTTGAAGTATCCTTCAAAACGCTCTGTGCTTTCAATCCACATATTAATTGCACAAAATAGTTGACTTAATTTGTGTCAACGATGCATTTTTTGAACGGCGATTAAAGAACTAAATCAATAATGTGTGGGGTGGGCGTTATGTTTCAAAGATTAATTCTAGCAATTACAATGATTTTTGTTGCGAACACCTTCTCTTTAAAAGCTTATTCTGCACAAGTTTACGAAACCGGAGTCGGTCTGACAAATGTTAGCCAATGCTCTATGATGATTGAAGGCATTGTGCAGAAAGGGGATGCTGCGAAGGTTGAAGAGATTATTCAGGCGGCAACTCGTTCGAATGCGAATTTTGAGGATAGTAATAAAGCTTACAAACTCGATAATGATCTTCAATATGTTGTTTGCTTTTCAAGTGCTGGTGGAAATTATCTTGAAGGTATTAGACTAGCCAAGCTATTTGCAAAACACTTTATCACCACGTCGGTCCCTGATCGCGCTACTTGTTTGTCTGCGTGTGCTATCGCGTTCTTGGGTGGTCACGGTTATGACCGACAAAACAAGAAATCCGTTCCTAATCGCTACGTTTTTCCTGGTTCCAAAATTGGTTTTCATGCGCCATCTTTATCGGTTCCTGAGCAGAATTATACTGAAGTAGCGGTCTCCAAGGCCTACAAGATTGCCATGAATGCAATATTTGAGCTTCGTAAACATGCAGAGGAACTGTCGATACCTCAAAGGCTCTTGATAGATATTATTTCGCATAGAGGGGATGACTTCTTCATGATCAATACTCTCGACCAAGCGGAGTTAGCCTTCATACGATTGACCGGGTATCGTCAACGAAAAATACAAAAAGATACATTTATTGCGGCCTGTTGGAATTCATACAAATGGTACGCGATTGGGCCGATTGTCGAGGACGAATATTTTTTTGGCATGGTACCAGTGGATGATGACGATTGGAAAGGCATATTCAACGCCCGCAAGGGTGTTGGCAATCGTTTCCTCCAGCGAGGACGTGTTTATGAGTTCCAACCGTTCGATGGTGAGATGGATTGTTCAATCAGAGCCTCCAGAGATCAACGGAAAAACTATATCTATAATGTTGCCTTGAGCCAAAATGGCGGCGATCCATTTAAAGATCCTGATCCAAATTTAAAAGGCGCATTTCGTTCGACAATTTTGATGCGCGGAAGTCGAACGCTTGAATCTACAAGATAATTTGTAAATGCGGGGGTGAATTATGAAAAGTATAGCAAAATTAACTCTGGGCTTTTTCGTAAGCGTTATTGTCTCAATTGGGTTTTGGACAGCACAAGCGGCAGAGATCACAGATACAGGCGAGGGGCTTACGTCCATTAATGGATGTAGTTTTTCAATTGATGGCGTGATTAAGACTGGTGATGCAGATATTTTCGAAAAAATTCTGAAGGAATTCTTGTTTGAACCATCTGGTGGTGGAAAAAATTATGTTGTTTGTTTTTCAGGTACAGATGGTGATGTCTCTGAAGCTTTAAAAATCGCAGAGATATTGATAAAATTTCAATTGGTTTCGTCTACCGCTGAAGGTGAAATATGTGCGGACGCATGTGCAATAGCATTCTTGGGCGGGCGCGACTGTTGTATCGAATTCGGATTGCCAATGGGTAAACGGCATTTAGCAAATGGTTCTGAACTCCGATTTCGTGCGCCTAGTTTGGACGTCGTGGATGGGGTATATGAAAAAACAGCAGTTGAAAGGGCATTTAGCCAAGCGCTCGACATCATAACCGAACTTCAAAAAAAGCAAGCTGAATTGAAAATTGATGGATCGCTAATCACCAATATTGTGCGCAATGTTGGGAGTGAGTATTTTAGCGTGAAGCCAGATCCAAAATATCGCTACAATTACTTTGGTGGAGATGGTGGTGTTTATCAAGAAATTTGGGAGCCGGATACGAATGAGCGATTGGCCGCGGTACCTCATGATAGCCCTATAGATGTTGCTTCTTTAGGAGGTCTGCTTGAATTACAACACTTCAATGAGCACAATATTGAGTTAGTGGGAACATCGGGCAACGTTTATATTTCAAATTATGCAAGAGAAAATAGAAGCGCAATCGTGGATCTTGAGGATCCAAGCAGGGTTCGGTTTTATCCAACTTCGCGCCTTTGGCATGCTAAAGGAGCATCGACGCATTTAAGTCGCGATGGAAGTCTGTTAGTCAGCATAGTTAGTTTGGCCTTGCCAAAAGAAGGATCTGACGGTCTGCATGCGTTTGGGTATATTTTTGTTTCAACCACGGAGACCACTAACGAAAAATGGAGATTGCCATTGGGACAATCCACCTCAACAGTGGCAACCATTAGTCCAGACAATAAGTATATTGCTGCAACTTTACTTGATGACGGAGAATCTGATCGCCAACAACTCTTTAAAATAGGTTTGTTTGAAATTGGAGCGGAAGTTCCAATTGGAACTTTCTATGGTCATGATAATCATGCGTCGTCGTTAATTTTTTCCACCGATGGCAAGTTTTTAATTTCGGGATCGACTGATGGATGGACGCGGGTTTGGGATGTCGAGACTCAAGAATTGATCTCTGAGTTTAATGGTACTTCAAAAGGTGCTAGCTACACATCTATTAGCCCCGACAATGAATTGTTTGTTACGGCCACTAAGGGTGTAAAAGTGTGGAATTTACTTTCCGGAGAATTAGTGCGCGAATTGCCTTATGAAGCTGATGTTGCTCAATTTTTACCAGATGGAGAAAATTTACTGTTATCGGGTGGCTATCAACAAAATATAAAAATTGTGAACTTAAAATCTAACGAAATAGTGCTTGAACTCGCTGATACAGAATCGCCGCGAGGCGCTGTCATCCTGCCCAATAGCAAGCAATTGGTTTATTCCCATCGGGCAAATATCAAAATTGTAGATCTGCCCAACTAATTGCTGTTTTTACTGAGACTAAATATCTCCGCGGTCGACCATCTTATCGATGTGTTTAGATGTTAAGCGAATTGCGCGCTCAATGTTTTCTCTTTCCGCTTCAAACCTGGTGGAAGGTACGGGGACTGATATTGCGTGAATATCTCCCGCCCAGTCTTTGAAAGAAAATCCGATCGCCGAAATACCTAGCGTGTGATCGTCGGTGTCATAAGCAAGACCATCTTCTCGAATTTTCGCAAGATTATCTTTAAACGCGTCCAAGTCGCCTTCAACATTCCATCTTTCCCACTCATCCAGGATAAGCTCTTCAGCTTTATCTGAGGGAAGGGCGGATAAGCATGCTCTACCATTGGCCGTTGTTGTAAGCGGAAAGACTTCGCCAACGGAAGACACCGTGCGCAACCTGTGTGTGCCGGGTACTTGATCTAAAAAGATCATAGCGCCGCCGCGAAGAACGGATAAATCTGCGGTTTCGCCGGTTTCGTGGGTCAGTTCAGTGAGCAGCAATCGGCATTGTTCAACGATATTGTACTTTGTTGCGTCGCCTAGAGCCGTGAGCCCCGGTCCAAGTTTAAGACCGCCACCATTGGAATCAGATATAATGAACTGCTCGGCTTGGAGTGCACTGACGATCCTCTGCACCGTTGAGCGTGGTAAATCTATTCGATTGGCAATTTGCCCCAGACTCATGCCCGATTGATTGTTTTTAAGTGCCCGCAGAATATCTGCAGCACGAGATATAACTTGGACGCCGCTTCGTCCTTGATCTGATTCTTTTCTCTTCAACATGGCCTCTCACTCACAATTTCATCCGCAATATGGGTACTAATATCGTAAAAACCCATAATGCGATACAGAAAACCCACGATAGCGTAAAAATTGCCTGACCGCAATACGGTACGCATGCATCAATATGTGAGACAAGTACATCAAATTGTACCAAAGGAATTTAATTTAAGTCGCGACTACGCGATGGTTTCAGGAGGAAAAGATGGTTGAGATTCGCGGAATAGAGTTCCAGGCAAATACAGATAATGATATGGGGCTTGAATTTTACAACCTTAGTCACCGTTATGGTTTTCAGTGTCCAAACTGGCCTTATTTTAAAGACGTCGCTATTGAGCGTAAGCATTATATGGCTAAATCTGGCGTTTTGAGCCAAACAATCACCACAACAATGCACGTGACCACGCATATTGATGCGCCTGCGCATGTGGTGCCTGGCACACCCTTTATTGATGAAGTACCGCTTCCGCATTTCTTTGGTTCGGGTCTTGTTGTGTCGATCCCGAAAAAGAAGTGGGAGCCAATTACCGGAGAAGATCTTGAAAAAGCTTGTGGCCATGCGATCCGCAAAAACGATGTTCTCATCATCAATACCGGTTGGCACAAAGAATATGAGGATGGCGATTACTTTGCTTATTGCCCAGGCTTGGTACCGTCTGCGGCTGATTGGATGGTCGAAAAGGGGGTGAAAGTGGTTGGCCACGATACGCAAGCCAACGATCACCCACTTGCAACGGCCATTGGTCCACAACGTAACGGCCCAATTCTACCTCATCTTGAAGATGAATATACGGAATGGTCTGGTGGCCGGAACTGGAAAGACGATTTCCCAGAGTGGGAGCCAGTACATAACAAACTCTTCAGCAACGGTATCTTGGGTATTGAAAATGTCGGTGGTGATCTAGATGCCGTGACCGGCAAGCGCTGTACATTTGCATTCTTCCCTTGGAATTGGGATCGCGGCGATGGTTGTATTATTCGTCTCGTTGCTATGGTCGATAAAGGCCAGAACTACCGCATTGAAGCCGGTGAAAACTTCTAAAATCAACACATCTTGGCGCGCACAGTCTGTGTTGCGCGCCTTGAAGAGTATTCGCACCGCTTTGGGAGGAGATAATCGTGCATTTAAAACGTTTTGAAGATGCTGAAACTTATGAAGCACCAAATCACTTTGGGGTCACAGGTCTGCGACTTCAGGGTTTTGAAGAGGGTGGCCCGGAAAATCAATGGGTGGGTTTGAGCCAATTTCTACCCAATGGCGGTGCCGGTCCAGATTCAACGCCTTTTGAAAAAGTCTATGTCGTTTTGGACGGTGAAATGACTGTGATCATTGATGGCGAAGAAACTGTTTTAAGAAAATTTGACAGCTGCACGATCGCGCCCAACGAAGTGCGAAAAATTGAAAACCGATCCAACTTGGTTTGCACCATGCTGGTTGTTATCCCTTATCCTCCGGAGGCATCATAATGTCTATTCAAGATCCACTTTCCATGTTTGATGTGAAGGGCAAAGTCGCACTCATCACCGGTGCATCTGGCGCCTTTGGCATGGTTGCTGCGCGTGTATTGGCGGGAGCAGGGTGTAAGCTTGCCCTTGCTGCAGGTTCCAAAGATGCTTTGTCCGAGATAGCAGAAGAATGTCGTGATGCAGGCGCTGAAGTTTTGGAAATCAACGCGCGCCCGAGTGATGCAGATGCATGCGCTGACATGGTTGCTCAAACAGCTGAAGCCCTTGGTTCGTTGGATATACTGGTTGTCGCGTCTGGCATGAATAAAGTTGCCATGATCGACGATATGGAACCCGACACATTTACTTCGGTGATGGATGCGAATGTGACCCAGAGCTGGCTCATCTCCCAAGCTGCGACGCGGCAAATGAAAGCCCAAGGGAAGGGTGGCAAAATCGTACTCGTTTCGTCGGCACGAGGACTTTTAGGCCACCCGGCAGGTTATACAGCCTATTGCGCATCAAAAGCCGCTGTTGATGGGATTACAAAAGCGCTTGGATGCGAGCTCGGTCCGACAGGCATCACAGTTAATGCGATTGCTCCGACCGTATTCCGCTCACCGCTCACAGCCTGGATGTTTGAAGATACAGAAAAAGCCAAAACCGTACGATCTGGTTTCTTGGCGCGTGTACCAAAGGGGCGCTTGGGTGAACCTGAAGATCTTGCCGGTCCGCTTTTATTCCTCTCATCCAAAGCATCTGAATTTTATACAGGGCATATTCTTTATGCCGACGGTGGATATACGGCGGGATAATAATGGCAAATAAGTATAACATTGCTGTTATTGGGGCCGGATTGATGGGCCATGGGATCGCGCTCACTCTAGCGCGTGCAGGGCATAGCGTTATTATCTATGATCCTATGTTAGATGCGCGTGATAGCGTGCACGCCCGTATCGCCAATAGCATGGATCTCATGGGTTTGGATCCGAATGAAACCGCAAGCGCGATTGCCAAAATTTGCACGAAGGATACCATCGCCAGTGCTGTTCGTCGGGCAGATATCGTTTTTGAAGCGGCGCCTGAGAAACTGGATCTAAAACAATCGATATTCGCTGAGATCGAGGCCCATGCGCCCAAAACCTGTATCTTGGCGTCAAATACTTCTGTCATGCCGATTACAAAGATCATGTCCAAGCTGCGTCATAAGTCTCGCGCACTTGGGACACATTGGTGGAACCCACCGCATATGATCCCGCTTGTGGAAGTGGTGAATACAGAATGGACAGATCCGCGGATCGCAGATCAGATGATGGAACTTTTAAAGGACGTCGGTAAGACGCCTGTTCTGGTGAAAAAAGATGTGCCGGGCTTTATCGGAAATCGCCTACAGCACGCGCTCTGGCGTGAAGCCATCAGCTTAGTGGCAAACGGTATTTGCGATGCGCAAGCGGTTGATACCGTTGTGAAATCAAGCTTCGGACGCAGGCTTTCCGTTTTGGGGCCCCTTGAAAATGCGGACCTTGTGGGTACTGATCTGACGCTCGATATCCATGAGAATGTTTTATTTGATTTAGAGAGCGAACAAAAGCCCTCAGACTATCTTCAACAGCTAGTTGATAACGGCAAGCTTGGCATGAAATCCGGGGAGGGATTTCAGGCATGGACAGCGGCGGAAGCTGCAGAAGTTCGTGAGCGTGTTGCCAGCCATCTTAAGAAATTAGACGGGATTTTGACCGGTTAATTCAAATTGAGTTTTAAAAGGGAGAAGGAAGATGACTAAGATTATTAAAAGCGTGTCTGGCAATGTGACACGTCGTAAATTTATCACAGCAAGTGCAGGTATTTTGGCAGCACCTGCGATTTTAAACATCACCAAAGCTTATGCTGATAATCCAACCCTGAAAATCGGCCATGTAAGCCCTCGCACGGGCCCATTGGCAGGTTTTGCAGAAGCTGATGATTATGTATTGGAAGCCATTACCAAGACATTTGCTGCGGGGCTTGAAAATAACGGTAAAACTTGGAATGTCGAGATTATTTCCAAAGACAGCCAATCAAACCCAAACCGTGCTGCTGAAGTCGCCGCTGATCTGATCTTGCGCGATGAAGTTGATATTATTGTTGCAGCATCAACACCTGATACTGTGAACCCGGTTTCCGATCAGGCGGAAATCAATGAAGTTCCGTGTATTACAACAGACTGTCCGTGGCAGCCTTATTTCTTTGGTCGGAATGGTGTCCCGGGTGAAGGTTTTAACAGCACCTATCACTTCTTTTGGGGCTTGGAAGATGTCATCGGCGCTTTCTTGAGCATGTGGGATAAAAGTGGTGTTGCCAAGAAAGTTGGCGGCTTGTTCCCGAATGATGCAGACGGTAACGCTTGGGGTGATAAAGAGCTTGGTCTGCCAAAACCATTGGCTGCATCGGGTTATGACCTTTTAGATCCAGGCCGCTATCAGCCTTTGTCAGATGATTTTTCCAATCAGATTGCCGCCTTTAAAGAAGCAGGATGCGAGATCGTCACTGGTAATATGATCCCACCGGATTTTGCGACATTCTGGGCACAAAGTGCGCAGCAAGGGTTTAATCCAAAAGTAGTGACAATTGGTAAAGCACTGCTCTTCCCATCCGTAATTGAATCTCTAGGCGATCGCGGTGATGGTCTAACATCTGAAGTGTGGTGGTCTCCAAATCATCCGTTTGAATCCTCATTAACTGGTGCGAGTGCTAAAGAACTAGCAGATGGCTTTACAGCTGCAACAGGGCGTCCTTGGACACAGCCAACAGGCTTTAAACATGCCTTGTTTGAAGTAGCAGCGGATGTGATCAAACGTGCTGATGATCTGGAAGATCCAGAAGCGATTGTTGCAGCAATCGCATCAACAAACTTGCGCACGATCGTGGGTAAAGTGAACTGGGCGGATGGTCCGATGAACAATGTGACCAAGACACCGCTTGTGGCTGGCCAATGGCAAAAAGATGGAGATAGTATTGATCTTAAAATTGTCTCCAACTTCGCTGAACCCAGCATTCCAACAACTGGCGAATTGAAGTTGTTGTCGTAAGATATGGTGGGCGGGGTTAAGGCCCCGCTCGTTCAACACAAAGATTGGGATGGTCGTGACCAACATTCTACAGCTAAATAACGTGCACAAATCCTTTGGCGCCGTCGTCGTAGCAGACGATCTGACCTTTGATTTGCCCGAAGGTCAGGCTTTGGGAATTATTGGCCCCAATGGTGCTGGTAAAACCTCGATGTTTAACCTCATTACCGGAATGCTGTCTGCTGACAGCGGGCAGATCACATTTGATGGTGTGGATATCACGCGTACAAGTGCTGCCAAAAGATGCCGGGCAGGGCTTGCTCGTAGTTTTCAGGTGCCTCAACCCTTTAGCGGCATGACGGTGTTTGAAAATGCTTTGGTCGCAGCGACACAAGCTGCTGGATTAGATGGAAAACCTGCTGATGATTATTGTTTGGATGTGATTGAGCAAACGGGTTTGATGGCAAAAGCCAATGTTCCTGTGGGCAAATTGAGTTTGCTGGAGCGCAAACGTTTGGAGCTAACACGTGCACTTTGCGCGAAGCCAAAACTGCTGTTGTTGGACGAGATCGCGGGTGGTCTGACAGAGGCTGAATGCCATTCATTGGTCGAGACCATTACCAATATTCATAAATCAGGTGTGTCGATTGTCTGGATCGAACATGTGGTCCATGCGCTTTTGGCTGTTGTTGACCGTTTAATCGTCATTGATTTTGGCAAGAAGATAGCCGAAGGCGAACCCACAGCCATTATGAAAAGCGCTGAAGTTCAAGAGATTTATTTGGGGATTGAAGCAGATGCCTAATAACAGCTCAGAACCGATCCTAAAAGTATCCGGTTTAAACTCTCACTATGGTGATTTCCAAGCGTTGTATGACTTGGACATGTCCGTTGAGGAAGGTGAAGCTCTTGCCATTATCGGCGCCAATGGAGCGGGTAAATCAACCTTAATGCGTTCCGTATGCGGGTTGATCAGTAACGATGCAGCGCAAGTGCAATATCGCGGACAAAATATCGGCCATCTCCGCGCGGATCAGGTGGCAAAGCTTGGCATTGCTCTGGTGCCGGAAGGCCGGCAATTATTCCCGTCATTATCAGTTGAAGAAAACTTATTGATTGGCGGTCAAATCGGTCGCGAAGGCGTGTGGTCGCTACAGCGCGTGTTTGAGCTTTTCCCGATCTTGGAAGAACGCCGCAATGTGCCTTCAACCGCTTTATCGGGCGGGCAGCAACAGATGGTTGCCATCGGTCGGGCATTAATGTCCAACCCGGATCTATTGCTCATGGATGAAATCAGTTTGGGCTTGGCGTCGGTGATCATCAAAACCATCTATGACGCGCTACCAGGCATTATCGACGAAGGTATGAGTGTGGTCATTGTTGAGCAAGATATCACCAAAGCCTTATCCGTTTCATCGCGCGTTTATTGCCTGCAAGAGGGCCGTGTTTCGCTTGAGGGGCAATCATCAACCGTGAGCCGCGATGAAATTTCACGCGCATATTTTGGGGTGGAATAAGCATGGATTGGATTAATGCAATTATTCAAGGCACATTGCTTGGCGGCCTTTACGCCTTGTTTGCTGCTGGGTTGTCGCTCATTTTTGGTGTGATGCGACTGGTAAACATCGCCCATGGTGATTTGATCGTCTTGGGTGCGTATCTGGGTTTAAGCACAACATTGGTGCTTGGTGTTCATCCGCTTACTGCTTTATTGATTGTCGTGCCTTTAATGGCGGCGATTGGTTATGTGCTCCAACGGGGTATTTTGAACCAAACGCTTGGTACAGACATTTTGCCACCACTTTTGGTGACCTTTGGATTATCCGTGATCATCCAAAACTCTTTGCTGGAAGTCTATACCGCTGACCCACAAAAGATGGATGCTGGTGTCTTGGAAACCGCAAGCTTACCGTTGGGTGATTTGTCAATTGGCGTACTGCCATTGCTAACATTTGTCATCGCAATCGTGGTCATTGGTGGGTTGCAGTTCATTTTTTATAAAACTGCATTGGGTCGAGCGTTTCGCGCTGTATCCGATAATCAGGATATTGCGCAGTTGATGGGCTTAAACCGTCGTCACATCTATGGCTTGGCCATGGCACTCGCGCTCGCTGTCACTGCAATTGCCGCGATATTGTTAGGCATTCGAACTAGTTTTGATCCCTCTATTGGTGGCGGTCGCCTGATCTTTGGCTTTGAAGCGGTGATTATTGGCGGTCTGGGCAATTTATGGGGCACATTGGTTGGCGGCGTTATTCTGGGTGTCGCGCAAACGATCGGCGCTAATATCAATCCAGGCTGGCAGCTTCTATCCGGTCATATCGTATTTTTAATTATCGTTGCCATTCGACCAAATGGCCTTTTCCCTAAGGTGAACTAATGGCTGACACGACTTACCAAATCAAAAGATACAACAATGCCAGCCACATGATCGCGCTATTAGGTGTGGTGGTTTTGGTTATCTTAGTTTCAGCGCCATATTGGGCAGGACGCGCAGATATGCGCTTAATGGCGGAGCTGTTTTTATATCTTGCTCTGGCAAGCCTATGGAACCTAATGGCGGGTTATGCTGGGCTCGTATCAGTGGGTCAGCAGGCATTTGTCGGAATTGGTGGCTATATGCTCTTTGCACTCACTTTATTTGCCGGGCTTCATCCGCTCGTCGCAATCGGCGTTTCGGGCATATTGGGCGCATTGATATCATTGCCCGTTGCCCTGTTGGTTTTCAGGCTACAAGGTGCATATTTCGCAATTGGCACTTGGGTGATTGCTGAGGTCTTCCGGCTGTCTTTCGCGCAAATCAGCGCTTTAGGCGGCGGATCAGGTTCATCATTGCCGGTTGGGATCGTCAAATCTCTTGCAAGCAGCCGTTCTGGACGCGAGGCATTAAGTTACTGGCTTGCCTTAGGCGCGGCACTTGCCGTGATCGCAGTGGTTTATTTCTTCCTCCGTTCCAAACGAGGTTTGGCGCTCACAGCGATCCGTGACAATGAGACTGCAGCGAAATCGCTTGGAATTGATATCTGGTGGAATAAGTTCACCGTATACGTGACGACATCCGCATTAACTGCGGTGATTGGTTCCATCATCTTCCTGCAAAAGCTTCGCATTTCGCCCGATGCGGCGTTCTCGGTCAATGATTGGACGGCCTTTGTGATCTTTATCGTGGTTATTGGCGGGATCGGGACGATTGAAGGTCCGATCATTGGGACATTGATATTCTTTGCGCTACGCGAGACGCTTGCAGATCTTGGGACGATCTATCTGCTTGTTTTGGGGCTCGTAGCAATTGTGGTGATGCTCAAAGCGCCGCAAGGTGTCTGGGGCTTTGTCCGCTCGCGCTTCAATTTACAAATATTTCCGCTTGACCGACGTGTTGAGCAATCAAAAGACGATTAGGAGTACCCCATGGCCAAGAAAAACAAGACAATTATCACATGCGCGATCACGGGTGTGATCCATACGCCAACCATGTCAGATGCTTTGCCTTACACGGCTGATGACATTGCGACCCAGGCGATTGAAGCGGCAGAGGCGGGGGCTTCAATCTTGCATTTGCATGCTCGGGATAATCAAACAGGTGCACCATCTGTTGATATTGACGACTTTTCCGCATTCTTACCGCGCGTCAAACAAGCAACAGATGCTGTGATCAATGTCTCAACCGGAGGATCGCTCACGCTTTCCATCCAAGAACGCATTATGCCAGCCGCGACGTTTAGTGCCGAGATGTGTTCGATGAATATGGGGTCGATGAATTTCTCATTTCATCCATTGGCCAAGCGATATGGCGATGGTGATTGGAAATTTGATTGGGAAAAAGATTATGTCGCCAATTCAGATGGCAATATCTTCCGAAACACCTTCAAAGACATCAAGGAAGCGGCAGAAACACTTGCGCCACATAACATTAAATTTGAGCATGAATGCTATGATGTCGGCCATCTTTATAACCTGAAATTCTGTGTTGACATTGGTCTCTTCAAAGCGCCGATTTTCATTCAGTTTGTCATGGGCATTTTGGGCGGCATCGGCGCTGATGTTGAAAATCTTGTCTTTATGAAAAAGACGGCGGATAAGCTTTTTGGGGATGATTATCGCTGGTCAATTTTGGCAGCTGGTTCTGCGCAAATCCCAATGGCAACCACGGCAAGCCAGATGGGCGGTAATGTCCGTGTTGGCTTGGAAGACAGTCTCTTTATCAAGCGCGGTGAACTTGCAAAGTCCAACGCTCAACAAGTCGAGAAGATCCGCCGCGTGGTTGAGGAATTGGGATCGGAAGTGGCGACACCGGATGAAGCCCGTGAGATCCTCGACCTTAAAGGCGGCGATCGCGTGAATTTCTAAGGAGTGCTATCGTGCTGGAAATAGAACCAGAAGATAAGTCACTCAAATCACTCAAAGGTCTTCATCTTTGGCATGCGCCCATGTCGAGTTGTTCACAGCGTGTTCGGATCACATTGGCTGAACGTGGAGAAGCCTTTACCAGCCATGTCATCAGTCTAGAAAAGGATGAGCACGCATCCGCGGACTATCAGCGCATTCATCCCAAAGGATTAGTGCCAGCGCTGGTAGATGACGGTTATCTGATCATTGAATCAATCGATATTATTGGTCATATTGCCGGTAAAGACAGTCCACTGGCGAATGTTTCTTCTTCGAAGCTATTGGATATGGCGGATGCGGCGCAGCTTGATTTGAAGCTTTTAACATTTGAATTTTTGTTTCGTGCTGGCCCACCACCTTCGCCGGAGAACGCGAAGGCTTTCCAGAAGTCTCACAAAAACGAATGGCTGCAACAGTTCCGTAAGGATTTTGCAAAAGGGTTTGATCAAGACCGGATTAATGATGCGATTGCCTGAAAAGATGAAGGTTTTCAATCTCTCAACGAAGTCTTGTCAGATGGACGTGAATATTTGGAAGGTGCTGAGTTCACCTTAAGCGACATTGCCTGGATGCCGAATGTCCATCGATTCAAATTAATGGATTGGCCGTTTGAACGGACGCCACATGTACAAAGATGGTTTGAAAACATATCAAAGCGACCGAGCTATCGCGAAGCTTTGTTGAACTGGCAGGCTGAGCCTGCAGTACAAGCATTTTCTGCATATACTAAGAAGCGTCAGGCAGAGGGGGCTGATGTGCGTTCATTCCCACATTTTCGATCTTAGCTCTCAAATTATCGTGTGAAGATCGCAGAGGTATAAATGTTGCCAGAGGAACCGAAAACCCTCTGGCACACAGCCGCTGTTGGGCTTAAACAGCGTCTGTGTATTCGCCGCGTGCGGGATAGTTGTTGGCAATGGCAAAATCTAATGCGCCAACAAGCTCAGAAAAATGTGGACGGGAGAACGGCATTGTTTGAACTGAACCGTAATAAAGGGTTTGCTCAGGTGTCACCATGAATAGGTCGGGCTCTGAGAAAAGTGCTGGTTCTTCGATACCAATCGATGTTTTGCCGCGAGATGTTGAGATATAAAGACCCCATTCTTTCGCCTTTGATAGCTCAAGATCATAAGCAAAGCGCAATTTGTCGGCATTGATCTTGTCTGCCATGGCTTGTGCGCGTTCCTGACCGTCAGAGCTTACAGCGATGGTTGCGACACCACGTTCGGCGAAATCATCAACGCGTTTTTCCAATTCTGTCAGATAGTTGGCGCAGATCGGGCAATGAAGACCACGATAAAAGCAGATGATTGTTCCGCGTTCGCTATTTTCGCTGCTCAGATCAAATTCACCATGGTTGAGCGTAGGAAGCGTCAATGAAGGTGTTTTTTTGCGTGGTATAAGCATTTCTAAAGTCCTTGTGTTTAACATTGAACCGTACTATATACCAATTAATATAAGAATTATGCGAAAAAACTGATAGGAAATACTGAAATGTCGTCGCTAGATCGTCTATCTGCACTTATGGAACGGTTTGAATTAAAAGTGTCGCCAACGAGTTTTGAGCAAGCGAACTTTGTGATCGTTCATTGCAAAGATAATGAATGGCCAAAATGGCTTTTTCTTACACCTAAAGGGCATAAACTTGATCCGGTTTGTGATGCAACAGATGTGTCTTTTTCAGCGCATGTATCTTGGGGTGGCGAGAGCAATCCCTTTTTTGCTGCGCTCAATGAATTGGTGAAATTAGAAATTGACGGCGACAGCGATATTCGTCCGCTTATCGAATTGTTGCTGACAGAATATAACGCCCCGCGTTGCGGTTCGAGTTCGGTTCTAAGCCGGCTGAGCGAGATCTTGGTTGTTGGATTGTTGCGCAAGCAAATTCAACAGGGTGCGACCAGCATTAGTCTTCTAGGCGGTCTTGCAGATAAACGATTGTCCCGCGCTATTGTGGCCGTGCATGATGCGCCTGGTAAAATGTGGTCCAATGAAGAGTTGGCTGAGATCGCAGGGCTTTCCATCAGTCGTTTCTCTGAGATCTTTAAAGACAAGGTTGGCGAGACGCCTGCTGCTTATATCCGAAAATGGCGTTTGACCCTCGCACGCCAGGATTTATCTCGCGGTGACCGTGTTCAGGAAGTCGCGCATAGATATTGTTATAACTCGCCAGAAGCGCTTAATCATGCGTTTAAACAGGCTTTTGGGGTTAATCCGAGTGCTATTCGCAACTCAGCTTAGCATTTCATCGACATCCGCTTGTGTATAGAAAGGGATGGACATGACTTCCATCGCTTTGCTGAGATGTATTGCGTATTCATCTCTGGGGATATCGATGGCTCCAAATCGCATGAGATGATCAGTTGTAAACTGTGTATCTAATAGCGTAAAGCTTTTTTTTATCATGTGTTTAACAAGAAAAGCTAAACAAACTTTTGAGGCATCGGTCGCGCGCGAAAACATGCTCTCTCCAAAGAATGCCGAACCAAGCGATACGCCATAAAGACCACCAACCAATTTGCCGTCTTGCCACGCTTCTACGGAATGAGCATGGCCCGTTTCATGAAGTTCTTCATAGAGTTTTAAGATGGTATCATTGATCCAAGTTGACGGGCGATCATCTGTTGCCTTAGCACATTCTCTCATAACCTGCCCGAAAGCCGTGTTGACCCTGATGTCAAATACACCTCGATTTATGACCTTTTTTAAGCTGCGGGGTGTGTGAAATTGATCAAGCGGAATGATGCCGCGCACTTCTGGGTCCACCCAAAACAGTTCTGGGTCATCTGCAGATTCTGACATTGGAAACAAGCCACAAGAATATGCTTTGAGCAAAATCTGCGGTGTCAGCATCAATTTATCGGACTGTCTTGTCATTGTTTGAGATTATTCACTGCGATTTCAAAACTCTATTATACAATTAAAAAAGGCCGGAATATATCCGGCCTTTTTTATAATGATAGCTCGGCGTTTACTCGTCTTTTGCAAGAAACTTTTCAAGCCAGTGAATGTCGTAATCGCCATTCACAATATCTTGGTTTTCGAGCAATTTACTAAATAACGGAATTGTCGTATTAACACCGTCCACGACAAATTCGTCAATAGCTCTGCGTAAACGCATCATACATTCATTACGGGTGCGACCATGAACAATGAGCTTACCAATGAGACTATCATAGTATGGTGGGATTTTATACCCCTGATATACACCAGAATCCACACGCACGCCCAAGCCACCAGGCGGGTGATAATGCGTGATGGTACCCGGCGAGGGTACAAATGTTTTTGAATCTTCAGCATTGATCCGACATTCGATTGCATGCCCTGTAAAGCTGATATCTTCTTGTTTAACAGAGATCGGCGCGCCAGAAGCGATACGAATTTGCTCGTTCACTAGGTCAATGCCGGTAATAGCTTCGGTAATCGGGTGTTCGACCTGCAAGCGTGTGTTCATTTCGATGAAATAGAACTCGCCATTCTCATACAAGAATTCGATCGTACCGGCGCCACGATAATTGAGCTTGCGCATGGCTTCAGCACAAGTTTCACCAATTTTCATACGCTGTTCGACGTTAAGGGCAGGGGAATTGGCTTCCTCCCAGACCTTTTGGTGACGACGCTGTAACGAACAATCGCGTTCACCAAGGTGGATTGCGCCACCTTTGCCATCGCCAAGCACCTGGATCTCAATGTGACGCGGTTTAGCGAGATATTTTTCTATGTAAACTGCTTCGTTGCCGAATGCTGCGCCAGCTTCCGTACGAGCTGTAGACAAAGCAATGGAAAGTTCTGAATCATCATTCGCAACCTTCATACCGCGGCCACCGCCACCAGCTGTTGCTTTGATAATCACTGGATAACCGATATCATTTGCGATTTTCTTCGCATCGGCTTCGGTTTTCACTTCGCCAGGTGAACCAGGAACCACAGGAATGCCAAGTTCTTCAGCCGTTGATTTCGCGGTGATCTTGTCACCCATGATATTGATGTGGTCGGATGTTGGTCCGATAAACACAATGTCATGTGCTTCTAATATTTCGGCAAATTTGGCGTTTTCTGAAAGGAAGCCATATCCGGGATGAACAGCCTCAGCGCCAGTGATTTCGCAAGCTGCAACAATCTGATGAATGTTCAGATAACTATCGCGAGACGCTGGCGGTCCAATACACACACTTTCGTCTGCGAGGCGGACATGCATGGCATTTGCATCTGCTGTAGAGTGCACAGCGACGGTTTGAATGCCAAGCTCTTTACAAGCGCGAAGCACGCGCAAGGCAATTTCGCCGCGGTTCGCTATAAGGACTTTTGAAAACATGTTCGTTCGTCCTCAACTATTCGATAACGACTAATGGGTCACCAAACTCAACAGGCTGGCCGTCTTCAACCAAGATCTCTGTTACCTTACCTGATTTTGTTGCAGGAATTTGGTTCATGGTTTTCATGGCTTCGATGATCAGTATTGTCTGACCTTCTTTAACGGCCTGACCAACTGTCACAAATGGATCTGAATCAGGTGATGGTGCTAAGTAAGCCGTTCCAACCATTGGTGAAGGTTCTGCTGCACTACTTGCTGCCGCTGCCGGTGCTGGCGTAGGCGCTTCGTTATTGATGTTCATTGTCACAGGTGCCGGTGCCGCCGCAACTGGTGCTGGCGCTGGCGCCGCAACGACTTGCGTTGCTGCTGTTGTTGCGCGAGAGACGCGCACACGAAAATCATCCTGCTCGACTTCAATCTCTGTCAAATCAGTTTCGTTTAGAATATTTGCCAAATCGCGGACCAATGATTGGTCGATATTCTTCTTTTTTGCTGTCATTGGAATTGCCTTTTATTTACGAATTACGAATGTCGGCGATTGCTTGGATCGCCAGAGTATAACTATTGGGACCGAAACCGCAAATCACACCCTTGGATGCGGAAGCAATCATCGATGTGTGACGGAATTCTTCACGCGCGTGTACATTTGAAATGTGTATTTCGATCACCGGTGTCAAGATAGAGCGGATGGCATCGTGAAGTGCGACTGAAGTGTGTGTATAGGCGCCTGCATTGAGAACAACGCCGAGCACATCGTCATTAGCTTCATGTAACCAATCGACCAGGGTGCCTTCATGATTTGTCTGTCTGAAATCAATTTCAAAATCTAAAGCATTCCCTTTTTCGCGACACAATTGCGCGATGGAATCGAGTGTAATATCACCATAAATTCCTGGTTCTCGTTTTCCCAACATATTCAAGTTAGGTCCGTTAAGAACGAATACTTTATTTGACATCATTTTGCCCTGTAAAACTCTTGTCGTCCCTATACCTGCGTCAAAGCAGGAATCAAAGCGTTTTGTCACAAAGACGTTACTTTTGTCCCGATTTATCCGCACATCTACAGTTTGTATGCGCTCTGTAGACAAAATTCGTTAGAAAATGGTTGCCAGCATTGTCTCATAACAGGACGAATCTCTCATCCTGTTTTTCAAAGCATAGTTAATGTGGAAACGATTAAGAGCAGGTAGTCTCGCCACACTGTCGCAAGTTTTTGACCTTGAGCAGTAATTCTGTCACGCCAACAGCACCGTAAACGGCCTCATTACCCACCACATAAGATGGTGTACCATTAATGCCCAGTTCTTGTGCGAGCCGGTAAGTCACGCTGACAGGGTCAAGCAGGGTATCATCTTCGAGCGCAGTCGTAAGCGATGGAATATCGACACCCAGATCTTCTGCGACTTTCATGGCTTTGTCTTTTCCTGCACGACCACCGCCGCCAAGAAGAGCCATATGGAAGTCCGCACCTTTTTCAGGAGCTATTTTTGCGACCGCCATGCTTACGCGCGCAGCTTCTAGGGATTCTTCACCAAGGATTGGGAATTCCTTCAAAATAAATTTCACATTTGGATCCAGGGACACAATTTCCTGCATGTCGTTCATCGCACGTTTACAGAAACCGCAATTGTAGTCAAAGAATTCAACAATTGTTACATCCGCATCTGGATTTCCGATAATCACATCACCTTCGGATTTATAGAGACGATCTGACATGCCGGCGATCATTTCGCGCGTACGGATTTTTTCTTGCTCGGCAAGGCGAAGTTCCAATGCGGCTTGCGCTTCAGCAATGATTTCGGGATTTTCAATTAAATATTCGCGGATGAATTTCCCAATCTCCTCTTTTTCCAAGACATCGAGGGCATAAACATTAGATATCGCAGTAAAACTGACGACTATCGAGGTTATTAGTTTGATGAGAAAAATGCGCATTGAAAAATCCTTGTGAATTCGGTGTTCCGTCATATCAGATTAGTTACCGACGGTTAAAATATCTTTTGCACGTTGCCAACTAGGTTTGCCGGGGACAAGTTTTTGGGCGGCTCTACCTGCAAAAATCTTTGCATCGCGGCTGTTACCCGCTCTGAAATGTCCTTCTGCCATGGCAAGTTCCGCTTCGCCAATATCGCCCGCAAGCGCATAAGCATTTGACAATGTGCGATAAGCATTAAAATTGTTTGGATTTGCTTGTAGACCTGCACGCAGAGCTGAAACAGCCTTTTTAGCATTGGCACGATTGCCAGTTGCAACATAGGCAAAACCCAGACGCGCCTTGATCAAACCGGATTTGCTTTTGTCCAATTTACTAGCTGTAGAAAATGATTTTACCGCTTGATCAGCTTGGCGGAGTTTTAATTGGACTTCACCCCGGAGTTCATAAAGGTAAGCATTTTTAGGTTGTTTTTTGATCAATTGGTTGAGGATTTTAAGCGCATCTCTTGATCGTCCGGCATTATCTAATGCAATCGCTCTGCCATAAAGCGCGGGTGTCGAATTTGGTGCTGACTTGAACAATCTTTGTATGGCTGGAAGACCACCTGCAAATGCGGCGATTTTTGCTCGCACCATATTGTGGCGAGCTTGAAGTGCTTTAGGGTCTTTTTTGTTAAAGTATTGGCTCTGTTTCGCACCTTTTTCCAAGAGGCTAATGCGCTCTCGCGGTAAAGGATGGCTCAATTTATAAGGATTAGGACGCACGCCAGCTAATGCCAATTCCTGAGCAAAACGGTTGAAGGTGATAAGCATTCCATTTGCGGATTGTTTTGTTTTGTTGAGGTATTTTAACGCCGCATTATCTGCATTGATCTCTTCGCCGCGCTTGTAATTGAGTATGGTGCGTGATGCGATCGACGGAGCGGAGGCTATAATTGCACCACCTGCGGAACTTGCCCCATTTGCATTGGATGTGGATCCAGCCACAAGCGCGCCTGCACCCAACAACATACCGACTATAGCCAAGGTTTTCGACGCATCAAGTTGCGCACGCAAACGTTCTTGGTGATTGCCGGCCAAGTGGCCTGCTTCATGTGCGATAACGCCTATTATTTCATTGGGTGTTGTTGCCTGTACAATGGCGCCAGTATTGATGAATACCCGGCGACCTGAAACAAAGGCGTTGAAGTTATTATCATTGACCAGAACAATCTCAATACCTTTGCTTTGTAAGCCTGCGGCACGGAAGATTGGGCTGGCATAGTCTTTTAAAAGTGATTCAATTTCTGCATCGCGCACAATTGCGATCTTGCGACCTTGTGCCATTGTGACTTGCGTGGAAAGCAAGTAACCCAAAATGGCCAATAGTCCGAAAATCGACCGATAAAACCTATTTACTTGAAGCACTTAGTTCTCCATCCTGTGCATCGATGCGAATATGCCACTTATAAAGCATAATATGTTCAAACATAACATTTTTTCTGTTTCTGAATATCCAATTGGCGATATGCGCGTACACATTATTGTGAGCGGGTTGCGTATCGAAGGATTTGTAGCTTGAGAAAGTGGGGGAAATCGGGCAGAGCTAGTGTCAAATTATCAGTTGAGGGTTTGTTTTGCGCGCGAAAAATATTGTCGAACCATTTTATGCCATGGATGTCCTATCTGCTGCGAGCAAAGCGGTAAGTGATGGCCATCCGGTTATCTCAATGGCGACCGGTCAACCATCACACAAAGCACCAAAGCGTGCGCTTGAAGTTGCCAAGCATCAGCTTGATCTTAAAACCATGGGATATACTGATGCCGTTGGGATTAGTTCGCTTCGAATTGCGATATCAAAGCACTATCAGGACTATTATGGCGTAGAAGTCGACCCGGGTCGCATAATGGTCACAAATGGCTCTTCAGCTGCGTTTAATTTGGTGTTTTTATCGCTATTTGACGCAGGTGCGACGATAGCAATCGCAAAACCCGGTTATCCTGCTTATCGTAATATTCTCAAAGCTTTGCGCTTAAATTGTGTGGAAGTGCAATTGAGCGCGCAATCAAATTATACGCTGACACCTGACGTGCTTGAAGAGGCGGAACGCGAAACGGGGGCAAAGATTGATGGTGTCTTGCTCGCAAGTCCCGCCAATCCGACAGGTACAGTAACCAGTGAAGCGGATCTGAAAGCTTTGTCCGATTGGTGCGAGGCGAGGGGAACCGTGTTTATTTCAGACGAAATATATCATGGTTTAACATTTGCCGGACAAGAGACCACAGCCGCTAGTTTTACCAATAATGCGGTCATCATTAATTCGTTCTCTAAATATTATTGCATGACGGGTTGGCGCATTGGCTGGATGATTTTGCCAGAACATCTCATTCGTCCGGTCGAGTGCTTAGCGCAGAGCATGTATATTTCAGCACCTGAACTGTCACAGATCGTGGCTGAAGTTGCACTCAACGAAAGAGATGAACTCGATCAGGTGGTTGCCGGTTACAAAGTAAATCGCGAATTATTAATGGATGCTTTGCCAAAGGTTGGTCTGCCGCTCGCCTCGCCAATGGATGGAGCGTTTTACGCCTATGTAGATGTGAGCGGTCACTCTAATGACAGTATGGAGTTTTCCAAAAAAATGCTCAAAGACATTCATGTCGCTGCGGTTCCTGGTTTGGACTTTGATGTGCAAGACGGATCAAAATCGATGAGATTTTCCTATGCCGGATCTCAAGAAGAGATTGCTAAGGCAGTGCAACGATTGGAAAACTGGCTCGCATAAAAAAAGCCCAATCACGAGGATTGGGCTTATTCTCAATTTGGCTGAATTATTTGAAAGCGCGGCGCCACCAACCGGTCTTTTTAGTGGAAGGGTCAGTTGGTTCATCACCCGCCTGTGTTGATGTCAATACTGGCTCAGAGGCAATCGCATCCAAGTTTGTACGAGATTCACGGTTTGCTTTCGGCGTTTCCTGAGTTTCGTCAGAAGTCGCTGCGGCGGCCATAGTAGATGATGCAACATCTGGTTCTGGAGCCGTTTCCTTAAGCGTTTCGATCGCGTCATCATTTGTTGTTTTTTTGGTTCTGCGACGACGTGGTTTTTTCGGTTTTTCTTCCGTGTCGTCTGAGGCTGAACTCTCAACAACTTGTTCAGGTTCTGCAGCTGGTTCCGGAGACTGGGTCTCTTCAGACGCCGTTTCAGTGACAATCTCGTCGGTATCATTGCTACCAACTGTCTCTAAAACACCTTCGCTATTCGAAGCTTCTGCCGCATTTTCTTCGCGTTCACGGTTTTTACGCCCGCCACGTTTGCCGCGACGACGACGCTTTTTCGGACGCGCTTCTTCGTCATCGGAGAGTTGCTGTTCGTTTGCGCCTTCAACGCCATCTGCATCTTCATTTTCAGAAACTTGACTTGTTTGTTCCTGATCAGAATTTTCGTTCTCAGATCCATTGTTCTGATTATCTTGCGAATTGCCACGGCCACGACGACGACGACGGCGACGTTTCTTGCGTGGCTGCTCTTCATCATCATTGTCAGCATTGTGGTGATCAAGGCTAACCTCATCCGATGTGTCCATCATTTCTGAATCAGCTTCACCATATGAAGATACAGCCGACTGTTCCGGATCAACTTTAGCCGTTTTTGTGCTGATAGGACCTTTTTCAACAAAGAAATCTTGGCCACTGATCGTTGCATCGACATTAAATGAAATCGTAACGCCAAAACGCTCTTCAAGCTCTGTCAGTGTATCACGTTTTTGATTAAGGATATAAAGCGCGATATCTGAACTTGATCTTACATTTACATCATTACGCGGCGCTTTCAGCAATTGCTCTTCAATACCACGCAAAACATGCAGGGCGAGGGATGAATCTGAACGAACATGCCCACGGCCTTCACAATGAGGGCATACGGCGGTGGTGCTCTCAAGTACACTGGCGCGAATGCGTTGACGCGACATTTCCAACAGGCCGAAATGTGAAATACGCCCAACTTGAATGCGCGCTCTATCGTGTTTTAGGCAGTCTTTCAGACGCTTTTCAACCGCACGATTATTGCGTTTTTCTTCCATATCAATGAAGTCAATCACAACCAGACCAGCCAAATCGCGCAATCTTAACTGACGAGAGACTTCTTCAGCTGCTTCCAAGTTGGTTGCAAGTGCTGTGTCTTCAATCGAGCTTTCACGCGTCGAGCGACCGGAGTTAACATCAACGGCCACCAAAGCTTCGGTTTGATTGATGATGAGATAGCCACCAGATTTAAGTGTCACTTGAGGTGACATCATCTGGTCAAGTTGGGCTTCAATACCGTTATTGACGAAAATTGGACGCGTTCCACGGTAAGGCTGCACTACTTTCGCATGGCTTGGCATTAGCATTTTCATGAAGTCTTTGGCTTCACGATAGCCTTCTTCGCCCGACACAATAACTTCGCCAATGTCTTTGTTGTAAAGATCGCGTACAGAACGCTTGATCAGGCTACCTTCTTCGTAAACCAGGCAAGGTGCTGTGGAATTGAGCGTGAGATTGCGCACATTTTCCCATAAGCGCATGAGATACTCGAAATCACGACGAATTTCAGTCTTTGTCCGGCTTGCACCTGCGGTCCGCAGAATAACGCCCATGCCTTGCGGCACTTCCAACTCGCGCGCAACTTCTTTGAGACGCTTACGATCCTGCACATTGGTGATTTTGCGTGAGATTCCGCCACCACGCGCTGTATTTGGCATCAAAACAGAATATCTGCCCGCAAGGGACATATAAGTGGTCAGCGCAGCGCCTTTATTACCACGTTCTTCTTTAACGATCTGCACCAGTAAGATCTGACGGCGTTTGATAACTTCCTGAATGCGATATTGCTTGCGTGTTTTGCGCGGTGCAACGGGCACTTCTTCAAGTGCATCATCTGAGCCGATGTTTTCAACATTGCCATCGTCTTCATCATCAGCATCGGAAGTATCCGCTTCAATTGCTTCAGGTTCAGCTTTTTTGGCTTTGCGTGAGCGAGATCTACGGCGTTTTTTCGGCTTTTCTTCCGCTTCTTCTGAAGTTTCATCCGAATTCACGCTTTCCTGTGTTTCGTCTGATGTGGCTTCTGCCGTAGTTTCTGTTTCTTCTGATGCTGTTGCTTCTACTTCTGAATCTGTTGTTGATGCAGTTGCCGTATCTTTTTGCTTTTCTTCACCATTTGATGCTGTTGGTTCCTCATCAGATGGTTCCGGGGCAGGTTCTGAGATTTCGTCGTCTGTTTCCACCATCGCAGCCATTGTATCCGGCTTGTCGTCTGGCTTTACGTCGTCAGTTGATGATTGTTCGGCTTCGGGGTCAGCATTCTCAGTTGCTTCTGAGGGGCCAGATTCAGTCTCAGCCGGTTCACTTGGAGATTCAATTGCTGCTTGAGCAGCCGTATCTACATCCTCGCCTGAGGTCTCTTTGCCTGACTCAGCTTCTGCAACGGGTTCCGCCTTCTTGCGGCGTGTACGGCGTTTTTTGGGTTTTGGTTTTTCTTCGGTCTCAGCATCTGCAGCGACCGTATCTTCAGGCGCTTTGTCCTCATCTGCAATTTCGGTTTTTGCTTCGACGTCTGACGGTGATGTTTCAGTCGTATCTTCGTCATTATCAGCCGCTGCAGCTTCTGCGGCTTCAGCTTCCAATAAAGCCTGACGATCCGCCAATGGGATTTGGTAATAGTCCGGGTGTATTTCAGAAAAGGCGAGGAAGCCGTGGCGGTTCCCACCATAATCAACAAAGGCGGCCTGCAACGAGGGTTCAACTCGTGTGACTTTGGCTAAATAGATGTTTCCGCGCAGCTGTTTTTTATGCTGCGATTCAAAATCAAATTCCTCTATCCGGTTTCCACGTACGACGACGACGCGTGTCTCTTCTTCGTGAGACGCGTCAATAAGCATTTTGTCTGCCATTGAATTGTTTGCTCCTCGACACAAAGTGTCCGCGCAATATTACCAGGAGGCGCTTTCGCCTCATGTGTGCAATGCGTGGGAGATCTTGTATCGGATGTTGAACGCGGGCTTGGGAATTTGCCTGTCAATGCACGTGCAGCTGCGAATGGAGTGAACTGTCTCGTCACATTCCGCTTTGCGCTTGCTGGTGTTTGCATCATTAACATTTAAGGTTTAACGCCCGCATTTATACTCTAATAAGCTTTGGTGCAGATACTAAATTGCATCGCAAAACAAAGCCGATGACTTGGCCTCTTAAAGGCCGGTGATCTAAATCACCTTATTAAAACGGCGCATATTCGCCGATATTTAAGCGGTTCAGCACCCAATTTGGCGCGAACCGAATTCTCTCTCGTTTCATCTCAACATGTGTCAGTTTTTTCGCGGTAAAGCAGAAATTAGTCAAATGCATCAGGGTTTTACTCGTTTTAGACGTCGGGTGAATCACATTTATCACATGCCTGCATTTCAGGCGATTTGCAATAATTTGTTGATTCTACCCCATCAGAGTTCCACCTGTGCCCGTTGTAATCCTAAGATTGCAATGTTGCAAGTCTAAACCTTGATTGGCACCATGGTTTGTAAAACTAGCGCTGCGATTTATCTGATTTAGATTGATTTTCAGTAATAACAAGGTGCTGAATACGAATTGTCGCCTTGCAATTGCCGCCTTTATCTCAATAAACGGTTAGAATATGAATTGATCTTATGATTCTTATAGATTTATGAAAGTTACAGCGTGCAAGTAAATTGGAGAAAATATACACTTTGTTGCCTGTTAAGGCTGATAAGTATTATGTTTTCCTTTGCCTTTGTAATTACTGTCAATTCAATCGCTATAGCGAATGAGGAAACCAACATCGCCTATAGCGCCCGTGTTGTAGGCGACAATGAACGGGCCCGTATCGTCGTAGATTTTAACCGTGAACCCCAATTTAAAATTCGTTATCTTGCAAAACCCAATCGGATAATTGTCGATCTGGACGATACAAAAATTGCATTGGGAGATGATCAGCTTACCTCGCGGGGCATATTATCTGATATCCGTTATGGCATCATGGCCAAAGACAAATCACGCATTATCTTTTCGCTAAAACAGCCAGCGGTTCTGGAAGATCAGCAGTTGCAAGTCCTAGAAGGTGAGACATATCGCTTGGTTATGGATATTAGCATTGCGGATCAGAATGAATTTAATGCTGTTTTGCAGGAACAAGCCTGGGAAATTGTAGATGCCCAACCAATTAACAAAAAGGCTGTTGTCAAAGGCAATCGGATACGGCTCACAGAGACCAAAGAATCCGACCAATTTGTGTTGGTGCTTGATGCTGGACATGGTGGCATAGATGGCGGGGCAGAAGGACGCAATGGCGCTATTGAAAAAGACATTACACTGGATTTTGTTAAAGAACTTCAACAGGCTTTGAAGGATATTAATGATGTAGAGCTCTTGTTAACGCGCGATAGTGATCAATTCATGTCACTCTCTGCACGCGTACAGATCGCCCGTGATGCTGAAGCTGATTTATTAATATCCATCCATGCTGATTCCATTCGCCAAAGAACTTTGCGTGGCGCTTCGATTTATACGCTTTCTCGCGAAGCATCTGATGAGTTTGCATCAAATTTGGCAGATTCTGAGAACCTTACTGATGTTTTGGCTGGGCTTCACATAGAAAACGCGCCTGATGATGTGACCGGAATTCTCGTCGATTTAGCGCGCCGGGAGACGCAAGGCTTTTCGGATGTTATGGCGGATCGGATTGTTGATGACTTTAAGGGACAAATAAAACTGTTAAATAATCCACATCGAAGAGCAGGATTTCGTGTGTTGCTTGCGCCTGACGTTCCGTCTGTTTTGATTGAATTGGGTTTTTTATCAAATTTAACCGATGAAAAACTTTTAACTGATCCGCAATGGCGTAAAAAAACCACAAAATTATTGGCAAAATCAATTTCTGACTATCGAGAGGCCGTGTTACGCGAACGCGAATAAACTTGATCTTGATTTAGATTGAAGAGTACTGAATTTTGTTACAAGATCTTAACTATTATTCGCGTGCAAGCTTTACACCTTGAAGTAAGTGCGTGGTATAATTTGAAACGGTAAAAATGGGGCGCTAGAAACGGCAATATATGGTTAAGTCACAATCTCTAATTCAAAAAAGCTTCAGATCACTCACACCAATCTATATTGGCGTTGGTCTGCTAAGTCTTGTGATAAACCTGCTCATGTTAACAGGGCCGTTATATATGTTGCAGATCTATGATCGAGTTTTGGCCAGTGGCTCAGTGCCAACGCTTATGGTCATCTCGGCTTTTGCTTTTGGCATGTTCGCATTTTACGGAATTTTAGACGGCTTTAGGCAGCGTATTCTCGCGCGCATGGCGCGTGGTTTGATTCCAAATTAACGGCTTCTGTCTTTGATTTATCAACAGTTTTACCATTGGTAATGGGGCCGGAAGCTTCAAAAATTCGTCCTGTAAATGATCTCGATACAATCCGTAATTTCATGTCAGGCCCCGGTCCGTCAGCGATGTTCGATATTCCCTGGTTACCAATCTATCTCGGAATTGTTTATTTATTTCATCCAACTTTAGGCACTCTCGCACTTGCTGGTGTGATCATCATTATTGTTTTGATTTTGGTCAAAGAATATGTCTCTAAAAAACCGGCTGAGGAATTGGCCGTGGCGTCGTCGGAGCGTCAGCGCATAACTGAGCATGGACGATCAAATGCTGAAGCGATCCAAGCCATGGGTATGATGGCGGCGCTTAAGGCGAGGTGGGAAGACAAGAACAATGCTTTCTTAGATGCGTCACAAAATTCATCAGATAGTGGAACAAATTTCGGCTCTATCGTGAAAACCATTCGCATGATATTGCAGTCCGCAATGCTTGGCATCGGCGCATATTATGCAATTCTGCAGGAAATATCTCCAGGCATTATGATCGCTGCATCGATTATGACAACACGCGCTTTTGCACCGGTTGAGCAAGCCATTGGACAATGGCCGCTATTTGTAAGTGCACGACAGTCTCGCAAACGGTTAGATGAACTCTTAGCCATGCGCGAGTTAAATGAAGATGTCATGGATTTGCCCATCCCAGAAAGAAAATTGGCAATTAATAACCTGTCTTGCGGACCTGCCGGTCTTAAAAAGATCGTGGTACAAAATGTCAATTTTGAATTATCTGCCGGTGATGGATTAGGAATTATTGGTCCCTCTGGCTGCGGAAAATCAACACTGGCAAGGGCTTTGGTTGGTGCGACGGCAACGGCGCGGGGAACTGTAAGATTTGATGGTGCAAAATTGGATCAATGGCCCATGTCACGCTGGGGGGAG
This sequence comes from Rhizobiaceae bacterium, assembly GCA_017644105.1. Lineage (GTDB taxonomy): Bacteria > Pseudomonadota > Alphaproteobacteria > Rhizobiales > Rhizobiaceae > Lentilitoribacter. Next base: position 3,860 of record JAEPMD010000024.1, on the reverse strand, counting down.
ATAATTGGATATCTTCCGCAGGATATCCAATTATTCGACGGTACGGTGTCGGAAAATATTTCCCGTTTTTCTTTAGAGCCAGATGCGAACAAAATTCGTGAAGCGGCGACTTTAGCAAATGTCCATGATCTTATTACCGCGTTACCTGATGGATATAATACGGTTATTGGAAAATCGGGCTTTGCCATGTCAGCAGGCCAGCAACAACGCATTGCACTGGCGAGAGCCATATACGGCAAGCCTTTCTTGGTTGTATTGGATGAACCCAACTCTAATCTTGATTCAGATGGTGAACAGGCTTTGACAAATGCAATTGTTAGATTGCGCGAAAGCGGTTCAATTGTCGTTGTTATTGCGCATAGACCAAGTGCCATTGCTGCCGTGGATAAAATTCTAATGATTGATAAAGGAACGGTTAAGGCCTTTGGCCCCAAAGCTGATGTGATGGCAAAAGTCGTCGCACCGGTGCCAAATCCAAAAGGTGCACAAGGATGACGTCAACGGCAATAAAATCCAGTTTACGCAAACACATGCTTGTGTGTTCCGGCGTAGTTGGTCTTTTGGTCGGCGGAATTGGGTCTTGGGCCATATTAACCGAAATCAGCGGTGCAGTCGTTGCGTCTGGAAATGTAGTGGTTGAGACAAATACGCGGCAAGTCCAGCACCAAGAAGGTGGTATTGTTCAATCTATCTTTGTGAAAAACGGTGATGTGATTAGCGCAGGTGATCTTCTCATTCGGTTAGATGACACGATCACCGCCGCAAATTTGTCTGTCGTCATAAAACAGTTGATCAATTTGTATGCGCAAGAAGCGCGTTTGATCGCAGAGCAGGGCGGTGCGGATCAAGTCGTCTTCACCCCAAATGATTTTGATGAAAACGAGCAGTCTGATGTGCGCGACAGTCAGGTAAAACTTTTTAATGCTCGCAAGAACAGTCTAAATGGCAAGCGCCAGCAATTGCGAGAGCAGATTATTCAATTTGAAAGCAAGATTTCCGGTTTAGAAGCCCAAAGACAAGCTAAAATAGCAGAGAGCAAGATTGTTGAGGATGAGTTGTCCAATTTGGATGATCTATTGGATCAACAACTCGTCTCCGCAAGTCGCGTGACTTTGCTCAATCGAGATATTGTGAAACTAAAAGGTGAGATTGGCGGATTTACCTCTGAAATTGCACAAACCAAAGAAGCTATTAGCGAACGCAACATTCAAATACTGCAGCTGGATGAAGAATTTTTAGCAAGTGTATTGCAAGAAATACAAGATGTACGTGGGCAAATTGGCAATCTCGAAGAGCAAAAGATCGCCGCTGAGGATCAGTTACGACGTGTTGACATCATCGCGCCACTTGATGGCTTTGTTCATAATTTGGCTGTGACAACGATTGGCGGCGTTCTGGGCCCACGCGACGTAGCAATGTCCATTGTGCCAAAAGATGATTTATTGGTCGTGGAAGCGCAGGTTCAACCGATCAATATTGATCAGATTTCACCTGAACAAAGTGCACGCATCCGTTTGCCCAGTTTTGATCAGCGGACGACACCTGAACTCAGCGCTAAGGTCGAAACAATATCAGCTGATTTATTGCGAGATGAAGCAACGGGCGTTCAATATTACAAGGTGCGTTTAAAAATCCCCGAGGCGGAATTAAATAAACTAGAAGGCAAATCGCTCGTCCCAGGCATGCCCGTTGAAACCTTCATTCAAACAGATGAACGAACGGTCATGTCTTATTTGCTTAAACCAATCCGGGATCAAATTTCTCACGCAATGAGAGAGCGATAAGGTTTAGCTGTCTATGATCAGAATAAAAACCCGGGAAAGTGTTTCCCGGGTCTTTTTGTTTTCAGCTTCAAAATTATCCTGGCTAATTCGTCACGATCTCTGGTCCCATAAAGTATGTGGGAAGCGTTGTAGAGATCTGCGGTATATATGTGACGATGATGAGGAAGAAGAATAGGATCCCAAGCCACGGCAGAGCAGCTTTTACAACGTCCCACATCGGCATGCCGGCAACACCAGATGTTACAAAGAGATTGAGCCCAACGGGAGGTGTAATCATGCCAATTTCCATGTTGACGACCATGATAATACCAAGATGAATTGGATCGATGCCCAGTTCAATGGCAATTGGGAACACAAGAGGTGCTACAATCACGATCAAACCTGATGGCTCCATGAACTGGCCGCCAATAAGTAGAATGATATTGACCACGATCAGGAATACCCACCATTCAAGACCAGCAGCCAGCATTGCACCTGCAATGTGTTGCGGCACTTGTTCGTCGGTCAAAACATGCTTGAGGATCAAGGCATTGGCGATGATAAACATCAACGTAATTGTAAGCTTACCGGCCTCAAACAGCGTTTTTCTTGTGTCTTCATGAAAAAATGCTGTGATAATTGCCAAAGGTTTTTGACGAAGCTTTGGACGAGTATCTTTGTCACCACTTAATGGACCCATATCTCGATACACAAAACATGCGATGAAGAAAGCATAGACGGAAGCGACCGCTGCAGCTTCTGTCGGGGTGAAGATACCGCCATAAATACCGCCCAAAATGATAACAATCAGGAAAAGTCCCCAGCCGGCTTCGCGACCAGATTCAAAGACTTCGCCCCAACCACGCCAGTCACCTTTTGGAAGGTTTTTCACTCTTGCAGTGATATAAATACCGACCATGAGCATAAAGCCTGCAAGAAGTCCTGGAATAACACCAGCTAGGAACATGCGGCCGACCGACACATCAGTTGCGGATGCATAAACCACCATCACGATAGATGGAGGTATCAAAATACCTAGAGTACCCGCGTTACAAATAACGCCAGCGGCAAATTCTTTCGTGTAACCGACCTGACGCATGCCTGCGATGACAATGGTACCGATGGCAACCACTGTGGCTGGAGATGAGCCAGAAAGAGCAGCAAACAACATGCAGGCAAACACACCGGCAATTGCCAAACCACCGGGAAGGTGCCCCACACAGGCAATTGAAAAGCGGATAATCCGCTTGGCAACACCGCCCGTTGACATAAAGCTTGATGCCAAAATGAAGAACGGAATGGCCAAAAGCGTGTAGTGACCTGCCATTGCTTCATAAAAGGTTTGCGCAATGGATGCGAGCGAGCTGTCAGATGCGAGCAGCAAGAAACTGATTGAACTGAGACCAAGCGCGACCGCGATTGGTACACCCATCAATAAAAGCGTAATGATGGCTGCGAATAAGAGAGCGACTTCCATGATTTACATCTTTCCCTGATTGGATGAGTTTGATTGATTAAGTGCGTCTTCTGCGGCCGCAACTTCTGCAGCGGCGTCTTCAACGGCGTCTTCTGCTTCGTGGCTGACAATGATCATATCAATAACCCCGGTAACGACGAGAAATCCCATTTGGCAAAAACGATAGAGTAGAAGGCCAAAGCCAATGGGTAGAACCATATAGGGCACAAGGCGTGGCAATTTTTCGTATTCATCACCTTCATTGAACCAATCCTCTAAAAAGCGAAGAATGTTTGGCATTTCAATATCGTTGGTTTCAAACCAGCCTTTGCCTAAAAATTCAGCTTCAAAGCCTGTCGGGAAGAAACGACCCGTTGTTTGCGGGAGATTGGCAAAATTTGCCCAGAAATCCCAACCGCCTTTTAAAAGCAAGAATGCATATATGATGCAGCAACTTACCGCGATCATGCCCAGACCTCGTTTTATTGGCTTAGACACAAGACTTAGAATGGCATCTACACCAAGATGCGACACCGTTTTCACGCAATAACTAATCCCTAAAATCACTAACCAGGCAAAGAGTACGGTCGTGAGTTCAAGCGCCCACAAAATATTGGTTGGCAGACCCAATGCTTGGGTTA
>JAEPMD010000023.1 GCA_017644105.1 Rhizobiaceae bacterium | reverse complement strand
CTCGTCGACCGCTCTCGTTCGGTGAGATGCGTTCTACACACACTCCCACAAACCGTCAACACCAAAATCTAAAAAAAAGCACTTTTTTTCAAATTAATTTCACAAAAGTTTTTACCTATGCTGCGGCGCAATATAAACACACAATATATTGTGTTTTTTAAAGCAATTAGTCATAATATCGCCCTTTTATTATGAAACGGCTTTTGGAAATTAAATGCAAAAATCTTCTAACTTTGTTTTTTGTTCTAAAAGTAGTACATAGCCTTAGAATTTTTAGTATGCTGTAAAGGTAATAATGCGGACGGATAAAGATCATAAGCGGCGCCTTGGCGATGAACCTCCGATTTTGGCTGGCGGCACCCGCGCTCCAGACCGTCGGGAAGTTTCCTTTAGATGGCTTTCTAGTACATTTATGACGGGCATCACATCCATGACCCTTATGGGCGTGGCGTTATTTGTAGCCCTTGAAGGCAAAGAACAACTCGCCCCACCCGCCGTGGCATTAGCGACCACAGACTTCTCCGTCCCCTCGTCTGCTGAACTTGGACAAAAAAAGCAGCGTATCCGAAATAGTGTGACGACAAATTCGGAACCCGACAAATTGGTGATGGATGTTCCAACACTTGTGCAAGATGGCGATCGACAGATCGTGCGCAGTCGCCCCTTTGCATTTGTTTCCATGCCTCTGGCGACAAGTTATAATGTCACTACGGAATATCCAAAGTTCAATCCACTGCAGATTTTTGCAAATAATGAGAAAGCGATCGGTTCTACGGTAACATCAGGCGCAATCTACGGCGCTAAAATTGATTCTGAAATATCCTTACGAACGCTCGAATTTCCGCTTGAAGACAATCGATATGGATTCGCTGCATCGATGAGCATTGAAGAAGCGGAAGAAACTGTGCGCACGAACGGTTCTGTGTTAATTGGGCAAGATAGCCAGATTGCTGCACTTCATTATGTGGACCCGCGTCGGTTTGGCAATCAACCGGCATCCATCTTCGATTTCACCGCCGGCATTAATGCGCGGGTTGTCGCTGAAAATGTATCGATTGCTTCATACGCCCCCACCGAAACCAAGAAGATTGATTTCCACGAAGACATTCAAACCGTCAGATCACCAAGTAAACTCAGCACTATTTTAACAGAAGCTGGATATATAGAGGAGCAAATCCTCATTTATGAAGACTTGCTGTCGGGTGAAATCGATACAGATAATCTTGAACCTGGCATGTCCTTGCGGATCGGTGTTGAACAATCAGACGAAGATACGCAGATTATGCGGCTATCTGTTTATCAACAAAACAAACATATAGTGACGGGCGCTCGCAATGACCGTGGGCGATATGTATTGGCAGAAGAACCCGTTTATTCACCGAGCATCGCAGCTCTGTTGGAAGATTCGCCTGAAATAGCACCTCAATTGACTGAGATGCCGCGTGTTTATGATGCAATCTACCAAGCTGGTCTTTCCTATGGCATGACACCAGATATGATCCAGCAACTCATTCGCATGATGGCAGCAAGCGTAGATTTCAGAGCAAGGGTAAAACCATCGGATCGTTTGGAAGCATTTTTCTCTGTCGCGAATGATCAAGATACAGCGTCTGAAAATTCAGAATTACTATTTATCTCCGCGAATTTTGGTGGCAACCAGACAAGATTTTATCGATTTGCACATCCAGAAGATGGCACCGTCGATTACTATAATGACGAGGGGCGCAGCGCGAGACAGTTTTTGCTGAGAAATCCAGTACCAACCGCGAAATTTCGCTCCGCCTTTGGCATGAGACGTCACCCGATTACCGGCCGCCGCCGCATGCATTCTGGCGTGGATTGGTCTGCACCGCGCGGCACGCCAATTTTGGCTTCAGGTGATGGTGTGGTTGAAAAGGCGGGCTGGCATTCTGGCGGCTATGGTCGTCAAACCAAGATTCAACACGCAAATGGCTACGTTTCATCATATTCGCACCAGTCGAAAATTGCGGCGGGTGTGGTTCCAGGCGCACGCGTCAAACAAGGTCAAGTCATTGGTTATATTGGATCTACCGGTCTATCAACGGGGCCACACTTGCATTATGAGCTCATTGTAAATGGCACAAAGGTTGACCCACTCCGCGTTCGATTACCGGGCGGGAAAACATTAAAGGCCGAGGCGCTTGATATCTTCCATAGCGAACGACGCAAACTCAATGCGCTTCTAGATATCGACGAAGCCGCAACTGAACTTGCCAGCAACTAATCCTCTTGGTTTAAACCCAATTCTTTTTGAAGTTTTTTGGTTAAGTTCAGGCTGATCAGACGGTGTGATTCTTTTAGGTAATCACACAGCGCATCTTCATCCAAACCCGGTGTTTCAAAATGCTGGATCCACTTTGCACCGCGCGGCGCTAGATAAGGTGCCGGCCGTAATCCGGGCTGATCTTTTAAGATATCAAAAGCCAGATCAGACACTTTAAACGTCACGCGCGTAAAATCAGGATCGTCCTCCCAGCCTGCAATTGCAAAAACTTTCCCGCCCACTTTCCAAACATCGGATCCACCCCATTGTACGACATGAGACGTAGCCGGTAATTTTGAACAAAAAGCGTTAAATTCTTCGCGGTTCATAAAACAATCTCCAAAACAAAAGGGCCAGCAATGAGCTGGCCCCAATATAAAGTGATTCGATAATCATCACTATTCGCGCTTTTCAATTTAAGCGGCAGATTGTTGATCAGTTTTTCGAACATAGACATTTAATCGGTCAGATCCGTTGGTAATTACGAGACTTGAACCATCATGGATCTCACCGCCCAAGATTTTCTCAGCCAACATATCCTGCAAATATTTTTGGATAACGCGCTTTAAAGGTCGTGCACCAAATGCCGGATCGTAACCTTTGTCGGACAACCAGGTTCGTGCCTCGTCTTCAAGCTCAATCGTGATTTTACGTTCAGCCAATAGTTTGGATAAACGCGCCAGCTGAATATCAACAATCGCACCCATATCCTGACGTTTGAGACGATGGAACAAAATAGTATCATCCAACCGGTTTAAAAATTCAGGCCGGAAAGCAGTTCGCACAACAGACATCACATCATCACGGGCACTATCAACATCCTGATCCTCACCCAAATTGACGAGAAACTCCGCGCCCAAATTGGATGTCATGATGATCAAGACATTTCTGAAATCCACCGTGCGACCCTGACTATCAGTGAGGCGTCCATCATCAAGCACCTGTAAAAGCACATTGAACACATCGCTATGGGCTTTTTCTACTTCATCAAAAAGCACGACTTGATAAGGTCTGCGGCGTACAGCTTCCGTTAAAGCACCACCTTCATCATAACCAACATAGCCAGGGGGGGCTCCGATTAGACGCGCGACTGAGTGTTTCTCCATATATTCAGACATATCAATGCGCACCATAGCCTGCTCATCATCGAACAAAAACTCAGCCAATGCTTTGGTCAGTTCTGTTTTACCAACCCCTGTTGGCCCCAAGAACATGAAGGAACCAATCGGACGGTTTGGATCTTGTAAGCCGGCTCGGGCGCGGCGAACGGCTCGCGACACTGCTTGCACAGCCTCACCCTGGCCAATGACACGTTTTGCAAGCTCGTCTTCCATACGCAACAGCTTATCACGTTCACCCTCGAGCATTTTATCGACCGGCACGCCAGTCCAACGCGAAACAATATGAGCAATATGATCGGGTGTGACGACCTCTTCCACCATGCTGGCTGCCGCAGTTTCTTCGCGGTTTTCAGCCTCCAAAAGCTGCTTTTCAAGTGCCGGAATCTCGCTATAGGTCAACTCACCAGCGCGTTGGTATTCACCATTTCGTTGAGCAATGTCGAGCTGATTGCGCGCATGCTCCAGCTGTTGCTTGAGATCAGCCGCCACACCAAGCTTTTGCTTTTCGGACTGCCATTTAGCGGTTAAACCTGTCGATGTTTCCTCAAGGTCAGACAATTCTTCTTCGAGGTTAGAAAGACGTTCCATTGTTGCATCATCATCTTCCTTTTTCAAAGCTTCGCGCTCAATTTTCAACTGAATAATGCGTCGATCAAGTTCGTCCAATTCTTCCGGCTTCGAATCAACTTGCATGCGCAAACGCGCTGCTGCTTCATCCATCAAATCAATGGCTTTATCCGGCAAAAAGCGATCCGTGATATAACGGTTAGATAAAGTTGCGGCAGAGACGAGACCACGATCACTAATACGAACTTTGTGATGCTGCTCATATTTTTCTTTCAAACCGCGCAGGATTGAAACCGTGTCTTCAACCGTTGGCTCATTGATGAGGACCTGTTGGAAACGACGCGCCAATGCGGGATCTTTTTCAACGTGTTTACGATATTCATCAAGCGTCGTTGCACCCACACAGTGAAGTTCACCTCGTGCCAATGCTGGCTTGAGTAAATTTGATGCGTCCATCGCACCGTCAGATTTACCGGCACCGACCAAAGTATGCATTTCATCAATGAATAGAATAATTTGGCCAGCTTCGGCCTGCACTTCATTGAGAACAGATTTGAGCCGCTCTTCGAATTCACCACGATATTTCGCGCCAGCGATCAACGCACCCATATCAAGCGCCATTAAGCGTTTATCTTTCAATGATTCGGGTACATCGCCATTGACGATACGCAAGGACAATCCTTCAGCAATCGCTGTTTTACCAACACCCGGTTCACCGATTAATACGGGATTATTTTTCGTTCTGCGGGATAAAACTTGAATAGCGCGACGGATTTCATCATCACGACCAATAACGGGATCAAGCCGACCCTCGCGCGCATCTTCGGTAAGGTCGCGAGCATATTTTTTGAGCGCGTCAAACCCTTCTTCAGCAGATGCATTATCGGCAGTGCGACCTTTTCGGATCGAATTAATTGTTTCATTCAATGCTTGGGCAGTTAATCCTGCTTGCGTCAGAATCTTACCGACGATTGTCGATTTATCGGTGACCATTGCCAGCAGCAATCGTTCGACCGTTACAAAACTATCACCTGATTTTTCGGCAATCTTCTCAGCATCAGCAAAAAGCTTGGCTAGAGGTTGGGTCAGATAAATCTGCCCGTTACCACCAGAGACTTTTGGTAATTTTTGAATGGCTGTTTGTGTGGCAATTTTGGCTTCCGATGAACGGCCGCCAGATCTATCGATCAAAGAGGATGCCATACCCTGATCATCATCAAGCAAAATTTTGAGCAAATGCTCTGAGGCAAATTGCTGATGTCCTCCACCAAGCGCAAAGGATTGCGCGGACTGGATAAAACCACGCACACGTTCGGAATACTTTTCTAAGTTCATGTCTTTCTCCAAATCATGTTTCGCCCTATTTAGGCACGAATACAATACTTCCGGAAGAACTCCCACCAAGTGGCAAGTTCACTATGCATTTTATATGGGTATTGATCGATTATTCGAAAAGGGGTGTACCGATAAAAACAAAAAAACCCGGCCAAGACCGGGTTTTAAGATTAAAAAGCACTGAAAAACTTTATTCTGCCGCAGGTGCAGCTTCTGTTGGTTCGGATGATTCAACCGGAGCTTCTGCCACCACCTCGACCTTTGGTTTCGCAGGCGCATCTTCACCATTTTCATTCGCACGAGGGCGGCGCTGACGTGGCCCTGTTCTGCGGCGCTGATTACGGCGAGGTTTCTCATCTGAATCTGCAGATTGAACCGCATCGCCAGCCTCTGCATCAGCACTTTCTGCTGTTGTTTCAACAGCTTCAGCAGCATCTTCTGAATTCTCAGCAGCTTCTGCAGCTTTTTCTTGCTGATCACGCTCTTGCTGTTCGCGCGCTGCTTCATCACGCTGTTGCCGTTCTTGGATCTGAGCCTGACCTTGCGCAACAATACGATTATAATGCTCTGCATGCTGAAGATAATTTTCAGCCATAACGCGATCACCTGAACCCTGCGCATCACGAGCAAGTGCCATGTATTTTTCTGCAACTGTTTGTGCATTACCCCTGACTTTTACATCAGGTCCGGTGCTATCATAAGAACGGGAAAGTGGATTGGATGGTTTACGGTTATTGTTATTGCGTCCGCGTCCACGATTATTCTTTTGTCCAGGCCTCATTAGTAACTCACTTAAAATCCTGTTATGAAGATGGCTGCTTAACCTATATTCAGATCAAACATTCGGTTTATGTCATAATTTTATATGACGTGATAAGGTCGACCCCTATGCCGCTACGATATCAAAATTCTCTCGACGATTTAGCATATCCATTGCGCTAGATTGTATCTTGAAAAGATTGCAAATTAAGTTTTTTGGATTGCTAGCGGGCTATGCCCCGCGCCTGTTTCTACGAACGACATTAGACATATTCGCCAATGATTCCAAGTCTTTTCTTCACTAATAATTCTCATTTTTAGCCTGTTACAACAGTTTTTTTGAGGATTATTCCATTTCAAATAGCAAGACACGATCACGACCTGCCAAATCTTTGTGTTGCGCAATCAATGAAAAGCCTTGTTCGGCAAAAATGTCAGTCACTGCTTCCGCTTGCTGCCAGCCAATTTCAACGCCAGTTATTGCGCTAGGTAATAGTATTTTTGGAATGTCAGCGGCGAGTATCCGATACGCATCAAGACCATCGTCTCCGCCATCAAGCGCCAGCATCGGATCATGCGCTGCAACCTCAACACTGAGATCATCTAATTCGTTTTTACTAATATAAGGCGGGTTTGAGACGACAATATGAAATTTGTCCGACACATTCGAAAGCCAATCGCTGGCCAATGTATCAAACCGAGTTTCGAGCCCAAGGTTTTTTGCATTTTGCTGAGCTGTTGCTAACGCATCTTCAGCTTGATCAACACCCAAAGCAGTTGCGCGCGCGCAATTATGTAACAGAGAAAGCGCGATAGCACCTGTGCCTGTGCCCAGGTCAATGATCTTACAAGCACCATGTTCGCGCGTAAATTTTTCTGTATAAGGCAAAACGACATCAACTAATATTTCCGTGTCAGGGCGTGGTTCTAACGTTGCTTCGGACAGATGAAACTTTAAACCGTAAAATTCGCGCCAACCCAAAATTCGATAAACTGGCTTACCTTTTACACGTTGATGGGTGGCGGCACGCGCTTGATCAATCTGATCGCATGTGAGCTCAAGATCACGTTTTGTCGCTACATCCACAGTTGTGAACCCAAGCAGTCCAGTAAGCAATACTTTTGATTCAAACAATGCACCATCAATGCCGGCATCTTCAAATGCTTGGCTCATCTCGTTGAGCATGTCCGAAAGGGTGATCATAAGATGATTACCGCCTAACCTAATTTCAGTTGGCTATTATTAATGGGCTTTTATCAACTAGCTTGACCCAGAGCCGCCAATTGTGATGCCTGATGATCTGACACCAATGCATCAATCATCTCATCAATTTCACCAACAAGCATCTTATCCAACTTATAAAGCGTTAGATTGATCCGGTGATCCGTCACACGTCCTTGCGGAAAATTATAGGTGCGAATTCGTTCCGAACGATCCCCGGAACCAACCTGACTTTTCCGGTCAGCAGAACGTTCTTCTTCTGCCTTTTGGCGTTCCATATCATAAAGGCGCGCCTTTAGAACCTGCATCGCACGTGCTCTGTTTTGGTGCTGTGATTTCTCAGATGATGTGACCACAATACCAGATGGAAGGTGCGTAATGCGAACCGCACTATCCGTCGTATTCACGTGCTGACCACCAGCACCGGATGCGCGCATCGTATCAATTCTTATATCTTCATTACGCACTTCGATATCAACATCTTCAGCCTCAGGCAAAACAGCAACAGTTGCAGCGGATGTATGAATCCGTCCACCTGATTCTGTTTCAGGCACACGTTGAACACGATGCACACCCGATTCAAATTTCATACGCGCAAAAGCGCCACGCCCAGAAATCGTCGCGGATATTTCTTTAAACCCACCGACATCACCCTCACTGGATGAGATGATCTCAACTTTCCAACCCTGGCTGGACGCATAACGCTCATACATGCGAAATAAATCACCTGCGAACAATGCGGCCTCTGACCCGCCGGTACCACCGCGAATTTCCAAGATCACGTTCTTGCTGTCGGCAGCGTCTTTCGGCAGCAACAGAATTTGCATCTCAGATTCTAAAGTTTCAATTTGCTCTTTCAACTCTGGCAGTTCCATTTCCGCCAATTCGCGCATTTCAGCGTCTGAGTCTTTATCAGCAATAATGTCCGCAAGATCCTGAACTTCATTGACAGCTTTGTTGTAAGTTCGAATTGTTTTCACAACAGGCTCTAGCTCTGAATATTCAGATGCGAGCTTCACATAAGTTTCTGAATCTGGCCCAGCAGACATCCGCGCTTCGATCTCGTCAAAACGGCGTTCGAGTTCTCGCATTTTATCAATTGGTAATGTTGCCATGGCGCGTAATATTCGATCTTTTAAATGGACACCGTAGATGTGCTGATTTCAGAATTTAAAGTGATATACCATTTTCTTCGATAAAATCAGTAAGAATTTCAGCAATCGTCATTTTTGCTTCTGTTTCTTCAAGGGCTGGCAATAATATGCGTTCCAGTTTTTCAATATCGAGAGATAGCAGCATCGATTTAACCGGGCCAATCGCAGCCGGCGACATGGAAATTGATCGGTAACCAATACCAAACAGCGCCATTGCACTTAATGGATTGCCGGCAAGTTCACCACATAATGTCAGCGGTGTATTAGTCTGGTCAGCTTTTTCAACGATGGATCTCAGAACGCGCAAGAATGGACGTTTCAACGGTGAGAAACGATCCGCGACCCGCGCATTGCCGCGATCGCTTGCCGTAATGAACTGGAATAAATCATTTGAGCCAACGGAGATAAAGTCGACCTCTTCCATCAATTCATCCAATTGCCAAAGAAGGCTTGGCACTTCAAGCATGGCGCCAAAGGTCACTTTCTCAGGCACCTGATAGCCGTGACGAATAAGATAATCTGTCTCTTTTTTGATGAGCTTCTTTGTATCACGTAGCTCAGACAATTCTGTAATCATCGGAATCATGACACGAAGTTCTGAACCACCTGTTGCGCGTAAGAGCGCACGCAGCTGAGTTAGCAATAATCCGGGACGATCAAGCGAGAAGCGGATTGCGCGCCAACCCATTGCGGGATTTTCTTCTTCAGCTGATCTGAGATAAGGAACGACTTTATCGCCGCCAATATCCACAACGCGAAATGTCACAGGAAGTTCACCCGCTTTATCGAGCACTTGGCGATAGAAAGTTTCTTGCTCTTGGACTTTTGGCATTTTCGATGAAATCATAAACTGAAGTTCAGTTCTAAATAGCCCGATACCAGCTGCACCTGATTCTTTAAGCTGCGGCAAATCAACAACGAGACCCGCATTCATCAACAGCTTACATTCCTGACCATCTTTACTGATCGGCGCGACATTTCTCAGCGCCGAAAATGCTTTCTGACGCTTTGCAAAGAACTTGACCTTATCTGCATATGCATCCTGCAGGTCGACCGCGGGTCGTAAGTGAACCGCACCATCATTGCCGTCCACAATGATCGGATCGCGATTTTCTGAGAGCGACGCAATGCCTATTGCCTGGCTCACAACCGGCACACCCATGGCTTTGGCAACAATCACCACATGACTGGTGACGGCACCTTCTTCCAACACAAGCCCGCGAATATGATCGCGCGGATAATCCAAGAGTTCGGCCGCACCCATTGTGCGCGCCACAATGACGGCGTCTTTCGGCAAACCATCAACCAATGCACTTGGGGTGAACCCGGTTAACTGACGCAAAAGACGATTGGCCAAATCATCAAAATCAGCCAAACGTTCGCGCAGATAAGGATCAGTCAGATTGATCATACGCGCACGCGTATCAGACTGAACTTTCTCAACGGCAGCTTCCGCAGTCAAGCCGTTGCGAACGGCTTCTTCCATCTTACGGACCCAGCCGCGATCATTGGCAAACATTCGAAATGCTTCAAGCACTGCGCGATGCTCACCTTCGAGTGGCACATCGCGACGGGCCAACATATCATCAATAGAAACGCGCAAGGAGCCGACCGCGCCGTCAAGTCTTTCAAGTTCTGCATCAACGTCTTCGTTGAGCAGGTTGGTTACAACAACGCGTGGCTCATGCAAAACAACATGGCCAAGACCAATACCCTCGCCATAAGCATCCGCATCAATTGAGACAGGGCGTGTCATGTTAAGCTCAAGGCCTGGCTTTGTGACTTTCTTAAGCTCACCCGTAGCAATCATTTCCGCCAAAACCATGGAAGTCGTTTCCATAGCTTCAACATCATCATCACCATATTCACGATGGTCTTTATTTTGGATCACCAAAACGCCCAGGGAACGCCCAGCGCGCAAGATCGGTACACCTAAGAAAGAATTGTAAATCTCTTCACCTGTTTCGGGAAGATATCTAAAGGCGTGGTGAGACTGCGCATCAGACAAATTGAGCGGTTCCGCATTTGCTGCAATAACACCGACAAGGCCCTGCCCCATTTTCAATTGCGCTTGGTGGACCGCGTCTTTTTTCAGACCTTCTGTCGCATAAAGCTCCAAAACACCATCGGCACGCAACACATAAAATGAGCACACTTCAGCAACCATGCTGGTCGCAATTTGATACACAACCCTATCAAGGCGCTCCTGTGGCTCAAGTGCTTCAGCCATCAATTCGCGGAGGCGCTTTAAGAGATTGCGTGGGCCGGTTTGATTAGGCACCATAACAACTCCTAAATGTGACACTGATGATTTTGTCATGTTCGGCGAACATGATCAGCCTCCTTGAAAGCTATTGGTTATTAGTCCAACTCGTAAACTGAATGCAATGTGCGAACCGCGAGTTCAGCATACTCGCTATCGATCAAGATTGAAATTTTAATTTCAGACGTTGTGATCGCTTTAATGTTAATGCCTTTTTCCGCCATGGCTTTAAACGCGGTTGCCGCAACACCCGCATGTGAGCGCATGCCGATACCAATCACCGAAACCTTCACCAATCCGGTTTCACTTTGGACAACATCAAAGCCAATATTTTGCTTTTCTTTTTCCAAAACAGCGAGGGCTTTGTCGACATCGCCTGACGGCAAAGTAAATGTCATATCTGTATGTGTGCCATCTTCAGAAATGTTCTGAACAATCATGTCCACATTGATATATTCATCGGACAAAGGTCCAAAAATAGCCGCAGATACACCCGGCGAATCTGACAAACGTCTCAGAGAAATTTGTGCCTCATCTTTTGAGTAAGCAATACCTGTGACAACTTCTTGTTCCAAAATCTCATCCTCATCACAAATTAAAGTACCGGGCGGGTTTTCAAAATCACCCATTCCCTCAGCATCTGGGTCTTCAAAGCTTGAACGTACAAACATTCGAACCTTGTGCACCATGGCAAGCTCAACAGAACGGACTTGCAAAACCTTTGCGCCCAACGATGCCATTTCCAACATTTCTTCAAACGCGATCTGGCTTAAACGGCGCGCCTTTGGTTCAACCCGTGGGTCAGTCGTGTAAACACCATCCACATCTGTGTAAATATCACAACGGTCGGCATTTACGCCTGCAGCAATGGCCACAGCACTTGTGTCTGAACCACCTCGGCCAAGTGTTGCCACACGATTGTCAGGCCCAATTCCTTGGAAACCAGCGATCACAGCAACCTGACCTTCACCAAAACGACGAATAAGGTCAGTGCCATCGATATCCTCAATGCGTGCTGCACCATGCGCACCGCTTGTGCGGATTGGGATTTGCCATCCTTGCCAGGATCTTGCATTTACACCCATCGACTGAAGCGTAATTGCAAGCAGCCCAGACGTAACCTGCTCACCAGATGACACCACAACATCATATTCGCGCGCATCATGCATAGGTGAAGCTTCCCGCGTCCAGCCAACCAATTCATTGGTTTTGCCAGACATTGCAGACACCACGACGGCGACCTCATGCCCATCATCAACTTCGCGCTTCACATGGCGTGCCACATTTCTGATGCGATCAATATCCGCAACAGATGTGCCGCCAAATTTCATAACTATTCGGGCCATTTAACTCAAAGGTCCTGTTGTATTTCATTCACATATGCTGTTTCGTCCGGCGGTACCGACTGCTCTATGACCAATCATGTGGGACGAAGTTGCCGCTACATATCGAATAAATGCGAAAACTGCAACTCTCAGAAATCAATGGAATAAGGTTTCAAGCATGAAGAATGACTATTTGATTGACTATCGCTTTTAATTTCTGTAATTGTTAATTAACATTTTTGTTAATTAATGGGAATATGGCATGAACAACCAAACAGTATCTCGAGAAAAATGGCTCAGTGCTCGGCTTGAATTATTGGAACAGGAAAAAGAACTCACAAGATTGCGCGACCAGATCAGTGCGTCACGCCGTAAGCTACCACGCGTTAAAATCGTACAAGATTATGTATTTCATACAAACCAAGGCGAAAAATCCTTAGCGGATTTATTCGGTGCCAAAAGTCAGCTGATTATCTATCATTTTATGTATGGAAGTGACTGGGAAGAAGGTTGTAAAAGCTGCTCGTTCTGGGCAGATAATTTCGAAGGCATTGATATTCACTTGGCCAATCGAGATGTCAGCTTTATTGCCATGTCCCGCGCTGAACTTAAAACACTCAATGCATTCAAAAAACGCATGGGTTGGTCATTTGAATGGGTCTCATCTTTAGGCTCTGAATTTAATCGGGATTTTAATGTCTCCTTCGATGCGGAGGATTTTGAAAACGAAACCGCTACATATAATTACCGCCCGTTTACATATCCAATGAACGAGCATGCAGGTGTCAGTGTTTTTCAAAAAGACCCAGATGGTTCCGTTTATCACACCTATTCAGCCTATAGCCGCGGGCTCGATATTTTAAATGGTGCATATAACTATCTCGATCTTGCTCCAAAAGGCCGGGATGAATCTCAATTTGAATACGGTATGGAGTGGCTAAAACATCCCGACAAATATAGCGATTAATCAACGCAGGCGGTCTGATTTCTTTTGACTTGCGTAGATATGTTATGATTGAACAAAATCAACTTGTCTCGTGAAAAGGCGTTTGAAAATGACCGTTGCAGAAAAAACCACCATTGACCAAAGCGAAGTTGACCGTTTTTCAAAAATGGCAGCTGAATGGTGGAACCCTGATGGGAAATTCAAACCGCTTCACAAATTTAATCCGGTCCGCTTAAGCTATATTCGCGATCACGCAGCACAGCATTTTGGCAAAGACCCCCATGGTCCAAAACCACTTGATGGATTGTGTCTCTTAGATATTGGTTGCGGTGGCGGTCTCTTGTGCGAACCCATGACCCGCATGGGTGCAAGCGTTATTGGTGCGGATGCGTCTGAGACCAATATCGAGATTGCAAAAATACACGCTGAACAAAGTGGGCTGGAAATTGATTATCGCGCCGAGACATCTGAAGCCCTGTCAGCTGCGGGAGAAAAATTCGACATTATTTTAAATATGGAAGTCGTCGAACATGTCGCCGATGTCGACCTATTTCTAACCTCCTGCGCTGACATGCTAAAACCAGGTGGCCTCATGTTTGTCGCAACAATTAATCGCACTATGAAAGCCATGGCGCTTGCAATCATTGGCGCCGAATATGTTCTAAGATGGCTGCCACGAGGCACGCATCAATATGAAAAGCTTGTGCGCCCGGAAGAAATCACAACACCGCTCGGAAATTCAGGTCTTTCGCTGGTTGATCAAACAGGCGTATTTTATAACCCACTTCAAGATCAGTGGAACTTAAGCAATGATATGGATGTGAACTATATGATGCTGCTTGAACGTAAGACATAAAAACGTCAACCAGCAACCAAAACAAGTTTCGGCTTCCGCATCTTTACAAACACAATCCGTTGTGTAATTCTCATATGTGAGAATTAGCGTGCAAGAAGTATTCACAGGAAAGCTGGCAAACCACCTTAAACAGATGCGTTTGGATAAAGGATTGTCACTGGACCAGCTGGCAACTGAAACAGGTGTCAGCCGCGCAAGCCTATCGCGTCTGGAAAATGGCAGTGTTAGCCCGACAACCGAAGTTTTAAGCAAATTATGCGTCACCTATAAAATCAAAATGTCCAAACTGCTGGCCATGCTGGAGGGTGACTTCGAACCACTCATCAAAGAAGGAAATCAGCTTTATTGGAAAGATCCAGATATTGGGTTCACCCGTCAATCCGTCTCCCCGTCCACCGATGAGTTGGCTGGCGAAGTCCTCAAATGCCATATCGAACCCGATACTGTTATCGCCTATGATCGGCGCTCCATCCCAAGCCTTGAACACCATTTGCTCCTGCTTGACGGCACATTAATTTTGACCGTTGGAGAGGAGGAGTTTCAATTATCAACCGGCGATTGCCTCAGATATGTTTCCGCTGAATTTGTAGAATTTAAAACACCGAAAGATAGCCATGCGACATACCTTGTCTTCATCATTGGAGGGTAATGTCATGCCGCTTCATGCATTTCATCCCTCTGTCAAAATCCTTTTGCCTGCAGACATTCATAGATTTATGGATCCGCTATCAGACATGCTGGTTAAAAGCGTCAATCTGGGTGCTGCTATTCGCTTTGTGATGCCATTTTCCAAATTGGATGCACGCGCTTATTGGTGGAACGAAGTCCTGCCGCTCGTGCAATCCAAACAACATACTTTATTTGCGGCTTTTGAGGATCAGATCCCGGTTGGTTCGGTGCAACTGATCGAGCAAATGCCAATGAACCAGCCGCATCGCTGCGAAGTCTCAAAGCTTATCGTGCATCCTGATCACCGCAGGAAAGGCATTGCCGCAAATCTTATGGGCGCATTGGAGGCCCATGCAAATTCATCGAAAAAATCACTGATCACACTGGACACCAAAACTGGTGACAATGCGGAAAGATTGTACCAATCCTTGGGCTTCCGTCCTGCCGGCGTAATCCCCAATTATGCACTCGATGCAGATGGCAAAGGTTATCATGGGACAACTTATATGTATAAGGAGCTTCGACCCCACGCCTAAAATGCGATGGAAAGCACCAAACCCAAAATCGCGCAAATAGCGAGCACTTTCAAAAGCCCAATCTTAAGCTTGAGCAATAACAGCGCTGCCAATGCAGACAATCCGAATACGCGCCAATCCAGCGAAGCGATATCCGGCACCCACAAAGTCAAAATGCCGACGCTTTCACGCGTCACACTTTGAAAAAATACATGCAGGCCAAACCAGATCGAGAGATTTAAGATCACCCCAACAACGGCAGCGGTGATCATCGATAATGCCGAACTCAAACGCGGTTGCGCTGAGATCCACTCGATATAGGGTGCGCCGGTAAAGATCCACAAAAAGCAAGGCACGAACGTCACCCAAAGCGTGACAATTGCCCCTAAAACGCCGAGCCAGAAACCACCTTCTTTAAAGGCCGCGAGAAATCCAACAAATTCAGTGACCAATATCAAGGGCCCGGGTGTTGTTTCAGCCAGTCCCAAACCATCCATCATTTCGCCAGCACTTAGCCAACCAAATTGCGCCACAACATCCTGAGCCATATAAGCAAGAACGGCATAGGCACCACCAAAGGTAACGACAGCAAGCTTTGAGAAAAACGCCGCCAATACATTTAGGATATTGGCTTCAACCAACTGATCAAGCACGAGCAATGGTAAGATCCAAATCGCCAGCCATATGGCAATTGTCCTCACACTCCTTCGCAAATCGGATATACCCAATTTAGCTGGTTGTTTATCGCCTGTAGCCTGATGGCTTACAAAAATAAAACCATAAAGTCCAGCGCCCGACACAATGAGCGGAAACGGCAAAGATAAAAAGAAGATCCCAACAAAAGCAATAGCGGCCATCACCCAATGCATATTCTGTTTAAGCGCGCGTTTTGAAACTTTCAAAAGCGCTTCGATCACGATGATTAAAACCGTAGCTTTCACACCCAAAAATAAAGCGGCTATTAATGGTATGTCACCGAAATATGCATATATGCTCGCAAGCGCTAAAATAACAAAAGCACCGGGCAACACGAATAGCAATCCAGCAAGCAATCCGCCAAACACGCCAGTTATGCGCCACCCGGCATAAGTTGCCAATTGCATGGCTTCTGGACCAGGTAGTAACATGCAAAAGCTCAGAGCATTGAGATATTGCTTTTCTGTGAGCCAAGCTTTTTCATCCACTAGGACTTTGTGCATCAACGCAATTTGTGCGGCCGGTCCACCAAAGGATAAAATCCCTATTCGACCAAATGTGTGAAACATCTCAAACCGCGATGGCATGACTAAATCTTTACCGCTCATGATCGTTTGTCGTCCTGTGAAGAATCATGACGTTCATTGCTGGCATCGCGCGCCCAGCGATAAAGCGCATCATAAATCAGCATGCCAGCATCCAATTGTTCTAGATCATTTTTATACATGCGTGACAGCCCCAATGAAATTGCAAGTAGTCCCTCACATTCTGCCGCAAGATTGTGACAGTTTGTATCGGCTCCGCGAATGATATCCGCCATTTTAATCAAAGCATCCGATTGAAGCCCAAACTCAGTCAACATCGTATCAAATGTGCATTGATCCCCGCGATGGGTCCAAAATACATCTGGTACATCAAAAGGTGTCGCATTAAACTTTTCTGCCACCAATTGCACCTGGCTCGGCGCAACAAATAAAAACTGAGCGTTCGGATCGATAAATCTACGAATGAACCAAGGACAGGCAATGCGGTCAATCTTTGGGCGTTGTTTTGTCACCCAAATACTGTGTGATTTGCCTTCAGGTAGAGGTATCTTGCTTGCATCAACCAATGGCGCACCGACATCCCGCCAGCCAAAATGGCCACCCTCCAGTGTTTCTGCATCAATTGAAAAGGTGCGCAATATTGCAGCGGCCCCTTGACTGATCTTCAAACCCTTTTGGCAATAAATGACGACGGATTTATCTAAAAGCGCAGGCACAAGTGCTTCAATATTATCAAAGCGCCATCTTTTAGCGGTTGGAATGAGTGTAGGCGCGTCGGCAAAATCATCATCGATGCGAACATCGATGATCACCGGACAATGCGGTGTTCCAATAAGTCGCGATAATTGCTGAACGGAAATTTCGGTTGGTGACGTCATGACGTATCCTTGCATTATTGATATGAAGAGATACGGGATTTAAGCTGACGCCTCACGGGGCACCCCGTGCACCCCATGACACCTTAATGCCAATTTTCACATCAAAAAGTCAAGTCAGATCAATTTTGATCTTCTGGTACATCTGGCAGCGGCATGATTTCAACACCCTCTTCCACAAGCTCATGCACTTCATCGACAGACGCAGACCCGTGAATGCCTCTTGCTTCCGTTTCACCATAATGGATTTTGCGCGCTTCTTCAGAAAAGCGATCGCCGACATTTTCCGTATTGTCTTTAACCTGCTTGACCATCTCGCGAATATTTTTCATCGCTTCTTGCTGCGCAGCCGACATCATCATTTGCTGCTTGGCCTCTTTCGCGCGGCTGGTCGACACAGATGGCACCATCAACGCCTTTTCAACCTTGATTGATCCGCAATGAGGACATTCGACCAATCCACGTTCTTGCTGTTCTTCAAAATCAGACCCGGATGAAAACCAGGCTTCAAAGTCATGAGAATTTTCGCAGGCAAGGTTGAATTTAATCATGTGTCACACTTACACAGACTTTAGCTTGTAATCGCGCGCATTTTTCAAATTCGGAATTTTTGCACGTGCTGCAATAGACAATTCAACATCGATGTCAGCGATCGCAACACCCGGTGTTTCTGAATTAATCTCAGCAAGTATCTTACCCCAGGGGTCAACAATAATCGAATGCCCATAGGTCTCGCGGCCATCATCGTGCAAACCGCCTTGAGCAGATGAAATCATAAAGGCGCCATTTTCAATAGCTCTGGCGCGCTGTAAAATATGCCAATGCGCTTCACCCGTCTGTTTGGTAAACGCTGCTGGTGCCGTTAAAATATTCGCACCTGCAACGGCTTGATCACGGAACAAATGCGGGAAGCGCACGTCATAGCAAATCCCAAGACCGAAATGATGGCCTTTTAATGTAACTGTTATCGCTTCTTCACCGGGCTTATAGGTATTGCTCTCGCGCCAACTTTCACCATTATCAAGATCCACATCAAACATATGGATTTTATCGTAAGTTGCTTTCAGCTCACCATTTTCATAAACAAGCGCGCGGTTAGCTACCTTGTCGCCATCAATATCAATCGCGGTTGAACCGATGTGGATGGCTACATTAAGCTCGGCTGACAGGCTCTGAGCCATCTTGTTGATCAAATCATCCTCTTGTGAGGTAATAACTTTTCTAAGCTCTTCGTTTTTGGAATGCACACAGCCGGTCATTTCAGGGGTTTGGATATAATCAGCCCCCTTGAATGCGGCATCGCGTATCATGGGTTCCAATGCCGCAACAGTCTCAGACGGCATCAAACCAGATCGCATTTGTATTATGGCAGCTTTTAACATCCTAGACCTTTTTTGTTAGCCTTCTAACATAACACCAAGTGCACCGCTTTTCTCAAGCGCAAACAAATCATCACATCCGCCAACATGCTCGTTTCCTATAAATATTTGTGGAAATGTAGATCCACCTTGCGAGCGTTTGATCATCTCTTGCTTCAAAGCAGGATCAAAAGTTGCGTCATGTTCTGTAAAATCAACACCTTTATCTGTGAGCAAGCGCTTTGCCGCTGTGCAAAATCCACAAAATTGGCGTGTGTAAATCGTAACGTCTTTCACTTTATTATTCCATTCTTTTGGTTTGTGAGCCTAAACTCCAGCAGCCACATATAATTATCAACCTAACAGACATCAATGTGATAAAATTCATTGTCGACCCACAAGCGCAAATGTGAGCACCGAAACTTCGCTTGCACCTGCTCTTAGAAGCACTTTTGTTGCGGTATTTACGGTCGCGCCGGTTGTAAAAACATCATCAATCAACAATACCCGTTTCCCCATTATATCACTGACACGTTCTTCAGATATATCAAATGCACCTTTTACATTATCCAATCTTGCGCGCGTTCCAAGACCAACTTGTGGCTTGGTATGCCGCAACCTGGTGAATGTTGAGGGCAAAAATGGCAGATCTGCTTTTCTGGCAATTGCTCGAGCGAGTTCTGCACTTTGATTGTATTTTCTGCGGATTAGACGCCATCGGTGTAATGGGACCGGAACAAGGCAGTCTGCATCATTTAGGCAATCACGCCCCGCCCTGATCATCCATGCTGCCATCAAGTTGGCCAAGTCAGCCCGATCATTAAATTTAAGTTGATGCACCATATGCCGGGCAATCCCATCATAGATGACAGCAGAACGGGCGCGCTTATATGGCGGTGGATCTGCTATGGCGTCCGCAGAAACAATACCATCACCCAGTTCATAAGCAAACGGACGTCCCGTCACCTCACAATAAGGCTGATCAATAAACTGCACATCTCTCCAACAATGTGTGCATAATGCATCATGTTGGCTCAGCAACAATCCGCAATTGATACAGTTTGGTGGATACACAAAATTGTGCATGGATGATAAGAACGAGGTACCGGCGCTCGAGAGACGCGCCAAAATTGGAAATCTTGCAAAATTATTTTGTTTCATACCGTCCATATCTTGACTTTATCTCGACATTGGCTGTTAAGCGAGCAGAATTATTAAGGACATAAACCGCGAGAAACGAAAACGTGAGCGTAAAACCCATAATTGATCTGGATTTATTCTTAAAACGTCAAAAACGTGCCCAGCTCGCTGGTGTGGAAGGCGCAGATTTTCTGCTAAAACACATTGCTGATGAGATGGATGAACGTCTCTCACTCATCGAGCGAAATTTCAATAAACCGCTGCAGCTCTACGGTTACAATAGATCGCTTGCTGACCAGATCATTTCCCGCGGGCAGACTGAAATTTTTAAGTTCTTTGAGCCCCAAAATCTAGCGCTTGATGCCATACAAACTGAGGCGCTGGAACTTGAGGATTCCGTTCATGATCTCATCCTATCTCCCGCATCACTCCATTTGACAAATGATACCCCTGGGATTTTTGCGCAAATTTTTAAAGCACTGAAGGAAGATGGATTATTTATGGCATCCGTGCTTGGCGCGGGAACGCTTCATGAATTGCGAGAATCTCTGCTGATAGCGGAAAGCGAGCTTTATGGTGGTGCAAGTGCCCGTGTCATTCCATTTGCAGATATTCGAGACTATGGTGGGTTATTGCAACGCGCCGGGTTTGCGCTACCCGTTATTGATAGCGATACGCTCACCGTGCGTTACGATCACGCCATGGCGCTAATGCGAGATCTGCGCGCTATGGGAATGACAAACCCCCTTATCGATCGAAACAAAAGACCATTATCCCGATCATTTTTCGAAAAGGTCAATGAGATTTATGGCGAAAAGTTTTCAGATCCAGACGGTCGCATTAGAGCGAGTTTCACAATCATCTATTTAAAAGGTTGGAAACCGCATAAAAGCCAACAAAAACCGCTCAAGCCAGGCAGCGCTAAAACCAGGCTTGCGGATGCATTAAAAGTTGATGAGATGAAGTTAAAGAGCTAACCAGGAACTATTGCGAGCCAGTATACGTATTGACTGCATCATCAAGTTCAACAAATGTATTGTTGATCGTACTTCCCATCATGCTCGCACCGGAGATGACAGAAACGCAAACCAATGCGGCAATCAAGCCATATTCAACAACTGTGGCACCGCTTTCATCAGCATAAAAATTCTTAATCAAACGCAACATGATGCACCTCTATTTGCAATTGTCTGATTGAAGATCAAGATCAAAAATCACACATGCTTCTCCAGAAGACTGGGTAATGGAATGGCGAATTGTATATTGTTTCTTTGAAAAATTCGGCGTTCTCTGCGCGCCACTTGAAACATTCCCAATTGAACCCGTGACAATGCCGTCAAAATCTTTACTACCTGACTTCGCGATATTTGTGTTTGTTTTCTCACTAAGTACAGGTGTCATCACCATTGCACCCGCAACGACAGCCGTTGCAAATAGCAGTGATAAATGAATAGCGCTGAATTTTCGTTTTGGCTGCTGCCAACCATTTTTATCTGGATCAGACCAAAATTCATCATTCGTCATATTTAACATCAAACCTCGCGCTAACTTGCTTCATAGTTGCACAAGTTCTTAAACGTTAGATTAACGTGACCAATAATTTTTCGCCGCAAAATGTGTCAAAATGGCACAAATAGACTTAAATAACATCGATGAGGTGGGGAATGAGAGGTTCGTCAGCTGGAGGCATCTCATAATCTCTTAAGTTGCGAGACCGGACCCATTTTAGCGCTTGACCTTCTTTCGATTGCGGAACACCCCAATATCTTCGGCAGATATAGAGCGGCATCAGTAAGTGAAATTTATCATAAGAATGGGAGGCAAAGGTCAAGGGCGCTAGACATGTCTCCTTCGTTTCAATACCCAATTCTTCGTGAAGCTCTCGAATAAGAGCCGCCTCAGGTGTCTCTCCGGTCTCAACCTTGCCGCCAGGAAATTCCCACATCCCGGCCATGGATTTCCCCTCAGGGCGTTGAGCTATTAAGATGCGGTTGTCCGTGTCGATAAGTGCACAAGCCGCAACAAGAATGATGGGTTTTGAATGTTCATCACTCATAGTTCGTGCTCAGGCTGTTTACGATAAGAATACCGATAGACTTCTTCAAAGCCCAGACTTTCATAAAGCGTAATCGCTGTGCGATTTTGTTTTTCAACCTGCAGCCAAACTTTTTGTGCACCATTGTATCGTGCCCAAAGAAACGCTGACTTTAAGATATTTCGTGCGTGTCCTTTGCGGCGACATTCGGGTTTGGTGCCCAAATCAAGAACGCCAGCAAACTCCGTATCATGAACACAAAGAACCGTCGAAACAGCACCAAATTTTTCGTCTTCAATGACAAACCGCGCATTCTTTTGCTTAATCGAACTTATGACCTCAGCAAGACCAGCTTTAAATAGCCCGTCGCGACCCTGAACATTGATCACCGCATCCACGAACCAACCAATATCTTGTACTGGCAACATATCAACCGCATCATCTAAATCCATCACCGTTAAATCCGCCATCAGGACAATGGAATCATCAAATCTGATCCAACCACGCGCATCAAGATAACTATCAAGCTGAGGAGGCGCTAACGGCGACTGACGGAAAACTAGAGGGCGATTATACGCTTGAAACCGTCTGGCCGCATTTTCAATCCGCCTTTCAATGTCCTTATGGTCTGACGGATCAAGCGGGTTGACCGAATTAATTCGTTTTGATGGATGACCCGCAGTCTGGCGAATTTGCCAACTACCATCATAATACACAGAAGCTGCCGGCCACGCACGAAATGCCATGGCTTCCAAACGTCTCACAATTGCAAGATCATTCACCAAACTATCCACCCAATACCCATTTTATGATCGATAATCTCCATTAATAGCAACATATTCTTTGGTCAAATCACAAGTCCAGACACGCGATTTTCCGACACCTAAACATAGATCTATTTTCAGGAATATTTCATCGCCTTTCATAGCGCGCGACGCGTCTTCTTCCGAATAATCCGGATCACGTTCGCCAGAAACCGCCACGCGAATATCACCGAACCAAATGGCAATCTTGTCACGATCAGCCTCTTCACCGGCTTTACCGACAGCCATGACCACCCGACCCCAATTCGCATCTTCACCGGCAATTGCTGTTTTAACCAAAGGTGAATTCGCTACGGACAACGCAATTTTCTTGGCTGATGCATCTGAAACTGCCCCGGTCACATCAATTTGAACATGTTTTGATGCACCCTCACCATCACGCACAATTTGCATCGATAAATCATGCACCACGTCGTTTAGAGCGTTTGAAAATGAAGCAACTCGGTCATCATCCATTGATGTAATTGGTGCACCCTTTTTGCCCGTTGCAAACAACAATACAGTGTCCGAAGTTGATGTATCACTATCCACCGAAATAGCATTAAAGCTTGTTTCGGTATGCTGAGATAACAGCGCTTGCAAAACGTCTTTCGAAATATTTGCGTCAGTAACAATAAAGGACAACATAGTTGCCATATCTGGCATAATCATACCAGAACCTTTAGCGATTCCATTTATAAAAATATCACTATTTTCTACTGTTTTCGAAGCAAGTTTTGGATAGGTATCGGTGGTCATAATTGCGCTCGCAGCTTTAAACCAATTATCACCCTCGCATGCTTGTGCCAGACCTTGCATCACGCCATCAAATTTACTGGCATCCAATGGCTCACCGATCACGCCTGTTGACGCAAGATAAACCTCATCAGTGTCACACCCAACAGCTTTAGCTGCCATTAATGCGGTATCGCGTGTCGCTGAAGCACCCTTAACGCCCGTAAATGCATTTGCATTTCCCGAATTAACGACCAGAGCTTTTGCAACACCTTTGGAAAGTATCTGCTTACAATGATCCACAGGCGCAGACGCACATTTTGATTTGGTGAACACCCCGGCGACGGATGTCCCTTCATCAAACATCATAAGCAAAACATCATCTCTGCCGGAATATTTAATCCCGGCTTCAACGGTTTGCATTTTCACACCTTCAAGAGCTTGCAAAGTTGCAAACTCTTTCGGCGCCAAAGGCGACACTTTCATGTTTAATACCTGACTAATTATTTGTTATTGCTGCTGAATTTTCTCATATGCAGATTTAAGTTCTTCGTCCAAAATTTCAAAACTTGACAAAGAGCGCGCCTCTTTTACAGCCTCTAAATAACGCTCACGCAACACAACTTGACGCATTTGGTCTTGCACTTCTTCAAACTTTGGCAGCGGGCGATCACGCTTTTCTTCAAGCTTAATCACGTGAAAACCAAACTGTGTTTGCACCGGTGCTTTTGTGTAAGCACCTGCTTCCAATGCGAAAGCTGCAGCTTCAAATGGTGGCACCATCTGACCTTTACCAAAGAAGCCAAGATCACCACCTTGCGGTCCGCTTGGTCCTGTGGATTTTGTTTTAGCAAGTTCGACAAAATCTGCACCGCCATCAAGCTCAGCAATAATAGCGTTTGCCTCATCCTCAGTCTTAACCAAAATATGACGCGCACGGATTTCCTGTTCAGGCTCCACAGCAGCAATTTCTTGATCAAATCTAGCGCGGATATCATCCTCAGAAATTGTTGCGATCACGTTCTTTTGAAAATAGGCATTATGCAAGGAACGGTCTTTCAGAAATTCAAGACGTTTTTGGAAAACTTCGTTCTGATCCATCTTGTCAGCAAGTGCTTTTTTTGCCAACGACTTCACATCAATCATAGCGGACAAAATCGCCAATCGTTTTTGCTCACCTTGCAATTGTTCAAACTGTGGATCAAGCTCCTGAAACAAATCGAAATCACTTTGGCGAATTTCTACACCATCAAATTTTAAAACGACTTTATCAGTGGCGTCCTGCGCAGAAACCTGCATCGGCGCGACCATAATTGTAAGCGCTGTCGCCAAGCCTGCTGCATATTTAAAATAACCCATAATTTAATCCTTTTTATAAAGCACAGGCCCTTGAGACCCCTGATCCTGTTGACATCGCCCAAACTCACTCTTATCTGTCAGGAAAAGCTACGTCTATAGTTTGTTTATTTACGTAGGCAGAAATCAAATAACAACCGTTTTTCGGTTCAAACAAGTTAGTACCTCTTAGCGCCTTCGCGCAGTTTAATCCAGAAAGGACCATATAAATGGTCAACTTCGGCAAAATCGCCCAAAAAATCTTTGGCTCTTCGAATGATCGACGCATTAAAGGATACCGACCACGAGTCGAAGCAATCAATGCGCTCGAGCCACAGATGCAAGCTCTTTCTGACGAAGAACTCAAAGGTCAAACTGAAAAGCTCAAGGCTGACCTCGAAGCAGGCAAAAGCTTAGATGATATTTTGGTACCTGCCTTTGCCACTGTAAGAGAAGCTGCCGTGCGTTCTCTTGGCATGCGCCCTTTTGATGTGCAGTTGATCGGTGGTATGATCTTGCATGAAAATTCCATCTCCGAGATGAAGACGGGTGAAGGTAAAACACTTGTTGCGACCCTTCCAACCTATCTCAATGCCCTGGCTGGCAAAGGGGTACACGTGGTTACCGTCAACGATTACTTGGCGACACGTGATGCTGAATGGATGAGTAAGCTCTATGGCTTCTTGGGTCTCACAACCGCAACCATCATCCATGGCATGGAAGATGATGAGCGCCGCGCCGCCTATTCATGCGATATTACTTATGCCACCAATAACGAACTTGGATTTGATTATCTGCGCGACAATATGAAATATGAACGTGCACAAATGGTGCAACGCGGTCATTACTATGCCATTGTCGATGAGGTGGATTCCATTCTCGTTGATGAAGCGCGAACACCCCTTGTTATTTCCGGTCCGCTGGAAGACAAATCTGATCTTTATATAACCGTTGATAAATTCATCCCGCTTCTTGTTGAAGAAGATTATGAATTGGATGAAAAACAAAAATCTGCCAATTTTACTGAAATTGGTACGGAAAAGCTGGAGAAGCTTTTATCAGAAGCAGGACATCTTAAAGGTGATTCGCTTTATGATGTGGAAAATGTGTCCATCGTTCATCACGTCAATAATGCCCTGCGCGCGCATAAATTATTTGTTCGTGACAAAGACTATATCGTCCGCAACGATGAAATTGTCATCATTGATGAATTTACCGGCCGTATGATGCCGGGCCGCCGCTATGGCGAAGGCCAGCATCAGGCATTGGAAGCCAAAGAGAATGTTTCCATTCAACCTGAAAACCAAACCCTCGCCTCTGTAACCTTCCAAAACTATTTCCGCATGTATGAAAAGCTCGGCGGCATGACGGGTACTGCGTCAACAGAAGCCGAAGAATTTGCCAACATCTACGGCCTTGAAGTTGTTGAAGTGCCAACCAACATTCCGATCTCTCGTATTGACGAAGACGATGAGGTTTACCGTACAGTTGAAGAAAAGTATGGCGCGATTATTGATGAAATAAAAGCTGCGCAGGAAAAATCACAACCGGTTCTCGTTGGCACAACATCGATCGAAAAATCTGAGCTGCTTGCTGAGAAGCTTAAAGCTGCCGGCGTTGACGGATTTAACGTCCTAAACGCACGTTACCACGAACAAGAAGCTTACATCGTCTCGCAAGCCGGTGTCCCCGGTGCGGTTACAATTGCGACCAATATGGCTGGCCGTGGTACAGATATTCAGCTTGGCGGTAACTTTGACATGCGCGTTGCACAGGAACTTGGCGAAATGGAGCCAGGCTCTGAGCGTGATGCGAAAGAAGCCGAGATCAAAGCTGACATTGAAAAGCTGAAAAAACAAACGCTAGATGCGGGGGGTCTATACATCATCGCTACAGAGCGTCACGAAAGCCGCCGTATTGATAACCAGCTGCGCGGTCGTGCAGGACGTCAGGGTGACCCAGGTCGCTCAAAATTCTTCTTATCATTGCAAGATGACCTCATGCGCATCTTTGGTTCTGAGCGTATGGATGGCATGCTCAAAAAGCTTGGTCTTGAAGAAGGCGAAGCGATTGTGCACCCATGGATCAACAAAGCGCTCGAACGTGCTCAGAAGAAAGTGGAAGCACGCAACTTCGACATTCGTAAGAATCTACTCAAGTTTGATGATGTACAGAATGATCAGCGGACTGTGATTTTCGAACAACGTCTTGAACTTATGGACGCTGAGAGCATTTCTGACACGGTTGCAGAAATGCGCCAAGACGTGGTTGATGATCTGGTCGAGCAGCACATTCCAGAAAATGCATATCCGGCACAATGGTCTGTTGCGGAGTTGAAACAAGACGTTGCAACTTATCTGAACATTGATGCACCTGTTGACGAATGGGCCGAAGAAGAAGGTATTGCAGAAGACAATATTCGCGAACGCCTAACCGAATTGGTTGAAGCAGCTGCCAAAGATCGTTCGGAACGCTTCGGTGAAGAGATCACCAATTACGTTGAGAAATCTGTTGTGTTACAAACACTTGATCAGCTCTGGCGTGAGCATCTCGTCAACCTTGATTCATTACGTTCGGTTGTTGGCTTGCGTGGTTACGCGCAACGAGATCCACTACAAGAATATAAATCTGAAGCGTTTGAATTGTTCCAGTCACTTCTCGGTAATTTGCGTCAGGTGGTCACTTCGCAGCTCATGCGCGTTGAACTGGTTAATCAAGCAGCAGAAGAGCCTGCGCCAACGCCGCCAGAACACATGGAAACAAGCCATGGCGATGCCGATGCACCTCAAGAGGCAGCTGCCAAACCAATGAAAACGGTGACTGAGCAACATGTTGCACCTGAAGACCGTGACCCAGACGACCCATCAACATGGGGCAAAGTCGGCCGCAACGAGGCTTGCCCATGTGGTTCTGGCAAAAAATACAAGCATTGTCACGGCGCTTTCAACCACGCTTAAAAAAGTTCAAAAGGGCGTCGCGAAAACACTTTATTAACGCTGTTTTATTACAGTTTAGACAGTGTAAATTAGGTTGTGCGTGTATCCGTGATGTCGAGTATTGTGACATTTTTAGAGAGAATTCTCCCTGAAAAATTAGGCAATTTATTATTGCCTAAAGCATTGATGTTATTCGCCATTTTAGAAAACAAGGATGGCAAAAAACATGCCGAGCGCACAGCTCTTTTAGCCTTTTCAATCCGCATAATATCAGCTGCATTGGCCTTTGTTTCCCAGATCATTCTCGCCAGATCCATGGGCGAGTTTGAATACGGCATTTTCGTATTTGTTTGGGTTTTTATTATCATTGCGGGCAATTTATCTTGCCTTGGTTTCCACACAGTGGTGATCCGTTTTGTACCTGAATACAACGCTCATAACGATCAGAGTCACATCCGTGGCCTGACGATCACGGCCCGAATTTTTGCAATGGTCTTAGCAACAATCATTGGCGCCATCGGTGTTGCCATTGTGGTTTATTTTGAAAATCGAATCCCCGATTACTATCTCGTGCCAATCGTTTTGGGGATTTGCGCACTGCCCATGATCGCGCTGGGGGATGTGTTGGACGGGACATCTCGTGTCAATTCCTGGCCAATTATTGCCATGAGCCCGACCTATATTATTCGTCCCGGCTTGATCATCATTTTTGTGCTGGGTTCATTTCTGTTTGGCATGCAACCGACCGCAAAAATCGCACTTTTGGCTGCCATTCTTGCGTCCTATATCACAACGCTTGGTCAATTTGTCGTGGTCTCTAGAAAGCTTCGTGGACGTTACGCGTCCGGAGATCGCCAATGGGACTTTAAAAAATGGGTTGTTGTCGCACTCCCGATCTTTGTGATTGAGGGATTCTATTATCTCCTCACAAACGCGGATGTGATCATTGTTGGCTTCTTCTTAGAGCCAGAAAAAGTCGCGGTCTATTTTGCTGCGGCCAAAACCATGGCACTAGTGCATTTTATTTATTTCGCCGTTAAGGCAGGAGCTGCACCTAAATTCGCGGCGATGGTCGCTGAAAATAAAATGCAAGAGCTCGATAATTTTGCCAAACAGACAACGCGTTGGACATTGCTTCCAACCATCTTGATCGGCGGATTTGTTCTGCTTTTAGGGCAATTCTTATTGTCGATGTTCGGCGAGGGTTTCATTGATGGTCACACTGTTATGATCATCTTATTCTTTGGTATTCTCGCAAAATCACTGATTGGTCCTGGCGAAGTTTTACTTACAATGGCCGGAAAACAACGTGTGTGCATGTATGTCTATGCTGGCGCCTTAGCATCGAATTTGACACTGAATATCATGCTCATACCACTTTATGGAATTGAAGGTGCTGCCGCAGCGACGGCAAGCGCAATGACCATAGAAGCCATCTTGCTCTTCTTTGTGATCAGATCGCAATTGGGCATTTCAATGTTTGCACTTGGACAAACATCTAAGAACAAAACACAGACGACATTATCGCCCAGCGGGGAAGCATCATCATGACGACGGAATTAGAAATTTCTCCTGATGTATCAACAAAACCAGATGACGTTGAGGCAAGCCCAGACTATACAGTCGAGCTTGAAACAGCTGGTCGTGAGCTTGCAATTTATCCTGCAAGATCCGGCTACGAGTTAGAGACCGAATTGGAATTCTTATCCAACCGCGCTGTTGAACCAAATATATTTTTCACCGGTCGATTCTTGGCACCTGCCATGCCGCGCTTGGACAATCGCGCAGTCCAGCTCATGGTCATGCGTGATCGTGCTGAAGGCAAAGATCGTTTGCGTCTTGTATTGCCATTTTCCATCGAAAATCCTGGCTTCGGCATTGGGGCACCCATCATCCGCGTTTGGGCCAATGAATTCGGTCCTTTGGGTACACCCCTTGTCGATAGTGACAACGCTGTCGACATCATTAAAGACTTCATTCAAGGAATGAGTGATCCCACGCTCAAACTACCAAGTGTTATCGTGTTGCCAGATATCAGGCTCGACAGTTCCTTTGCCACAATGCTCCGCGGTGTTGCGCTTAGTAACAACTTGCCGCTGATGGAGACCAATAAATACGAACGTCCCATGCTCGACAGCGACATTGATGCACCTGAATATATTGAGCATTCTATTTCAAAACACCATGTCAGAGAACTAAATAGACAACGTCGTCGCATTGCTGATCTGGGGAAATTAGAATTTCAAATTGCCCGTCAACCCAATGACGTAAGAGACGCCCTTGAAGAGTTTTTACATCTGGAAAACCAAGGTTGGAAAGGCCGTAAACGCACATCCCTGGTCGCTGATCGCCATAGAGCTGCCTTTGCACGTGAAGCAATTAACAATCTTGCCGAAGTCGATCGCGTTCGCATCCATTCGCTGCACTTAGAGGGCAAAACCATCGCCTCTCTCATTGTGTTTATCATGGGTGGTGACGCTTATACATGGAAAACCACTTATGACGAGGAATATGCCAAATACTCACCTGGCAAATTATTGATGCAGGAAGTCACTGAATGGCAGCTGGATGACTTTAACATCATCAAAACAGATTCCTGCGCACGCGCGGACCACCCCATCATGTCTCGTTTCTGGCAGGAGCGCTGCACTATGGGTACTTTGGTTGTCGGTCTGCATGCAAATAGTGACCGCGACGTCCGTCAGGTCACCAAACAATTGCATATTTACAATAACTCCAAAAATATCGCACGAAAACTACGTGACAAAGTTCGTGCTATGGCGCGAAATAAGTAACGTAAACGACATATTCTTCAAAAGACCGCTTTTAGCGGGAGAAAAGATAGTGTAAGCCCGCACTATCTTTTTCCGACTTGAGTTTGAAAGAACCCATTTATGACGCTTATTCGCTCAACGCTTTTTAATATCGCTTTTTATGCCAACACCATCATACGACTAATACTGATGATACGTGTGATCTTGTTTGGCACGAGTGAACAGAATTTAGCGCAGGCAAAAAAATGGGCTAGTTCGTCAAATGCTCTGCTCGAAAAACTCGCTGGTACAAAGATAGAGATCGAGGGTTTGGAAAATCTTCCAGAGGGTGGATTTATTGTCGCTGCGCAACATCAATCATTTTGGGACACTTTTGCGCTAATGCCCTATCTGGATAGCCCGGTTTTCATCTATAAAAAAGAGCTTAATAGGATCCCGCTTTTTGGCGCTTGTCTGCAAAAAACCAATATGATCGCCGTTGATCGCAGTGCGCGCGGAAAAGCCATGGCCGGTGTATTAAAAGGTGCCCGCAAAGAGGTGATGGAAAACGGCCGTCAATTGTTTATCTTCCCAGAAGGTACGCGCCGTCCAGTTGGCGCACCGCTTGAATATAAATTTGGTGTCGGCCGGATTTACGAAGATGTAAAAGTACCAATTGTGCCGATCGCTCTTGTTTCAGGACTTTACTGGCCACGCCACTCTTTTATGCGTCAGCCAGGCACGTTCAAAGCCAAGATCCTGCCACCTATAGAACCTGGATTATCGATTGAAGATATCATGGAACGACTTGTTGCTGAAACACAAGTTGCAAGTGATGAATTGTTGGTCCATGCGGTTAAAAACAACCCAAAGCTTCCAGTCCCACCTGCTGTTCGCGAGCGGCTTGATGTTATCCAGTCAGCTAAAGAAGCTTAAGCTTTAGCTGGCAATCTTGCGACCACATCCTCAAGCCAATGATCTCTGAGGTTCATCGAGCGTAATTGCTCAACTGTGCTCGTCACATAATCAATATTATGACCTGATTGCCCGACGGAATCACTGACAATTTCAGCAGCTTTTTCAACACTGATGTCTTTTGCATATTGTTTGTGCTTAAGATCGGCAACATAACAATAAGCTGGGACACGTGTTTGGTCTGCAAGTTCGATCCTGCCGATCCGTTCAATATAAACCTTGGTCACAAGTTCACGCGCGTGGAGATATTCAAACACTTCATCGCGTTTTTGACCTGAAACTTTAAACGCCACACCGCTGCAGGAACCACCACGATCCAAACCCAAAACCAAGCCTGGTTTTTCAGGTGTACCCCGATGCACATGAGAATGGATGCATAATGTCCGGCGATAGCCAAACAATTTGGCCCGCTGTTTTTCGATAAAATCAAATCCAGGTCGCCACATCAAAGATCCATAGCCGAAAACCCAAAAATCGTCCATATTCGTCACTATTGTTTCCAAATTGAAATTTATATTAGACATGCCCCTTTGGCAGGGTTAATTCAAGAATGAATAAACCAGAAGAAGACAACAATGAAGCCCCGACATAAGTTAATCCTGTTAATCGCAAGCATTTTTATCATTCCTGCGCTCGTTACCCTCGGATGGTATTGGGGGGCTGATAGGCTCGAAAACTTGATCGAGACCCGAATTTCAACCATTGCTAATCGCGGTGTGACGGTGACATGTAATAATCTCCAAATACGTGGTTTCCCATTTCGTATTGGGCTGAATTGCGACAATACAAGTTTTGATGATACCAAGCGGCGTGTTGGTTTCACCGCAGGCGAGTTGCGCACGACAGCTCAAATATATAATCCTGGCCATGTCATATCAGAGCTTGATGGGCCTTTGACCATCACCAATCGACATAGTGTGATTGAGGCTGATTGGCAGTCCATGCGTGCAAGTTCTGTGTTTGACATCTCAAATCTTTCCCGCGCTTCAATTGAGACAATGTCGATTAATATGGCAACTCAGCTTGCCAATATAAAAGAGCTGCAAAATATCTCAGCCGAGAATCTGCAAATGCATGTGCGTGAAAATGAGAATGATGTAGATATCGCAGCAAGCGGCATCAATATTGCGCTTAAAAATGCGATTACAAATTCACCCATTCAAATCAACGATCTGAACATTTTCATTACAGTCCACGACAATATGGAGATCCTGAAATACGATCGCGCGCGCGATGCCTCGATTTTATATGGATCGGATGTAACGCTTCATGATCTCACGATTAAAGGCGCACAGAATGCAACGATCGCCGCATCAGGTCCGCTTAGTGTTTCAGATCGGGGTGTCATCTCCGGGGATGTTGCGATAACGTTGACAAATATTGCCAATTTAAAAAGCACAATTGCCGAAGTAAACCCGGCATTAAGCGCTAATTTCTCCAATATTATCAATATTTTATCCGCATTAAGCTCGACCAACAATCCAGATGAGATCCAGATCGACGTGAAAATACGTAACGGCATCGCACAGGCTGGGATCATCCCTCTTGGCAGGATCCCAGCAATATAATTTAGCCGTTATTTATCGGTGTGCTCGGATGCAATTTGGCGTCCGAAATCCGGAACATCAACATCTTGACCAGCTTCGATAATCTCACGTCGAATAGAACGCGTTTGGGTGAACAGATCAAATAATTCATCACCTTTGCCCCAGCGAATGGCTTTTTGTAACGATGACAAATCTTCCGAGAACCGTGCCAACATTTCCAAAATAGCTTCTTTATTATGTAGGCATACATCGCGCCACATTGTCGGATCGGATGCTGCAAGACGGGTAAAGTCACGAAAGCCAGAGGCAGAATATTTAATCACTTCAGAACTGGTCACCGTTTCCATATCTTTCGCAGTGCCCACAATATTATAGGAAATGAGTTGCGGAAGATGGGACACAATTGCCAAAACGCGATCATGATGTTCGTGATCCATCAAATCAATATTTGATCCGCACGCTTCCCAAAAGGCGGTCAATTTTGCCATGGCTTCAGGATCAGTGCCTTCCAATGGTGTTAAGATACACCATTTGCCTTCGAAAAGTTCAGCAAAACCGGCATCAGGTCCAGACCGCTCGGTACCCGCAATAGGATGACCAGGGATAAAGTGAACGCCCTCTGGAATGTGCGGCTGCATCTGTTCAATCACCGAAGTTTTGGTTGACCCAACATCGGTGACGATTGCACCCGGCTTTAAATGAAAAGCGATGTCTTTGGCAACGGATGCGGATGCACCCACTGGCACAGATACGATAATCAGATCGGCATGACGGACCACATCACCGTAATCAGTGGAATATTCATCACCCAAATCAAGTTTACGCGCTTCATCCAGAGTGGCTTGTGAACGGGTCATGATCGATATGGTTTCTGCCAAATTCTTCTGACGAATAATCCG
This sequence comes from Rhizobiaceae bacterium, assembly GCA_017644105.1. Taxonomy (GTDB): domain Bacteria; phylum Pseudomonadota; class Alphaproteobacteria; order Rhizobiales; family Rhizobiaceae; genus Lentilitoribacter. The sequence goes on along the minus strand of JAEPMD010000023.1, from coordinate 26,221 downwards.
CGCCAGAGATGAACCAATCAAACCAATGCCGATCAGGGCAATTTTGTTAAAATGTATGTCGGCCATTTCTATGCTTTCATAAATGCGTCAAGCGCAGCAACGACACCTAAATTGGCTTCTTCGCTGCCAATCGTCATACGCAGTGCATTTGGCAATCCGTAGCCCGCAACGCGTCGCAATACATAGCCACGGTTGAGCAAATATGCGTCAGCAGCGTCGGCACTCTTGTCCCCGCCTTCAGGGAAGTGAATGAGAATAAAATTACCAACAGAAGGCGTCACTTTTAAGCCGAGCGCCTCAAGCGCAGATGTCACTTTATCAAGCCAAACGGTATTGTGCTCCACCGCTTTCTCAAGGTGAGCTTTGTCCGACATGGCGGCCACACCCGCAGCAATCGCGACTGCATTGACGTTAAATGGTCCACGGATGCGATCCATTGCATCAATCACAGCCAATGGTGCGTAAACCCAGCCAACGCGCAAACCTGCAAGGCCATAAATTTTTGAAAAAGTACGTGTCATGACAACATTTTCATTGGCCGAGACGAGTTCTATACCAGCCTCATAATCATTTTTGCGCACATATTCCGCATAAGCGGCATCAAGCACCAAAATAATATCATCACGCAATCCAGCATGTAATCGGCGCAATTCTTCGATCGGCAAATAGGTACCGGTTGGATTATTCGGATTTGCGACAAATACCATTTTTGTTTTTGAGGTGACGGCTGACAAAATCGCATCCACATCAACGCGTAGATCAACTTCAGGCACCACAATAGGTGTTGCACCACTGGCCATGATCTGGATTTTATAGACCAAGAAACCATGCTCGGAGTAAATAGCTTCGTCGCCATGGGTTAAATATGTTTGGCACAGCAGTCCCAGCAATTCATCTGATCCATTACCACACATGATATTGTCCGGATTTAATGCATATGTGTCAGCAATCTTTTTGCGTAGATGATAGGATGTACCCTCTGGATAGATCTCGAGCTCTTCCAACACATGCGCCATTGCATCTTTAACGGCCGGGCTTGGCCCCAAAGGTGTTTCATTTGACGACAATTTATATGTCTTCACATCTCCATTGGCTTTATCAGCTCCAGGAATGTAGCGCGCAATATCCATAACACCAGTATTTGGCTCAGGTCGCATTTTCTCAGTCATTGAACAACTTCCTTACATCACGATGAATAAATCCATATCCAGCAATTGCTGCCTTATTCATGGCAAAGGCATTAAACGCTTATGACCAAATTGTCGAGCAACCTTGCCAATTCTGGCAAGAAAAGATTGACGAATGGCTCTTCAAATCATACCTGTACGTTCCATCTTGATGAGATGCGGGGTCGATCTTCAAAAACAGAGAAAGATTTGGCACCACACACACCACCAAGCTGGCTGAATTGTTTTGAATAAGCGGATACATAAATGGCACAAAGCGAAGCGACAAAAAGAGCTAATTCTGAAGCTCAAAGTCCCTCTAGCAGCATTGCTCGTTTTGGAGAAGATGCGCCGTTGCATTTAGATGCTGGTGTTTCGCTTTCACCTTTTCAGATTGCCTATGAGACCTATGGCGCGCTAAACGAAGACAAATCAAATGCCATCTTGATCTGTCACGCATTAACCGGCGATCAATATTGCGCAAGCGTCCAACCAATTACCAAAAAACCAGGTTGGTGGGAAACGCTGATTGGCCCAGGCAAACCGATCGACACAGATCGCTATTTCGTCGTTTGCTCTAATGTTCTAGGCGGATGTTTAGGGACCACAGGTCCTGCATCCATCAATGAGAAGACCGGCAAACCCTATGGGCTTGATTTTCCAATTGTGACCATTGCCGATATGGTCAGAGCTCAATCTATGCTGATCGATTATCTGGAAATTGAAACTCTGTTTGCCGTTATTGGTGGGTCCATGGGTGGCATGCAAGTACTGCAATGGGCTGCATCCTATCCTGATCGCGTTTTCGCGGCCATTCCAATGGCAACAGGGGCACGTCACACATCACAAAATATCGCGTTTCACGAAGTCGGACGTCAGGCTATTATGGCCGATCCAAACTGGCACCAGGGCAAATATACCGATGAGGGTGTTGTGCCATCAAAGGGCCTTGCCGTCGCGCGTATGACAGCACATGTGACTTATCTCTCTGAACCTGCGCTTCAGCGCAAGTTTGGTCGCCAATTGCAAGATCGAGAGAATGTCAGCTTCGGTTTTGATGCAGATTTTCAAATCGAAAGTTATTTGCGTCACCAAGGTTCAAGCTTTGTGGACCGCTTTGATGCCAATTCATATCTGTATATGACCCGCGCCATGGATTATTTTGACATGGCTGAAGATAATGACGGTAAATTAGCCAATGCATTTTCGGGCACAAATACACGTTTCTGCCTTGTTTCATTCTCGTCTGATTGGCTGTTCTCGACTGCAGAAAGTAGAGAAATTGTACATGCACTCAATGCAACGGGCGCATCTGTTTCCTTTGTGGAAATCGAATCCGACAAAGGCCATGACGCGTTTTTGCTCGATGAGCCTGAAATGGTTGCCACTGTGAGCGGATTTTTAAATTCGGCCGCCAAAGCGAGGGGAATTTAAAAATGACCCGTGAACAAAACGACAGAATTGATCTTGCCGTTATCACAAGCCTCGTGAGCGAAAATGCCAAGGTTTTAGATATCGGCTGCAATGATGGCACATTACTCAAAATGCTGGAAACCCAAAAATCCGTTGACGGCAGAGGGATAGAGCTCTCGCAAAGAGGCGTGAACAAGTGCGTGGCTCTTGGCCTGTCGGTTATTCAAGGTGATGCGGACCAGGACCTTGTCTATTATCCCGATAAAAGCTTTGATTTTGTAATCATATCGCAAACCATCCAAGCGACACGAAATACAAAAACCGTTTTGGAAGAGTTGTTGCGCATTGGTAAATATTGCATCGTTTCTGCACCTAATTTTGGGCATTGGCAGATGCGCGCGCAGCTATTAGTGCAAGGTCGAATGCCGGTCACTAAAAGCCTGCCTTACAGCTGGTATGACACGCCAAACATTCACTTTTGTACCTTTGAAGATCTCAAGGATCTTTGTCATGAGGTAAACGCCGAAATCAAATCTGTGCATGTGTTAAGTGACAAAGGACGCGATATTACAAAGATAGCGCCAAAACCTTTGTGGAACCTGTTGGCTCAACAATCTGTTTTATTGCTAAAAAGCAAGGATTAGTCGCCATCGCGAATATGAATTCTGGTTGCCCCATCCTGATCTCTTCCGAGTGTAGAAGGTTGCGGCGATAAAACTGGAACAAACACCCGGCGCGAGTTGCGCACAGCGACCGGGATTCCCTGATATAATTTTTTCTGCGCTTCAATAATCAACACTCCGGAAAATAGCGGCCAAAACCTCCGCCCTACGCGCTCCCAGAAAGGTGAGGATTGCAAAATTGCAGCCCTCTCGGATGGGGCAAAAAACAAAGCCTCACTTTGGCGAATGGGGGTAAAATTCGTTGCCCGCAGCAATGACGTCAATTGCCCTTTCGAATAAGGTTGCCCCGCGCCAAATGGCGTATGCTCAAAACGTGACCACAAGCCACGACGATGAGGCACAACAATCATAATGCGACCGTTGGGAGATAGGACACGCCACAATTCTTTGAGCGTTTCCTCAGGATTTTCGGTAAACTCTAAGGAATGTACCATCAACACACGGTCAATAGATCCATCCGATAAAGGCAATTCCTCGTCAAACACCAAAGACACTGCACATGGCTCATGCCGAGGCCATGCGACTGCCCCTTGCCTTGCGGGCATGAAAGCAATGGTTTGATCTGCCTCAGCTCTGAATCGATCAAGATATGGCAAAGTATAGCCAAACCCCATTAAACGTTCATTGCCTGTGGTCGTCCATATCGCCGATAATGCCATAGCGATCTTATTTCTCGCGCGGCGCCCCAAACGTGAATTGTAAAATTCGCGGAAATCAACGATATCTGTGTTCATAACAAAAGATGTAGGATGATCTGAGCCTGACTGCAAGGTTTAGATAACGAGGATATACCGGAGAATAAAGTGGCATCGCTTCATGGTTTGACCGCAAACGAGATCATAGAAACACTCAATATGGAACCACATCCCGAAGGTGGATATTACATTCAGACTTTTCGCGATGAACAAGGCGCACCGCGCGGCGCTTCAACAGCTATTTATTACCTGCTTGAAAAAGGACAAAGATCGCATTGGCACAAAGTAACCGATGCATCGGAAGTTTGGCTATGGCATGCAGGCGATGCTCTGGAATTGAGCATTTCAAACGATGGTCACGAAACAACCAAACACATCTTGGGCATGGAATTAAAAGCTGGTGAAAGGCCTCAATGTATTGTCAAAGCCAATGACTGGCAAAGTGCTGCTCCACTCGGTGAGTGGACGCTGGTCAGTTGCACAGTAGCCCCTGGCTTTGAATTTAGTTCATTTGAAATGGCAGCACCAGATTGGAAACCATCTCGGGCGTAAATGAAGCAATTAGAGCTTTGACGCACGCACGTGGACGACACCAATTTTAGTTGGTATCTTTGCAAGCACAGGGACATAAGCCTGCAACGCATCGCTTTTGCCAAACCAAACTTCCATGTTATCCGCGTTTTGAAGGTATTTAACGGATCGATGCTCTGAGCGATAACCGCCTTTGGGCTGGAACTTCACTTTGCACGCAACGACACGCCCCTTAAACCCCTTGGTTTTAAAACGGCGATGTCCTTTATGCGTCAATTTGAGATCGACTAATGTCTCGCCATCAAAGATCGACACTGTGCGCGAACACACAGGGGAATTTAATGGAAATATCAGGCTTGAAACTGGATCAACCACGGCAGCAAGGTCTGTCTTGTTAACACCCACCCAATCTGAAGGTAAGGGGTTCCGTGGCGGGGTCATCTGAGCTTTAGTCACATTGCCATTTGGGTCATATTCGACATCAAAAGCGCGAGATTTTTTGCCTGTCGTATAATTGACCTGATAAGATCTCGCTTGCAAATGTGTTGGGCTGATCTTGCCAATCACTTTGGTGTCGCCCCGCGTTTTACCAACGATGTCTGCCAGTGCGGATGATTTGATTTTGCCTTGGATGATATAGTCATCACCGTTAATTTCCGTTGCGAAATTGATTCTCGCAATTGGAAAGCCGTGCACCCTAATTTTATATTCCGAAGTCGCTGTACGTGTTTCAGCCTGGGCCATTCCAACCGGTAAAATCAGCGAAAATACTAATCCTGCAACCTTAAAAATCTTTGACATGTCTGTTAAACCTATTCCAAACAACATGAATTTTGTGCGACCAAATTAGCCGCTCTATAGCTTCTTAAGTGTAATTATGGTTTTATTATGCCAGAATATGATTTTAAGTCGCAAGATAGTCATCAAAACACTTGACGTTTTAAACGTTTCTGACTATGAAACCGCAACTTTCCAATCGATCGTTACGAGTTGACGCGCTGGTCGCGCTATTTTGCTTGTTGGGCGATCTGAGTAAAATAGGTGAATGAAATGTCTCGTACATGTGAACTAACAGCAAAAGGCGTTCTGTCTGGCAACAATGTAAGCCACGCGAAAAACCGCACACGACGCAAGTTTTTGCCAAATCTTTGTAACGTAACTTTGATGTCAGAAGCTCTTAACCAGCGTTTCCGCATGCGCATTTCAGCCAACGCTTTGCGTTCAGTTGAACACCGCGGTGGTTTGGATGCGTTCTTGGTCAAAGCTCGCGATGCTGAATTGTCAACACGCGCACGTTTGATCAAAAAACAAATCACTAAAAAATTGGCAGAAGCTGCTTAATATTTTTTAGCACGATTTTTCGCTGGGCAAGTCTTCGATAGGCTTGCCTTTATTTTAACTGGTGGCATCACCCAGGATAAAAAAATGCTCAATGTAAAATCTATTCTACCTTTCGTTTTTCTAATGGCGCTCATCGTTGTTGCGTCAAACCATCTTGTGCAATTCCCCGTCAATTTTATGATCGGCGACTATAATCTCGCAGATCTGCTGACATGGGGAGCATTCACATATCCAATCGCCTTCCTGATCACAGACATGACCAACCGCAAATTCGGTGCTAAGAATGCGCGAATTGTGGTTTTCGTTGGCTTCTTAATAGCTGTAGGCTTGTCCATCTGGCTGGCAACACCGCGCATTGCGATTGCATCCGGTTCTGCCTTCTTGGTGGCCCAATTGCTTGATGTCAGCATCTTCAACTCCATGCGCAACGCAGCATGGTGGCGTGCGCCATTAATCTCATCCATTATTGGTTCTGTGGTTGATACGGTGCTCTTCTTCTCGATCGCATTTGCAGGCACATTCGGCTTCTTAGGCTTTGAAGATGGATTTGCAATGGATGTCGCACCATTGCTTGGCCTTTTTGCCGCTGAAGCTCCGCGCTGGGTCTCTTGGGCATTAGGTGATTTGGGTGTAAAACTGCTTGTTGGTTTTGCAATGCTTGTGCCTTATGGCGCAGCATTACCTTACCTATCAAGCAAGCCGCAAACAGCTTAATTTAATTCTCGATCAATCTAAATTCGAGTAGCAAGTTTCGTTGCAAGAATGAATGATTATCATCAGACACTAAGGTCACATTTATGTGGCCTTTTTCGTCTTTGGTAATACTCATACCTTCCATATTATCGATCTGATAACCCGAACCAGCCTCAAGCAAGACATTACCATCCACCAAGGCACCTTTTTTGATATCAGCACCCGCAATTCGCCTGATTCGCATGCCCACGCCAGACGCGATATTAAACCGCCTTTCGAGCACTAAGAGATCACCATTGGGCAGAAAGTCGGCATCTGTAATATTAAACGGCGGATTTCGCTTTACCGTAAAGACACCAGCCTTTGGTCCATCAACGATTGCGGCAAATAAATTACCCTTTTCATCGACACTACGCTCAGCAAGCGCGACCATGGAACCCTCTAATGGCCCATCCTTGGGAGACACAGCCAATGCTTCCAAACCACCATTGCGCCTGAATTCATAGGCGGGTATTTGAACTGGGACATTGACATCCACAGGCGCTGACAAAACGTTATCTAAGGGATATCCATCAATCCGGGCGTTACGCTCAAAACTTACAAATGCACGCCCGTCTTTGATTGCCAAACCCTCCGCATCAAACTGCCATTTTTCGCGCGAGGGACGACCACTTTGATCTAAAATAGAGGCAATCTGAAACGAAGACACACCCTTGAGCAAACCATCTGTATCGCGCTCTAATTCACCCTTGAACCAGTAGCCTGTATCCGCCACAGCCAAAAATGTCGTGCGATCATCTAAAAATCGAAATCCTGAAATGGCACCGACAAGGTCATTGTCAGATTCAAATTCAATGCCGCCCAAAAACTTGAAGCTGCCAAAAGTCGTCTCATCGGATCCAACTTTGAAATGAGAAATCTGACGTATATTGATTTCGGCATTTGTGACTTCAGCGAAAGAAGCTGTCGACAAACCTAACGTGAGCAGCAGGGATGCGATCACCGGGCGATTGATCATTTAGCTCGCCCTCCGTGCTCCGCGCTTATCTTTAGAGCTTTCTTCGCCAAATAGTTCAGCAAGCTGATCCGTCATGGCGCCCGCGAGTTCTTCCGCATCAACAATAGTCACAGCGCGGCGATAATAACGCGTCACGTCATGCCCAATACCAATGGCAAGCAATTCTACAGGTGACTTTGTTTCAATCTCTTCAATCACACCGCGCAGATGGCGCTCTAGATAATTACCATTATTTACCGAAAGCGTTGAATCATCCACCGGTGCACCATCTGAAATCACCATCATAATACGGCGATGTTCATTGCGCATCAACAAGCGATTATGTGCCCAGATCAGCGCTTCGCCATCGATATTTTCTTTCAACAGACCTTCACGCATCATCAGACCGAGATTACGACGTGAACGACGCCAAGGTGCATCACCAGATTTATAGATGATATGACGTAAATCATTCAGACGGCCTGGCGCAGGTGCTTTTCCATCACCCAGCCATTTCTCGCGTGATTGGCCGCCCTTCCAAGCCTTTGTCGTAAAGCCGAGGATTTCAACCTTCACACCTGAGCGCTCGAGCGTACGCGCCAAGATATCAGCGCAGGTCGCAGCGACTGTGATTGGACGCCCACGCATAGAACCTGAATTATCAATAAGCAACGTCACAACTGTGTCGCGGAAATTGGTGTCGCGCTCACGTTTGAAAGACAGCGACTGCGTCGGATCAATGATAATTCGTGGAAGACGGGCTGTATCAAGATGCCCCTCTTCCAAATCAAAATCCCAAGAGCGATTTTGTTGCGCCATCAAACGGCGTTGCAATCTGTTGGCAAGTCGAGATACCGCACCAGATAAATGCGCAAGCTGTTTGTCTAAGAAACCACGTAGACGATCGAGCTCTTCTTCATCGCATAGCTCTTCTGCAGTGATGACTTCGTCAAACTCTGGTGTAAAAATTTTATAATCCAACTTCTCATTCAGCTCATCAAACTGCGAGTCGGGACGTTTAGTTTCACCAGGTGTTTCAGCTTCTTCATCACCATCATCGGTGAAATCATCATCCGACAATTCGGCGCCATCTTGCTCGCCTTCTTCCATCTGATCGTCGGCTGTATCATTTTCCTCAGCTGGCGCTGTATCAGAACCCGCTTCTTCTTCCAGCTCTTCGGTATTTTGCTCTTCAGAACGCGGCTGCTCTTCTTCAGAAGAATTATCTTGCTCCTCAGGTGGTTCTTCATCACCTTGATATTCTTCCGCCACATCGAGCGAGACGAGCATGTCACGCACTGAATGCGCAAACTCAGCCTGATGCTCGATATTATCCATCAAGCTATCAAGATCACCGCCAGCTTTTTCTTCAATCCAATGACGCCACAAATCCACGACACGACCGGTCGACTTCGGTGGTTTCGCACCGGTCAAACGCTCACGCACGATCAATGAAATCGCTTCTTCAAGTGGGGCATCTTCGCGTGTTTGAATGGAAGAATAATTCTTCTGATCATACTTATTTTCAAGCATGGCCGTTAGATTTTCAGCAACCCCCGACATAGAAAGCGCGCCAAGCGCTTCTACACGCGCATGTTCAACCGCATCAAAGATCGCCCGGGCATCAGCACCCTCCGGCATCATCTTCTTATGAACAAGCTCATTGTGACGTGCTTTTTTCAAAGCAATGGAATCGCCAATCCCACGAACGATTTGAAGATCTTTCAAAGTCGGGCGTTTTGGCAATTCTGGCAAACGAACGCGATCTTCAGAAATACCTGGAGGGTCCTTTGAAAACACGACCTCGAGATCTTTCTCACCAGAAATCGCGCGCACGCATCCTGCAATAGAACGCTTTATTGGTTCAGCGTCTATTTGCCCTGGAGGGTTTTTTCTCCTGTTATCGCCGCGTCCAGCTGCCATTGATCAATGCCCGTTAGCTTGCTGCACTCAATACGAGGTTCGCTGAGCTTTCTTTCAGCTCTTCGTTAAATGCGCGCTGATAATGTTCTGCAACCAAAGCACGCTCCAACTCGTCACATTTATTCATAAATGTGAGGCGGAATGCTGTTGCGATATCACCAAAGATCGCCGCATTTTCTGCCCATGTGATCACCGTCCGCGGGCTCATCACAGTGGACAAGTCACCTGCGATAAATGACGCGCGTGTCATGTCAGCAAGGCGCACCATGCGAGAGACTTTATCTTTGCCTTCTTCGCCAGTGAAGCTTTTCACTTTCGCAAGAATAATATCAACTTCGTTGTCATGTGGCAGATAGTTCAATGTTGTCACAATTGACCAACGGTCCATTTGCGCTTGGTTGATCTGCTGCGTGCCGTGGTAAAGACCTGTTGTATCACCCAAACCAACTGTGTTGGCTGTCGCAAACAAACGGAATGATGGGTGCGGGTGAATAACACGACTTTGGTCAAGCAAAGTCAATCGACCAGATGTTTCCAAAATACGCTGGATCACAAACATCACATCAGGGCGACCAGCATCATATTCGTCAAACACCAAGGCCACATTGTTCTGATAAGCCCAAGGCAAAATGCCGTCTTTAAACTCAGTGACTTGCATGCCGTCTTTTACGATGATCGCATCTTTACCGATCAGATCAATCCGGCTCACATGGCTATCAAGGTTGATACGCACACAAGGCCAGTTCAATCGAGCAGCAACTTGTTCAATATGTGTTGATTTACCAGTTCCATGATAACCGCTGACCATCACACGACGGTTAAATGCAAATCCTGCCAAAATGGCCATAGTTGTATCTTTATCAAACAGATAATCAGGATCGATTTCTGGAACCTGTTCCGCGCGTGTGGAATAAGCCGGCACTTTCATGTCCGTATCGATACCGAATAACTCGCGAACTGAAACTTCAATATCAGGCGTGTTGGTTGCTTGAGTGCTTGTATTTGTCATCTTGTCTCCGGAAAATCTCTCTGGTGCGGCTTAGCAAAACCCAGCAGATTTAAGCATTTGATAGGCTTGAATTACGTCTCTAAAACGCTCTTCTGAACCTCGATCACCGCCATTGGCATCAGGGTGATGCTTTTTGACGAGTTCTTTATATTTAGATTTGATATCATCCGATGTTGCATTGGCCTTAAGACCCAACGTGTCAAAGGCTTTCGCTTCAAGTGATTTGAGCTTGCGCAAACGCGGTTCAGGCGTTTTACTGCCAGCATCCTCAAAAAAGCCAAACGTATCATTCATACGTGCACGCGCACCAGCACTGCCGGATGGACCTGGATCATTTAAAGGTGAATGCTTGACCTTTTTGTTCACACCCATGCCCCATGTCGGACGGTGGCCGGTGAGTGCTTCTTTTTGATAACGCGCGACTTCGCTATCTGAAAGGCCATCAAAATAATTGTAACCTTTGTTGTATTGGCGCACATGTTCGGCGCAGAATTTGAAATACTTGCCTTCCGCATTGCGACCTACAGGTGCCTTAAACTCGGCTTTTTTGTTACAGCCATCCCACTGGCAAATCGATTCCTGCTCCTGAACTTTCGCAGAACCCTTTTTGGTGCCTTTAGGCTTAGTTCTAATAGAATCGAAATATTTGGAATCAAGTTTCATATTTTAAATACAACAACGTTCTAGAAATAATATTTAGCTCTTGATAGATGAATCATCTATCAGACGAATATATAACGGTCCTGAGTAACCCGAAATGCTGCAAATTTCCATAGAGCGATTGCATTTTTTCGAGAGTAAGGGCGCATAGAGACTAATAAGGATTCCGCCATGTCGTTGCAAGAGACAATCGAAACTAAACTGCGATCGAATTTCAACATTGTTGAAATGAATGTCATCAACGAAAGCCATTTGCATGCAGGCCATCAGCCCAGTTTTGATGGCTCAGGCGAAACGCATTTTAGAATTCAACTCGTCGCATCTGATTTTGATGGCCAAACTCGGGTCAATCGCCATCGTGCAATCAATGAACTTTTAAAGCCTGAATTGGATGCAGGACTGCACGCGCTCGCGCTTGAGCTCAACGCGCCTGGCGAAACCAAACGCTGGTAGTTTCATCAAACAATCGTTTGCGATGCAGGGCGTAAACTCAGCTTCGTAATGCGGTTTTTCGAACGCTTGAGCACGATAAAACGCATACCATGGAAGGTAAATGCTTGTTTTTCCTCAGGAATAATCTGACTTTCGTGAATAACAAGACCCGCCACGGTCGTCGCATCTTCATCAGGCAATGTCCAATCAAAAGCTCGGTTTAAATCACGCACGGGAACAGAACCATCAACGATCACAGATCCATCGGCTTGCTGGCTGACACCTTGCACATCCAGATCGTGCTCATCGGCAATCTCACCGACGATCTCTTCCAAGATATCTTCAAGTGTAACCAAACCTTCAAATTCGCCATATTCATCAATGACGATGGCCACATGCGCCTTGCGGCGCAAAAAGGCATTGAGCTGGTCCTTAAGATTTGTCGCATCTGGTACAAACCAAGGTTTTTGCGCAATCTTCATAATATCAATATTTGAGACTTTGTTGTCTGCAGCCGCAAGCGCGCGCAGCAAATCTTTAGCGTGAATTACACCAATAATATTGTTCGGTTCATCGCGCCAAACCGGAACGCGTGTGTACGGACTTTCCAAAATCGTCTTCACATTGTGTGCCGTGGTATCATCCGCATTGAGCATCTGAACGGACGTTCTGTGCACCATAACGTCGGACACTTCCAAGTCTCCTAGATCCAGAACTCCGCCCAAACGGTCTTTATCTGCTTTAACCACAGACCCTTCACGGTGCAGCAAATCCACCGCACCACGGATCTCTTCCTGCGGAGATAACATAGACGCATCAGATGCAAGGCTGACACCAAATATACCAAGGATCGCGCGCACAATGGCGTTGATCAGCGTTGAAAGCGGGCCAACCACAAGCACAAAGGGCCGAATGATTGGTGCAACAAACATCGCAAATTTATCCGGTGTTGAGATCGCCCAGCTTTTCGGCAGCACTTCAGCAAACACGACCAATGCGGCCGTCATAATCAAAGTTGCAAAGACAACGCCAGACTCGCCAAAGATCGACAACAACATGCTAGTTGCCAAAGACGAAGCAAGGATATTGACGAGATTGTTGCCAATCAACAAAGCACCGATGAGACGATCACGCCGTTCAATGAGCTTATTGACGATCCCTGCACGTTGCTCGCCATTATTTTCAAAAGAATGCATGCGCGCACGCGAAACCGCCGTCAGCGCAGTTTCTGATCCGGAGAAAAACCCAGATAGACAGATAAGAAAAATAATCGTTGCAAGTATCACCCAATTCTCAGTGATAAATTGCAAAAAAGCATCAAGCATTACGGCTCTCTTCGATAAAGCGCCAAACCTCATTTGCTGGCACATTGTTAGCGACAAAGGATTTTCCAACCCCTTTTGTCAGAATGAAGGTCAATTCACCACGTGAGACCTTCTTATCCTGAGCAATATGTTCCATCAGTATATCGGTAGAGGGAAGGTCTCCGTCAATATCATTTATCGAAATTGGTAAACCAACGGCCTTAAGATGTTTTGCAACGCGGGCACCATCATCTGGGCTGCACAAATTCATGCGCGCAGAAAATTGATGTGCAAGCACCATGCCGATAGACACACCCTCACCATGCACCAAACGTTTGCTGTCATAATTTGTCGCCGCTTCCAAAGCGTGACCAAATGTATGACCGAGATTTAACAAGGCGCGCGAACCATGCTCAAACTCATCTGCAGCAACCACATCAGCCTTAGCGCGACAGCTTGTGGCAATCGCATGAATACGTTCAGGTCCGCCATCAAATATACCTTGCCAGTTTTTCTCCAGCCAATCGAAAAAGTCCGGACGATCAATCAAGCCGTATTTGGCAACTTCGGCGTAACCAGCGCGCATTTCGCGCGGCGACAAAGTATCGAGTGTATCTGTATCGACCAGCACCAATTGTGGTTGGTGGAACACACCCACAAGGTTTTTACCCGCGGACGTATTAATACCTGTCTTCCCACCGACCGATGAATCCACCTGCGCTAAAAGACTGGTCGGGATTTGAATAAATTTCATTCCACGACGAACAATCCCAGCTGCAAATCCGGTCAGATCACCAATCACGCCGCCGCCAAGGGCAATAACCGCATCACCACGTTCAAGCTTACACTTTAAGATATGATCGCAAGCCGCTTCCATATTCTCATAGCTCTTTGTTTTCTCGCCGGGCTTTAAGACAAGCGGATCGATCTCAATGCCGACTTTTTGCAAGCTTTCGGTTAAAGGCGCCAAATAATTTTGAGCAACTGTTTCATCAGTAATCACCGTTGCTTTTGCACCTGGCAGTCGTTTTGCAATCTCAGCACCGGCATCAGCCATCAATCCACGGCCAATTAAAATGTCATAAGAACGATCACCTAATGAAACCGTGACACATTCTCCATTGATATTTTCATCTGACATTTAAATGGTAACCTTTTGTTTCGTAGCGATGATATCGCCACTTTTTTCAATCATCTTTACAGCATCAAAAGCCACATTCTGCTTGGGTGCATTGCGAGACTTTACCGAAATATCGGCAAGGCGGTAAATCGGATATCGTTCATCCATCAAATCTCGCAGGATTTTCTGCGGATTAGGCTGCTGCAATAATGGCCGGGTTGAACGCTTGGAAACACGTGCCCAAAGCACGTCGTAATCAGCATTGAGCCAAAGCGATAAAGCGCTCTGTAAAATGTTCTCGCGCGTCTCGTCATTCATAAATGCCCCGCCGCCCGTGGAGACAATCTGCGGACCCTCCTGCAAAACACGTTTCACGACGCGCGATTCCAGCGCCCTGAATTCCGGCTCACCATATTGCGCAAATATCTCAGTTATCGGCATTTGTGCCGCCGCGACTATCTCGTCATCAGTATCGACAAAGGGCAGTCCTGTATATTGCGCAAGCAATTTACCGATAACTGATTTTCCCGCGCCCATCAGCCCAACAAGCACAAGATTGCGGTCACCAAGCGCTAAGCGCGCGGCTTCACCTGCCTCTTTTAACTTGCTTTCAGAAACTGCTGCCAATTTTGATGCTCCAATTTTCCCCTCTCCTATCATGCACCAAGCCTTTCAGGTCAAGGGGAATTGCAAGGATTTTGCATGCAAAGCCATAAAATCAAACCTTGCAGATTTAAGATAAGTTCCATAAAAACGAGTAGCTTCTTATATTTCAGGATGATCCTAACTTGCCATCGCTTTTCAGATTATTGTTCGTTATCGGAATTATTGTCGGAATATGCTATGGCACCATGTATGCCTTGGTTGAATTTGTTGAACCTAAAGATCGAGAAGTCACGATCCGCGTGCCAAGCGAAAAACTTTACAAAGACCAATGAAACGAGATCTCAGCGCCGCCCATCTTGAAGCATTCTTAGAGATGATGATTGCTGAGCGTGGTGCGGCTGATAATACAATTGAATCTTATCAACGTGATTTAACCGAAGTCGCAAGCTTCTTATCAGATCGAAAATCCAGTCTAACGCGTGCAACATCGGACGATATCAAAGCCTATTTGAAAGAAATGTCCGATCACGGTTATGCCGCATCAACACAATCTCGACATTTGTCATCGATGAAACAGTTTTATCGGTTCCTGCATGATGAGGGTATATTAGATGACGATCCGACGGGGATCATCGATGCACCAAAGTCAGAATTAAAACTACCTAAAACACTGTCTGAGGATGAAGTTGGGCAATTGCTTGATCTTGCTGAAGCGCAGGTAAAAACGGCAAAAAGTGAAAGAGATTTGACCGCAAAGACCAGATTTCGAGCCCTGCTTGAATTGCTATATGCGACGGGCATGCGGGTGAGTGAGCTCGTTGCCCTGCCCGCAGGCGTTTTAAAGCGCGACGAACCCTTTCTCATTATTAGGGGCAAAGGGAATAAGGAACGCTTGGTGCCAATATCACAGGCTGCAAAAGCTGCGCTGGCCGACTATCTTGCAGCAATTGATGCCGTTCATGCTAAACAAAAGAAACCCGAACAATCACCGTTTTTATTTCCAGCAAATTCAAAAACCGGATATCTGGCGCGGCAGGTCTTTGCCAGAGAGCTTAAATCCATCGCAGCGCAAGCAGGAATTGACACTGAAAAGGTGTCACCACATGTGCTGAGACATGCTTTCGCTTCGCATCTGCTATCCAATGGGGCTGATTTGCGTGCTGTACAAGAGCTTTTGGGCCATTCCGACATCTCAACCACCCAAATTTACACGCATGTTTTGGATGAAAGGCTGAAAAAGCTCGTCAATGAGCATCATCCTCTTGCCAAACCGCACAAAAAGTTTGATTAGAACTAAAAATCGTGTGAGAAGCAGCTTCTCCTTGATTATGCCGTGTTTGGGCTTACATAGAGACTTAAATTTTAAACTATTGTGCTTGGCGTTGTTCTAATATGCATCATTATCTTGATTTCGAAAAACCAATCTCTGATCTTGAAGGTCAGATCAGGGAATTAAAAACACTTTCTGGACAAGAAGAAGGTGTGGACACTGCAGATGAAATCGAGCGATTAGAGATCCGCGCGAGTGAAGCCATGGGTGAGATTTACGCCAAACTCAATCCTTGGCAGAAAACACAAGTTGCGCGCCATCCGGCCCGACCGCATTTTATCGACTACGCCTCAAAGCTATTTACCGAATTCACACCACTTGCTGGCGATCGTAAATTCTCAAACGATGAAGCCATCCAATCAGGCTTAGCGCGATTTGACGGCCAAGCTGTAGCGGTGATCGGTCATGAAAAAGGTAACGACACTCAATCGCGCATCAAGCATAATTTTGGTAGCGCGCGTCCTGAAGGTTACCGCAAAGCCATTCGCGTTATGGAAATGGCAGATCGCTTTGATCTTCCGGTGATTACTTTGGTGGACACAGCTGGCGCTTATCCCGGAGTGGGCGCAGAAGAACGCGGTCAGGCAGAAGCCATCGCCCGTTCAACTGAAATGTGTCTCAAGCTTAGCGTTCCGATCGTCTCTGTCGTCATCGGCGAAGGCGGTTCTGGTGGCGCGATTGCAATCGCGGTTGGCAACAAGGTTTATATGCTTGAACATTCCATCTATAGCGTGATTTCACCTGAAGGCGCCGCTTCCATTTTGTGGCGTGATGCCGCGCGTGCCAAAGATGCAGCGACCAATATGAAAATCACCGCGCAGGACCTCAAAGAACTCGGCATTGTGGATGGCATCATCTCCGAGCCTATCGGTGGCGCACATCGCGAACCCGCTACGGTCATTGACGGTGTGCGTGACGTGATCAAATCATCTTTAGCAGATCTTGCTGGCAAATCACGCGAAGAGCTAAAACAACAACGTCGAGAGAAGTTTTTGGCGATTGGCCGTAATTTGGGCTAATTTTTGCGTCATTCCGCCTATGGGCCGGGCCTATGCGCGAGAAATTGCAGATCACAATCTGTTTATCTGCATTTTTAAACCAGGCGTGGTAAGGTTTTAAAAACCATCATAATGGTATGAGTAATCAACTTGATAACTTAAATTGTGACGCGGACAAGAATGACAGTTTCTAACGTTAAATGGGTCGTATTAGCGGCAAGCTTAGCCCTTGCAGGATGTAATGATACACTCACATCCGTTGCCAATAAAGCCGAACACCCACTTCCGGATAAACTTGTTAAGAAGATGAAGGCGCAAGGCATGACCACGCGCTCGCCCATCTTGATGCGGATTTTCAAGGAAGAAAACACGCTTGAAATCTGGAAGCAAAAGCCAAATGGCCGCTATGAGATTGTCACCAATTACGGCATTTGCAAATGGTCAGGTCAGTTAGGTCCAAAGTTTAAAGAAGGAGATCGTCAAGCGCCTGAAGGATATTACAATATCCGCAAACACCAAATGAACCCCAATTCAAGTTATTATCTGTCATTTAATATGGGGTTCCCAAACAGATTTGACCGGGCACACGGACGTACGGGTTCAAACTTGATGGTCCATGGCGCATGCTCATCCGCTGGCTGCTATTCTATGACCGATGAGCAGGTGCTTGAGATCTTTGGTTTTGCGAGAGACGCATTTAAAGGCGGTCAAGAAGCCTTCCAAGTGCAAGCGTTTCCGTTCCGCTTAACACCTGAAAATATGGCACGCTACAAAGATCATGAAAGCTTTGATTTTTGGAACCAAATCCGCGAAGGCTATGATCATTTTGAAATCACCAAACGTCCACCAAAAGTAGATGTTTGCGAAAAACGCTATGTGTTCAACCAAACTGCGACAGATGGCGGTAAATTTCGTGCGACCTCAAAATGCCCTGAAATGTCTCAACCGCAGTCTCTACAATTTGCCTATGCAGCATACCAAAAAGATTATGATGAAAGATTTGCAGCGGCTGTTGAAAAACTAGAGGCTGAAAAAGTTCGCGAAAAAGAGCAGGAAGTTGCTAAAATTGCCGCTGAAGCGCGCTCACAAGAACGGGCCATTTTAGCGGAGAAACGCTCTGAAAATGTCAGACAGACATTAGCACCGGTCACATCTTTATTCTCGCGCCAAGCAAGAACTGAAACACAAGCCAATAATGCTTTGTCTGCTAACCTTTATAAATCAAACACGCAAACTGTGGCTGAACCCGTTGAGAACGCTCAAGTTGCAACACCTGCAACAGAGCCAAGTGTTCCGGTGCCAAGTCTTGTAGCCAGCGAGACAACAGCAGCTGAAACACAACAAGCCAATCCAAGATGGAAATTTTGGAAGCGTAATTCAAACAACGATCAATAGATTGATATTGCATGCAAGAGCTTGATCTGAATGGTCTTAAATGCCCGCTTCCTGTGCTGCGATTAAGACGCTACTTGCGTGATCATGTTAAGATTGGAGAGCAAGTTCAGGTCTTCACCACAGACCCGATGTCCGAAATAGACATTCCCCATTACTGCAATGAATTTGACCAAAAACTGATTTCGCAGGAAGCCACGGATAACGGTCATGTTTTTATCGTTGAAAAACACAGCGAAGTCGTTACGCCTTCTTAATATGCCAGTCACTAAAAACCGAGCATCTTTTTAATCTCAACAGACGTCATGCCTTGTTCGTCTCTTAGTGCGCGAAGTGACGTATCTTGATTGCTCTTAGACAGCTTACGTCCATATTCATCCAAAATCAGTTTGTGATGAAGAAATCCCGGCTCTGACAATCCAAACACCTTCTGAAGCAATCTATGCACTGACGTTGAATGATATAAATCCATGCCTCTGACGATAAGGTCAATATCTTGCGCGGCGTCATCCAAGACCACAGATAAATGATAACTGGTCGGTACATCTTTTCGCCCGATGATCACATCACCCCATGCGGCGGGATCTGCTGTAATGATGGACGGATTAAACTCAAGATCATATTCCGTCCAAGATAAATCAACATCTAACAATGTGATCGCCTTTGCCATATCCAAGCGCCAGGTAAATGCTTCGCCATCTTTTGCACGCTGATCAGATACAGCTGGCGATAATTGCTTACAAAGATCGGGATAAAGCGGGGCTCCATCCGGATCACAAGGCCAATCACACCCCGTTTTGCTTTGATGTGCTTGTGCAAAAGCTTTGATCTCTTTACGGGACAAAAATGCGCGATAGACAAGTTGTTGTTCAATCAACCAATTGAGTTTTTCCTCATAAGCGGAAAACCGAAAGGATTGAGCCATCACAGGATTTGGCCAGGTTAACCCCAGCCATTGCAGATCCTCAAAAATCGCTTCAACATATTCAGGCCGTGATCGTGTTTGATCAATATCTTCCATGCGCACTAGAAACTCAGCGCCGATATCTGTGCAAATCTTGCTGTTGAGCAAAGCGGAATAGGCATGACCTAAATGGAGGTATCCATTTGGGCTGGGGGCAAATCGTAATCTATGAAACTTTGCATCTGACATTCAACTTGTATGCCACGAGAAATTCTCGCAGTCACCTGTCAAAACCGTGTAAGACTTATTGCATGAAAGATCGCATCAAAAACGAATCAGATATCGAATTTGGCTTGCTAGAACTTGCCAAACTCGATTCAACACTTGCACCAATCATTAATTCGACCAAAGAGGTCCCCCTCAGATTGTCAAAAGGCGGGGTCGAAGGTCTTGCAAAAATAGTGACCTCTCAACTTATCTCACGCGCTGCCGCAACAGCGATTTGGGAGCGGATAGAATTGGAACTTGGCGAAGTGAGTGCCGCAAACATTCTCGATCGAAGTGAAGATGATTTGATGGCGCTTGGCCTCTCTCGCGCAAAGGCTAAAACCTTCCAGAATATCGCCATCGCTTCGATCGAAGGTGATGTAAATTTTAATGAACTTAGCGGCATGGATGCTGATAAGGCTTTGAAAAAACTCATGTCTTTGAAAGGAATTGGCCGTTGGAGTGCTGAGATATATCTCATGTTTTGTTGCGGGCATTGGGACTTTTTCCCCGCAGGCGACATTGCGCTTCGCAGTGCAGCCGGGGATATTTATTTTGGTGGAAACAGACCCGACGAAAAGGAATTACGCGCGCTTGCTGAACGCTGGTCACCCTATAAAAGCATCGCGGCCCGCCTGCTTTGGCGCTACTACGCAGATATAAAAAACAGGGAAATTTTGCCTCTATGATTTTTGGATAAAATCAGCTGCGATATTAGCACGGGAAAATATTTAATAACCCTTCACAAGATCGTCACATATTGCATAGTATAAACCCAACATGTTGTGTAGTTTAGGAGAAGAGTGTGACGATTGCCGTTTCGCCTCAATCCCTGCCAGCACTGGTGCTGAATGCGGATTACAGGCCTCTGAGTTACTACCCCTTGTCATTATGGTCATGGCAAGATGCGGTCAAAGCCGTTTTTTTGGACCGTGTGACAATTATTGCTGAATATGAACATGCGGTTTCATCACCCAGTTTTTCGATGAAAGTGCCAAGTGTTGTGTGCTTGAAAAATTACATCAAGCCGCCGGAATATCCCGCCTTCACTCGCTTTAACGTCTTTCTACGCGATAAGTTTGAATGCCAATATTGCGGTTCTAAAGATGACCTGACCTTTGATCACGTTAACCCGCGCCGATGTGGTGGGCAAACGGAATGGGAAAATATTGTCGCCGCATGTTCACCTTGTAATTTGAAAAAAGGTGGCAAAATGCCAAGGGATGCCAAGATGCATCCACGACAGGCACCCTATAGGCCCACCATGCATGATTTGCATAAGAATGGCAGATTATTTCCACCCAACTATTTACATGAAAGCTGGATGGATTTTCTCTATTGGGATTCTGAACTACAGCCGTAATTAAACGCGTCTGAACGCCAATCTGATCGTAAAGAATGCGAGAATAGCGCTGGCAATCACATTCCATCCCGCAAAGGATAGACCTAAAAACTGGCCAGCCGCTTCATCGCAAGATGGTGGTCGCTTCGCATTGAGATCCCCCAAGAGATTAGACGCGTCCATCGACAAGCCATCGGCAACGGTGGTGCAGGATTCCGGACCAGGCCACCAACCCCATTCGACGCCTGAATGGAAACTACCGAGATAAACACCATATACCATCAGCAGACCGGCAATCAGAATAAGACCGCGTGTGAATATGGCCGGTTTAACAAATATGGCAGTGAAACCCGCCATCAGCATTAAAGGTATACCAACATAATATGGCATGCGCTGTTCTAGGCACAATGCACATGGAATAAATCCACCTATATGCTCAAATGCCAGCGCAGACCCTACGACCAGAGCCATGAGAATGGCGCCATAGAATGTTACTTTTTTATGGTCCTCGAGAATTGGTGTTGTTAACGCCTTAATCGGCGACGCATTGTCAGACATAAAGCCCCCTAAAATAAAAATTTAACTGCGTACAACCCGCCGAACAATAATATCAAGAATAAGGCAAAAAGGAGGCCTAGATATTTTTCAATGAAGAGCCGGATTGGCTCTCCAAATTTTCGTAAAAGAAACGCGACAAGGAAGAACCGCGCCGCACGACCGATAATGCTAACAATTGTGAATGTTAGAAGATTTAATCCGGTGACACCTGAAAATATCGTCAAAACTTTGTAAGGAAATGGCGTAACAGCGGCAAATAATACGCCCCAGCCACCATAGGTGTTATACCACTCTGAGACCGTATTAAAACTATCGGCTTTGCCGTAAAGTTCTAGAACATATTTGCCGATCGTCTCATATAAGAACATGCCAATTGCATAGCCTAAAAAGGCGCCTAAAATCGAAAATAATGTGCAAATAAACGCTATTCGCACCCATTTATCAGGGCGCGCAATCACCATTGGGATGAGTATGACATCCGGCGGAATCGGAAATACTGAGCTCTCTAAAAATGAAACGCCTGCCAAGCCTTTTTCGGCGTGTTTGGTGCCAGCAAGAGACATGGTCCAGTCATATAGTCGACGAAGCATATTTTTTCCGATCAAATTTTATTTCAAAAGATTGCTATTATATATCTCTGT
Organism: Rhizobiaceae bacterium; assembly: GCA_017644105.1. Lineage (GTDB taxonomy): Bacteria > Pseudomonadota > Alphaproteobacteria > Rhizobiales > Rhizobiaceae > Lentilitoribacter. The sequence continues at coordinate 4,216 of JAEPMD010000023.1, read as the reverse complement.
AATGGCTTCTTGCGGCAATACAACAATAACTTTGAAAAAATCTTACCAATTCCCTATATCCAAGGCATAACGAGTTTAATGGAATTTATATGATGCCGCCAGATTTGCCCTTATCAACTGAAGAATTACACAACGAAATTAACGCCTTAAATAGAGAACTCAGTCGATTAAACCAGCATCGATATATAAAGCTTCATAATTCCATTCCTAAAATGCTTGGATTCCAGTTCATCCGCGGCTTGGCATTTGGATTGGGCTCCGTCTTGGGTGCTACTGTGCTTGTCTCCATTTTGGTATATTTCCTCGCCCAGATCGATTTCATTCCCATTATTGGTGAATGGGCACAGGAAATTTTGATTGCAATTAAGCCTGAAGCTTAATCGCAGACAATTTGCCGAAAAATTCGGAGAAATTTCACTTATTTCCTATTGCGTATCTGAAATCCATATAGTACATCGCACCTAGGGCCTCCCTGGCGGAACTGGTAGACGCGTTGGATTCAAAATCCAATTCCTAACGGAGTGCCGGTTCGATTCCGGCGGGAGGTACCAAATACTCTGATTTCTTAAATTGTTCGTCGTGAATAATGCACCTAGCTGTCGTCGAACACACACGCATTGCCGAAAATCCAGCAGCGATCTAATCACCTACCAAAAGCATGAACTAGCCGGCTTTTTTCAAATTGAAAACATGATCGGCAACGCGATCCATTCCACGCGTTTTAAAGCCGGCCATGGCATCCACCAATTGAGACACTTCATCACTTAATGAAGCCGTCGCAGCTGTTGTCTCTTCCACCATACCTGCATTCTGTTGGGTAATTTGATCCAGATTTTCCACGGCTGTGTTGATTTCATTTAAGGTCGTAGATTGTTCACCCGCAGATGTTGTGATCCGATCAATAATTGAGTTTACATTTTCCACGTCGTGAACAAACTTGGTCAATGACTCCGATGTCTCAGTAACATGGACAACACCTTGTTCAATTTGTTGGCTTGAATTCTTTATAAGCTCAGCAATTTCCTTGGCTGCGTCAGAACATCTTTGAGCCAGCTCACGAACTTCCTGCGCCACAACGGCAAACCCTTTACCTGCATCACCCGCCCTTGCAGCTTCCACTCCTGCATTTAAGGCTAATAGGTTTGTTTGAAACGCAATCTCATCAATAATTGCGACTGTTGTTGAAACCTGTTTTGATGATTCTTCAATCCCCGTCATCGACGTAAGTGCTTTATTCATAACCTGTTCGGCAGAATTAATATCAGCCATGAAACTCATGACGGTTTGACGAGCATCCACGGCAGTATCTGCTGTGGATGCCACACTTTGGGTCAATTCATGAAGCGCTGCCGAACTTTCCTCCAGCGCAGCGGCCTGTTGTTCTGTGCGTGTAGCGAGCTGACTTGCACCTTCAGAGATATTTGATGAATTTTCGCGTGTTGCTGTCGTCGCATTGCGAACCGAAGCCAAGGAGTTAGACAAATTATCCATGGCCTGATCATATGCGACACCCATATCACGAAATTCTTCAGGAAGCTGATCTGTAATCCGCTCTTCCAAATTACCATCAGCTAGCATATCCAGCGCTTGTGCGAACACAGCTAAAGCTTCGTCCCTTTTGGCATTTTGCAAAGCTTGAGCTTCCTCGGCGATACGCTTTTCTTCAGCTAATTTATCAAGATAAACTGAAATTGCATAATCCATATCTAACATTGAGGCCTTAACCACCGCGGCAGCCTTATCCGACAATGATTTGGTAATCTTACGATTGAAGAACCCTTTGCATTCATCTTCAATGATGGCCTTGAGCAAGCCAGAAGTTAGAAGTGCATACCCGCCAATATGCCATCGCGGCTCAAGACCAATGCGTGCATGTGCAAGACCAATCTTAGAAACCGCAATCACATAATCTTCGTCGAATTCCGTGTTGGTAATTCTGTTCCAATGTGAGACTTGCGCCGATTTGGCACCATCCATATGCGCTTGATTTTGAAAGAATGAACGTGTTGTTTCGTAGCTACTGACTTGAGTATAGAACTCTTGGAGAACGTCTTCCAGCGCACCATCAATCACAGGTTTTGCGGCTTTAAGAGCTCCCTGCTCATTCTCATCAAACTTAATAAAATCAATTCGTTCGTTCAATAAATTGGTATCAGTGTTTTGCATGATAGCCCCGCAGTTTTAGAATCTAAACCATGTGATCGGACACATTCGTTCGAAAAAACAAATGTCTACCGATATTAAAATTTATCGTGAACTCAATGGGTTAACAATTTATTGCACATGCCAGTGTAGATGCTACGGGTAATTTATACTATTTCGTATTTATTTGATTGTTTAAGTCTATTAAAGAACCCCATGTTGATATGAGGACTTCAGATTTCATCTTCGAAAATTCACTGAATCAGACGGATAGTTCCATAAATTTGCAAAAGATCTAGGCCAAATCATCAATTCTATTTGAGATAAAAGTTTGCATATCGAACAGCATTTGAGATTCCCAAAAGAGAGAATTGGTATTTCTTTGCGTCGCCTTCCAAATTGTACAAAGCAAGCTTTGCGGATAACCCATTAAGCATTGCACGCCTTATACCGCCGGAAACTGAAAAAGGTGCCAGGCATCCAGTTGCATGACAGGAACGATAGGTTAGCTTGCCAAGTTTCCTGCTGTCAATTTCGAGTTCAATACCTTTTGAGAGTAGCAACTCAAGCGGTGTTTGTATAACCGCAATGGCTGGCTTGTTCGCTTTTTCAAATATCAGTTTGATAGACACCGCTGAAGATATTTTCTTATCAATGGTTTCGATCAGAACTGGGGTGTTCATTTCACATCTGGATTCATCACTGGTACCGCTGGTTCGACATTCTACCGACCAATCTTTAAAAATGGCATATTCTAGAACATCACCCTGAGAGCCCACTTTAACCGCTTGAGTCAGAAGATGCGAACCAGGCCCCTGCGCAAAGCTTGGTGTGGTAAATAATATCAAGAAGCAGCAAACCGAATAATTGACCGTTCGAACGAACATGTTAGTTTTCATAGCATCCAAACTAATTTCATCAACCAGCTGTTTCCATAAGACGATCAGACGCTGCTTTTAAGCCTTCAAACGAAAGCAAAACCCGGACTATGCGTCCTGTCCGATCCGCAAATTCTAATTGACCTTTATCGCCCACTCCTAAAGCCGACAATAAATTTGGCTCAATGTCAGTTCGCGCTAAACAAATATTATTAAAGCAAGAAAAATAAGGCGCTGTGAGATTGTTCTTGCGCGCTTCATCCGAGAGCGTTACGGGTCGGGTCAGCAGAGTTCCCTGCGGGACTTGAACAACTGCGATTAATTTATTTTCACCGTCAGGGTCTCGGCCAAAAGCTATTTGTGCAATTACATTGCCTTTACCATCACGAACGACCTGCACAAGTTCGCATGCTTTTTTTGCAGAAGTTTGCGCATCAGATTGTTGAGCGATCTGGCTGCAACGATATGTCCAAGAACCGTAAGTTTCAGTCGTCACACTAGGTTCTTGCGCCAATGAATGGTTTGCAAAAAGGATAATTCCCAAGAAGAATGGCAATTGAATGAGTTTTGCAATGCGCATCAGATTTGCTCCCGCAAATAAAAGTCGATCTGTTTTAAAGTGAGATCAATTTATCAGCTTGCAATATTCATGTCTTTAATGCGCGACTAAAACCTTGTGTTAAGGTTAAAATGCAAACCCACATCCCCGGTCTGAGTTGTAACTCCATCCTTAAGTGCAATACCAAGACTTGAATTAAATGAAACATGGTCACCTAATGCGGCGTTCACTCCCAACCCAATACTGGCAAAGTCCGCATGCGTGTTCTTTGCGATATCAGCGACATGAGCCGCATCGAAAAATGCAAACAGATCAATCGCAGTGAACGTTTCATTATCCTCCGGTGTTACATCGAAATGCAGCTCGCTGCGCACAACGATGCCCTTGTCCCCGCTTGTTTCAGATGTTTCATATCCTCTGACGGTATCCACGCCGCCGATGCTCAAGACTTCGGTTGAAGGGAGCGTTTCATTCGCATATTGACCGGTTATTTCCGTGATCAGTTGAATACCATTGGCGATTGGTTTTGCACGCTGGAGATTTGCAAAGACATAGCTATAAGAAGTGGATCGGTTTTTCTGAACAGTTTTGATCTGGTTTATAAGTGCGTTCTGACCCTTATTAAGCTGCCACCGGG
>JAEPMD010000022.1:26787-63319 GCA_017644105.1 Rhizobiaceae bacterium | reverse complement strand
GAAGGCTGCGGACGAGTTCAGAGATAAAACAACAGCACCTAACCAACTTTGGCAAACAGACTTCACTTATCTCAAAATCATAGGTTGGGGGTGGTTTTATCTATCGACGGTGCTGGACGACTATTCTCGATACATTATCTCATACAAGCTCACACCAACTATGACGACCAAGGACGTGACGGATACGCTAGATTTAGCTTTACACGCTTCTGGCTGCGATCAATCTAAGATCATTCACAAGCCCAGACTGTTATCTGATAATGGTCCAAGTTATGTATCCGCAGAACTTGCTGATTATCTCGATGCCAATGGCATGGATCACACTCGTGGGGCACCATATCATCCGCAAACACAGGGTAAAATCGAAAGATGGCACCAAACGCTTAAGAACCGTATTCTGCTGGAGAATTACTTCCTGCCCGGAGACTTAGAAAAACAAATTGCGGCTTTCATCGATAATTATAATTACAATCGGTATCATGAGAGCCTCAAAAACCTAACGCCTGCTGATGTTTACTTCGGACGTGAGCAACAAATCTTAGAACAAAGAGAAAGGATAAAACAAAAGACTATTGAACAGCGACGCTTGCAAAACCAAAAACAAGCCGCATAATAAAAACCAAACAGATGAGCCAAATACTCCTCTAAATAATCAGCTAACTAGTCCCAAATCATATGATGACGGACAATCCATCACGTTCTCATTTAGCGTGTTGGAATGTATCAAATTCGGGGCTTCGATGCCATGGAGGACCATGTTCATGATCCCGATGATGTAGGCGAGGCCCTTCTTTTCCTGACCATAGAAGGTTTTGGTTTGTAGGGCTTCAAAGTCAGAGGCGGACAAGTTATCTGCTCGCATGTGGGTATACGCTTCGCAGAGGAAGCCCGCAGAGCCGACCGCGCCGTCATAGATCGTCTCTCCGATCTTGGGGACAGTGACCTTGATCATGGCACGGATAAGCGGACGCGGAGTGTAGTATTCGCCGCCGTTTCGGCCCGCGTTGCCCATGCGCTTGATACGGGTTTCGTAAAGCTCAGACAGCTCGTGCCGCTGTTCTTGAGTGTTGAATGAGAGCCCGTCAATTGCTTCCAACACGTCTCGAAGAATGTAGCCTGAACGGAATTTGTTGCGCAGCTCTGTGAAAACTTCACCAATCTTATATTGGATCGTTTGAGGGCTCGTCGCTGATTGGCGGAAGGACGCAAGATATGGGAAGAGCTCTTGATCAACGAACTTGATAAGGTCATCGCCGATGCGCGCAACGTTGTGATCGAACTCACCGCCTTCTTTTGGGGCGGCCCATTTACCCCAGCGGTATTCGCCCTCAATAATCGGAGTGTAATCTTCACCATCAAGCTCAGCGCGATCGCTGCGCTCGGTTTCGAGGTCGTGAAGGTACTTCAGAAACAGAACCCATGAAGTCTGCTCTACGTAATCCAGCTCATTGGCGACACCTTCTTCAGCGCGCAAGTCTCGCTCAATTTTATTAAATGCATTCTCGTACAATTTGACCTCGATATAATCATGATCATACTTGATCGGCTAGCAAGAATTGTTAGCAGGTTGACAAAGTTAGCACACTACATGCATTGCGAGAAGCTGTACTTTCCACAGTCTTTTGGTTGCAGCCAGCATGGTTCCAATGAAAAATAAAATTGTCCGTTATCCCATTAACCATAACCTGTAATTTTGTTCCTGGCTTGTTCTTTTCGTGTTGCAGTAGCTGATATTCCAGGCTAACTTCTTTCCGTCGATGAGCGAACAATGCTTTCTGATATAAATCGGCCTCCGCAAGTGCGCTAACACTCAACGAAGGCCTGACCGAAACACCTAAGGTAATAGGAGCACGGCTATGCGAATCTTTACACTAGATTCCCCATAGGGAATATACTTTTTTGTTTTGACGTTGATTTTTGATAGATGCTGCATCTGCGGGCAAGGCTTTTCGCTTTGTGCTCTTGTCCATGTGTCTTTCGCTGAACGTCCCAACGATTAAACCATCTCAATTATTAAATTTGAAACAAGCAACCTACTTGGTGAGCAAAGCATGATGTGTGCCGTAATTTTCGGACAGCACGTCTTCGAATACTCCCCAGCCAGATTGATCGGCGAAGCCATGTCCAGGTTGCTTAAAATTAATGGATTTCCCTATGAACTATAACACACAACCAACATGCGATCTTCGACCTGATAGCGTTCCTGAACTTAATCTCGAGCTAATCCGGAAGGACTTAGAAATTTTGGCCAAAGAAACAGTTGATAAAACACTTGCTCAAGCCAAAGCTGCGCGCACCGATCCTGTGCTAGGCAGCTCGAGCACACTTGCTACATTCTATATGATGTTTCCCCGCAATGACGGCATCACTCAAGAGAAAATCTTGGGTCTTACTGCCCAACATATTGAGGAACTAACTATTATCAATAAAAGCCTGAAGTTTGGAATTGATCCTAAATATCTAAGTCTTATTCAATCAAACGACACGACACGTTTGGCAGGTTTACAGACAGATTACGATCCAGAACCGAAAGGCCCGACTTACCGCCCTGATGCTTTGATTGTTAATCGAATGACCCGCACAGCATGTCTCGTGGACTTCAAACGACAAGTATCGACGATAGAAACAACCAAGCTCAATAGAATTGCCGATAATCTCATGATCGCACGCGCTCAAGTTCGGGATTTTCTCTATCAAAAGCATAAACGCATGACGATCGATGAGGGTTCGGTATCATGGGCAATTATCGATTGTTCGGACCAGAAAGATTTACCACCTCGCTTTAAGGAAGCCGGCGTTTTTGGTCTTGATAGTTTGGACACTATTTGCGGTGTGAAGAATATCGCGAAGGCGTATCGTCTGGCACGCGAATATATGGCAAAAGAATTTATCCGCGGCGAGGCAGAGTTGATGGCACAATCTGATCGGTTTATCGCAACTCAAGTGGTTAACGAACTAGTTGATGAAGCGGTAAAGCAAGCGAAACAGACATTTGCAACTAATCTCGCGCACGAGGATAAAAACGGAACTTCGCAGACTGATGAAGTTCAAAAGCTCGTTCGCTTAGAGCAAAAAACTGAGCATCAAGCCGCAAACGTCCAGATATTACCGCGCAGGCCAGATATGTCTCTGCGACGTCAAGGAATGTTTGGCACCTAGCAACCAATAGCCCAGACATGCATGCTGCAATCAGGCGGGCATGTCACGTCCCATCATTTTATCCATCTACAGCGCCGATCCTACGATCTGGCGCAAGGAGTAACTATGTCAAATTTCAAACAAATTCACGGCGATAACGTCATCCCGTTCAGACCAAAGAGACGATCTTGTCCGCTGTCACTTCAAAAACCTTGTAGTGAGCCGGTGCAGACACCTTCCTCGCAAACCACAACATCAATAGCACAGCCATCATTCACACCCGAGCAAAATGACGAATACGTTCGGTTGCTTGTGTCAAAGGGCAATCCAACACAAAAACTCGTCGATGAATGCGCGCCAGCCGTTGTTCGTCGTGTACTTAGACATGTTCAAAAGCGCAGTAGGCCAAACAATCACTTACCCAAAACCCTACCACGAGTCTTAAGCCGGCAGCTACAGCTTTTATGTGACTTTGATCACCCCGCTGGCATTGTTTTGAGAGATTGGTTGGATGACAATCTGCATGCTCTACCTGATGGTTTTGAAGAAACCTATGTGCGCTCCTCCAAGATGAAGGGGACATGCCATGAATAGGGTCAAAAACCGCATTCTCCATTATCTTTTGGCTCGTCAGCAACGAGTTGCACGCAATGAAGCTTTCGAACGCGCCGCTGAAGCTGGCATTTTGGAAAGAGATTACATCGGTGAGAATGAACGCAGCGGGACGAAATGGCGTATTTCTGATGATTGCGTCCTAGACTTCAAAGGTGATGAGGATCATGATTTTGAATTAATCACCAAATTTATGAAGAGATCATCATGTCGGACACATCTATCTGAGATCGTGATTGAGGCTGAGATGTCTTCCGAGTTTTGTGAGGATATCAATTCTGAAGAAGCTGATCATATGGGCGCTTTGGACACCCCAACATCAACCAGCTTAGCAAATAGCGATGTCATGCAGCGAGCACCCAGTGGCGGGGGAATTGCTTGTCAGCAAGATCATGTTCTTTCCCTTGTAAAGAGGCTCACGCCCTCACTCAAACCTGCTGAAGTAACAACTGCATTGTCGCTTGCAAAGGCCATTGATCTTGAGAGCGGCATGTTCGAACAACTCATGTCTGCAATGGAAAAATCTAACCCAATTATTATGGTTCAAGTACCCGTGTTTGATTTTGTCCGTCAGTTTGGTTTGATGTTGGAAGATGGCTTGATCTTGCCATTCTTTGTATCATTAAGCCCTATTGAATCTGAACCATCATTATCAGGGCATTATAATGAACTAATTGATGCTCGAAGACGTAAATCCATCGCTTGCATGAATGGAAAATTTGCAAGACAAAAAGACTTTGATGACGAATTACGCAAGTCTATCTCAAAAAATGTACTGACCCAGATTAAGCCGGTGATTATTGCGGATGAAGAAAAATCTCACCTACCCGATCGTATTCTAGCTGTTTCAGACATCACGTTGAAAGGTGATGGGATCGATCTGGAGCTGATCGCTGATGTGCTGTCTATCTGCTGCAATATCCCGAAAGTAGATTCTTTATCCATGATGACTAAGAAGGATTTTAATCCCTCGCATCTAGGAATTGATGATATGGCTGTTGCCATCCGGCCAGGACGGTCATTAGCACGTATCGTGGATACCTTAATTATGCTGGAGGCTGACAACGCACTAGCGTTTGATGATACTAATGATGCTGACAGCTCCGTTGGAAGTAGTTATTTGAACGGGCTTGGCAATTCAATCAAACCATCCCGGCCCAATAAATATGTTGGCTTCTATGATGTCATTGAACCATGCAACTTGGCTTGCGAGGAGGCAGGATCAAGTTCATGTAAAAATCATTTATTCGTGGAAGGTCTATCAGGCTATGGAGATGCTCAACAATGGGCGCTTGATCTAAAACAGGACTTAGATGCCTGGCATAGCGACGAGGTCGATTGGTCTGAATTAAGCACAAGGCTTCTCCTAAGCGGCCCACCAGGAACAGGCAAGACAACCTATGCCAAAGCGTTATGTAATTCGCTTCAAATTCCGCTAATCTCTACATCAGTCGCCCGTTGGCTTGAGGCATCTCATCTCGGTGATGTACTTGCAGCTATCAGCGCAACTTTTAAATATGCGAATGCGATCAGCCCATGCATTTTATTCATTGATGAAATTGATAACATCGGAAGTCGCAATGGCGGTGCCAGTGGAGGTGCCAATTCAGGCAATGGTCATAAAAATGATGACTATTGGGCAAGTTTGATCAACAGGCTCCTAGAGCTGCTTGATGGCGCTGCCAAAACCGACGGCATAGTTATCCTTGGAGCAACCAATCGACCTGAAAAGATTGACCCAGCCCTTTTGCGTTCAGGCCGCTTGGAAAAACATATCATAATTCCTCCGCCAGATGCCGAAGCGTTGATTGGTATTATAGCTCATCATCTAGGGACTGACTTAGATGCTATTGTTAAGGAAGGTTCGGAAGCGTCAAAAGGCTTGATAGTGCGCAGCATGAATGATTTGCCAGACAGAACCCATACCAACTCTGCCATTAATAATGCCTGCTCAAACATTCACGTCACGAATTCTACCATTCACAAAAATGCTGACGCTGGCCATAGGACTACAAGGAACGGAGCCACTCATGATTAAATTTGATGCACCGAAAGATAATCATGGAAATAATATGCCGTCATCTGACCAACAGCCGCATAAAGCACCTGCTACAGATCAACTACCCGCGCCACAGACCGCCTTTAAGCAGGAAGTATTTAAACGGCAAGCACTCAAGCCGCTTGCAATGTTAGCACTAGGGCGAACAGGAGCCGATATCGAACGTTTGGTCCGTGAGGCCCGCCAGAAAGCGCGGCGGCAAAAACGGAAGTTGACCTACGCTGATATCAAAGACGCACTCAGTGCTGGACAAAGCACGATGTCAGAAGAACTTTTATGGAGGATTGCAGTTCATGAATCTGGACATGCCCTTGCGATGATTGGGTTTGAGCTAGGAACTATTCAGACCATGTCAATCGGAACTGGTGCTGGTGGATTTATTGATAGCAACATCAAACAACATTCAGCGCAAAACGAAGATTGGATCAATCGTATGCTGGCTTTCACTTTGGCTGGTCGAACAGCTGAGATGCTGATTTTAGGCAGCGCTGGCATGGGATCAGGAGGCACGGATCAATCTGATCTGGCACAAGCCACCAATCTAGCGCTTGATGCAGAAACCAATCTTGGTTTTGGGCAAATCCACCCCTTGCTTTATCGCCGTGTTCTGGATCAATCTGCAATGCCGACGGGCGATCGCCAACTTGCTGAACTGGTTCATAAAAGGCTTGAGGCTGCGGAAGCTATGGCTAGCGATCTATTAACCCAAAATAAGGACATCCTGCTCGAACTAGCAAAACATCTGGTAACTGAGAAGGTCCTAGATGGTAATGAGGTACATGAGCTGCTTGGCAAGAATTTGAAGACAGGCATACCATAGGCGCAACTACCGATAATCGTAACTGCGCGATTCTTAGATCATCCTTTGCGATTCATGAATAGATCAATACGATTCTGAACTGGACTTGTTAGATTCAAAATCCTGTTAATCCGATTCACAATAATAGCTTAGCGATTCTTGGTTACAACAAAGCGTTTCCAAGTTAGAGTATGGCGATTCAGGAACATAACAGAACGATTCATGAAAATATCAAACCGATTCATAATTAGAACTTTTCGTTTCAAAACAAGCTTGTTGCGATTCATGGGGTCACGATACTAGCGAAATCGGCACGGGTTTTGGTCGGGGGATATTTGAAACAATAAGGTGCTGGGGCACCTCCAGCTCATGAGTGCTAATCTTCTGGGTGAGCCATAAGATCACCCAGAAGAGCATTGCCTTTCATCTAATTGCCACCTCAAATGCGTATTTGTTGCCCATTATTCTGCCTTTCCGACAAGCTTTTTCCAGTTGCCCAGACGTTAAATCAATGTGTTTGAAGGTGCTGGCAAATCAGAAAAAATTGAAATAATTCAACTCAATTTATCTTGTTGCGATTCTTAATTAGAGCAAACCGATTCTCAATTAGAATTCTGCGATTCATTGCCGTCGGCGTTTCCTAGCGGGTCCAGAAATAGGGTATAATGTGAGAGAGAAGCATCCAGAGGAGAACAGAACTATGGCTAAAAAATTCATACATCAGCGCAATGAGGAACAACGGTTACGGCAGCAAAATATACGGCAATGCGCCAAAGAGCTGAGGCGGCCAAATCGAGATGATCTGGCCCGCATGCTGCTCTGGCAGATGATCAGTGGTCTTCAGCATAACAAGAAGATTACAAACCGACAGCAGGAGTTAGATAACCTATGCAATATGATTGTTGGGGGTCTTGTGAAACAAGGCTTTGATGAGCGCCAGAGTGAAGAAGTTTTTGATGCCCTTGCCAAAAAATATGCCAGCAGCCTGCCGCCGTTTAGGATCAAGCGCCATCTCCAGAAGGATGTCTGTGCATCTGAATAAAGCTGACCTCGACTGAACACGCTCTCCTAACATAGTTTGTAGCACTGTCATCCGATCGGTGTTTCTGGCTTTCCAGATCGATCCATTTGCCGTCAACTATGCGATTCTTTCGTAAACTGTGTTTATCATTTTGTCCCGCTTTCCCCCCATTACTTCCTAAAACGCCGTTTGCGGAAGAATCGAGGAGCTCTAAAGGACTTACCTCTTCACGTACGGGTTATGGGTAGCTTGATTATTTTACAGACCGTGATTTGCACATAATGGACAGGCGGATATAGCCCCTGCCCGCGACGAGACCATACACAGCGCAATTGGAAAAGCCTGCAACTTCCCTGAGCCGGAGACAAAACTTTACTATTGATTTTCACTACTCATAGTAAAGTTAGACGGTAAAGTGCGTCAGACTATATAGGACATTAAGCTATTGATTAAATTTAATTAATTTTGCTCTTGCAATATTTTATTTTTTGCATCACCATTTTTGTATCGGAAAATTACAGCAAAGTATTTTTCCGGTCGATTTGGGAAGGTGAGGTAAATTCACCCGTCGCTCTGACGACCAGCCCAAATGCGTAGGTCGTTGGAGTGACGGGGGAGAACATCCAATGACCCAACATAATTACATAGCGAACCGATATGGTCACGCAATCGAAAAAACCGTAGCTGTGGTAGCCGACAGAGACAATAAGAAGCAGCGTATTTCTCGGTTTAGCGCTGCAAAAATGAAAGTAACATATAGCCGTAATTACAGTTCAGACAGAACTGAAATTACAAAAATATTTGATGAAATTGCAATCGGCTTTGGCAAAGCTATTGCCCGAGCTGAAAATGCAAATAGTAAAAAAGGATAAGAATGACAAAACGCGCCTACACATATTCCAGATACTCACACGAGGATTCTGCTGAAAATTCAATCGAAGGGCAGCACGCCTCACAAGACAAATATGCAGCAAGGCTTGGAATTAAGATAATTGATAGATTTGCTGATCACGCCATTTCGGGCGCAGCGATCTTCAATCGACCAAACATGACAAAATTGCTGCAAGTTCTAGACAATAGCGATATCGATATTCTGTTAGTCGATCACCTTGATCGTCTAACCAGAGACGACGGCGACATGGCCTATATCCACAAAGAATTGAATTTCCGAGACATAGAACTTCACTCAGTTGCTCAAAACGGAAAAGTCGACAGAAACACGGCATCGATTATGGCGCTTGTTGGCCGTAACCAACTTGAAAGCACCGCTCATGCAGTCCGCCGTGGCCAAGAATTAATGATCCAAGAGGGACGGAACACAGGTGGGCGAGCCTATGGGTACAAATTGACCGCCAACGCGGGAGAACTCATAATCGACGATGGAGATGAAGCCTCACATGGCGAGGCAAATGTAGTGCGTCGAATTTATAGATATCGACTAAGTGGCATGACACCTCGAGACATTGCTGGAAAACTCAATTCGGAAGGAATTCCAGGTCCGACAGGTGGCATATGGCGTGCTTCGACATTGAACGGTTCCAGAAGCAGAAAATATGGCATCCTACGAAACCCTATTTATAAAGGAGAACCGCAGTGGAACCGAGTAAGGATGGTCAAAAACCCATCTACTGGCAAACGAGTTAGCCGCATCAATAAAAAAGAAGATATCATCACATCTCAACAACCGCACTTAGCGATTGTTGATGCGGATACATTCGAGCGCGTTCAAGCGATGTTTCCGCAAAATGAAAATGATCGCCCAAACAAATACCGCAAAGCAACAACGATCCTGACGGGCCTGTTAAAATGTGGCTGTTGTGGAGGTGGCATGTCAGTTAAAGATAAATATAAAAGCCGCCGTAGAATTCAATGCTCGACCATGAAAGAGTCTCGATCATGCGACAATACAAGTGCTTATTATCTAGATGAAATTGTTGAAGCATCCCTGTCTGGTTTGAAGGATCAACTGAACAAACCAGAAATGCTTTCAAAACTCATTAAATCGTATAACGCTGAACGAACTCTTTTAGCTTCTGAAGCTATAGAAAAGACCAAAATCGTTGATCATAAAATTGACATCCTCAGCAAAAAAGAAGAAAAAATTTGGGCCGATTATGATTTAGGCCATTTCGACCCTGGGCTTGCAAACGAACGCATTAAAAAAATCAGAAGTGAGATTGAAACTCTTAAGGAACAAAAAGAAGCACTGCCAAGCGTGCCAGAGACAGTTTCAATTCATCCCTCAACAGTGGCGAACTTTAAGCAATATATCGATCAACTAACAAAAACATATGCAGACCAAATTACCGACGAAAACCGAGAGGCTGCTACAGCAATAAGACGTCTGATAGATAAGATTACGATAACACCCACAAAAGATGGTACGGACGTTCAAATCGATGGATTACTGGGTATTCTTGTATCAGTCACCAACCAAGACCCCATTTTGGGGGGATTAGTGGTAGCGGGAGAGGGACTTGAACCCCCGACACGCGGATTATGATTCCGCTGCTCTAACCACCTGAGCTACCCCGCCACAAAAGCGTAATTATGTAAACGCCACTGTTCTTAACAGATCGGCGGCATATAAGGTGGACTATGCTAAAGTGTCAAGCACTTTGCGAGATTTTTCGAACAAAAGATACGCTTTTCATTTCCAGTCCCTTAAGTGATGGAATTTGAACTGGTTTTATGCTTTTTTCGGAAACCTAATATCCTGCAATATCAATTATCTCACGATTGTTGCGATTGCGAACTTGCGAAAATGCGCTGACCACTTTAGTGCTACAAACCGCAGATTAAAGTTGGACGAATAAATGAATAATAAGACAAAAATCGCGGTTGTTGGATGTGGCTATTGGGGGACAAATCATGCCCGGACTTTGTCTGAACTCGGCGCACTTTCAGCTGTCAGCGATCTAAATTCTGACAGCGTAAACCAAGCAGCTGAAAAGTTCAACGTCCCTGCGAAAACTCTCGATGAAATTTTAGCCGATGAACAAATCGACGGCATTGTCTTTGCCCTCCCCCCGCATCTACATGCACAAAATGCCATATTAGCGCTTGAAGCCGGCAAACATGTTCTGATCGAAAAACCAATTGCGCTGAACACAAAAGATGCGCAAGACGTTGTCGATGCCGCAATTACATCAGGTAAGGTGGCGATGACGGGGCATATATTGCGCTATCATTCAGCTTTTGAAAAAATGCTCGCGATGTTTAAGGCCGGTGATCTGGGTGAACTTCAATATATCCATTCTCACCGCGTGGGCCTTGGAAAATTCCATCCAAAAAACGATGCTTTGTGGGATATCGCACCGCATGATTTATCGCTTATTTTGGCCGTGACCGGCGAAGCGCCAACCCGCATTCATGGCGAAGGAGCCGCTGCGCTCAACCATCTAAGCGACTTTGCCCATCTGCATTTAGGTTTTCCATCTGGGGTCAAAGCGCATGTTCTCACCTCACGGCTTAATCCTTATCGGGAGCGTCGTCTGACTTTGGTTGGCTCCAAAGCCATGATGTCCTTTGATGATGCCCTGCCTTGGGATCAAAAGCTTGCGCTTTACAAGCACAAAATCTGGCAGGACGATTTGGGCTGGCAAAGCGAAATGGTAGAACCAGAATTTATCGCCGTTGAACAAAGCATGCCATTAACTGCTGAACTTGAAGATTTCATCAATGCGATCCAAACAGGTGCGACACCTAAAGTGACGATCCAAGATGGTCTGGAAGTTGTCAAGATTTTGGAAGCAGGCACTGTCCAGCACGAAAGCTAATCACGAATTTCGGTAACTTTGACCTCTCTTATTTGTGAAAAGACGTCAATTGCGGAATTTTCGGAAGATGTTACACCTTTTTCCAACATTTACTGGAAGGGTAATATCATGAAGAACATTTCAATCGCACTTGCATTTTCCGCATTGACTGTTTTTGCAGCTCCTTTAGCCTCAAATTCTGACAATCTTTTGGGTGCAAGCATTGCCCATGCTGATTCAATGTCTGTAACCACAGGCGTGATTAAAGGTGTTGGCGGCAATTATATTGGCGAAGGCAATGTCAAAATCGTCAAAGATGCCAGCGGCAAACATACGCTTGAACTGTCTGAATTCACCTCCACGGCAGGCCCAGACTTAAAAGTCTTTTTGGTCGAAGGTTCAGGCCTTAAAAACGGCAATGATGTAATCGCTGGTAAGCATGTTAATCTCGGCGTGTTACAATCAACATCTGGCGCACAAAGCTATGCATTGCCAGATGGTGCGAACCCTGCAGATTTCGGCTCTGTTGCCATCTTCTGCGAAAAATACACTGTCCTATTCTCATCAGCAGACTTGAAATAATATCTTTCACATCGAGGTTAGCGCTCACGCCCCGAGCGCTAACCACAGAGCAAAATCTATCCGGCAATCATCAAACATATTGACAAGCGCGCATCTTGAGGGATTACTCAGCCCCTTAAGGAGACGCTTATGCCTATTGAAAACTATCTCGCATTTGTGATTGCCTCCATGGTGGTCCTGATTATTCCCGGCCCTTCGATCATTATGGCCGTTGGCCAAGCGATCGCCCATGGACAACGTGCCGTTGCGCCTACCGTTTGGGGCGTGGTCGCAGGAGATTTCATCGCAACGACTTTGTCTATGCTTGGCGTCGGGACAATTTTGCTCGCATCATCAGAAGCCTTTCAGATCATCAAATGGGCAGGTGTGATTTACCTCATCTATATTGGCATATCGATGATCAAAAATGCTGGCAAATCTGCGGGTGAGCAAACAAGCAAAGTTGAACGTTTAAAGTCACCTCAAAAAATGTTTCGCGAGGCTTTAATGGTTACAGCGCTCAATCCAAAAGGCGTAATTTTCTTTATTGCCTTTGTGCCGCAATTCATCAGCCCAAGCATGAGCTTTATGCCGCAGGCGGCTATTTGCATTGCAACTTTCTTGGTGTTGGCCTTTATCAATATGTGGCTTTACACGGCTTTTGCAGCCCGGGCTCGAAAAGGCATGCAAAATCCGAATGTGATCAAATGGGCAGAGCGGACAGGCGGGTCATTGTTAATCAGTGCCGGTGTTTTATCTGCAGCTAAAACCTAAAACGAAAAAGGCCAATGTGGTTTCACTCACATTGGCCTTGATCTTAATTCATCGATTGATGATTAAACTTCAGGGTTTGCACCAATTTTGTGGATTGCCAAGTCAGCACCAATTTGCTGCTCTTCGTCTGATAGGCGAATGCCCATTGTGGCGCGCAACACACCATAGACAATGAAACCAGCGATTAATGCATAACCTGCACCAACAACAGAACCAACAAGCTGGCTCATAAAGGTCACGCCGCCAAGTCCTCCAAGTGCTTCGGTTCCGAAGATGCCGCAAGCAATACCGCCCCAAAGGCCACAAAGACCATGCAGTGGCCATACACCCAACACGTCATCAATTTGCCATTTGCTTTGGCAAAGGTTGAAGAAGACAACGAAGATTGCGCCAGCAACACCACCCACAACGAGCGAACCAAGTGGATTCATAATGTCAGAGCCGGCACATACAGCCACAAGACCAGCCAATGCGCCGTTATGGATAAAGCCTGGGTCATTTTTACCAACCACAAGAGCAACCAAAATGCCGCCAACCATTGCCATCAATGAATTTAATGCCGTCAGACCAGACACGCCTTCAACAGAACCATGGGTCATAACGTTGAAGCCGAACCAACCAATACAAAGCATCCAAGAACCCATAGCCAACCAAGGAATAGAAGATGGCGCAAAGTTTGGTGTGCGAAGACCGTCTTTATAACGGCGATAACGTGCACCCAGCAAAATCACGGCTGCAAGAGCGATCCATCCGCCAACAGCGTGAACCACAATTGAACCGGCAAAATCGTGGAACTCAGCACCAAATGTGTCATTGAGCCACGATTGGAACCCGTAATTGCCACCCCAGATCATACCCTCATAAAGCGGATAGAAAAATCCAACGATAACAGCGGATGCGATCAATTGCGGATAGAATTTTGCGCGTTCTGCAATACCACCTGAAATAATCGCTGGGATCGCAGCGGCAAATGTTACCAAGAAAAATAGCTTAACCAGGTCGAGACCTTGCGGCGCAAAACCTGTGCCTTCACCGCCTGACAATGTTGTCGCATCGGCGAAGAAATTCGTGCCATAGGCAACTGAATAACCAACCACGAAATAAGCAACTGTTGAAATCGCAAAATCAGATATGATTTTGACCAATGCGTTGACCTGATTTTTGTGTCGAACCGTCCCAACTTCCAAAAACGCAAAGCCACCATGCATTGCGAAAACTAAAATCGCCCCCAAAAGGACGAAAAATACATCTGTTCCAACCACGAGAAACACCCCTTTTTGTCGTTAAAGCAAGTAAGCACTCTTCCTCAGTGCTCAATTCTTACTCACTTCAAAGCAAAGCCTGTGCCAATCGTTAACAAATTTGGTATTTTTTTAATCATTTGCTGATTTTGCTGCCTATTTGATGATTATATCTTAATCATACTGAAACTAAAGAATGCAACAAAACTCAATAAGCCTACTTATTAGGCAATAAATTGCATAATAAGTAGGCAAATGATGAATAATAGGCGCTTCATTATGTGGCGCCTTCGTTAACTAAGCCAAATGTTCGTTAAAGAACGCAATCGTCCGCTCTTCCGCGAGTTTGGCATTCGTTTCGTCATATCTAGGCGTCGTATCATTGTGAAATCCATGATTTGCCTGGGGGTAAATATGCGCTTCATATGTTTTCCCCGCAGCCTTTAATGCAGCTTCATAAGGCGGCCAACCTTCATTAATACGCGTATCCAGCTCTCCAAATTGGAACATTAGTGGTGCCTGGATGGATGGCACATCTTCTACAGCCGCTTTACGACCATAAAAGGGAACACCCGCTGCCAGCTCAGGATAGGCAACCGAAATGGCATTCACCACGCCACCACCATAGCAAAATCCAACCGCACCCACTTTCCCGGTGCTATCGTCACGCGCAAGCAAATGTTCAAAGCCAGCAAAAAAGTCATTGAGCAATTTGCCGCGATCAACGGTGCGTTGCAGCTCCCTGCCCTTATAATCATTGCCCGGATATCCGCCGACCGATGTTAATCCATCCGGCGCCAGCGCCATAAAGCCGGCTTTTGCCATACGGCGTGCCACATCTTCGATATAAGGGTTCAATCCGCGGTTTTCATGGATAACCAACACGGCTGGCAATTTGCCGGTCGCACCTGCTGGCTTAACCAGATAGCCGTTCACATCGCCATTGCCGTTGAGTGACTGATAAGTCATGCGTTCAGTTGTTATGTCGCCATCATCTGGGGCAACCTGCTGGGCAAGCGCATAATTGGGTGCAAGCTGACCCAACAAAACAGAAGCAGTGATACCGCCAACAGCAAATTTGCCAGCCTTATCTAAAAATTCACGCTTGGTCATTTTGCCATGGGCGTAAAAATCATAAAGATCTAACAGTTCTTGGGGAAAGTCTTTGGCTGTTTTACGTAAACCAGGAATATGCTCATTCATGATGAATATCCTTTTCAGTTATCAAACATCATGAACAGCGTGGCAAAGCGGCAAACCAATCAAAAGTTACAAATCTGTAATCTTGATCACGTCTTGGTCGAATTAAAGATTTTACTCACTCAAGGTCAAAATCTCATCAAGCAGCTTTTTGATCTTTGCGACACTTGGCACCGTTGCATCATCTGACGGATGACCAACGGCAATGATCATCACCGGCTTTTCAGATTGCGGACGATCAAATTTGTCATTTAAAAATTTCATCGGATTGGGCGTATGCGTCAGCGTAACCAATCCGGAATGATGTAAAGCTGTGAGCAAAACCCCAGTGGCAATCCCCACACTTTCGGGAACGTAATAGTTTTTATAGCGTTGACCATCATCAAATTCTCCCCATCTTTGGGCAAAGACAACAATCAGCCATGGTGCAATATCAAGATGCGGTTTATCGGCAGTCGTCCCGATGGGTTCGAGCGCTTTAATCCATTCATCACCCCCGCCGCCTGCATAGAACTGGCGTTCTTCTTCCTCTGCAGCCAGACGGATTTCATGTTTGACGTCTGGGTTGGAGATGGCAATAAAATGCCAAGGCTGATGGTTTGCGCCTGAAGGTGCTGTGCCTGCGGCTTGAATGCATTTTTCAATGACAGATTTCGACACTTTGCGATTTGAAAAATCCCGCACCGAATGCCGACGTTTCATTTTATCATAAAACGCATCCGCAGCCTCTTGCATCTCTTGATCTGACAAATCCATGCGATCTGGCAATGGCAATGCCTTATACTTCATATCCCCGCGTACAAACATTCCACACCTCTTTAGTTCTTTATATAAACCATCAGACAAATCTCACCTTCATCTGTTTCATGACGAGAATGAAATTGAAATCCGGCGCCCTGATAAGCTTTTATCGCACGTTTGTTTTTATACAAAGGATCGATAACAATTTGCTCCGCACCTTCTTCGATCAATGCCTGAATATGCTGTCGCAAATAGGCGCGCCCATGCCCTTTTTCCAGCATATCCTCGCGCCCAATAAATGTGTCAATCGCACGCGTTGTTATTGGAAACTCCGCAAAATAATCCTGCGGCCAATCAGCTACGCGATAATCTTGAATATAGGCAAAAGGCTGTGATTGATATTCCACCATCATTAGATTAATTTTTGGATCATTCAAATCATGCTTGATCAATCCCAATTCCTCATTGGGATCACCCCACCAGGCGCGTAGATGCGGTGCACGCAGCCATTTACCCAATAAAGGTAGATCTGCTTCCTCAACGATGCGAAAATGATAGCTCATTTATACGCTCGCAGCAGTGTTCTCCAAAGCGGCTGGCTTGTTCAGCTCCTGCAACATCTGCTCCGTCTTTGGATCTCTGAGAGACTTCTTGATGAAGCCACCACCATAAACGCGCGCATTGTCATCAGGGCTGGAATATAAAACGCAAGCTTGCCCGGCAGCAACGCCTTCTTCGCCTTCGATTAGTTCAACACTGGTAACACCATGTATATGTTTCACCCGTGCAGCTTTTGGCGGGCGTGTAGAACGCACTTTCGCAAAGCATTCAAAGCCGTCAGGACCAATGGCTTCCAGGTCTTCATCACCCAACCAATTAACATCGCGCAAAGTCACAGATTTCGTTTCAAGCGCCTCTTTCGGCCCAACAATCACACGTGCGGTACGGGCGTCGATATAAACCACATATAAAGGCTCACCAGCGGACACACCAATGCCTCGGCGTTGTCCAATTGTATAACGCAAAATACCTTCATGTTGGCCAAGCACACGGCCATCAAGATGCACGATATCACCTGATAAAACTGCATCAGGACGAAGCTTTTCGACAATGGAGGAATATTTGCCTTGCGGCACAAAACATATGTCCTGACTGTCAGCTTTTTGTGCCACAACCAGACCCATTTCTTCCGCAAGTGCGCGTGTGTCAGACTTTGGAAGATCCCCCAGCGGGAACCGCACATAGTCCAATTGGTCTTGAGTCGTTGCAAACAAGAAGTAACTTTGATCGCGATTGTTATCCACGGGGCGATAAAGCGCACGACGTCCTGGATTGTCTTCAGTAGGATTAGCACGCGAGCGAATGTAATGACCAGTCGCCAAAGCATCGGCACCGAGATCTTTCGCCGTTGCCAAAAGGTCCGCAAACTTCACCGTTTGATTGCAAGCAATACAAGGCACTGGCGTTTCACCCGCAATATAACTTTCAGCAAACGGATTGATCACAGCTTCGGCAAAACGTTTCTCATAATCAAGAACATAATGCGGGATACCGATGGTTTCGCAAACTCGTCGTGCATCATCAATATCCTGACCCGCGCAGCATGATCCCGCTCGGTGCACAGCCGCACCATGATCATAAAGCTGTAATGTAATTCCTAAAACATCATATCCCTGGCGTTTTAAAATGCCTGCAACCACAGAGCTATCAACACCACCAGACATGGCAACCACCACCCGAGTGTCTTCAGGGGCTTTATTAATATCTAAACTATTCACTTTTGACCTCAATTCAACAGCGTTAAAGGCGCTGATCAATTAACAATGGACCGCTTATAATGCCTTTAGCTTGAAACAACAAGCAGCATTCAAAGATGTTGATTATGCATCACGCCAAGCTTTTACTGAAATAGACACGATGGAAACCGTCTTCAATCCGACGATCCGTCTCGACATAGCCAAACTTGGGATAAATTGCTAAATTCGAGTGCATCTTTCCATTGGTATAAAGCTGCACTTGAGAAAGCCCCAATACCTTGGCTTGGATCTCACAAAACGACATAAGCTCTTTTCCAATTCCCTTTCCATGCGCGGTGGGCATAACAGCAATATTTTCCAAATGCATCCAAGTGTCGATTGGGTAGAAAACGATAAAACCGGTAAGCTTCTGTTCACCATCTTTTTTGATATAAACTTTTTTTTCTGAAATTAATTTTGCAAAATCTGCAACCATCGGTGCAGGTTTTCGTCCAATCGCTGCAATATAAGGTTCATAAGCTAACTCTGCGCATTGCTTTATGGCATCAAAATCATGGATTTGGGCCCGAATAATCAACTTTTGCACCCTTTTTCAGCCGTTAATACGAATTTACACCGTAGTTATACTAAATCTTCACACAGGTCCCATTTTAGCACAATCCTTACCAATTTCTTACCGAGGCTTTAGGCAAAAATTAAAATTGTTGCGGTAAAGTGGAGACAGTGTTGGTCTTGAAAAGTAAGAGAGTACAATGACCGAAATGATACGACCTAGAGTTAAATTTGTAATTGGGCCTGACGGCAGCCCCTTAACGATCGCCGATCTTCCACCTGCGACAACGCGCAGATGGGTTATCCGTAGAAAAGCTGAAGTTGTTGCAGCTGTTCGTGGTGGTCTTCTAAGCTTAGAGGAAGCATGCGAAAAGTATACCCTAACCGTTGAAGAGTTCCTGTCGTGGCAGGCTTCGATCAATGATTACGGTCTCGCTGGATTGCGCACAACTCGCATTCAACAATACCGTCACTAGGTTTCTTGAAATTCAAATAACGCACCTGATCTGAAAATCGGATCGGGTGCGTTGTTGCGTTTACATCCTTTTGATCGCTTGATGCGCTAATATCGTCAGCAGCGCAGACGCTGCATAAAACCACAAACCAGGTTGCGAAAAGGCATTGGCCATCCCAGATGTTTTGGCGGCGACAATTACAATCGCCACAAGCAACACATCCATCATCGACCATTTCGATAAGACCGGAACAAGTTTTGACAAAAATTCTGGTTGTTCTTTGCCGTGGCTAAAGGCTTCGAATGTCACTGCAAACTGCTTAACAATCGGAAAGATGATCGAAAAACACCCAACCAAGATCGCAAGCAAAATGTCCCCACCCTCAATCAGGGTGTCGACTATGCCAATCAAAGACGGTGTTTCATCAAAGAAGTAGAAACTTTCAAAACGCACCAGGGGCAACACAATGCCGAGCGCAAATGAAATCGGTGCCAAGGTTAAAAATAAAGACGCAAAAAAAACCATAAATACCGCCGCAAGTTGATCCCAATTTGGATATCTGGCACGGAATTATGGTTTATACAAGATCTCCAAATGTCTAATTTCGCAGCATTCGGAAAACTGATGATTTGGAAAGCGTTAGCCTGCTTTGCCCATGCGCTGTGACTGATCACGCTCTTCAAGAGCAGCTGCTTTATTAAATTCAGCTTCTGCTTCTTCCAGCGCCAATTCAGCTGCATCAAGTTGAACTTTCAGCTCGCGGATTGAACCTTGCAAATTTTCAGCGCGCAAACGAGCCGCTTTTGCAAATGTTGGATAGGCATAATTTGATGGATCGGAAATCCCCGATTTCTTTTCTTCAGACGCGACCTGGTATTCCAGCTCAGCGACCATCTTCTCCATCTCGGCCATCATAATCTGAATTCCGTTCAGTTGCCGGGTTTTCTCCGCGACTTGGAATTGTTTGAGGCGTGTTTGGCTCTCACGTGACTTCATACGCATTACTCCATGGACATTTTAAGTCCTGAACTCAACTTATTACTCAACGAATCACTTCGTCGAACGCAACCAAAACTCTCAATAACTGCTCCCCGCAGCACTTATTAATTACAGTCGCTTATTTTTAACAATAATTGATAGGTTTTAAGCAGAGGTAAACAGAATGAACTTTTTTACCAGTCTCACGCAATGTTCGAACATTAATTTATCGAATCAACAGAATCGCTTAGCGGATTTACTTCATACTTTATGGTAAACAGAAATTAAAATTAGTTAAGAAAAACAAGGTACTGATAAAAAAAATTAATATTTTGATCACACTTGCAATTCAGGATTAGAATTTGTTAACCATTTCATGGCAGCTTTCTAACACGAAACGAAGCGAACCAAACAAGCCGGAATTTCAATGGTCTGGCGGCGGTAAAGGGGAAACACATGCGTGTTTTATTAATTGAGGACGATAGCGCAACGGCTCAAAGTATCGAGCTTATGCTTAAGTCTGAGAGTTTTAACGTTTACACTACTGATCTCGGTGAAGAAGGGGTCGATCTGGGCAAGTTGTATGATTACGATATCATTTTGCTTGATCTTAATTTGCCAGATATGTCTGGTTATGAGGTATTAAGAACACTTCGCCTTTCTAAAGTTCAAACTCCTATCCTTATTCTGTCCGGCATGGCTGGCATTGAAGACAAGGTTCGCGGCCTAGGATTTGGCGCAGATGATTATATGACAAAGCCCTTCCACAAAGATGAGCTTGTCGCCCGCATTCAAGCAATTGTTCGTCGTTCGAAAGGTCATGCACAATCAGTTATCACAACTGGTGATCTCATCGTTAATCTGGATGCAAAAACAGTTGAAGTTGGTGGCCAGCGCGTTCACCTAACTGGTAAAGAATATCAAATGCTTGAGCTTCTTTCACTTCGTAAGGGCACGACCCTTACGAAAGAAATGTTCCTCAACCATCTCTATGGTGGCATGGATGAGCCAGAGCTAAAAATCATTGACGTATTTATCTGTAAGCTCCGCAAGAAACTTGCGACAGCAGCTGGCGGAACAAATTATATCGAAACCGTTTGGGGTCGAGGCTATGTTCTGCGCGAGCCAGATGAAAATGAGCTACAAGACATCGCGTAAATCACGCTACATAAACAATCAAACCCGTCTTAATGGCGGGTTTTTTTGTTTCATAAAGTCGAATTAGATTACGCCGCAGCTTTCATCGTACCAAACACATTAAACAGCGATGTACGATCAAATGGCTTGAGCAAGAAATCACTTGCACCAGCACGGCGACCTGCCATCATGCGTTTAAGGTCCGCTTCCACTAGACAATAGACAACACGGATATCTTTGCCACCTTCCATTGCTCGAATATCAGCAATCAGATCAAGCGCGCCATCCAGATCAGAATCCACCACGACAATGTCAGGCAACTCAGCTTCGCAATAATTGCGAGCTTGGCTCAACGAATTTGATTCAACAACTGTGAAGTTAAATCCGGTTAAAATTCGCTTTGCGACTTTGCAAATCACCGGAGATTCATCAACAATGATAATTCTTTGCATTTTATTCCCCTTACTCATGCGTTCTTGGGGACTAGAATAACAAAGGCAAACAAATATTCAGTTAGCAATCAAACTTAACAATGTCTTACACAACCAGGCTTAGAATTTGTAATCGCTTACATGAAGCAAACCTGTTTAATCCTTTAAAATCATAGGATTAGAGTTTTACGAGCAAATCAAATTTCTGAATAAAAATTGTGCATCGCACAAAAATAATTTCGCGCGAACGCCAAAAATGTGGATCGAATTTGAAATTCTACCCGTTTAAATTGCTTAATGATTTTTATGCAGATTTCGCAGTAAACACCACATCATCAGTATTGATCACACAGCCCAATTCAAGCCCAGCTTCTTCAGCAAGCAATATTGTGTAATAAGGCTGTACAGCATGTGCATCAATCGCATCATCTGACTGCCCTGCATGCAATTCTAAAAATTTGGGCGGAACTCTAATCATCTTCCCACGAGACACCAATCTAAAATGCGGTGCGGTCTCAAGATCTTCCAGGAAGATATCGATTTCACCACCCCGTGGTATGGCACTAAACGCAATCAAAAACAGGTTCATGAGCAATTTTACTTTGTTTTTCGGCACAATTGCTCGGGACCCATGCCAGTTAATCACTGTCTTACCATCTGTCTCAACGAAATCCTTGATGGCTTGTTCGGCTTCACCCGTGTCGATTGATGCACCAATGGATCCGGATGCACCAAATGCCAGCCGTGCAAATTTCAATCGAACAGAGGCGTTCAACGCACTCGATCGGATGAGATCCATCGCATCCTCGTCAGCACCACCCTCATCTAAAAGTTCTAGTCCGTTGTTGATCGCGCCAACTGGGGATATAATATCATGACAGACGCGGGAACATAAAAGGGCAGCCAGATCATGACCAGCCAGCGTTAGAACAGGGTTTTTCGACATCAATTGGCTCCAATGGCAAAATATGCGTGGATTTGAAGGTATCCTTAAATCAATTTTGTTGCGCAACATACTATGATTCACAACTTAGCCATAATGAAACCTTAATTGGTAAACTGCTTATTAACATGATTGCGCGAAAATAGACCAAAAGCCAAAAAAATGAGCTTATTAGCGTATTTAGTCACGATTTTGCAGCGGAGAACCAAATGAAACAGTATTTAGCCCCAATAAATATGATTGGCAGATATCTGTGTGCGATCTTCTTATTACTTTCCATCATGGCGGGTGGCGCAAAAGCGCAAAGCGGTGGTGAGACCTATTATACATCGCAAGAAATTATCGATGCGGGCCACAGCTTCTTTGGATCAACATCCGGTGCACTTGCAAAGCTAGTCGAAAAAGCATTTGGAAGTTACGGACAGCCAAATGGATATGTTCTGGGGCAAGAAGCCTCCGGCGCCGTTGTTGGTGGTCTTACCTATGGCGAGGGCGTGCTTTACACCAAAAATGCTGGCCAGCATTCAACTTTTTGGCAAGGCCCTTCAATCGGCTTTGACTATGGTGGCGAAGGTTCACGCACAATGATGCTTGTTTATAATTTGCCGAGCGTAGAAGGCATATATGGTCGTTTTGGCGGTGTAAGCGGATCAGCCTATGTTGTCGCCGGACTAGGTATGACGGTTATGCGCAGACAAGATGTCTTGATTGTCCCCATCCGCACAGGTGTAGGTGCACGCCTTGGCATCAATGTCGGTTATTTAAAAGTTACACGCAAACCGACTTGGAACCCTTTTTGAGCAGTTTTTTTCTAAGAAAAGACAGCAAACGAATTTTTCCAACAAGTTTCCCCGATCGTTCTTAACGATATTTAAAGTCTAAGCTTGCTCACACCTACAAGCTATGTTTAATGGCCAAGACACACTCGTAATATGTGTGGTTTTGAGACTTAAGCTGGGAAACGAGCGCTTTGATCGAGCTCATATTATTTGTCGCACTGGGATTTCTGATGGCCGCCTTGCTCGGCCTCGTCGTCGCGCCTGCAATTTATCGACGCGTGGTTAAGCTAACCGAGCGTCGTATGCGCGCAACGGTGCCGCTAAATGCTGCAGAAATAAAAGCTGCAAAAGACATGGATCGCGCCGTTTTTGCTGCTGAAAATGCTCGTATGTCTGTTGAATTGAAAAAAGAACGTGAATTACTCACGGAAGAAAAGGCAGGCACGTCCCGTTTATCTGATAGAATTGTAAAGATGCGCAGCCAAAATCAAGAGCTGCAAGCCAATGTCGACAGTTTAAAGGAAGATGCCGGCAAATTGCGCTCAAATCTTCGCACTGAAGAAAGTAAATTAGAAAAATCGCGGCAAAATTTGAAAGAAGCGCAAAAGGCCAACGCAGAGAAAGAAGAACAGATTTTGGCTCTTATTGAGAAGGCCAATCGTCTATCCACTGACGTGGGTTCTCTCAAAATCGACCTCGCCAGTAAAGATACTGAATCTGAAAATCTCCGCTCAACAATCGACGCGCTTCGCAACGAACATACAAAGCTGCGCAACAACCAATCTGAGTTGGAAAATCGCGCGCAAAAAATAGAACGTGAGCTTGAGCAAGAAAAAGCCAGAGCGGATGGTTTGAATAAGCGCTTGACGTCCGCGACATCAAAGCTTGCAAATCGTGACCAAACCATTGAAAACAAGTCCAATGAGATCAAACGCCTGAAAGAGCGCGTAAATTCAGTCCGTACCGAAACGTCTGAGCTGAAAAAGACACTTAAATCGAGCGAGACGGAACGTCGTGCACTTGAACGTCAATTGACCAAAGTTGAGAAGCAACTTTCCAAATATACTGGAAAACCTGCACCTGAGCGCAAACCAAGCGAGGTTGCTGCAAAAGCATCAAAGCTCATTAAAAAGACGACAAGAATCGAAGCGATTGAACAAATTGAAAAAGAGGATATTCCTGTAGAAACAATCGCCAGTAAGGTTGAACGTCTGAGAACCCGCCACAATGATTTAGTTGATCAACTCAAAAAAGAAAGCGCGCCTTCTGATGACCCAGAATTGCGACGCGAGCTCGCTGAAATAGCCGCTATGATGATTGATCTCACAGCGGCGCGAGAAGGTGAAACCTCCCCAATTCACGATATTTTGGCCGGGCACACACCGATAAAGCCAAAGCGCGGTTTGAAAATTAAACCTAGCCTTGCTGACCGTGCCATCCGACGCGTTGACAAAACAACCAGTAGCTCAACAGCAAATTAATTCGTCCTACTAACTACCGCGTTCAGACCATCCCGCGAAGATTTTTTCAAGCACCACAACGATGTAAAAGAGCACAATACCCAAAAATGCGAGCGCGATCAGCACCGCAAACATCAACGGGTAATCCGCACTGATCTTGCCGCTATCAAACAAGAAGCCCAAGCCTTTGCCGTGGGGTTGGATGATCTCAACCAAATTCGTCCCGATAAAGGCGAGCGTAACGGAGACTTTCAGTGCACCGAAGAATTCTG
Source organism: Rhizobiaceae bacterium (assembly GCA_017644105.1). Classification (GTDB taxonomy): domain Bacteria; phylum Pseudomonadota; class Alphaproteobacteria; order Rhizobiales; family Rhizobiaceae; genus Lentilitoribacter. The sequence goes on along the minus strand of JAEPMD010000022.1, from coordinate 38,651 downwards.
GCAATGTCTTAGGTAAGGCGATCTTCCAGAATATTGTAAACCTGCTCGCACCAAGAGAACGCAAGATATCGCTATATTCAGGTTCCAGCGTTGATAACCCAATGGATACCGAAACGGCTATTGGAAAGAACGAAATCATAAAGGCCATGAGCACAGTATTAAAATTATCTTGGCCGACAAAGATCAATGCAATAACAGGCACCACCGTTGCTTTAGGAATAGCGTTGAACCCAACGAGAAGCGGATAGAGCCCTTCACGCATGATTCGAGAAAAACCCATAATCATCCCGATGAGAACACCGAAGACCACGGCCAACATGAGCCCGGCAATTGTGCGCCACAAAGTTTGCCAACCATATTCTAAAAAGAGACCCTTAAACTTCCAGAAGGCAGGCCCCAGATCCGTTGGAGAGGCCATCTTATAGTTCGGCCATTCATTAAACCAAACCAGCCATTCCCAAAGGAGCAGAAAGACCATAATCGCAGCAACAGGTATCCAAAACTGACGAGACAGAAGCGTATTCATTATGCCGCCTCCCCTTCATCATTCCGTCCTTGCGCGATCTGAATTTGCCGACGTAATTCCGCCAATAGCTTTGTCGCTTCTGGCGTGTAAAGGTCTTCTAATGTGCGATCCATCGGCAATGGGCCATCAGCAACATATTGCGCTGTTGCAGGACGGCCCGACAGGACCACAATCTGATCGGCGAGAAATACACATTCACGCAAATCATGGGTGATCAGCAATGTGGTGATATTTTCTTTCACACGGATCGAATGCATGATCTGCCACAAATCTTCGCGCGTAAAGGCATCAAGCGCACCGAAAGGCTCATCCAAAATCAACACTTCAGGGCGATGCACGATCGATCGGCACAGCGATGCGCGCTGGCGCATACCACCAGAGAGCTCAGATGGTTTCTTATTCTCAAAACCTTGCAAACCGACCATAGACAGAAGTTCGCATCCACGCGCTTCTTTCTCCGCCTTTGTTAGTTTATTGGGCACGATCTCAAGCGGTAACAGCACATTTTCCAAAATGGTGCGCCATTCCAAGAGCACCGGATTTTGAAACGCCATCCCCACCGTTGAACGCGGAGATTTCACTTTTTCACCATGCAAGTAAACCTCGCCTTCATCAGGGATCAAAAGCCCCGCGATCAGGCGTGTCAAAGTTGATTTTCCGCAGCCTGAGGGACCAACCACCGCTGTAAATGTCCCTTTGTCCATTTGTAATGACAGGGCATCTAAAACAGGAAGGGGACCATCCTTGGTCTTATAGGCATGGGTGACTTGAGATAGTTCGATTTGAAATTCTGAAGAACTCATAATGTATGCTTCTTAAAAATAATGACCCTCCCCCCGCATCAATCATGCGAAGGGAGGTTTTTAGTAACGAAAGAATACTTATTTCAGCATTAAGCTGCCATCGTCTGGAAGATAAGACGCATCAAAATAAAGCGATGCATCGCCAACATTTGATAGACCCATTGTGGTTTTAAGCTGCTCTAGAGCCTCTGCAAAACGGGCCGCATCAATGCTGCCCATGCCATTTGCGGCAACGTAATCTGTCATCACATTGGCATCAATTGCCAATTGCAAACGGCGTGTTTCAAGCGCAACATCAGCAGCTGGGTTACGTGTCACCATCATCTTCACAGCGCCTTCAGGATCTGCAATGGACGCCTTCCAGCCTTTTGCTACGGCACGTAGGAAGCCTGTAACTTTGTCTGGGTTAGCTTTTGCGAATTCAGTATTCACGATAATCGCATTGCCATACAATTTCAGGCCATTGTCAGCCATCAAAATGGTTGAGATATCATCTTCAGGCACACCCAAACGCACAAGGTTTAGATAGCTTGAGAATGAGAAACCAGTCACAGCATCAACTTTGCCTTCAGCCAGCATTGGCTCACGTGTTGGGAAACCAACAGGCTCAACCTTAATTTTGTCGACATCCAATGAGTTTGCCGCAGCAAATGCTGGGAATTGTGCCCAAGCTCCATCTGGCGGAGGCGCACCAAGTGTTTTGCCTTCAAGATCTTTCGGGCTGGAAATGCCAAGTGACTTACGGCCAACAACAGCAAATGGCGGCTTGTCATACACCATCATTACCGCAGTAACAGGCGCACCGGCATTTTCATCAAGGAATTTTGCAAGTGAGTTGATATCAGCAAATCCTATTGGGAAGGCACCAGTGGCAACCTTTGGGATCGCATCAAGTGAACCTTGACCAGCAGTCACAGTCACATCAAGCTCTTCCTCACCGAAATAGCCTTTATCAATCGCAACAAAATAAGGTGAACTTGGACCTTCAAATTTCCAATCCAGCGCAAATGGGATTTTTGTTTCTGCAAATGCAGGCGTGGATAGGGTTGTGCCAATAGCGGCAAGAGTTAGGGCGGCGCCTAACGCAAATTTTTTGAACATTGATCTCTCCATCGAGCTTTTATAATTTTATATCGCTGCGCTCATCAGCGAAACCATGGCATCATGAGATATGATTATTTCCTAGTCAAGGGAGCCAGTTGCTTATTAAATGATCAAGTGTTTCAAGAAAAAAATTGTAATCGCCAAATTAAATTTGAAGATTGTCCTCGGATCACATCCATCAGCTCAAGGCATTCTTTCTTGATAAGATCTCAGGCACGATTTCTTCGCACATTTTAATGACCGCATCAATGCGGGCCACGCGTCTTGCACCGGGGCGAAATGTTAGAAAAACTGGAACGGGGGGCGCCCTATATCCCGGCAAACACCGGACAATTTCACCAGTTTCCAATTTCTCACGCGCCACAAACTCCGGAATGAGGCCAAAACCCAAGCCGGCCTCAACCAAATCTAGTAAAATATGAAAATTATGAACGGCCAGCGGTCCTGATACGGATACGGCAACCTCCCCTGAAGCAGATTCAAATCTCCATATAGAGCCCGGTCGATCGCCTCGGAACGTCAAACATGGCGCATCTGCAAGGTCGGACGGATCTTTCAACTGATGAGTTTTACACAATTCGGGTGAAGCAACGAGAACACGGCGGAAGGTGCCCATTTCTTTTGCGACCAAACGATCATCATGCACTTGAACAATTCGCACCGCGATGTCGATACCCGGATCTTGCATATCCGCAAAGCCATATTCGAGCTGCATGACGAGTGTTAGATCTGGATAAAGCTCCCGCGCCATTGGGAATAACTTGTTCGCGACCAGACCTCCAAAATCGGGTGTCGCTGCAATATTCACCTGACCCGAAACACCCACGCGCTCTTCTCGGGCGATATCTTCCATAAGATCAATTTCTGCCAATACGGATGCTATCTTTTGATCAAGCACCTCACCAATCGGTGTGAGCTTAACCGACCGCGCACCTCGCTCGAGCAGTTTGACGCCAAGATGATCTTCCAGCAGTGCCACATGACGGCTAACACCAGATTTCGCCATGCCCAGTTCTTCGGCAGCCGCACTAATGCCACCGGTTTTGGCAACGGTGTGAAAACCGATCAATGTCGGCAAACCTAATGTTCTAATATTTTGAACCAAAAGTTCAATATTATCCTACTGTTCTAAATTTTTGCAAGAGTTATCTTAACTCTCGAAACAACCACAAACTCACTATGGAGATGTACACATGAAAATTCTTGTAACAGGCGCAAGCAGCGGCTTTGGCAAACTCATCGTTTCTGAACTGCTCAAAGCTGGCCACACAGTTGTCGGCACAGTTCGAGACCCAGAAGGCCGCAATAAAGAAGCAGCGGACTTGCTGCGCGATTGGGGTGCAGACATTGCCGATATCGACGTTACCGATGATGCCTCAGTTGAGAAAGGCGTTGCAGCAGTGAGCGAAAAACTCGGTGGCATTGATGTCCTCGTCAATAATGCCGGTGTTGGCGTTCATGGCCTTCAAGAGAACTTCTCAGCGGGTGACTTCCAACGCGTATTTGACGTCAATGTCTTTGGTCCCCAACGTTTAATGCGAGCAGTTTTGCCTGAAATGCGGGCGCGCGGTGAAGGCCTGATCCTCAATGTTACCAGCTTGCTCGGCCGTGTGACCTTACCGTTTTATGGTCCTTACAATGCAACCAAATGGGCACTGGAAGCCATCAGCGAAAATTACCGCGCAGAACTTAGCCAGTTTGGTGTTGATGTCGCAGTTGTTGAACCTGGCGGTTTCCCAACTGAGTTCCACGGCAATTTGATTCTGCCGTCTTCACCGGACAGAAATGACAGCTATGGCGAAATAGCAGCCGTGCCAGAAGCAGCACGCGCACAATTCAATGAGTTCCTGACAGCAAACCCACAGCAAGCCCCATCCCTTGTTGCTGATGCCATTGTCTCGCTTGTCGCAGCCGCTCCAGGCACCCGTCCATTCCGCACCGAAGTCGATAAAGTAGGCATGGGTGATGCAGTTGTTCCGATGAACGAGCTCGCAGAAACAACAACCCATGCACTCTTTACAAACTTTGGCATGGGCGACATGCTGACACTTAAGACAAAGTCAGAATTAGCTGCCTAAAATATTGCTAGTCGGGATAGAGCTAGATTTATCCCGGCCAACCACTCTTACAAGACTGATTATTGATCAAACACTCGTTTGTAGAGAGTAAGATTGATCAGCGTTTAAACCAATTTCATCTGCCGGGCAATCTGCCATAAAGCAATGCCAGACGCGGTTGCGACATTTAGACTATCGAGCCCGTCGCTTTGAGATATTTTAGCCGTCTTAATCTGCGCCATGATCTCGTCGGGCAAACCCTCGCCTTCAGTTCCCAGCAATAAAAGCGTTTTTTGTGATGGTTCCAACGCGTCAATCATCTGCGTTCCGCGAGGTGATAGGCCATAAATTGAATAGCCTTGCTCAGTATAGTCTTCGATCAAGGTCATAATATCGACATCAAGCTCGAACGGTACAGTCAGCGCTGAACCAACTGATACGCGAATGGCTTTGCGATAAAGCGGATGGCAGGACGTTGAATCCAGCAGGATTTTCTCAACACCAAAAGCCGAGGCGTTTCTAAAAATCGATCCTAGGTTATCGTGATTGGAAATCCCGCATGCCGCCAGCACCAAACTTGGCGCATCTGCGTTTCCCTCTTTCGCTACTTGGTCTGCATTATCCCCATCACGATTATATTGACCAAGCGCCAAAATCCCACGATGCATTTCAAATCCGGCAATTTCGTTCATCACGCTTTTGTCGGCTGTATAAATGGGGGTGTTTAAGGGCACCTCTTCCAGCACGTCCCGGATACCATCCAGACGATTTTTGAGAATGAGGATTTTAACGATCTCAAATCGACGATCCGATATTTGCGAATGTATAAGATGCTGAAGAACAACTTTGCCCTCCGCAATAAATTGATCTGACTTACGGGTCAGGTCCCGCTCTTTAATGTTGCAAAATTCGGCAATTCTCGGATCATCGGCCTGCGAGATCTCAATGATGCGTTCGTCCGCCAATCGAAGGGCCTAATTGCGCAGATTAACAGTTGAGATGATGTCACCATTGCTGAGATCAATAATCAGGATTTGCATGACACCATTTTGATCAACACCGCGCACAGCACCGCGGGTCCCATCCAAATCAAAGCTCTGAACATCAAAACCTTCCGGCAAAATGACATCTAAATTTGCAACAAAGCTTGAATTAGAAATTGCTTGCACAGCGACAGTCTGCGCCTCTTCGTCTCCACCTGTGCGTATTTTGTAGACAACGGCAGCTAATACCGCCATAACACCGATAAACATGACACCTAATGAAACGGCCAAAAGACGTACCATTTTACGTCTCACGCGCTCCATGGTTGGATCGAGTGGTTTATCCTCATTATTATCTATGTCAGGGTTTTGCATAAAAAAGCCTATTTGGAACGAATTGTGACAAACGAGATATCCTTTAACGAAGCTGAAGCAAATTTGAAAGCTTTCATTACTGATGAAGGCGATTCTGGCCGTTTGGACGCATGGCTTGCACAGAAAATGGCTCCAGATTACTCCCGCAGCCGCATTAAAGCGCTAATTGAAGCAGGTGCCGTGTCGATTAATGGCGAAACAATCACCGAGCCGAAAAAGAAAATTGCGCCTTCAATGAATATTTCTGTCTCGCTGCCAGAAATTGTGGATGCAGAGCCAATCGCAGAGAACATCCCACTTGATATCATTTATGAAGATAATGATTTGATTGTCATTAATAAGCCAATTGGGTTGGTCGTTCATCCTGGCGCAGGAAATACATCAGGCACGCTGGTCAATGCTCTTTTATATCATTGCGGGGATTCGCTCTCTGGCATTGGCGGGGTAAAGCGGCCTGGGATTGTGCACCGACTTGATAAAGACACAAGCGGCGTGATGGTTGTTGCCAAACATGATATTGCACATCGCAATCTATCAGATCAATTCGCTGATCATGGTCGAACCGGTGCGCTCGAACGCGCTTATTGGGCGCTTGTTTGGGGCGCACCAAACCCGATCAAATCGACCATTAGCACCTATCTTGGCCGCTCCAATGATCGATTAAAGCGCGCCGTATGCTCTGAACATGCGCCGGATGCGAAACACGCCATCACACATTATAAAACCAAGCATAGTTTTGGTGGCCAAGAAGGTGTTGACGCCTTTGCCTCAATCGTTGAATGCCGCCTAGAAACGGGCCGAACCCATCAGATCAGGGTTCATATGGCGCATATCGGCCATCCTTTGATTGGAGATTTAACCTATGGTGCGGCTTTTAAGACAAAAGCCAACAAATTGCCTGACGCACAGCGCGATGCAATAAATTCCTTCACGCATCAGGTATTACACGCCTATTTACTGCAGTTCGAACACCCAAAATCGGGTGAAATTATTCGTTTTGAAGCCCCATTACCAAGTGATTTTTCCGATCTAACCAAGGTATTAGAACGTATAGAAGTATGAAGCTCAACATTGGCAATCACGCAAAGCTCACACTTTCGTGTTCAAACTCTTTTAGTCAAAAGCTTGAAACAAGCTTATGCCATAATTAAGTTGTATAAAATCGACGCGCAATAAGCGGTCGCAACTTGCCTTAATGGAAGTTGAAACAATTAGGAGGGTGCTTTATGGCCCAGAAAACTTTACCATCAATCACATCCGGCAAGGGTGGATTGGATCGTTACCTTGCTGAGATCAGGCGTTTCCCAATGCTTGAGCCACAAGAAGAATATATGCTTGCTAAGCGTTACGAAGAGCACGATGACCGCGATGCGGCTCAACGCCTCGTAACCTCTCACCTTAGACTAGTTGCTAAAATTGCAATGGGTTATCGCGGCTACGGCTTGCCGATTGGCGAAGTTGTATCCGAAGGTAATGTCGGTTTGATGCAGGCAGTGAAGAAATTTGACCCAGAACGCGGTTTCCGTCTTGCAACATATGCGATGTGGTGGATCAAAGCATCTATTCAGGAATATATCCTAAGATCATGGTCACTTGTGAAAATGGGTACAACGGCGAACCAAAAGCGTTTGTTCTTTAATCTTCGCAAAATCAAGGGCCGTATTCAGGCGATTGATGAAAATGATCTGACACCAGATCAAGTAGAAGAAATTGCAACACAGCTTCAGGTTCCTGAAAAAGACGTGATCTCAATGAACCAACGTCTAAGTGGCGATGCTTCACTGAACGCCCCAATTAAAACGGGCGAAGGTGAAACTGGCCAATGGCAGGACTGGCTCGTTGATGAAAGCCGCAGCCAAGAAGAGATCTTGGTTGAACAAGATCAGCTTGAAACACGTCGTGACATGCTCACAGATGCAATCAGCGTTTTGAACGAGCGTGAGCAGCGTATCTTCAAAGCACGTCGTTTGAGCGAAGATCCGCTGACGCTTGAAGAGCTTTCAAGTGAGTTCTCAATCTCACGCGAGCGCGTACGCCAAATTGAAGTGCGGGCTTTTGAAAAAGTCCAAGCTGCCGTTCGCAAAGCAGCCCTAGAAGCGCAACAAGCGCTTGTTACGGTCGAAGCCGAAGACGCTTAAAATTACAAAAATATCATGCACTATTTCCGATAGTGCATGATACGCCCGATTGTATTCATTAAAATTTGAGCCGCCAAAACCGCCGTTGAACCAGTGTGGTCATAATCAGGTGCGACCTCAACAAGATCAAGCCCGACAATATCTCCACGTTGCGCTAAGCCATCCAAAAATTCCAAGATCTCATAATATAAAAACCCGCCATGGCTGGGTGTGCCTGTTCCTGCAGCTATAGATGGATCAAAGCCATCGATGTCGATCGTGACATAATAGCGAACGCCTTTAGGAATGCGGTCCAGCACACTCTCATGTCCAAGTTTTCTAAAATGGCGCACAGAAATAATATCTGAGCCCATGGACCGCGCATCCTCATAGCCCTCTTTAGCCGTAGATGATACATTTCGGATGCCGATCTGGCTCAAGCCTGTCACATAATCCTTTTCAGCGGCGCGGCGCATGGGATTGCCATGACCATATTTAACTCCGTGACGCTCATCGACAAAATCTAAATGCGCATCAATTTGCACCAGATGAATGGGCTCTTGGTCAGAGAAGGCATTGATGCATGGGATATTGATCGAATGATCGCCACCAAGAACGACAGGTAAGGCGCCAGCATCCAAAATTTTGCGGACACCAAATTCGATATTTTTATGACTATTGATCGTATCGGTATGCACAATATCAGCATCCCCCAAATCAACGATTTTAACCTCGTCAGCGGGTAAGTAAGTCACATCGTCTTCAAAATCGTAAGCACCGCCATGACCGAATGAAAACAATGTCGACGCTTCTCGGATAGCGCGCGGACCAAAACGAGCACCAGATCGCCATTGCGTCCCAAAGTCAAAAGGCGCACCTAAAACGGCGACATCGGCATTTATGTTATCCCAGTCATCGACATAAGGATTTTTGCCAAAAGTCGAAATTCCCACGAATGGTAGGTCAAGCCGACCTTTTTCATAACCGTGACCTGACATAACTACCTCTATATTTCGCGTTGATATTTATTGAACGGGGTTCCGTTCCCATGCTGCTAAGACTTTATCAAAGACCGCAACACCGCTGGCACCTTTTTCTAAAGTGATCAGCGCTTTACGACCATTGCTGTAAGAGATCGGAATATCAATCCAATTGCGGCGCGACAACAATTGCAGATTTGTTGCGACCACTTCCGGATCATCATTTTCCAATCCAACAACAAAGAAGGTTGTATCAATTTTCGCCGAAATTGCCGCTAATCTGTCGCCCGGCTGCTCTTCGGTATTCTTCATCTTCACTTCAGTAACCTGATCAATCTCACCACCTTCAAAATCATCTGGCAATGAGAAATTGATATCAACCAAGTGGCTGACCGGGAGTGTTTGATCACCGTTTAATTTGATCGACATATCGATTGACAGGTTACGCTCAGGCACTTGAATTTGCGCTTTGATGAATGGACGAGAGGCGGTTCCATCGGACTCGATTTCTTCAGTCCACGTCACGCCACCTTCATAGCGTGCCTGTTGTTCCAAACCTAAGCTTGTTTCATAGAACAACATTTTCTCAATCGCAGGCGTTCCATCCGCTACAGGGGCTGTATCATCTTGCGCTGCCTCAACGGGCGCAGTTGTTTGTCCATCAGATTGCGCAGCAACAGAGCGTCCCTCTTCCCCTGGAAGACCATTAATGAGATCCGTTGCAGGACCTGGGTCGACTTCCGTGCCATCTGCATTTAATCGTTGCGTAAACTTTTCCGATTCGCCTGTCGGCTCTGCTTCATTTGTTGTTGGCGCAGTATCTTCAACTTTAGTCACAACTTCACGCTCTTCAGCGGGTTCTTCAACAGCCACATTTGTGTCTGGCTCGGTTGTCGTTGTGTCTGCAACTTCAGCAACTTGTGACTCACTGCCACCAAACTCGCCAACACCATAGCGCCAAATACCATAGGCTGATCCAGCAAGAACCAGAAGAACAGCAGCGATAATCATAACCAACGGTGATTTCTTCCGCTTTGGCTCAGGTGCTTCTGGCAATGCTTCTGCACCAAATCCAAATGTTGAATCATGATCTGGAAAATCAGGATTTACATTGTCTGGTTCAGCCTGCAGGCTAGATTTTATCTCGCCAACAGCCTGATCGATGATGCTATCATCGGTTAAAAAAGATGCATCCGCTTTCGGCATTTCTTTACCGGATTTTTCTGCATCAATACGCGATGTCACGTCATTGACTATATCCGAGACCTTGTCATCTAAGACGGTTGCCACTTCAGCTTTATTGTCCACAGTTGGAATAGCAAGTTCATCGTCGATTTCGCTTGCCGCTGGAGCCGGAGTTTCCGCTGGCGCAACAACGTCTTCAATGGCCGACGCGGGTGCGGAAGCCGCTTCAATTGTTGGAGCAACTGGCTCCTCGGCAATAACCTCTGGCTTCACTTCAGCTGCAGAATCGGCCTGAATTTCACCATCACTTGTTGCTGGCGAACTGTCCTCAGGCGCATCAATTTTAGCGTCAGCTTGTTCTGGAACAGCCGTTTCAACTGGTGTTGACGCGGCGGTGTTTGTTTCAGGCTCTGCTGACGGTTTTGTTTCAGTTTTTACTGGTTCAGATGCTGGCGCCGGTTCTGATTTTACAGGCTCAGACTTAGGCTCTACTTTTGCAGCAACCGGTTCTTCAGGCTTTGAAACGGGTTCTGCAGGTTTTGCAGGTGGCTCGGCAGCTGGTGCTGGCGTAACCGGTGTTGGAGCAACTGGTTTTGGCGCAGCTGGTGCAGAGGGAGCCGGCACCGCCCCTCCCTCATATTGCGCTTCAATTTCTTTGATTGCGTCTTCCACACTTGATAGCTGACGTTCAAAGATTGCGCTGCTGCTGGAATTCGGCATTGCATCAAGTTGGCGTTGAATGGTCTGACGTGCACGATCATAGACCTTCTGCCGCGCTTCTGGCGTATTATTCGCCAGTCCTTCAACAGCTCGTCTGATTACTCCAGTAAAGTCAGCCATTTCTAACCTCGCAAAAACTTACAATCTGATACTTTTACGGCAAAAATATAACCATAACGATCAGAAAAGACCTTAATCTTCAAATGGATCGGTCACAAGTATAGTATCATCCCTTTCAGGACTTGTGGATAACATTGAAACAGGCGCCCCGATTAGCTCTTCAACGCGGCGAACATATTTGATTGCTTGCGCTGGAAGATCGGCCCAAGAACGAGCGCCGACGGTGGTCTCATTCCAGCCTTCCATTGTCTCATAAACAGGCACAACTCTGGCCTGAGCGCCTTGGCTCGCAGGTAAATAATCGATACGTTTTCCATCCAATTCGTATCCAATACAAATCTTCAGCTCTTTAAATCCATCGAGGACGTCAAGCTTTGTCAATGCAATCCCGGTAATGCCGTTGACTGCAACAGATTGACGAACAAGTGCTGCATCAAACCAACCGCAACGACGTTGACGACCCGTAACCGTGCCAAATTCATGACCACGCTCGCCCAATCTCTGACCATCATCATCATCTAGTTCGGTTGGGAAAGGCCCCTCGCCTACACGTGTCGTATAGGCTTTGGTAATGCCAAGAATATAACCAAGCGAACCCGGTCCCATGCCGCTGCCGGCGGCAGCTTGACCAGCCACCACATTTGATGAAGTTACAAACGGATAAGTTCCGTGGTCGATATCAAGCAATGTGCCTTGCGCACCTTCAAACAAAATACGCTCGCCAGCTTTGCGCTTTTGATCAAGCAAGAGCCAAACAGATTCGATATATGGCAACATGCGATCACGGATAGCCATCAACTCATCAATCAGCGTATCAATCGCGATTTCTTCCTGCCCCAAACCACGACGCAAGGCATTATGGTGTGTGAGCAAACGATCAACCTTAGCCGGAAG
>JAEPMD010000022.1:0-26777 GCA_017644105.1 Rhizobiaceae bacterium | reverse complement strand
GTTTCGGTATTTACAAGATCCATCATACGGATAGAACGGCGACCGACTTTATCTTCATAAGCTGGACCAATTCCGCGACGGGTCGTGCCAATTTTTGTGCCTGAATTTGAAGCTGCATCTTCACGCAGGCCATCAAGTTCTCTGTGCAGTGACAAAATCAATGTCGCATTATCAGCAATACGAAGTGTATCATGAGTTACAACAACACCTTGCTCGGCTAGACGGTCAATTTCAGCAACAAGCGCATGCGGATCGATCACAACACCGTTTCCGATCACCGCCAACTTACCTTTGCGAACGACGCCTGATGGAAGCAGTGATAACTTATACTTCACACCATCGATGACTAATGTATGGCCAGCATTGTGCCCACCTTGAAAACGCACAACAACATCAGCACGTTCTGACAGCCAATCAACAATCTTGCCTTTACCTTCGTCACCCCATTGGGAGCCGACTACAACTACATTTGTCATATAAACCTCATGAATTTTGGGATGACGCATCCCAAAGAAATTAACAAACCCGCATCTCTATAAAGAGATGCGGGTCGAAAATCGAGCCTTTGCTCAAACTTTATTCGTTAAATATGCGAAATATCCAGTGAAATACTGCCCTCTATTGAGCAAGTATGGATATCTGCAGGTATTTATACTAATCAACATTGAACACAAGCGGCTTCGCAGAGACGATTTCCTTGTGTGAACGCACTTTATCAAGCACATCTTCCGCTACTGGCTCATCAACATAAAGCAGCGCAATCGCGTCACCGCCCGGCTGATTACGGCCAAGTTGGAAGTTTGCAATATTCACATCTGCTTCACCAAACACCGTTCCCAATAGACCAATAATACCCGGCGCATCTGCATTTGTTGTATAGACCATGTTACGACCAACTTCGGCATCAAGATTAATGCCTTTAATCTGAATGAAGCGCGGTTTGCCATCAGCAAAACAAGTACCGGCAACAGAACGCGTATTATTGTCGGTTTTCACAGTCAATTTGATATACCCATCAAACACACCAGATTTATCGCGTTTGACTTCAGACAACACGATGCCGCGTTCTTTGGCCATGATTGGCGCGGACACCATATTCACATCTGCAACCTGTTCACGGATCAAACCCGCTAATACGGCACTTGTTAGAGCTTTGGTGTTCATCTCAGCCGTTGAACCTTCATAAAGGATCTCAACTTCTTTAATCGCACTTTCTGTGACCTGGCCAACAAAAGCACCAAGCACATCTGCAAGTGATACAAAAGGCTTAAGACGTGGTGCTTCTTCTGCAGAAATTGACGGCATATTGATCGCGTTTGAGACAGCGCCTTTCAACAGGTAATCAGACATTTGTTCTGCGACCTGCAAAGCCACATTTTCCTGCGCTTCTGTTGTTGACGCGCCCAAATGCGGGGTACATACAACATTTGGCAGACCAAAGAGTGGGCTATCTGTAGCAGGCTCTGTTTCAAACACGTCAAAACCGGCACCCGCAACATGACCAGACTTAAGCGCTTCAGCCAAATCTGCTTCCACAACAAGACCACCGCGTGCGCAGTTGACGATGCGAACGCCTTTTTTCATCTTGGCGATGGCTTCCGCATTGATGATACCGCGTGTTTTGTCTGTCATTGGAACATGGAGTGTGATGAAGTCTGAACGCGACAGCAATTCGTCAAGCTCGACTTTTTCAACACCAAGCTTCTCAGCACGTTCTGGAGACAAGAATGGATCAAATGCAATGACACGCATATTGAGGCCGATACCACGAGAAGCAGCGATGGAACCGATATTACCACAACCAATCACACCAAGCGTTTTGCCAGTGATTTCAACACCCATAAATTTGGATTTTTCCCATTTACCGGCCTGTGTAGACAAATCAGCTGCCGGCAATTGACGCGCAACAGCAAAGATCATCGCAATTGCGTGCTCAGCCGTTGTAATTGAATTCCCAAAAGGTGTGTTCATGACGATGATACCACGGCGAGATGCTGCAGGAATATCAACATTATCGACACCGATACCAGCGCGACCAATGACTTTTAAGTTTTTGGCCGCAGCGATGAGTTTTTCAGTTGCTTTGGTGGCAGAGCGAATAGCCAATCCATCATATTGATCGATGATCTCTAGAAGTTTTTCTTTGTCTTTGCCAACTTCTGGCATGAAATCTACTTCCAAGCCACGGTCGCGGAAAATTTGGACAGCTGTTTCAGATAGTTTATCAGATACGAGTACACGAGGTGCCATTTCAGGCCTCCATTTATTTTAAAATATATGAAAATGTGCGGCGCGTCTTTCACGCCGCAAAATGATGTGATTAAGCAAGCGTTGCTTTTTGTTGGGCAAAAGCCCAATCAAGCCACGGCATCAGCGCTTTTAAATCCGAAGTTTCAACCGTTGCACCGGCCCAAATGCGCAGACCAGATGGCGCATCGCGATAAGCTCCGATGTCAAAAGCAACACCTTCGCTATCAAGCAAAGACACCATACCTTTAGCAAAGGCAGCTTGCGCATCTTCATCAAGTGAAGAAATGTCAGCATCGCTAATTGTCAAACACACAGAAGTATTCGAACGCGTCGCTGGATCTTTCGCCAAATTATCGAGCCAATCAGTCTTTTCAACGAAGTCATGAATAACTTGCGCATTTGCATTAGCGCGTCCGATCAAAGCATCTAATCCACCAAGAGATTTTGCCCAGTTGAGCGCATCCAAGTAATCTTCGACACACAACATGGATGGTGTATTAATCGTGGCACCAGTGAAGATACCTTCGATCAGTTTGCCGCCTTTTGTCATGCGAAAAATTTTCGGCAATGGCCAAGACGGCGTATAGCTTTCAAGACGTTCGACAGCACGTGGTGACAAGATGATCACACCATGCCCGCCTTCTCCGCCAAGCACTTTCTGCCAGGAAAAAGTCACAACATCGAGCTTTGAAAATTCAAGTTCTTGTGCAAACGCCGCCGATGTCGCATCACAGATTGTTAAACCCGCACGATCATCTGGAATAAAATCTGCATTTGGCACGCGAACACCAGACGTTGTTCCGTTCCATGTGAAGACCACATCGTTATCGAAATTAATCGAATTTAAATCCGGCAATTCACCGTAAGGTGCTGTAATGGTACGTGCATTGTCGAGTTTCAGCTGCTTAACAACATCTGTCACCCATCCGGCACCAAAGCTTTCCCATGCAACCATATCAACGCCACGGGCACCGAGCATGGACCACATGGCCATTTCCACCGCACCTGTGTCAGATGCAGGCACAATACCAATACGGTAATCGTCTGGAACGTTTAAAACCTCACGAGTGAGATCAATTGCTTGCTTGAGTTTTGATTTACCAATTTTCGCACGGTGCGAACGACCCAATGGTGCATCACTAAGAGATTTTGGGGTCCAACCCGGACGTTTGGCACAAGGTCCAGACGAAAAACGGGCATTTTCCGGACGAAGGTCCGGTTTATTCAGTTCAGTCATATCTCTATCCTTCCAGATAGTAGCCCTTCGTTGGGGAAGGGTGTCCCACTGACCGAACTATGATGCGCCATGACAAAAGTCAAGTACGCCTTTATCATTCCAAAGCAATTTTTTGAACAATAATACAAAGACAACAAAAAAGGCGAGCTGAGCTCGCCTCTTGAAAAACTTAATTTGGATTATCTTACCAGGTTGATAAACGCATGCCCAGGCGCACCTCGTGACGCTCAAATCCACCATCAGTCGCCTGCGAACCAGTGGCGCCGAGCGTTGTCGCATCAGCGTCATAACCATACATGGAACCTGAACCAATATTTGAATATTTGTATCCAAGATCAAACTTGACTTGTTCGTTTAAGTCATAGCTCATGCCAGCCATAATGGCCCATGTCGGGCGCCACTCAGAATTTCCAGCATGAGTTGACGTCGTCGCAGCTGTCGTGCCGCAAGTTCCGGCGCCATCCACACATGTGCCAGTTGTTGTGACACCGCCATAAGTGACTTTTGTATATCCTGCACCAGCGCCAACATAAGGGGTAAAGCCAGAAATTGTACCAAGGTCAAGATAGCCATTTACCATGGCCATATAATTATCATATTGGGCGCCAGTCGTCATTGAACAGGTCGTTCCAACCGGCGATGTACTCGCACATTGGTCCAACCCGGTGCCGCTCATACTGAAGCCACCTTTGATCAGATCCAGGGTAACATCACCACGAAACATATCTGTAAATTGATAACCGATCCCGCCACCAATCGAAAAATCATCCTTGAAGCTGTGAGACGTTACAGTTCCCGCACGATAACTATTAGCGACTGAAAATGTATTGAACGTTGGCACATCATACTTCTGTTCAGCCGTGTATCCGATATCGCCACGTAGATACCACCCATTGCCCACTTCAACAGGCTTAATGGTTGGCGCGTTCAATGGCGAAATAATTTTATCAAGGTCTGCTGCATGAGCTGCAGTAGCAAAACCAAGACAAACAATACCAACAAGTGAAGAGTATTTTAAAAGTTGCCGCATGGGTGATTCTTTCTGGTCATGACCAAAAGGTTCATTTGTTAAGTTGTGCCCAGTATCACCCAAACTGGTTAAACCTCAGTTAACCATAAACCTTTTCTTTTTGTTATTTATGTTCGTTAACCAAACCCCAAACACAAAAAAGCGCCGGACTTTCCGGCGCTTTTCATCCAAACTCTCTGACAGTCTATTTATAAACTGGTGGCAATGTTGGAGGCTCATATGGCGGGATGTGTGTATCGCAACCGCCGAAGCTGTATCTCAAACCAGCACGTGCTTCATGTGAATGCAGTGAGCGCGTAACACCTGGGCCAGCGCCACTTGCAATCTGGAAGAAACGACCGCCTGCCATATAGCGATATCGGTATCCAAGATCTGCATCCAGCGCACAATTGATCTTAACTGATGCACCAGCCATCAATGCCATTGTCGCACGCCAACCTTTTGCACCGCCATGCGTGACCGTTGGGTCACAAGTTGTTGGTGTCGCAGTCAAACAAGCGGTGTTGCTTAGTTCATGCCAGTTAATATAAGTGGCACCCAAACCAGCGCCTACATACCCTGTTACACGACCGTAAGTGAACACATCGACATAAGCATTTGCCATAAGGCTCCAAGCTGTCCATGATGTTAAATCTGTTGATGTACAATCTGCAACCGTTGGACCTGCGCCAACGCCACAACCGGCGACAGTTGAACCCGTAAAGTCCGATTTTCCAATATAATCGAGTGTGAGGTCAGAGCGGAAGCGATCTGTCACCTGGTAACCAACACCCGCGCCAACTGAGAAGCTGGATTTCAATTTCGCTGTCACGAAATTATTGGTACTTCCACCAACTGTATAATCTGCACGGCGCAGTTTGTGATGCGCAAATCCCACGTCACCACGAAGATACCACCCCGTTGCTGACTTTACTTCATGGTGAGTCACTTCAGGTGCATGATAGACTGGCGGTGTAGAAATATCCGCAGCATTTGCTGACATAGTTGTTGCAAGACCGAGCGTCGCAGCGGTGATAGCAATCTTTTTCATTTATCACTCCATTTATGGAACGGGCTAGACACCCAAATAACGGGCTACGCCCCTCAAAACTTGAGGTGATAGTGAATTATAAAGGTTAATGGCTGACTAATTTTACAATTTACTGCTTAAAAAAAATGGTAAACACAATCTTAACTTGGTCTACTCTTTTGATTTACTTTAAACAAATAGCAATTGGAAATCTCTATGCAGCGATGACCTTGACAAGTCCGTCTACGACTTTTTCAACCTGACCCGCATCGTCACCCTCTGCCATGACACGAATAAGTGGTTCTGTTCCAGAGGCACGGATCACCAAACGACCGGACTGACCGAGTTCAGCTTCAGCGTCTTTAATAGCTGATTGGATATGATTATCAGTCAGTGGGGAAGCACCGGAATACCGCACATTTTTCAACAATTGCGGCACTGGTTCAAATCGACGCGTCACTTCGCTCACCGGTTTACCCATCTTTTGAGTACAAGCCAAAATCTGCAGCGCAGCAACGAGACCATCGCCTGTCGTTGCAAAATCACTCATGACAATATGACCAGATTGCTCTCCACCTAAGTTAAAGCCATGCTTACGCATGTGCTCGACCACATAACGATCGCCAACCTTTGTGCGCGCAAGCGATAGATCAAGATTTGCAAGATGTCGCTCCATACCAAGATTGGACATTACGGTAGCCACAACGCCATCGCCTTGAAGGCGTCCGTCTTTTGCCCAGGATTCAGCAATCAAAGTCATGAGTTGGTCACCATCAACGACTTGACCTTTTTCATCCACAATAAGCACCCGATCCGCGTCACCATCCAGCGCAATGCCAACATCAGCGCGAACTTCATGAACTTTCTTGATCAAAGCTTCAGGATGTGTCGAACCGCAATTTAAGTTGATATTAGTGCCGTTAGGTTCATCACCAAGAGTGACGACTTCAGCGCCCATTTC
Source organism: Rhizobiaceae bacterium (assembly GCA_017644105.1). Taxonomy (GTDB): domain Bacteria; phylum Pseudomonadota; class Alphaproteobacteria; order Rhizobiales; family Rhizobiaceae; genus Lentilitoribacter. The sequence continues at coordinate 20,290 of JAEPMD010000022.1, read as the reverse complement.
CCAAAGCACAGACGGTGCAACCTTGTATGCGGCGCCATTGGCACAATCGACAACTATGCGCAATCCAGTGAAATCACGCGATCCGCGTGGCAAGGTCCGCTTTACAAATTCGATATAGCGATAAATATCGCCGTCAACGCGCTTGGCGCGTCCAATGTCGTCAGAATTTACCAACAAAGATTGGAAATCTGCATCGATCAAATCTTCAATTTGCGCTTCAAGATCATCAGAAAGTTTGTAACCGTCCGGTCCAAACAGTTTTATACCATTATCTTGATATGCATTGTGGGATGCGGAAATCATAACTCCAATATCAGCGCGCATGGAGCGCGTTAGCATGGCAACACCCGGTGTTGGGATCGGACCCAACAGCAACACGTCCAAGCCCGCAGATGTAAAACCTGCAACAAGCGCGTTTTCAATCATATAGCCAGAGAGACGCGTATCCTTGCCAATCACAACACGATGGCGATGCTCACCTCTGCGGTAAAGCTTACCAACTGCAGCACCTACGCGCATCGCGAGATCAGCCGTCATAGGCGGCGTGTTTGATTTACCTCGAATGCCATCTGTTCCAAAATAACGACGTGTCATAATGTCCCCACTTGTTAAGTCCGTATTGGCTTATAGACGATATTTGTCGAAATTGCGTTAAAACCAGCAGATAAACAATTCTTTGGTTAACACCAACAAAAAAAGGGCCATAACGGCCCTTTTTACGCAACTTATATCACCTATTCAGGCGTTGGCTCTGGATCCGCATCAGGTTCTTCACCACCAGACTTTTTGGGCTTTTCAGCTTTTGCGCCTGCAGATGGAACCGCACTACCACGACTTGGCGGCGTGTCATCTCCCATATCACGAGCAGGTTTTTCACCCTTGATGATAGATGCAATTTCATCACCGCTGAGTGTTTCATACTCAAGAAGGCCTTCAGCGATTGCCACAAATTCATCTTTTTTGGTTTTGATGATGTCATGTGCGGTCGCGGTCGCCTCATCGATCAAACGGTGAACTTCAGCATCAATCTTCTTAGCTGTTTCTTCCGACATATTCTGTGACTGCGCCACAGAATGGCCCAAGAACACTTCCTGCTGGTTTTCACCATAGGCAACTTGACCAAGCTCATCAGAAAAGCCCCATTGTGTTACCATTGCACGCGCTAGCTTTGTAGCCTGTTCAATATCAGATGACGCACCGGATGTTATGTTCTCTTTGCCAAATGTGACTTCTTCAGCAACGCGACCACCCATCATGATAGCAAGACGCGAAATCATCCATTTATAACTCATCGAATAACGATCAGCTTCTGGCAATTGCATCACCATACCAAGTGCACGTCCGCGCGGAATGATTGTTGCTTTATGCACTGGATCCGCCACAGGCACGTGAAGCGCTAGAATGGCATGACCAGCCTCGTGATAAGCGGTAAGTTTCTTCTCATCCTCAGTCATAGCGGTTGAACGTCGCTCAGCACCCATCATGACCTTGTCCTTCGCATCTTCAAACTCTTGCATAGTGACAAGACGTTTGTTGCGACGCGCAGCCATAAGCGCACTTTCATTCACAAGATTCATCAAATCCGCACCAGAGAATCCTGGTGTACCGCGAGCGATAACTTTCAGATCAACATTTGGTGCAAGTGGCACATTGCGCACATGCACTTTCAAGATTTGTTCACGACCACTTAAGTCAGGATTTGGTACAACCACCTGACGGTCAAAACGACCTGGACGCAACAAGGCAGGATCAAGAACATCTGGGCGGTTTGTTGCAGCAATCAAGATGATGCTTTCATTGGCTTCAAAACCATCCATCTCTACAAGCAATTGGTTGAGCGTTTGCTCACGCTCATCATTACCACCACCAAGGCCTGCGCCACGATGGCGACCCACGGCATCGATCTCATCGATAAAGATGATACATGGGGAGTTTTTCTTAGCCTGTTCGAACATGTCGCGCACACGAGAGGCACCCACACCCACGAACATTTCAACAAAGTCGGAACCCGAAATTGTATAGAACGGCACATTGGCTTCACCGGCTACCGAACGCGCTAGAAGCGTTTTACCTGTACCGGGAGGGCCCACCAGCAAAACACCGCGTGGAATACGGCCACCAAGACGTTGGAATTTTTGCGGATCGCGCAAAAATTCAACAATCTCTTCAAGATCTTCTTTGGCTTCATCAACACCAGCAACGTCTTCAAAGGTGATCTTACCTTGCGCTTCATTGAGCAATTTTGCCTTAGATTTACCAAAGCCCATCGCACCGCGGGAACCGCCTTGCATCTGACGCATGAAGAAAATCCATACACCCAAAATAACCAGGATCGGCAGCCATGAAATGAAGTAACCTAAGAAGCTGTTTGAGCCATCTGATTCAGGTTGCGCATTGATAGTGACATTATTGGCTTCCAGACGCTGCACGAGATCATTATCTCCCGGCGAATATGTCTGAAATTTGCCGCCGGATCCACTATAAGAACCATAGATCTGATTACCAGATATGGTGACCTCATTGATTTGGCCAGCATCAACATCCTGCAAGAATTGCGAATAAGCTATTTTTGTTCCACTCGCCCCATCTGTCGGACTTTGGAACATATTAAATAGAGCAATCAATAAAAGAGCTATGATCGCCCATAAAGCAAAATTACGAAAATTAGGGTTCATCGATATCCCCGACACCATTTTGGCACACAATTGTGCCCTCTGGTTACATCATATAGGGAGCTTATTCGCAAATGCCAAGTCGGTGCGACACAAGATATCAGCCTGAAATGAGAATAATTTGCATCATTCCTATTGAAATCGCACTTTAGTATCATCATAGGGCGTGGTATATACGGCTCTATCTAAAATTGACGCGATCGCATTTGCTAATTGAAGATCAAATTCTGGCAGCACTTTATCAAATTTATTGATGATGGGTTGGACACTTGCAAAGTCGCATGAACGGGCAGAAACCCATTCCTCATCTGCAAGCCTACCAACGAGCGGGGGACAGCCATTTTGGTCACCATCTGACCCAATGATGATATCCACTTCCGCGTTAGTATTTTTGATCAAAAATCGTCCGTCCCAATAGATCTCCTCATTGGGCGCAATTCTCTGTTCGCTAAACCCACGATTCTCTCGATCAAGTTGGATCTTGCTGCCTGATTTATTAAGAACAACACGCCCCATCGTCATACGTTTATCGCCTGGCGTAATGGCAAAATCATAGAGCGCATCAATATCAGTTCGACCCAGTGAACGATCTCGACCGCCGATCACATGCACCAGAACTTCAAGTACCTTTTGTAAAGTCCGTTTTTCTGCATCAGCAATGGTCATTTCAAACACAAGGCCATCATTCGTGCTGCAATATTGACGAATATAACTTCCGGCCAGAACGGATAAAGATTGCCGAGCACGCCCAGCATCTTCAATCTCGCTAATACTGATTGCGTGATCAGCTTGATTGCGAATGCGAACACGTTCAAACAATTCATTTTGATTAGATGGGTCTTCGATCCAATACAACGAGGCATTCGACAAGTGATCCTTGAGCGCTTGTTTGCGAACACCTAAAAACGGTCTTAAGACCCACATGGAATTAAAAAACAACGCAGCAGCAGCCATGCCCGATAAGCCTATCCCCTCACCGGTTTTATCACGCAACATTCTCATTTGAATGGTTTCGATCTGGTCATCTAAATTGTGACCAGTTACCAAACCGATGGCACCTACTTTTTCATAGGCCTTACATAAAAGACGGTAGCGTGCCCATCGTGCGGCATTTTGAATACCGGTCGATGGCTTATCCTCGTCCCAAACCAGAGTTTGATGTTTGATATGTCTGCTCGCACAAAAATCTGCAACAAATTGCGCTTCTAGCTTTGCGTCTTCACGCAACTGATGATCAACCGTAAAACAATGGATGTCGCGATTTTGAGAATTGGCTTTTGTAAGCAAATCCAATGTTGCCATCGAATCGCAACCGCCAGACACGGCAATGGCGATGGGCCCAGGTTTTAAGCTTTGGAGAAAAGTTTCCGCTAACTTGAATAAGTCGCGATTAGCATTGTGCGCGGGATTGTTCACTGGCAACTTTATCTTTGATGGCTTTCGAAGCACCGGGATATCTAATACCTACTTCATTATAAGTTGCGCAGGCCGTTTCTCGGTTATCCAGCGCGACAAGCGACATGCCCAATTTTAGCAGAGTATCCGGCGCTTTGTTTGCATCCGGATAGGCTTTATGCGCATCTAAAAATGTCCGAGCTGCTTCTTTATATTCACCTTGTGAATAATATGCCTCCCCCAACCAAAAATATGCGTCAGATACCTGCGCTTCGCCCGGATATTGGTTGATGTAAGTCTGAAAGGTGGATGCAGCATCAGCGTAATCACCGGCTAAGATTTGCGAATAACCTTGTTTATATAATTCACCCGCATTGCCATCGCTCACTGAGCCAACTGTGACGCCTTCAATTAGATTTCCGTTAGCGTCAAATTCAGGCGTGCCAATCGTGATTGTCGCTGTATCCTCAGAATTAATACGTGGCGTTTTTGGAGCCAGATTGGTTTGATCGGAATTTCCCACACGTTCTAAATCTTGAAAGCGGAATTCATTATCTTGTTGCATCTGACGCATTTGCTCCTGCATCTGCAACATTTGAAATCCAAGCTCTTCTAAACGACCCGTCAATTGTCTAACCTGTTCTTCCAATTGACCGATGCGCAGGGACGGGTCTTGAATTTGAACATCGATTATCGGTAATGGCGGCTCGGGTGTTTTTATTGACCCAATCAAGTTTTGCGCATTGGCAGCGCCAATGGTCAACGTTAAACAAGTTAGCACGGCATAACGCAGTAATTTTGCCATTAGTTTGCTCCCACACGATAATTCAAAAGCAGTTATCGTTATAACATCTAAAATCCATGATCACGATTTAAACAAATGCTTAAATGATATCAATGGTATTTGTCTCTCATAAGTGCGCAAGACCTTACAATAAGCTCTTCCAGCACAGAAATATCTATATCGGAAAGTTTGTTGATATAAAGGCAGGAGGCGCCCATCTTATGTTTGCCCAGTTTGCTAAACAAATTGTCTTGTTCATCAAATCCTTCATCCACATAGCAGCCCATCATATAAATCACTTGATGGGCTTTACGCGGTGAAAAGCCGGTTAACATCCAATCACCCTCGCGACCTGATTTATATTTGTAATGATAATTGCCAAAACCAATAATGCTTTCGCCCCACATAACGGGTTTATCACCCGTTGTTTTCTTAAATAAATCCAGCAGAACGAACCCATCTTCACGTCGGCGTTTATTCTCAACAGCATTGATAAAATCAACGACAGAAGCATCTGTCGGTTTGGTTTTTGCGTCTGACATTCATCCTCCCAATAAAAAAGGCAGCCACTAGCTGCCTTATTCTAATATATTTGGCTAGCTCTAGCTACCAGCGCCGCCTAGCAGCGTGACAGCGCGTCGGTTTTGCGACCAACATGAAATATCATCACACACGGCAACCGGACGTTCTTTACCAAATGACAGCGTCTTCACGCGCGATGTTGCAAGTCCACGCGAGATCAAATATTCGCGTGTTGCAGCGGCGCGGCGTGCGCCCAAAGCCAAGTTATATTCGCGTGTGCCACGCTCATCGGCATGACCTTCAATGGTTACAACACGGTTTGGATATTGATTAAGCCACTGAACCTGCTTGTTCAAAATCACCGCTGCATCCGGTCTGATGACAGCAGAATCAGTATTAAAGAAAATCTTATCACCAACATTTTGAGTGAAGTCTTGTTGCGATCCTGGGACGGCACCATTAGCTGTCAAACCAAGATCAGCTGCGTTGTTTGGCAATGTCTTTTTCGACGCGCAGCCCGCAAACGTTAAAACCAAAAACAATGCAACGATTGCTCTATTCCGAGATAAAAACCCGATACCGCTCATTGTCGGTCTCCTTCATGAATTTACAGTTGACAAATTCTAACCACTCTCAGTTAATTCGCCCTCAACGAACAGGGTTAATAAATCCTTATTTACCCGTAAAAAGCCTGCAATTGTGGTTGTTTGATGGCTCAATTGTGGCCATGTTTTGACTATTCAAGCAGCGGCGACCACGCAGGGTCAGATGCAAAGTTTGGTGTTGCAATACGCTGCTCGTTATAACCCGTTAGATCAATGCTTGTGAGCTGCGGTCCACCCGCTCCTGCCGGTTGGCGGAAGAACATCAAAACCCGACCATTGGGCGCCCAAGTTGGTCCCTCATTATGAAAGCCCGTTGTTAAAATCCGCTCGCGAGAACCATCAGTTTTCATAACACCAATTGAGAATTTACCTCCCGCGCGTTTTGTGAAAGCGATCAGATCACCGCGCGGCGACCACACCGGCGTTGAATAAGACCCGCTGCCAAACGAGATGCGTCGCTGATTACCACCATTTGCATCCATGACATAAAGTTGCTGACGACCACCACGATCAGATTCAAACACGATCTGTGACCCATCTGGTGAATAGGATGGAGATGTATCAATCGCAGCTGTATTGGTTAAACGCGTTGTACGTCGAGAGCGCAAGTCCATTGTATAAATATTTGCATTGCCACCTTCTTGTAGGCTCATAATCACTTTCTGACCATCGGGCGAAAAACGCGGGGAAAATGTCATGCCTGGGAAATTGCCGACGAGTTCTCGCTGACCTGTTTCCAATTGCAAAAGATAAACACGCGGCTGCCCACCTTCAAACGACATATAGGTGATCTCTTGCTTACTTGGCGAAAAGCGCGGTGTCAGCACAAGGTCATTACCATTGGTCAGCGTTTTAAGATTAGCGCCATCTTGGTCCATAATCGCAAGCTGTTTGACGCGGTCTGTTTTTGGGCCGCTTTCAGACACAAATACAACACGTGTATCAAAATAACCTTTTTCACCGGTAAGACGTTCGTAAATCGCATCGGCCACAATATGGGCCAAGCGCCGCCAATTCTCTGATTTTGCAAATAGTCTCTGACCAATCAATTGCTGTCCAGCAAACACATCCCAAAGTCGGAATTCAACTTTCAAACGCCCATCAGCTTCGCGCGATACTAACCCGGTTACGAGCGCTTGTGCGTTGATAACCTGCCAATCAGCAAAGCGCGGTGTCGCATTCGGATCGGTGATTTTTTGAATAAAGGCTGCTTTTTTAACAGGATTGAACAAGCCTGAGCGGGCCAAATCAGCTTCAACAACATCGCTGATTTGCTTACCAGCTGGATCGGAGGACACAAAATCGATCACCGCAATGGGCAAGGGCTCAATATTGGCTTGATTAATATCAATTTCAACAACTGCGAAACTTGGTTTGATGCTGCTCAACACCATCACGAACATAAGCATCAACACCCATTTAGATGCGTCAAAGGTTCTATATATCAAGTGCATAAAACTATATCCTGTTATTAAAATAATTGGCTTGGATCAAAATTCACTATGACCTGAGACCAGGTATCATATTTGTCAGCTGGCAGTTCAAATGGTTGTGCGCGCAACACAGCACGTCGAGCACTACCAGCCAAGGTTAAACGTGTGGATTGCGAACCACCTGTCGCGCTGACATCAGGTTGCCCGACAATATTGCCAGAGCGATCGAGCTGCATGGAAACGGTAATCCGGATATCTTCGCCATCTGCCATACCCGGGATAATATTCCAAAAGCGTTGGATTTGACCGCGCAATGCATCCATCTCGCTTTGCGATAACTTCGCAGCAGGTGATGATGTTTGAGCGCCAAGCCCCGCTTGTTGTTGCGATGTTTTCGCGCCACCACCTTGCGCATCTTGCTTATTAAGCAGTGACGCGATCTCGTCAGAATTGAAATCACTCTCACGCTGTGAGCTGGACGCTGTTTGCGTGGCTTCTACTTTTTTGCGATCCGGCGTTTTCGCCGTTTTTGCGGGCGCCACATCATCGCGGAATACCGGCACCGGACCGGTTTTCGGTAGGGCTACTGGCTGCTCGGCGATAGGTTCAGCGGTATTAATTGCATCTTTAACAGGATCAGACAACGCAGGTGCCGCAGGTTCAGGCAATGCAGCAATTTCAGTAGCTGGCGCACTTGGCTTTTCAGGCTCTGGTTTGATTTCTTGAACTGGCTCTGGTTTTGGTTCAGGCTCTGGAGCGGGTTTCGGTTTTTCTTCAGCTTTCGGTGGTGCTTTGGAGACAATTTCTGTCTGACTAGGCACGGGCACTTCCAAGCTTTTTAGATCAACTTCATTCTCACCAGCATTTTGTGCGTCTTCGACCTTAACCTGACTTTCCGTTGGTGTTGGTGCTGGTTTGATCTTCGCATCCGCATCTTTCTCACCCTCAACAACTTGGGTTAATTCCTCAATCGGAACAATCGATACAGGCACAGCTTCAACATCTGCCACTTCAAGTGTTTTTGGCGCACTAAAAGAAACGAGCGCCCATCCAAGGAGCCCGGCATGCACCACAGTTGAAATGGAAAGACTTAGCTGCATGACTTAACCGTCCTGCTCCTGCTGTGTCACCAAACCAAGATTCTTGTATCCTGCTGCTGAAATGCGCGCCATAACCTTCATCACCGTGCCATAATCCGCATTGGCGTCACCGCGCACATATATACGCTCGCTAAAACCCGTTGTTGAAATCGCTTCAAGCTTGGGCACAACTTCATTCAGCGCGATCTCTGTTTCCTGCAGGAAAATCCCGCCTTCAGCATTCACCGACACCGTAATCGGCTGCGTATCTGAATTGAGCGCCTTAGCTTCAGTTTCAGGTAAATCTATGGGAACCCCAACCGTTAAAAGTGGTGCGGCAACCATGAAAATGATCAAAAGCACCAACATCACATCCACAAATGGCGTGACATTGATCTCGCTCATCGGCTGCATTCTGCGGCCACGTCTTCGCGATGATTGGCGCCCTGCTGCGCCTTGCATACTCATACCCATGATCTACATCCCTGATGATTGGGCATGTGGATGGATATTTTGACGAGGTGCTTGCTGGACTGGCTGTTGAGCTTGTTGTTGCGCCTGCATCTGCTGACGCTCGTCTAACTGGCGGGACAAAATGCCAGAAAACTCATCCGCAAAACCTTCCATACGGCCGCTTAGTTTTGCAGCATCAGCGGAGAATTTATTATAGGCAATCACTGCCGGAATAGCGGCAAGCAGACCAATAGCTGTTGCCAACAACGCTTCCGCAATACCAGGAGCCACCACAGCAAGGTTTGTTGATTTGGAACCAGCAATAGCCTGGAACGATGTCATAATACCAATCACAGTACCGAACAGGCCAATGAAGGGTGCGGCAGAACCAATAGTGGCAAGCCAACCAAGACGAGCTTCTAAGGATTCAGATTCGCGCGAGAGTGACACATCCATTGCTTTATCGATCCGCATTTGCAGGCCCATGGGTGATTTCGCACCGCGTTCGAAAGACTTCTTCCATTCCTGCATCGCCGCAAGAAAAATTGCACTCATGCCAGTGTTCTTTTTGCGGTCTGAAAGCGAGCGATATAACTCTTCCAAGGATTGGCCAGACCAGAACAGATCTTCAAAGCGATCAAGCTGTCTTTTGAATTTGTTATAGGCCATGACCTTATCGACGACGATTGCCCATGTCCAAATGGAGGCAATCACCAAGCCGATCATCACCAGCTTTACAATAAATCCGGCTTCCAGAAATAACGACAGCAGCGTAACTTCTGACGTTGCGGCCAACCCAACCTGTTCCATATCAAGTCCCTTTAAAACAGTCTCATGCGAGCTTTTGCACTGGGTCTTTCAACGACAAAATGGACCCCGAGTGATCAAACAAAGCTCAACTTCAGCTTCTTTTGTCGAAAAAATGCGTTTAAAGTTTGGCGCATTTCCCAACAACATAAAAATCCCATTCACTAGGCCATAATTATGGTTAATGAAGCGTTAGGATTTAAGGTTTTGAGGGGAAAGTTCACGTGAATTTGAACGAAATCGGCCTAAAGAAGAGATTCTGGCAAGCGGCGCGGTCGGCCATTGCCATTCACGCAAGCTACAGTCACCTCTGCTTCGATCAATAATTCATCGCCGCGCTGAATTTTTTGCGACAATATCATCCGTGCACCTTTGGCTCTGATTGGCTCGGTTGTAATTGTTAAAACATCATCCATTCGCGCCGGTCTGCGATAATCAATTTCAATCCGGCCCACCATAAAAGCGACAGCATCAGATGGATCATCTGTGGCATGGCTTTCACTCTGGATCAGCCCTTTGCAACGGATAAATTCAGTCCGCGCCCGTTCCATAAAATGGAGATACCGCGCGTGATATACAGCACCTGAAAAATCGGTATCTTCATAATAAACCCGCTGTACGAGTTGGTGACCGGTCTCGGTGAGTTCACCTGTGAAATGCTGTTGCATTAAAGATCAGTCCTCATCCTGAAAAAGGCTCGTTTGCTGGGCTTCAAAGTCTTTGGGTGGATTTAGTCCCAAATGCTTCCAAGCATTCGCTGTTAATAAGCGGCCCCGCGGTGTGCGTTGAATAAAACCCTGTTGAATAAGGTAGGGCTCGATAATGTCTTCAATTGCATCGCGCGGTTCAAATAGTCCAGCGGCAATTGTTTCAATCCCAACCGGACCACCACCAAAATTGCTGGCAATCATGGTCAAATAACGACGATCTAGCTGATCAAGGCCCACAGCATCAACTGAAAGACGTGTCAGCGCATTATCCGCGATTTCTCTTGTGACCGCTTCAGCTTTCGCAACTTCAGCGAAATCTCGCACCCTACGAAGCAATCGTCCAGCAATACGAGGCGTTCCGCGTGCACGACGGGCAATTTCTTCAGCGCCCTCATCCGTCATGTTGAGACCCATGATCCGTGCCCCACGACGCACGATGGCTTCAAGTTCTTGCACTGTATAAAACTGTAAACGCACCGGAATGCCAAAACGGTCACGCAGAGGATTTGTCAGCAATCCCAATCGCGTGGTTGCCGCAACGAGCGTAAATTTGGCCAGATCAATTTTGACCGAACGCGCCGCCGGCCCCTCACCGATGATCAAATCGAGCTGAAAATCTTCCATCGCGGGATATAAAATCTCTTCAACGGCTGGGTTTAACCGATGGATCTCATCGATAAATAAAACATCGCGTTCTTCCAGATTGGTCAGAAGCGCTGCCAGATCACCCGCTTTGGCTATCACAGGCCCAGACGTTGATCTGAAATTTACCCCAAGCTCTTTCGCCATGATTTGCGACAAGGTTGTTTTACCCAATCCAGGAGGGCCGACAAAAAGTACATGATCGAGCGCTTCACCGCGGTTTTTCGCAGCTTCAATAAAGATCTTTAAATTCGCGCGCGCTTCTGCCTGTCCGGTAAAATCATCGAGAGATTGCGGACGCAAATTAGCTTCTAGGTCTTCACCGCGCTTTTCAGGATCAAGAATAGGATTTTGTTCGCTCATGACTACTTACTCGCACGGGACACATTATTTGGCTAGTTCTTTCAAGCCCAAACGGATGAGTTTTGCACTATCTGCATCTTCCCCGGCATCGCGCACGGCCGCGCCAACCGCACCAGCTGCCTGATCGCGCGAATAACCCAAATTGCAAAGTGCAGAAACAGCGTCTGCCACAGGCGCGGAAGCCACGCCCTCACCAATTTCTTGTTTAAGCCCCATATCCGGTGCATCAATACCGCCAAGAGCTGGCGCTTTATTTTTAAGTTCGGTCACAATGCGTTGTGCCACTTTTGGCCCAATACCGGGCGCGCGCGCGACCATAGCTTTATCCTGCAGTGCAATGGCATTTGCGAGATCTGATGCTGATAAAGTTGATAAAATCGCCAGCGCGACCTTTGCGCCAACGCCTTGAACGCTTTGTAATAATCGAAACCACTCGCGTTCGACTTCTGTTTTAAAACCAAACAGTTTGAGCTGATCCTCACGCACATAGGTTTCGATATAAAGGATCACCGCTTCACCTTGTGATCCAACCGCGCCAAGCGTGCGCGATGAACAAAAGACGACATAACAAACGCCATGGACGTCCACCAAAATATAATCACCTGCAATCTCGTCTATGGTACCTTTAAGTTTGCCAATCATATCTAAATCGCCGCTAATTTGTGTGTCTGAGCTGTACGGTTATGCGCGTGACAAATCGCAATCGCCAGCGCGTCAGCCGCATCATCTGTTTTAAACTCAGCCCTAGGCATGAGCACTTTGACCATCATGTGAATTTGCTTTTTATCGCCGTGCCCTACGCCAATCACTGATTTTTTCACCGCATTTGGCGCATATTCAGATACCCGTAGTCCTGCTCGCGCAGGCACCAGCATGGCTATTCCACGTGCCTGCCCAAGTTTAAGAGTTGAAGTGGGGTTAACGTTCACAAAGGTATTTTCAACCGCCGCTTCAAAGGGCTGGTGCGCATGGATGATCTCTTCAAGTCCATCGTGCAATTGGCATAATCGCGACGCCAAATCCAACTTCGCGTCGGAATGAACAACACCCGAAGCCACAAAGCGCAAAGAATTGCCCAATGAATCAACAATACCCCATCCGGTATTTCGCAGCCCGGGATCAATGCCAATAATTCGAATCGCTTTGCTCATAAGGTCACCCTATTCATGTTTCGCCATAACATCTACGAAAAACGTGAACAAAACAAAAACAAATAACACATTTCTAAAGGAAAATGGCCTTAGTTGCTGCCAAATACGCATTTCGCCAACAAGCGCTTCACAAAAAAAGCCGAGCGATGGCCCGGCTTTCAAGAAATCATCTATAGAACAGCAAAACTATGAAAGTTCAGCCATCACTTCGTCTGAGATATCGAAGTTTGAATAAACGTTTTGAACATCATCATCGTCATCCAAAACATCCATGAAACGCAAAACCTGTTCGGCTTTTTCTTTATCAATTGGCGTCTCATTTTGCGGCTTCCAAATTGGCTTAACCGTTTTCGGCTCGCCCAAAGCGGCTTCAAGTGCAGACGACACATCGCCAATATCTTCAAATGCACAATAAATTGTGTGGCCTTCTTCGTCGGTCACCACATCATCAGCACCAGCTTCGATACCAGCTTCCATCACAGCATCTTCATCACCCACTTCAAGCGGATAGATAATTTCGCCAACGCGATCAAACATAAAGCCAACAGAACCTGTCTCGCCAAGTGCACCGCCTGATTTTGTAAATGCTGTACGCACATTTGATGCTGTGCGATTGCGATTGTCTGTAAGCGCTTCAACAATCACAGCAATACCGCCAGGGCCATAACCCTCGTAACGCACTTCATCATAATTCTCACCGTCTTTATCCGCAGCTTTGTTGATCGCACGGGTGATATTGTCTTTTGGCATAGACTGCGATTTAGCGTTTTGCACAGCCAAACGAAGACGTGGGTTCATTGCCGGATCAGGCGCACCCATTTTCGCAGCCACCGTGATCTCACGCGCAAGCTTTGAGAACATTTTTGAACGCACTGCGTCCTGACGTCCTTTACGATGTTGAATATTCTTAAACTTGGAATGGCCTGCCATGGTATCCTCTTATCGCAATAATCGATGTTCTTAATTATCGTGCCTTATAAAAACAATCAGCACGTCCGTCTAGTGTCTGCGCGCCTGTTGAGTCCAACTTGAACGCAAACAACTACCAAAAATACGGAATATTCTCTTCTAATCTTGCGCCCAAACGCAAAGGTGCAATTTTTTCCGTCAATCCGGTCCGGTCTGACACTTCAACCGCCACACCACAAATTGTAGCTGGACCGGTGGCAATTTCCATGCGTCCGCGCGGTATCTTCGTCACAAACCGATTGATCAATTCTTCTTTTTCCATGCCGAGGGAGGAATTATAATCTCCGCACATTCCAGCATCGGACATATAGCCCGTCCCAGCATCTAAGATCTGATAATCAGCCGTTGGCATATGAGTGTGCGTGCCGACAACAAGGCTCGCACGCCCATCAACAAAGTGACCAAAACATTGTTTTTCGCTGGTCGCTTCTGCATGAAAATCAATCACCACTGCATCGGCCACCTCGCCCATTGGACAAGATCCCAAAACCTCTTCAGCACAAGCAAATGGATCATCAAGATCGGGGTGCATATAAACGCGTCCCATTATATTGGAGACAAGAACACGTGCACCATTACGGGCTTCATAGAGATAAGCACCCTTGCCCGGTGTGCCTTTTGGATAATTTGCCGGCCGAAGGAAATTGTCATGCCGCTCGCAAAAACTAAGGGCTTCTTTTTGAGCCCAAACATGATTACCCGTCGTTACCACATCAGCACCAGCATCAATGGTTTTGGTAAAAATCTCTTCGGTAATGCCAAAACCATGCGCAGCATTTTCACCATTCACGATAATGAAATCGAGATTGTAGTCGCTGCGTAAACCTGGCAAGCGTTCCCAGACGGCTTCACGCCCTGTCGAGCCGACCATATCACCTAAAAAAAGTATCTTCATGGCGCTTCTATATGAGGCTAATCCGCTATAATCAAGCCATTCTCGGTCAAAATCATATCAAGCGGAACATCATGATCTTCACATGGAACAAGTTCCACCTGCTGACACGAAAATGCGACGCCGATTAAGAGCGGTGTTTTGTCCGCTTCGAGTAGTTTTGCAATAGCGCGGTCATAAAAGCCTGCACCATAGCCAATCCGGCCACCGGTTTCATCAAAAGCGGATAATGGAACCAGCATGACATCAGGATCAACAACATCAGATGCATCATTTGGCGCGACCGTGCCAAACCCATTATCAACGAGCATTGTGTCAGCATCATAAATGCGAAATTCAATATGCGCTTTATCAAGCATATAGGGCAGACACACATCCCGTTTCTGTTCCCACATCTCATGGATCAATCCATTGAGATCAACTTCTGTTTTGATCGGCAAAAACGCCGATGTCATAACACCGGTCGCAATATCCAACTCAAAAAAAGCATCTTTGATCTGTTGAGAAAACGCTGTCCGCTCCTCTATGGTCAATTCATCTCGACGCGAGAGAGCCTGTTTGCGGATGTCTTTTTTGAGAGTTTGGATATCAGTCATGCGTGTTCATTTCACATGTCGTTTTACGGTAGGTAACGTGCGATCCGCTTACAATCGATGGACGTTGTGAAATCCTAGGAACCTACAATGTAGGTGGGTGCCGTTTGCCAAAGCCCACGAGCTAAGGCAGGGATAGCTCCCTTAGAATTCAGTAAGGCCCGAGGAATTGAAGTCCTGTCGTAAAGAGCAGATCGCTTTCACCATATAGTGCGATGAGATGACGAATGCCAACCAAATTCTGAGAAAATCAGCAATATCCCAGCAAAATCACCACTGGACTAAAATCGAAAAAGAGGATTTTGAGATTTAAAACTACTTACTGTCGTTAAGTTTTTGCGCAATGCTGGCGATTTGTTGAGCCACTCCACCAAGCGCTTTGGCCATATCACCATCGGTGCGCTCAACGTCTTGCAAGACTTTATCACGGGTGGTTTTAACCGAATCAAGCTCGGATTCAGCGCCTTTAAGCTTGCTTTGCACTTCGCTCAATTCGTCCATAACCATAATGCCAGCCATAACGGTGAGCCGCAAATCGCCAATTTCACCAAATTGGTCGCGCAAATGCGAAACATAACGGTCAAATCGTGAGGCAAGTTCATTTAAATGATCTTCCTGCCCCTCTTCGCAGGCCATGCGATAGGATTTGCCATCAATATTAACGGTGACTTGAGCCATATATTATTATTTATCCTCGGTCTAAAACCGCTCGAATGGTTTCCATAGCTGTCACAAGACGGCGCGACACTTCTCGATTGGCTTCTTCCAATTTATTGGCTCTATGTTCTGCCTGATCCAATTCTTCGGCCAATCTCGTTCTGTCCATAAGCATGGATTTTAGCTCTTCGCTCGATTGGACAGCATCTTTTTGATTTTCAATTCGTTGCCCCACTGCATTTTCCAAAGAATTCACAGCGCTCACTAATTGATCCAAAGCAGTTTTTACTGTCACATCATCAGGCTTCATTGAACAAAGGCTCCCGTCACTCAAACGAATCAAGCTTTAAGAAAATCACGCGAAAGAACATTTTCATAAGCGTTGAAAACCGTCAACAAGACCACATATAATCGACTTTGCCATACACATCAAATCGCAGAATCAGACCGTTTTTCTGACTACTTCATCAAATCTCTATGGTTTTTGGAGCTATTTCTGCGCAATTGATTGACTCCTACAAGCGAACTGCTATGACTGCCCGCGCTGATTACAGGCAGTTTCTTAGCCCCTCCGTAGACGGTGAAAAACAGGCATAAATATGACATCCACAGTAAAACATCATCAAATGGCGAACGCTATTCGTGCGCTTTCCATGGACGCAGTGCAAAAAGCAAATTCTGGCCATCCCGGCCTTCCAATGGGCGCAGCAGATATTGCGACCGTGCTTTTTAGCCAGCACCTTAAATTTGACCCTAAAAACCCAGATTGGCCAGATCGCGATCGCTTTGTGCTGTCTGCTGGTCACGGTTCAATGCTTATTTATTCACTGCTCTACCTGACTGGATACGACGACATCACAATGGATGATCTGAAAAATTTCCGTCAAACAGGTCATAAAACTGCGGGTCACCCAGAATACGGCCATATTTCAGGCATCGAAACAACAACAGGTCCTTTGGGCCAGGGCATTGCAAATGCTGTTGGCATGGCAATTGCAGAACGCAAACTTGCTGATGAGTTTGGCTCAGACCTTGTTGAGCACAACACCTATGCGCTTGTTGGCGATGGTTGTTTGATGGAAGGCATTAGCCAAGAGGCCATCACACTTGCCGGTCATTTAAAGCTCAACAAGCTGATCGTACTTTGGGACGACAACAATATTTCAATTGATGGCGCTGTGTCAGTGAGTGACTCAACAAATCAAGCCATGCGTTTCCAATCAGCAAATTGGAATACATTGGCTGTTGATGGTCACGATGCAGACGCAATTTCAGCTGCAATCGAAGAAGCCAAAAAGTCTGACAAGCCAACAATGATCGCTTGTAAGACAACCATTGGCTATGGCGCACCAAATAAAGGCGGCACAGCCGGCGCGCACGGTTCACCTCTGGGTGATGAAGAAATCGCACTAACACGTGAAGCTTTGGGCTGGACGTCAGAGCCATTTGAAATTCCATCAGACATATTGGATGCTTGGCGTCTTGCGGGTTTGCGTTCAGCAAAAATCCGCAAAGATTGGCAAAAGCGTCTTGATGAAGGCGATGCCGATATCAAATGTAAATTTGATCGTCGCATGAGCGGCGAATTACCAGGTGCTTTGGCACCAGCGCTTGATGCTTACAAAAAGGCGCTTGCTGAAGACAAACCAAAAGAAGCAACACGTAAAGCTTCTCAATTGGTTCTTGAAGTTATCAATGGCGCAACACCAGAAACAATTGGTGGTTCGGCTGACTTGACCGGTTCAAACAACACCAAAACAAGCCAGACAGCTTCTATCACACCAGATGATTTCTCTGGCCGCTACATTCACTATGGTATTCGCGAGCACGGTATGGCTGCGATGATGAACGGTATCGCACTTCACGGCGGTTTGCTTCCTTATTCAGGCGGCTTCTTGATCTTCTCAGATTATTGCCGTCCATCCATCCGGCTTGCAGCCTTGATGGGAATTCGCGTTATTCACGTTCTTACGCACGATTCCATCGGCCTGGGTGAAGATGGTCCAACACACCAACCTGTTGAACACATGGCCGCACTTCGTGCGATCCCGAATTTCAACATGTTCCGTCCAGCTGATATTACAGAGACATTGGAATGTTGGGAATTGGCGCTTTCATCAACAAAACGTCCTTCTGGGATTGCGCTTACACGTCAGGGTCTGCCGGCTGTTCGCACATCTTATGTTGAAGAAAATCTATGTGCCCACGGCGCTTATGAGCTTGCATCTGAAAGCGATGCAAAAGTCACGATCTTCGCATCTGGCTCAGAAGTTGAAATCGCCATGGAAGCCAAAGCTGCACTGGATGCCAAAGGTCATTCGACACGTGTTGTATCTGTGCCTTGTATGGATCTGTTTGATGATCAGGATGCTGACTACAAAGCAGCGATTATTGGCGACAGCCCAATTAAAGTTGCGATCGAAGCTGGTGTTCGCCAGGGCTGGGATCAGTTCATTGGAAATGATGGCATCTTTATCGGCATGAATTCATTTGGTGCATCAGGCCCATATAAAGAGCTTTACAAACATTTCGGCATCACAGCAGAAGACACAGTCGCTGCAGTTGAAGCAAAGCTATAACTATAAAAAGGTGGGGACAAAGCCACCCTTTTAATTCGAATAATCGGAGAACAAATATGACAGTTAAAGTCGCTATCAATGGTTTTGGTCGCATTGGACGTAACGTTTTACGTGGCATTATGGAATCAGGTCGTACTGATATCGAAGTTGTAGCCATCAATGATCTTGGCCCAGTGGAAACAAATGCGCATCTCATGCGTTATGACAGTGTGCACGGCAAATTTCCTGGCACAGTTACAGTCGATGGTGACACCATTGATGTTGGTCAAGGCCCAATTAAAGTGACAGCTATTCGCGATCCAAAAGAACTGCCTTGGGCGGATGTGGATGTCGCTCTTGAATGTACTGGTATTTTTGCAAATCGTGAAAAAGCATCGATGCATTTGGAAAATGGTTCAAGCCGTGTGTTGATCTCTGCGCCAGGCGGCAACGACGTTAAAACCATTGTTTATGGTGTGAACGAAGATAGCCTGACATCAGACGACAAAGTTGTGTCGAACGCTTCTTGTACAACAAACTGTCTAACACCTGTCGCTTATGTCCTCAACAATGCATTCGGCATTGAAAAAGGCTATATGACAACAATTCACTCATATACAGGTGACCAGCCAACACTTGATACAATGCACAAAGATTTGTATCGCGCACGTGCAGCAGCGATGTCTATGATCCCAACATCAACTGGTGCTGCGAAAGCGATTGGCCTTGTTCTTCCTGAGCTAAAAGGCAAGCTTGACGGTTCTGCGATCCGTGTACCAACACCAAACGTATCTGTGGTTGACCTTAAATTCATCCCATCACGTAATGTGACAGAGGAAGAAGTCAACAACGCCATTCGCGAAGCTGCTGACGGTCCACTTAAAGGTATCTTGAGCTATACAGATGAGTCATTGGTTTCAATCGACATGAACCATAACCCACATTCATCGATCTTCCAAATGGATCAAACCAAAGTGATGGAAGGCAACCTAGTTCGCATCCTAACTTGGTACGACAATGAGTGGGGCTTCTCAAACAGAATGGCAGATACTGCTGTTGCAATGGGCAAGCTTATCTAAGCTCAAAAATATAAAAGATAAAAAACCGGAATGACGAATTCCGGTTTTTTTGTTTAAAGTGTTCCAAACGAACACTGAATGAAACTGATCAAAATTACAAAGAAGATATTCAGCCAATTCCCAAGCACGGCTTTAATATCGGCGTAGGTGAGACATATGACATTTAAAACAATTGACGACATCCAAGATATTCACGGCAAACGCATTTTAGTGCGTGTGGATCTCAATGTTCCAGTAAAAGACGGCAAAGTCACAGATGTCACGCGCATTGAACGTGTCGCGCCAACTATTCAAGAGCTCACCAAAAAAGGTGCGAAAGTTATTCTAATGGCACATTTTGGTCGTCCCAAAGGTGAAGTCGTTCCATCTATGTCACTTTCTCCGATTGCCAATTCTGTTGAAGAAGTTTTGGACAAGCACGTCCATTTTGCTGACGATTGTATTGGTGATGCAGCAAAAGAAGCCGTAGAAGCCATGAATAGCGGCGATCTTTTACTACTCGAAAATACCCGCTTCCATAAAGGTGAAGAGAAAAACGATCCTGACTTTGCCAAAGCACTCGCAGAAAATGGCGACATTTATATCAATGATGCCTTCTCTGCCGCACACCGCGCGCATGCATCGACAGAAGGACTTACTCACCATTTGCCGTCTTACGCCGGGCGAACAATGCAGGCAGAGCTTGAAGCACTTGAAAAAGGTTTGGGCCAACCGATTAGACCAGTCGTCGCAATTGTGGGTGGTGCAAAGGTTTCGACAAAGATCGATCTTCTCAGCAACCTGATTGAAAAAGTCGATGCCTTGGTCATTGGTGGCGGCATGGCCAATACGTTCCTTGCAGCACAAGGGATCGATGTTGGCAAATCACTTTGCGAGCATAACCTTGCCGATACCGCACGCGATATCATGGAAAAAGCGAGTTCCAA
>JAEPMD010000021.1 GCA_017644105.1 Rhizobiaceae bacterium | reverse complement strand
CCAACGCTATCGCCATTGGACACATTTTCAGCAATTGTATTGGCTGAACCATCTGTGTCGGAGATCGCACCAACATCATGTTCATCTTCATCACCTACAGCGATAGTGAATGTTTGCGTTGATGTTGATCCATCATCTGATGTCGCTGTAACTTCAATTGTGTGAGATGTATCTGTTTCGTAATCGAGGGAACCAGCTACCGTCACTTCACCGGTATTGGCGTCAATTGCAAAGAATCCACCTGGGTTTGATGAGAGCGAATAGCTCACAGTATCTGTTGCATCCGCATCTGATGCAAAGGCTGTAATGCCAACAGCTGTGCCAACCGATGCACCTTCTGAAACTGAATTACCAGTACCGTCTGTATCAGAAATCGCTGTAATTGATGTCTCATTGACATCATTCACACCAATTGAGAATGTTTGCGTTGATGTTGATCCATCATCAGACGTCGCATAGCGAAGAATCCACCAGGATTTGAAGAAAGCGAGTAGCTGATTGTATCTGTTTCATCCGCATCTGATGCGAAGGCTGTAATGCCAACAGCTGTGCCAACAGAGGCGCCTTCTGTGACAGAATTTCCAGAACCGTCTGTATCGGAAATCGCTGTAATGGACGTTTCATTGACATCATTCACGCCAATGGAGAATGTCTGCGTCGACGTTGAGCCATCATCTGATGTCGCAGTCACTTCAATTGTGTGCGATGTATCTGTTTCAGCATCAAGTGATCCAGCAACGGTGACCACACCTGTATTTGGATCAATATCAAAGAGACCACCTGCATCATCAGAGAGCGAATAGGTCACGCTATCTGTCGCATCACCATCAGTTGCAAGCGCAGTAATACCGACCGTATCACCCACGGAAGCATTTTCATCAACAGAATTCGCTGTTGCATCAGTATCTGTAATTGCAGTGACATCGAATTCATCAACATCGCTGACATTAATCGTATAGCTTTGTGTTGATGTCGAGCCATCTTCAGATGTGGCGGTGACTTCAATTGTGTGGCTGGTTGCTGTTTCATAATCAATGCTTGATGCATCCGCAATTGAGACTTCGCCTGTATTGGCGTCAATTGTAAAGATGCCACTAGCATCATCAGACAATGCGTAAGTTACTGTATTATTTGAACCATCTGCATCTGTTGCAGAAGCTGTGATCCCAACACTGTCGCCATTTGATACATTTTCAGCAATTGTATTGGCTGAACCATCTGTGTCAGAAATCGCACCAACATCATGTTCATCTTCATCATCCACGGCAATTGTGAATGTTTGCGTTGATGTTGTGCCGTCAGAGCTTGTGGCCGTCACTTCAATTGTGT
This sequence comes from Rhizobiaceae bacterium, assembly GCA_017644105.1. Classification (GTDB taxonomy): domain Bacteria; phylum Pseudomonadota; class Alphaproteobacteria; order Rhizobiales; family Rhizobiaceae; genus Lentilitoribacter. The sequence goes on along the minus strand of JAEPMD010000021.1, from coordinate 71,057 downwards.
GAGACGTATCTGTTTCATAATCTAGAGCAGAAGCAACCGTCACTTCGCCAGTATTGGCATCAATCGCGAAGAAATCGCCTGGGTTGGACGACAATGAATAGCTGACTGTATCAGTTGCATCAGCATCAGAGGCGAAAGCCGTAATACCAACGGCTGTGCCAACAGATGCACCTTCAGTAACAGAGTTTCCTGAACCATCCGTATCAGAAATCGCTGTAATTGATGTCTCATTGACATCATTCACACCAATTGAGAATGTTTGCGTTGATGTTGATCCATCATCAGACGTCGCGGTGACTTCAATGGTGTGCGATGTATCTGTTTCAGCATCAAGTGATCCAGCAACGGTGACCACACCTGTATTTGGATCAATATCAAACAAACCACCTGCGTCATCAGAGAGGGAATATGTAACATCCGAATTTGTTGCATCACCATCCGTCGCAAGGGCTGTGATACCCACAGTGTCGCCTACAGATGCATCTTCATCAACCGCGTTGGATGCACCATCATTATCTGAGACTGCACTAACATCGAACTCATCGACATCGCTCACATTAATTGCGTAGCTCTGTGTTGATGTAGACCCATCTTCAGATGTGGCGGTGACTTCAATTGTGTGACTAGTCGCTGTTTCATAATCAATGCCTGATGCATCCGCAATTGAGACTTCGCCTGTATTGGCGTCAATTGTAAAGATGCCGCCAGCATCATCAGATAGACTGTAAGTCACTGTATTATTTGAACCATCGGCGTCTGTCGCAGATGCTGTAATTCCAACGCTATCGCCATTAGACACATTTTCAGCAATCGTATTGGCTGAACCATCTGTGTCAGAAATCGCACCGACATCATGTTCATCAATATCAGTAATATCGATGGTGAAGTTTTGCGTCGAAGTAGACCCATCTGCAGATGTCGCTGTGACCTCGATTGTATGGCTGGTTGCATTTTCGTAATCAATACCAGATGCATTGGCAATTGTGACTTCACCTGTATCTTCATCAATCGTGAAAATTCCGCCAGCATCATCCGACAAGCTATACGTGACGGAATTGTTTGTGCCGTCCGCATCAAATGCCGAAGCGACCAGTCCAACACTATCACCATCAGATGCATCTTCCGAGATTTCATTGGTGGCGCCATTTGTGTCGGAAATAGACGACACATCATGTTCGTTCACATCTGTTAGATTTATGGTCATGACTTCTGAGAAAGTGTTTCCTGCACTATCCGTGACCTCGATTGTGAGTTCATGTACTGGAGACACCTCAAAATCCAGGTCAGCACCTTCCTTCACACGAATTTCATCGCCAACTATTTCAAAGAAACCTGACGGATCATTGATGATGGCATATGTGTGTTGATCATTGACGTTGCCATCAACTGTGGAAAGAGTTGCTATAACAGTACCGCCACTAGCATTTTCTGCAATTTCATCATTGCTAATTGCAATATCAACAGGTGCAACATTGATTTCTTCACCTTCCCCTGTACCGGTGGGTGAAGTTGGCGAAGAAGATGATATCTGCTGTTGGTTATTTGCGGATGTGTTTGACTGTGCGTCGGCTAAATTGCTTTCAGGAGCCAATGGCGCGTCAACACCATCGTCATTTGAAGCAGCATCGGCGCCATCTAAGGGCGGAGCATTGTCAATTCTAATAGAACCGGTTTGACCAACGGAATTGGAAGTTGGTGCATTAACAGCAGAAGGGTCCGTGTCACCGAAGGAGCTAGATTCAGTGTTTTCGGGATTCTGATTGCCGTCATTAGTTTGTGCAGGAGATGAAGTTTTGACGCTGGCATCCAGCGGCTGTTCATTGGCGTGCGTTGCTGGCGCACCTATCTCTTCCGCCCCTGGAAGAACGATATCCATCCGTTCAATGGGTGTTTCGCTACCCGGATCAAGCAGATCTGCATCCACTTTGTTTTTCTTAGCTGCGACCGCTTTTCCGGTACCTTGCTCTACTTTAGACATAATAGCTCCTGCCAATGTCGAATCCTCAACTTAGTTGTAAAAGTTTTCAAAACGTTGAGGCGTTCATTGCAAGATCTAAGAACCTGACATCATAGTTAACAAAATGACTCCAGATTTATTTGATGCCCATTTTTGTTCCCAATTATTGGAACAAAGGCCATTTTCGCAAGTTTGCGGCAATCTAACTATGGTTAATAAGATGCTAAGAAATTGAGGTTACTAGTTAATTATATTCACCGGTAGATTTTATTAGATTGGCATTAACAAACTGATGGCGCTCAAACTGAGAGAAAAAATAAAGGCTAAGGCCAGCGAATTTTCTGCGGTAGTTGGAGATGATGATGACACGCGGAGTTCGGCGAGAAACCCCGTTGTTGCAGAGGCTGACACACCTTTAACAAAGCAGGTTCTCATCATCTCGCTCATAGCCAATCTTTTAGGTTTAGCGATGCCTTTAGCAATTTTTCAAGTCTATGATCGCATTTTACCAAATCAAGCAGGTGCAACATTATTTTGGTTAGTTGCAGGGCTTTTGGCCGCTGTGATCCTTGATACAGTGCTAAGAAGTCTAAGATCATACATTCTCGGCTGGGCTGCCTTGAAAAACAGTCATCGAGCGCAGCAATTGGCAATGAACCAGCTTCTGAACGCAAATCCTGGCGAACGAGCGACAATTTCCCGGGCCAAATGGCTAGATGGACTGGATGCCATTGCCGAATATAGCAACTTTCAAGGAAGTCAGAACCGCACGATTTTGATTGATATTCCCATGGCGTTTATCTTCTTGGCAATGGTTGCGCTGGTCGGCGGTGCATTGGTATTCGTACCGATTGTACTCATTATTGCTTTTGGTTTGTTTAGTTATCTTCAAGGACAGGAAATTCAATTATTTCTTGATAACCGCTCTCAACAAGATGCCAGACAAAACGATTTTCTACTGGAAACATTTTCCAACATCCAAACGGTTAAGAACCTTGCAGTTGAAAGTCAATTGCTCCGCCGTTTTGAGATGCTTCAGAAAACGTCGACGGTTTCAAGTTATAATGCCATTATCAGCACGAACAAACTGCAGGCACAGGGTGTGATTTTTTCAAATATGATGATGATTTGTGTCGTATCCTTTGGAGCCGTTCGTGTTATTGGTGGCGATATGAGCCTGGCAGCACTTGCCTGCTGCTCACTCTTGACGGGGCGCATGGTGCAACCTTTTGCCCGCGCACTCACTCTCTTTCATGAAATTCAAAACATTCGATTGGCGAGAAAACGGTGTAATGTCTTTGACCGCATTGCTGATAAAAACCTTGAATCTGATGAAGCTGGGCAAAAATTGGAAAAAGGTGCGTTTCGCATTCGTGATCTTGTCTTGCCATCTAACGAAGACAACAAGGATATTCAGCCCTATAACATCAGCGCGGCACCGGGAGAGTTTGTTGGTATTCATTGCCAGGAAAATGCTGAAAGAACAGAATTTGTCAGCTTCTTAAACGGAAAATTCCTACCAGAAAATGGTAGCATATTTGCAGATGGGTTCTCATCGAAACAATGGCATGATCTCGGTTTGAACCGCGAAATTGGGTTCGTCTCCGCAAAAACTGAAATTTTTGAAGGCACGATTATCGATAATCTGACCATGTTTGGCGGTGCTCAATTGGTTGAGAGCGCACGCGAATCCGCGCGTTTGATCGGTCTTGAACAGGATATTTTCAAACTACCGGATGGGTATGACACAATACTCAGTATTGGTTCCGCGTCCATTTTATCACCTGGCTTCTTGCAACGTATAAAAATCGCGCGCGCTATACGAAGAAGGCCAAAGATTTTTATCTTTGATGGTGCCAACAGCAATATGGATATGCGCTCCGATAAACTTTTGGCGGATGGTCTGCTGACCCTCAAAGGAAAAATGACAGCTGTCTATTTTTCTAGCCGCCCTTCATTCTTGAAGATCTGTGATCAAAGACTTCGTATACAGGATGGCCATCTGCTACCTGATGATCTGCAACGGCCCAAAACGGTGCAATCCACCGTCCAATCGGCATCTTGATCAGAGGGTCGAGCCATGACAAACACACTTGAAGACATCCAAAAACGTATGAACGCCAGCACATTGTTGGAAAACGTAAACTCCGTTCAGCATTCACTCAAAAAAGTATACAATGCCTACGACCGTGCCGATAACAATTGGAATGATAAAAAACTTAGCTCTGCGGCCAATTGTATTGGTCCTTTGCTCAATCTCCTCGAATGGGTTGGCACAGCGCGTCAGCTCAAAGAGGTAATGCCGCATTTTGATACGCTTCATACGGTGGATGATCTGCGCAGCCTTCTGGTACGAATAAATTATAAAACCGAAAAGAAGGTCCTCCCAGTTAGTCAAATAAGCCAATCTTTCCTGCCTGCTATTTTAGTTGGGGACGATGATCAGGACGTAATGATTGGGATTGATATTGCGGATAACGGCCAGCTACTCATTTATAACGGTAAAACAGAAAAATTTGAGTATAAACAGCTGACTAGCGAACTCATCTCTCTTTACACAGTTGAGAAATTCGACCCGATCGAAGCCAATGATAACGAAAGTAAACATGGATGGTTTCAATCCATTTTATCCCGTTTCAAAAGCCTTTTCACACGATTGTTCATTTTGACATTTGCGATAAATATTTTTGACTTCGCTGTGCCGTTTTACATTATGATGGTTTATGACAAAGTGATCGGCACGAAATCGCTTGCCACGCTCATAACATTTATTGGCTGCCTAGTAGTGGCTATTTGTGCCGGCATGGTCTTACGTCACATCAGGGCCCAAACGATCGCTTACCTTGGAGCGCGTGTCCAGGGATTGGTGACGCTTGCTGCCTTCAAACAGGTCTTAAGTCTACCTATTTTAATGAGTGAAAGTGCGCGAGCAAGTGAACAACTCTCCCGTTTCAAACAGTTTGTGGGGATTCGAGACCTATTCATGGGACATTTAGGGAGCGCAATTCTCGATGCGCCTTTTATCATCGTGTTCCTGGCTGCAATTTTTGCCATCGGCGGTAATCTAGGCTTTCTATCACTGGCCCTGCTTACCTTCTATGTCGTGGTCGCGATCGGACTGATGCCTGTTGGCACGCGCATCATGCGAAAATCCGGCGAGCACAAAAAAAATCATCGAAATCTCGTTGTCGAAACAGTTGAAAAGCATTCAACGATTATTGAAAACAACGCACAGCAGCTTTGGATTGAGCGCGAAAGTGAGCTCTCGGGTAAATCATTGATTGCGCAATTTAAAGCTCAGCAATTTCAAGCCATCCAACAGAATCTATCTCAGCTTTTGGTCATGATAACTGGCATTTTAACCATCGGTTTGGGTGCTGGCATGGTGATTGAAGGTGATCTGTCAGCTGGGGCGCTTATCGCACTTGTGACCTTGATCTGGCGGCTCCTTTCACCCATTCAAACTGTTTTCCTTGGCATGGGTCGCATCAACGCCACGCTTGGAACATTTAAACAAATCAATAATTTAATGCGGCTTAGATCTGAAAAAGTTGAAAGCAAGCGTCCGAATATCTTACGCGAATTCTCCGGCCACATTACATTGGATAAAGTCGCATTTAAGCACCAAAACGCACAGACACCGAGCATCTACAATTTATCACTTTCAGTTAAGCCGCGTGAGTTCATCGCAATTACAGGCGATTCAGGTGCCGGCAAATCCGTTCTGCTTAAACTCATGGCTGGTTTGTACACACCGCAAGTTGGTGTGGTCGCCGCAGACGGTTTGAATCTGCGCCAGATCGATTCATATCAATATCGACGTGCGATCGGCTATGTTGGTCAACAAGCTGATTTTTTCCACGGCACGATTGCGCAGAACTTAATGTTTGCTAATCCGGTTGCAACTTTAGATGAGCTTGAGCATGCTCTAGATCTCGCCGGTGCGCGCAACGCCGTTAACGAATTGCCTGATGGGATCGATACACGCCTCACTGCGCAGCTTCAGCGAAAATTGACTAAGAGTTTTTCAAGCCAATTGTCCCTGGCGCGTGCTTATTTATCCAACAGTTCCATCTATATGTTTGATGATCCAGGAAGTGATCTTGACCCAATTGCAGACAAGCGATTTATCACGACTTTGAAGGTACTTCAGAAGAAAGCAACTGTTATCTTGGTGACACAGCGACCAAGCCACATGTATCTGGCGGATCGGTTGATTTTATTGCAAGCTGGCCAGATGGTTGCCGATTCTGCACCAGATGAATTGGTTCCAAAAATATTAAATGCCGCACAGTCTGCTAAAGTTAGCTGATTGTTAACGATACCTGCGGTAGAAATACTAAAAGTAGCATGTAAGTTTTGGGGTAAAGCGTTTTAACTACTGATTTCCCCCATCCGCTGCGGGGTTTTAGGTGCAATGTGAGCACTTATATTAGGCGAGATTATAAACAAGTGCAGATTAGGAAAAGTGAAGTTTCGGCAAACTCCTTTATCCTGCCCGCTGAACTAGATGACGATAAATCGATTATTGTCATGGGCAGGCGCGCTAATCTATTGTGCCTTTTATTTGTTGCAGCGATTGTCTGGTCCATCTTTGCCCCCATAGACGAACTAGTGCTCGCCAACGGTGAAATCATTCCCACGGCAAATGTCACATCCATTGAACATCGCGAAGGTGGTATTGTAGATGCCGTTTTGGTCAAGGAAGGTCAAAACGTGCGCGCTGGCGATACGCTTATCTTGCTAAATGCCACTTCAACCGAAGCAGATTTTGGTCAAGTCGAGATTCAGGCAGTATCTTTGGAACTTCGTCTGAAATCTTTAGAAGCACTTGCCCGTGGTGAGGATCCAGATTTTGGGAACATTGGAACTCAATATCCGAAACTACGCGAAAAAGAGAAAATTGCGCATGCCGCGCGCGCATCCTTGCTACAAAAAGAACTAGCCAATCTTGAAACCGGTAAGGCTTTGAAGCGCCTCGAAGCAAATGCGCTGGAAAACGAAGTTAAAAGCTTCAAACGGCAATTGAGCATCGAACAAGAACGGCATGACAGTATGCTGAACCTGCTCAATGCTGGACATGTATCTCGCAAAGATTACTTGGACGCTAAAGCTGCGCTTGAACGTGTTACCCAAAGTATTGATAGTGCCGAGGGCCAGAAGCAAGTTGCTGAGTTGCAACTTGAAGAAGCGGGTCGAATTATTGAAAGCAAATTGGCACAAGAGAAGAAATTATTGGGTGAAGAGCAAGCGCAGACATTGTCTCAACTTGCGCAGGCCCGCGAACAATTAAACAAACAAAAAGATCGCACGGAACGGTTATTTATCAAGTCGCCGATCGATGGTGTTGTGCAGGAAGTTGTGCAAAAAGCCAAGGGTGAAGTCATTGGTTCAGGCGAACTTGTGGCCAGAGTTGTGCCTGCAGAACGTCAGATCGTTGCTGAAGTGCGCGTTGATCCCTATGACATTGGTCACATAAAAGAGGGCGATAATGCAGAGGTGAACATCTCCACATTTGATCCAAGTATCTTCGGAACAGCGACCGGGACAATCGCTGTCTTATCCCCCACAACATTTCTTACTGAGCGCGGTGAGCCCTATTATAAGGCCGTCATTGATCTGCAGGAAAACTTCATTGGTGAAGACCAAAGCAAGCGTTATCTGCACGCTGGTATGGTGGTCGATGCCAAAATTAAAACCGGTTCAAAATCATTAATGCGCTATATGCTCAAACCGGTTTTGAAATCCATTGGATCTTCATTCTCAGAGCGCTAAACCAAATACCGCTTCATAGTCATCTTCGTCTCGCAAACAACGCGCAATTGGCAAGATACTTGCTTGTATGAATGTTGGGGAGTACCGCTTCGATACATCTGCACAATAAATAAACTGAAAATTGTCTGTATCTTGCGCAAATGACCAAATTTTGGTCAACTCGTCACGTGAATTAGAATATCGGGCAATCCTGTGAAGATGGAAATCGAATGAATTTATCTCCAAGAGAAAAAGACAAATTACTTGTCGCAATGGCAGCTATTGTTGCACGAAAACGTTTAGAGCGTGGCGTTAAACTTAACCATCCTGAAGCGATTGCGTTAATCACTGACTTTGTGGTCGAAGGCGCCCGCGATGGTGCTTCGGTTTCCGACCTCATGGAACAAGGTGCACATGTCATTACCCGTGAGCAGGTGATGGAAGGCATTCCCGAGATGATCCATGACATTCAGGTTGAAGCAACTTTCCCTGATGGGACAAAACTTGTCACCGTTCATGAACCCATTCGTTAAAACATAATCTGCTTAAAGGACACATGCTATGATACCTGGTGAAATTATCACTCAAGACGGCGAGATAGTTTTAAACGATGGATCTGATGCCATAACATTAAAAGTAGCAAACTCCGGCGATCGACCTGTTCAGGTTGGCTCGCATTATCATTTCTTTGAAACAAATGCAGCGCTTCAATTTGATCGCGAACAAACGCGCGGCATGCGCTTGGATATTGCCGCTGGCACAGCGGTACGTTTCGAACCAGGCCAAGAGCGCGATGTAACGCTTATTCCAATTGGTGGTGCGCGCGAGATCTATGGCTTTAACCAAAAAGTCATGGGCAAACTATGATCAGAACTGGGGTCATGGTGAGTTCAGCATTGGCATTTTTCGCTTTATCTCATGCCGCGATAGCGCAGGATTGGGATTGCACCAATGCAGGTGACCTGCCGCAACAAGGCATGAATTTTTGTGCGGCCAAAGATTTCGAAAAAGCAGATGCAGCGCTTAATGTGGCTTGGTCGCTAATTCGCAAAGATGCCATTAAAGCGAGCGATGGATCTGATCCTCTGCTTGCAGGTCAACGTGCTTGGCTTGAATATCGCGATCAACAATGTGACGCAGAATCTCTCATCTTCGAAGGCGGGTCACTGCAACCGCTGATCATTTCATCTTGCCGGGCACGCATGACACGCGACCGCACAGAAGAGTTGCTTTTGATGGAGCGATATAATTGATCAATCCGTCCAAGAAAGGCGCATTCGCGCAAATTCATAGTTTTCATCACAGCCTAACCAATCTCAGTTTAACCGGGGACAAATAAATGCCAGCAAAAATAACTCGTTCTGCCTATGCCGATATGTTTGGCCCAACAAAAGGTGACAAAGTTCGTCTTGCCGACACGGAGCTCTTTATTGAGGTTGAAAAAGACTACACAACCTATGGCGAGGAAGTGAAATTTGGCGGCGGCAAAGTTATCCGTGATGGAATGGGTCAAAGCCAAGTAGCGCGACAAGATGGTGCTGTCGATACGGTGATCACCAACGCGCTGGTAGTTGATGTTACAGGTATTTATAAAGCTGATGTCGGTCTCAAAGATGGGCGCATTGCCGCAATTGGTAAAGCTGGCAATCCCGACACTCAAAGCAATGTTGATATTGTTGTCGGGCCCGGGACAGAAGCCATAGCAGGTGAAGGCAAGATTTTAACAGCCGGTGGTTTTGACAGCCATATTCACTTCATTTGCCCGCAGCAAATTGAAGACGCATTAATGTCAGGTCTGACCACAATGCTCGGCGGTGGTACAGGCCCTGCACATGGCACTTTGGCAACCACGTGTACACCAGGCCCATGGCATATTGGCCGGATGATCCAGTCTGCAGATGCGTTTCCGATGAACCTTGCCTTTGCTGGTAAAGGCAATGCATCAGTGCCAAAAGCGCTTGAAGAAATGATCCTTGGCGGCGCATGCGCGCTTAAACTTCACGAAGATTGGGGCACAACGCCAGGCGCGATTGATAATTGTTTAAGCGTTGCCGATAGCTATGATGTGCAAGTGATGATCCACACGGATACGCTGAATGAATCTGGCTTTGTAGAAACATCACTGGGCGCCATGAAAGGCCGCACTATCCATGCATTCCATACAGAAGGAGCTGGTGGCGGGCACGCGCCAGACATCATCAAAGTCTGTGGTGAAAGCAATGTATTGCCGGCATCCACAAACCCAACGCGACCATATACGGTCAACACTTTGGCTGAGCATTTGGACATGTTGATGGTATGTCACCATCTTGATAGCGCGATCCCTGAAGATATCGCATTTGCGGAAAGCCGAATCCGTAAAGAGACGATCGCCGCTGAAGATATCTTGCATGATATGGGCGCGTTTTCGATCATCGCATCAGACAGTCAAGCCATGGGACGTGTGGGCGAAGTGATTACGCGCACATGGCAAACCGCGGATAAGATGAAAAAACAGCGTGGCTCATTGCCAGAAGAAACTGGCGACAATGATAATTTCCGCGTGCGCCGTTACATTGCCAAATACACCATCAATCCAGCGATCGCGCATGGTATTTCGAAAGAAATTGGTTCCATAGAGGTTGGCAAACGCGCTGATCTGGTTTTGTGGAACCCAGCCTTTTTCGGTGTAAAACCGGATATGATCTTAATGGCTGGATCAATTGTGGCTGCACCAATGGGTGATCCAAACGCATCTATTCCAACACCACAACCTGTGCATTACCGCCATATGTTTGGCGCTTATGGCAAAGCGGTTGAGCATTCTGCAGTTACATTTGTCTCCAAAGCAGCTTACGAGGCTGGTTTGCGCGACCAACTGGGTGTGGCCAAAGAGCTTGTGGCTGTTGAAAACACGCGCGGCGGCATCTCAAAAGCAGATCTTTTGCTAAATAATGCGACACCTAATGTTGAAGTTGATCCTGAAACATACGAAGTAAGAGCAGATGGTGAGCTTCTCACCTGTGAACCTGCCGATGTGTTGCCAATGGCACAGCGGTATTTCTTATTCTAAGGATACTTTTATGATCTATTTGATCGCAACGTTGAAAATCAAACCCGGCAGCAAAGAGACTATACGCGAGCTCGTTGCGCCATGCATTGAGGGCACTCGCAGAGAGCCTGGCAATATTTCCTATGACTTATTTGAAAGTATGACAGATGAAAACACGCTGACATTTGTTGAGCGGTGGGAAACACAGGAAGCCGTTGATAACCACTTCACCGAGCCGCATTTTTTGGCATGGCGCAAAGCTGGATCTGAATATTTTCTAGATCGAAAAATTGAGATTATCACACCTCAAAACGTTGAAGAAAAATAATCAAAGCACATCATGCGTACAGAGCTAAAAACCAAAATCATTGAGGTTTGTAACGCCAAAATCGAAAAGAAAGGCGAGAATGTCGGTGTGTCATTTTACGCCTTCTTTGCGAATAAAAACAGTGATCCGGATTTACTGATGGAAGCTGCCACATGGTGGATTAGAACACACGAACTGGATCACTTCGAAAAAGCAGTGAAAATTCGTGATATGATACGAGCCATGCCATGATCATTGCCGATAAAACAACATTTGATTTTAACAGCTCTGACGACACCATCACTTTGGATGAAACTGCTCGTCATCGCCGCCGGATGAAAATGACATCAGACAATGGCATCGAATTCCTACTTGATTTGCCTGAAGCAAAGCTTTTGCGTCATGGTGAGGGTTTGATGCTCGACGACGGTCGGATCATTATGGTGCAGGCCGAACCTGAAGCATTGTTTAAAGTATCCGGCAAGGATGCACATCACTTACTCGCATTGACGTGGCAATTGGGCAATCGCCACCTGCCAGCTCAAATTTTTAAAGATCATCTTCATATTCGAGCCGATCATGTCATCAAGGATATGCTGCTTGGTTTGGGTGCGCATGTCGAAGAGATATCAGCCCCCTTCGATCCGGAAGGTGGTGCATATTCGGGCGATCATGGACATCACCATGATCATACTCATGGGCACCACCATCATGACTAATGCGCAAACCTCCCTCTTGAGATTAATAAGCTGGTTGTCGCCCGTCTTTCCGATCGGCAGCTTTGCCTATAGTGCAGGCCTCGAACAAGCTAGCAAAAGCGGGGTTGTGAACAATGCAAACGATCTTTCAGATTGGTTAAACGATGTGCTGAATTTGGGTAGTACTTGGAATGACGCGGTGTTCTTTTCAAACGCATGGAAAATGGCAGGAGAGAACGAAAGCCTTTCTGAGATTTCCACCTTGGCTGAAGCGATGGCAGGGACAAAAGAGCGCCATCAGGAAACAATTGCGCAAGGCAGTGCCTTTTTGAAGGCCGCCAACGCTTGGGATATGAAGCGTTCTGAGCTTCCAAGCCAATGCGCCTTGCCAATTGCTGTGGGTGCAAGATGCGCCGATGCAGGCATTGAACTTTCGCCTGCCCTTTTGGCCTATCTACAAGCCTTTGTGAGCAATCAATTGCAGGCAGCTATCCGCCTTTCCATCATAGGTCAAAATCAAGCGCTTGAGATATTGGCAGAGTTTGAGCCCAAACTGATTGAGAAAACAGATCGCGCTGCTCAATCCACACTGGGTGATCTGGGGAGCTTTACAATCACAGCTGACATTTTATCGATGCAGCACGAGAATATGGAATCTCGGATATTCCAATCTTAACATGCAAAACAATATAAAGTTTATAGATATCGGAGTTTGTCGACATGGCTAAAGGAAACGGTCCCTTACGAGTTGGAATTGGTGGTCCTGTTGGATCAGGCAAAACAACTTTGACGGAGAAATTGTGCAAAGCCATGCGCGACAATTACTCGGTTGGCGTGGTCACCAATGACATTTATACCCGCGAAGATGCGGAAGCCTTAATGCGCATGCAAGCTCTGCCATCAGATCGTGTTGTGGGTGTTGAAACAGGTGGCTGTCCACACACCGCCATTCGCGAAGATGCATCATTGAATCTCCGAGCCATTGACCAATTGTGCGACGCCCATCCGGATCTGGATATTATTTTCATCGAATCTGGTGGCGATAACTTGGCTGCGACATTTTCACCCGATTTAGCTGATCTCACACTTTATGTGATCTCTGTTTGCCAGGGTGAAGAAATCCCGCGCAAAGGTGGTCCTGCCATCACCCGCTCGGATTTGCTGATTATCAACAAACAAGACCTCGCACCCCATGTTGAGGTTGATTTGAGCGTGATGGAACGGGATGCGAAGCGCGTTCGCGCCAATGATAATCACATTTTTACCGATATGAAACGCGGCAATGGCACTGATGATATTGTCAGTTTTTTGGTGGATAAAGGCGGTTTATAACCGCGCCCCAATGCTCCCCCCAAAATCTTGAATTGATAGAAGCTTCTAAATTAGGGCTTCACATAATCATATTTATGTATACATTGTTTGTACCGAAACCATAAACTTGTCGGTATTACTACGGATTGATTATTGATATTGGTAATTTTAGTTTACCAATCATCAAGTTTGATTGAGGATTCAAATTGATCCAAATTTTAAAATCGTGATTTCTTTGGGAGGAACACATGAAAAAAACATTACTCGCGGCCGTCGCAAGCACAGCATTGATGATGGGCTCAGCGTCCGCTCAGCAAAGTTTGGAAATGACATCGTCATTTGGCCAAAACTTGCCTATCCTTGGTACAGCGGCTCTCGACTTCGTTTCTAAGATCAACGGCATCTCAGAGGACGTTGAATTTGAGCATTTCGATCCAGGTAAACTCGTTCCTACACTAGAAGCACTTGATGCGATCTCTAATGGTTCTGTGGATGCAGGTTATGCAACATCAGGTTACTGGCAAGGTAAGATCACAGCGGCTTCACTCTTTGCGGCTGTGCCATTTGGCCCAGAAGCTGGCGAGTTCATGGGTTGGGTTCTCTACGGCAATGGCGGCAAGCTGTGGCAGGAAATGTATGACCAAGCTGGCTACAATGTTGTAGCAACACCATGTGGTGTGATCGCGCCTGAAACATCTGGCTGGTTCAAAAAAGAGATCAACACATTGGACGATCTTAAAGGTCTGAACATGCGTTTCTTCGGTCTTGGCGCGAAGGTTATGGAACGTCTTGGCGTTTCAACATCTCTACTAGGCGCATCTGACATCTTCCCGGCTCTCGAGCGGGGCGCGATTGATGCGACAGAGTTTTCAATGCCTCGTATTGATGCACGATTGGGCTTCCACAAAATTGCGAAGTACAACTACTTCCCAGGTTGGCACCAGCCTTCAACATTGTTTGAGCTTTTGATCAACAAAGATGTGTATGATGAGCTAACAGATCGTGCGAAAGAGCAGATCAAAGTTGCTTGTCTCGCAAACATCACCACCAACTTGGCTGAGGGTGAAGCAACAAACTATGCTGCAATGGTTGACAACACTGAAAACAATGGTGTGACCATCAAGCAGTGGAGCCCTGAGATCCTTGCTGCATTTGAGGAAAACTGGAATGCTGTTGCTGAAGAACTAGCAGCAGAAGACGAGTTCTTCAAGAAAGTGTGGGACGACCTAGCTGAATACCGTAAAGGTTATGCGGTTTGGTCTAAGAGTATCTACCTTCCTCGCTAATATTTAGCACATGACTGTGAGGGCGACTTTTTCTAACATAAAGTCGCCCTTTCTGTATGAAATTGGCAAGCTCATTTTGGGAGAATATTATGCCTGACCGTACGTTGGATGTTGTCGAAGTTGCAGCAAAATCGATTGCAATTAGCGACCCCGGTGATCGCAATAAAGAAGAACATCTGTGGGGAGACCGCCTTGTCATTGGCGTCGGCAATATCGTTGCCTGGATTTTCCCAATTTTGATGGTTGCCATTGTTATTCAAGTTATTATCCGTAAATTTGGACACAATCAGGCTTGGCTTGATGATGCGCAATGGTGGATGTATGGCTTTGCTATGCTGACGGCTTTTGGTTATGCCATCACAACAGAAAGCCATGTGCGCGTTGATATTCTTCACCAAAATTTTTCGAAAAAGAAGAAAGCGCGGATAGAAGTCTTTGGTCTTGGTTGGCTATTACTACCTTTCTTGGGTATCATGATGGACGTCATGATGCACTACGGCTGGGCATCTTGGGTCGCTGGCGAAGGGTCAGATAGTGCCAATGGTTTGCACATGCTATATCTGCTGAAGCTTTCATTGCCGGTGTTATTCTTCTTAGGCATCGTTGCAGCTTGGTCTGCCATGGTCCGGCACGTAGCAAGGTTCACTGAGGTGCGTTTCTGGAAACTCATAATAGCCGCATTCCCTTTTGCAGTTTTCGCCGCCGAACGTATTTTCTATTACGCCTCTTGGTGGTTTGTCAGACTAACCAATTCGGAGATCCAAGATCGCCGTATCTCACGAGAACCACTCCTTGAGGCGTCAACTTATTATGGCTTTGGGCTATTGGTTGTTATATTTGTGGTCAGTTTCATTATTGCTCGCAACAAAAATAATAATAAAGAGGCAGCATAATCATGGAAATCTTGTCCCTTATCGGAACTGTCTTAAACATGAACCAGTTCTTGGTTCTAATGCTGTTCCTCACATTTATCTTCATGCTGTTTCGCGGCATTCCAGTCGCATTTGCGCTTGTGGGTGTTGGTTTGTTATTCGGTATTTTGGGTGAGTTTGTGCTTGATCCAAATGCCAAAGCCATTTCGCAATATATCGACTTTGATCGAACGCGTATTACCTACAAAAAGCTCTTTGCCATTTCCGGGCGCTTCTTTGGCGGTGTAATTAAAAACCCAGTTCTTGTCGCGTTGCCGATGTTTATCTTTATGGGCTTGATGCTGGATCAATCCGGTGTTGCGCAAAAAATGATGAAGGCCATGCAAGCGCTCTTTGGATCATTGCGCGGCGGTTTGGCTTTGTCTGTGATGTTGATCGGCATTATTCTCGCTGCATCAACTGGTGTAATTGGTGCATCTGTTGTGTTGCTCGGCGTGATGGGCATTCCAACCATGATGAACCAAAACTACAATAAGGAAATCGCAACCGGCACGATCGCGGCATCTGGTACTTTGGGTATTTTGATCCCGCCATCTATCATGCTGGTGATCATGTCTGACCAATTGGCGATTAGCCTTGGTGACCTCTTTATGGGCGCTCTATTCCCCGGTCTCATCCTTGGCGGTCTGTATATTGTGTTCATCATCCTTTACGGAATTATAAACCCCAAAGCGATGCCTTTGCCGGAAAACAGAGAACCTGTTTCTATGAAAGTGATCATGGATGTGGCCGTATCGGTTATCCCGCCACTATTGCTGATCCTATTGGTTCTAGGTTCCATCTTCTTTGGTCTAGCAACACCAACTGAAGCTTCCGGTCTAGGCGCGATGGGTGCAACATTGCTTGCACTTGCCAGCCGTAATCTGAACTTCAAAGTCTTTAAGGACGTGATGCGTCAGACACTTAATACATCAGGTTACATCGTTGGTATCTTCATTGCAGCCAGCTTCTTTGCCTTTATCTTACGTCGTTATGGCGGCGATGAAATTATCGAGAACTTGGTGACCGGTGCATCTGACAATCCTTATGTGGTGATTGGATTTATCCTATTTATCATCTTCTGTTTGGGCTTCCTGCTGGATTGGATCGAGATCACATTGATCATCATGCCGCTTATGTTGCCGGTTGTTCTGGCGCTTGATCTTCCAGTTGAAGGTTATGGTGTTGTGGATAATCCATCAGTTGTTTGGTTCGCGATCCTTGTGGCCGTGACATTGCAGACCTCGTTCTTAACCCCACCGGTTGGATTTGCGCTCTTTTATCTTAAAGGCGTATGTCCTCCTGAAATTACGCTGGGGCATATTTATCGGGGTATTATCCCATTTGTGCTGGTCCAATTGTTGGGCTTGGGGATTGTGTTCTACTTCCCCGAATTATCGACCTGGCTCCCGGCCATCGCCTACGGCAATTAACAACAAAACCCGCTCAAACCGAGCGGGTTTTCTTTTGCCTATGAAGGCCGAAGGTTATCGATTATTCTGTGCCAATCATGCTTGTTGCCCCCCGGCTGGCAGCATACATCATCTCTGGTGTCGCCTTTGCCCGCAGCAGGGCCGAAATGCCGACCACCGAATTAACAAAATGCGCGGCCAAATCATCAAGATTTGCATCTGTGTTAAGATCACCATCGCGCTGCGCATTTTCAAGCGCATTTCGAAAACCTTTCGACAATCGATGCAGATATGCATCGACAAATTTTGCGCTTCCAGGATCAAGCGCTGCACGCTCCACGGCTGTGTTCGCCATAAGGCAGCCAAGCCCACTAAATTCGGTTTTACTTGCAGACGCGTAACCCAAAAATGCTGCACGTATTGAAGCTGCATCTGCGTCAAACGCTTCGATCGGGGCTAAAACCCTTGAGAGATTAATCTCGCTATAGCGTTCTAAAACCGCTTCGAAAAGTTCCTGTTTGGATCCAAATTCTGCATAGAGGCTTTTGCGGTTCATTCCCAGCGCATCAACAAGTTCTGTGGTGCTTGTGGCTGAGTAACCTAAGCGTCTGAACACCTCGATTGCGCGATCGAGTACATCTTCACGATTATATTTTTTTGGGTTGGGCATTTTAATCTCAAATTTTTTTGTTGACACCAAAGTAAACGATCTATTACCTATGTCAAGGTGAACGATCAGTTATTTTAAATTATTACACAACTCAATTGCACTTAGGAGATTAAAATGAACACTCAAACTTTCAAGAAAATCGCAGCCAGCACACTATTAGCAGGCGTTGTTGCCATCACCGGTGCAACGTCATCATTGGCTGAATCTCAAACATCTGAGATCGAACTTACCTATGTCTGGACAGCGAAGGCGGGCATGGAAACGCAACTTATCCAAACATATAACGCTGTTGGTGATGTTCTCGAGGCGGGTGAGCCTGGGCTTTTAAAATACGAAATTTCCGTATCTGAAAAAGGTGATCAAATCATTATCTATGAACGCTTTGAAGACAACGAAGCATTGGCCTTTCATTTGCAAGGTACGGCTGCCAAATACTTCCCGCAAATATCTCAGATCGCAACACCTGGACCGTTTATTTTTCGTGGTGATGTGGCAGAAGAGCTGAAAGGCGCTGCTTATGGAATGAATATGGGTGCGATATTTTCAACGGAATGGAACGGATTTGAACGGAAGTAGAATTGAGAGCATTGGTATGAAACTTGCGTAAGATCAGCTTACGCATCCAATCATTCTAAACCAAAAATCGCACGATCATACTCGAAATACGCAAAAGCATCGCTTGATTACTCCCTCAAAACCCGCTCTATCCAAGCGGGTTTTTCTTTTGGTCTTTAACAGATTGGCGCCAGCCAAGATCAAATTAATGGAGCAAAGCATCTAACTGGACTGACATGATATCGCGTGCCATAAATTATCAAACTGGAACTGCAACGGATTAGGTTTGACTTTGGATCGCAGAAACTTTCTCACCCTCACATTATCAGGATTGGCAGCGGGCTTTACCCCGCTCGCTTCAAATGCCCAGAGTAAACGCGGAGCAAAAGGTTTTATTCGCACCAATTGGAGCCGCGATCCTTTCAGCTTTGGCTCTTATTCTTTTGTCGCCAAGGGAGCTAAGAAAAAACATCATGCGATCTTAGCAGAGCCAATAGATGACAGGTTGTTTTTTGCGGGTGAGGCAACACATCCTGAATACAACAGCACGGTTCATGCGGCTTATGAATCAGGATTGATCGCAGCAGAGGCGATTTATGAGACAGACGCTGAATCCATTGCCATCGTGGGTGCTGGCGCTGCTGGCATTGCCGCTGCCCTTGCCCTAACTGATGAATGATATGACGTTACAATCTTTGAAGCGCGGAACCGAGTTGGCGGACGAGTTTGGACAGATAAAAGTCTGGGCTTACCGCTTGATTTGGGCGCAAGCTGGATCCACGGGACCAGAGGCAATCCACTCAATAATATTGCGCAGTCTCTTAATTTAAAAACACGAGAAACGGATGAACGCTACATCATTCGTGGTGGGGATGGTCGTGTTATGCGCGATGCAGACGTGCCGGATTGGTTGGATAATGTCATTTCGGTTCAACATGATGCGGGTGCAGATGCCAGCGAGATAAATCGTTCTGCTTATCTGTTGGACAATGATTATGGCGGCTCAGAGGTGATATTCCCCGGTGGGTATTCTCAGTTATTTGATGAGGTTAAAAGCGCGCTAAATATTCGTTATGGTCATGTATTATCGAAGGTTGAAATCACTGAAGATGGTGTAGAGCTCAGCGACCAAATGGGGCAAAAAGCATCGTTTGATGCTGCACTCATCACTGTACCACTTGGTGTTTTTAAAAAGGGCAATATTGCATTTTCACCACCTCTTCCAAAGCGAAAAATGGAAGCGATTTCCAAGTTGGGAATGGGCACTTTGGATAAAGTTTATCTCCAATATGACGAGGTTTTTTGGGACAAAGATACAACTTGGATTATTACACCAGACAATGGCTTGCCTAAGGGCCAGTTTAATCAGTGGCTTAACTTATATCCCTATATCGGCAAGCCAGTCATTGTCGCATTTAATGGTGCTCAGCCTGCACTGGATTTATCCAAACTACCTGATACTGAAGTCCTTAGAAGAGCTCAACAAACATTAGAAATGGCCTATCCATTGGCTTAACGATGTCACGCCCCAAAGGCAGCTTGCTGATCAAGCCACTCGAGACCCACGATCGAGCTACCATTTTCCACATGGATCAAAGCATCGCTTTCCTTGGTGAAATTGATATCAAGCTGATCGTGGAACCTGAAATGTTCATTCAGAGACTTTCGGATCTCTTCATCCATCAGATCAAGTGCTTGCGCCCCGCGCCCAACGAACACGACCGGAAACGCATCAAACAAGCCAAACATGATGGCAAGACCAAAACCAATAGCGCGTCCGGCTTCGCGAATGGCTTCTCTTGCTGGCCCCTCACCTTGCCGTGCGTCTTCAATGATTTGCGCAATATCTTCACTTGTGACCGGGCGATCAGGCAATGCATGAGGATCTAGCCCTTTTGCGCGGCGCCAAATGGCATAATCACTGGCATAAGCTTCAACGCAACCATGCTTTTTACAGCGGCATAATGCGCCATCGCCATCTTTGAAGGAAATATGCCCAAGCTCAGATGCTGAGGATTTTGCCCCCTGAAATGGCTGCCCGTCTATATATAATCCTAAGCCGATACCGTAAGACATGAGCACAGCGCCGAAAGTGCCATCGGCATAGGCTTTGTCTTTGGAGAGGCTCCGCGCAATCATCGCGCTGTCATTGGCAACCGTGACTTCGGCATTGGAAATTTGCGATAATCGTTCTGCAAACTTCATCCCGCTTTCAGATAAGATCGGCGACCACAGAATCTCTTTGCCATTATTTTTGGTGAGCCCTTGCACACCAAGCACAAAAATCGACGGTGCGACCTCGACATCAAATCCTTTGAGCATCAATAAAATAAACTCGGCAATTTCATCGCCATCCATTGTCTCAAGCATAACTTTTTCTTGGACGGTTGAGATCTTATCTCCTAGGTAATCAAATAATGAAAGTGAAATCGAATTAAATGTCAGTGACCCTGCTACGACAAATTTGTAGTTGGGATTTAATTCGAGCTGCACACGAGGACGACCATGGGATGAGCTCGATGGATTTGACGCGTCTTGATCGCAAACGCGGATCATTCCCTCCTCCAGCAACATCGTGCTAACATTGGTCACCGTGCCAGCACTTAGATCGGCAAGTTTGCTGATTTCTGTTCGAGATTTCTTTCCGTGAAGGCGAAATTGCGAAATGATGCGGAATCGATTTTGCTTTCTAACGTCATCAGAAAGATAAACCTCTTTAGTTTTACTCAAACATCCATCCTTTAAAATTGCTTATTTCCGTAATAACCTAAAAACTTTCTTGACATCAACCAAGCAAAATGTAATTTTTTAAGGGTTAAATTAAATGAGGTGGGTATGTTTATTGGTCTAGATCTTGGCACATCAGGTGTTCGAGCTGTTTTGATGGATGAGAATCAGAGCATGCTCGCGTCTGCAGAGGCGCATTATGATGTCACCCGCCCGCATATCGGCTGGTCTGAACAAAACCCTCAGGATTGGATTGATGGGTGCAGATCAGTTCTCTCGTCATTGAAAACCGAGCATGCCGCGCAAATGGCATCCGTCAAAGCGATCAGTATCTCTGGGCACATGCATGGCGCGACACTGATCGATGCATCTGACAATGTATTACGCCCATGTATTTTGTGGAATGACACACGCTCATCAAAAGAAGCGCAAGCATTTGACGAAAACCCAATCTTCCGCAAACTATCGGGCAATATCGTCTTTCCAGGTTTTACAGCACCAAAACTTGCATGGGTCAAAAACAACGAGTCTGACATCTTTGCAAAGACCGCTAAAGTCCTGTTGCCAAAAGACTTTCTCCGACTTTGGTTGACCGGCGAACACGTATCCGAAATGTCGGACGCTGCTGGCACGTCCTGGCTTGATGTTGAAAAACGCAACTGGTCTGATGAACTTTTAAATGCATCAGACATGTCTATCGATCAAATGCCTAGCCTGGTCGAAGGCAGCGAATCCTCAGGGCAATTACGACCAGAATTAGCCAGCGAATTTGGTATGCCGGGCAACGTCATCATTGCCGGGGGTGCTGGTGATAATGCAGCATCAGCATGTGGCATTGGTGCAACGGGCGAAGGCGAGGCATTTGTGTCGCTGGGGACATCCGGCGTGCTTTTTGCCGCCAATAATTCCTACCGTCCGGATCCAGAAAGCGCCGTGCACACTTTTTGTCACGCCATCCCTGGCATGTGGCATCAAATGGGTGTGATCTTATCTGCGACCGACAGTTTAAACTGGCTTGCGACAATTACAGGCCAAAAACCTTCCGAGCTAACTTCCGCCTTGGGTTCTAAAATCAAATCTCCAAGCGCAATAAAGTTTTTGCCTTATTTGTCAGGTGAACGGACGCCGCATAATGACAGCACCATTCGCGGCTCGTTCTCCAACATTGATATCGCAAGCACATCGGAAGATTTGACCCAGGCTGTCATTGAAGGTGTAAGCTTTGCCTTACGCGATAATTTGGAGGCGCTGCGCCAGGCCGGAACTGAGCTTGATCGTGTCATTGCTGTTGGTGGTGGTTCGCGTTCTGATTATTGGTTGAGCCTGCTCGCGACTATTTTGGGCAAACCGATAGATTTACCAGAAAAAGGTGATTTCGGTGCTGCATTTGGCGCCGCTCGGCTCGCGCAGGCATCCGTTTCTGATACCGCGATCGACGAGATTATGTCCTTGCCAAAGACAGCAAAAAGTTTTGAACCAGATTTAAATATGAGTCAGGAATTTGATGACGCCTATCAAACCTATCGCGCATTATATCCTGCATTGAGAGGAGTGTACTCATGAAAACAGATTTCTTTTCGGGGATCGACAAAATAAAATATGAAGGCCCAGATAACACTAATCCAATGGCGTTTCGTCACTATAATCCGGACGAGATGGTGATGGGCAAACGCATGGAAGATCATTTGCGATTTGCTGTTGCCTATTGGCATTCTTTTGCTTGGGAAGGCGGCGACCCCTTTGGCGGACGAACCTTTGATCGCCCTTGGTATCCACAGGATGAAATGGGCAATGCCAAACTTAAAGCGGATGTTGCCTTTGATATGTTCGAAATTCTGGGTGCGCCATATTATTGCTTCCACGATGCGGATGTGCGCCCAGAAGGCAGCAATTTTGCAGAAAGCAAACGCAATTTAGAAGAAATCGTTGGAATTTTTGAACAAAAGCAGGCTGAAACAGGCATGAAACTTTTGTGGGGAACAGCAAATCTGTTCTCTCACAAGCGCTTTATGTCAGGTGCAAGTACTAATCCTGATCCGGATGTGTTTGCCTATTCAGCCGCTACGATTAAGTCGTGTATGGACGCGACGCACAAATTGGGTGGTGAGAATTATGTCCTCTGGGGTGGTCGCGAGGGCTATGAAACACTGCTCAATACTGATCTGGCTAAAGAAGATGCACAGATGGGTCGTATGCTCAATATGGTCGTTGAATATAAGCATCAGATTGGCTTTAAAGGCACAATTCTTGTTGAGCCAAAACCACAAGAGCCAAGCAAACATCAATATGATTATGATGCCGCAACATGCTATGGTTTCTTAAAACGCCACGGCCTTGAGAATGAGGTTAAGCTTAATCTTGAGCAAGGCCACGCGATCCTGGCAGGTCACAGCTTTGAGCATGAGATCGCAACAGCTGCCAGCCTTGGTATGTTGGGGTCTATTGATATGAACCGCAATGATTATCAGTCCGGTTGGGATACGGATCAATTCCCGAATAATGTGCCTGAAGTTGCGCTCGCTTATTACCACATCCTAAAAGATGGCGGATTGAAAACTGGCGGCACCAATTTTGACGCCAAAATCCGTCGTCAATCTGTTGATGCTGAAGACCTGTTGCATGGCCATATCGGTGGTATGGATATTTGTGCGCGTGGTTTAAAAGCAGCCGCCGCCATGATTGAAGATGGCACGCTCGATAGCTTTGTGGACGATCGCTATGCCGGCTGGAAATGTGATGAAGCACAAAAAATGCTCAATGGTGATTATGGGCTTGAAGAAATTTCAAGCTATGTCGAAAAAGCGGATGTAAATCCTGAACCAATTTCAGGGCGTCAGGAATATCTTGAAAATGTCATCAATCGTTTTGTTTAACGCGAAAAACAAATCCTCCCGATAGAATACAGCCCTGTATTCGAAGATGAGCGCCAATCTAATTGGCGCTCTTTTTTATTTAGGCATTTTAACTTGCGCTGAGACACCTTAAATAAGAAAGACTGAACACATTCGCGCAGAGATCACATCATGCCCCATTCTTATCAGCCTTCCCAATTGCATCTGACATTAGGGGACGCATTTTTTGACCCGGTCGAGGCTGCTGATTTCCCCAAAACTATTTTGCGATACCGTAACCAAATAGCGGCTGAAACTGTCGGACTTGAAGGATTGTCTGATGACGAATGGCTCGCACATTTTGGTCGTTTTAAACCACTAACTGATAACATGCCTCAGCCATTGGCGCTTCGTTATCACGGTCACCAATTTCGAAGCTACAATCCTGAACTTGGTGATGGTCGCGGTTTTTTGTTTGCACAAATGTATGACGATCAAGATCGCCTTTTGGATCTTGGCACCAAAGGATCAGGCCAGACGCCATGGTCGCGCGCAGGTGATGGCCGCCTAACGCTGAAGGGCGGTGTGCGCGAGGTCTTGGCAACCGAATTGCTCACCGCATTGGGCGTCAACACATCAAAGAGCTTCAGTCTAATTGAAACCGGTGAGCGGCTTTATCGCAATGATGAACCTTCCCCGGCTCGATCTAGTGTCTTGGTGCGGCTTAATCACAGCCATATTCGTATCGGAACCTTCCAACGATTGCTTTATCTTGAAGACCATCAAAGCATTGAAAAGCTAGTCAAATATGCGATTGAGAACTATTGGCCAGACGCCAAGCAATCTGACAATCCAACGCTTGCGTTCTTTAAACTCGTGGTCAAAGCCGTGGCTAAAATGGGCGCGCAATGGTTTGTCGCAGGCTTTGTTCATGGGGTTTTAAACACCGATAATATCACCATCACGGGCGAAAGCTTTGACTATGGTCCGTGGCGGTTTTTACCCAATCTAGATCCTGACTTCACTGCAGCATATTTTGATCATACCGGGTTATATGCATTCGGACGGCAACCAGATGCTTTGCAATGGAACTTGGCGCGCCTTGCAGAATGTTTGATCCCGATATGTGATATCGACGAACTCAAATCAGCTTTGAAAGGCTATTCTGCGATCTTTGAAGCTGAATTACAAACTCTGACACTCAAACGTCTGGGACTTGTCGATCACGGCAATGAACCCCATCCGCTCATCCCATTATTTTATCAAACATTGCGCGATAGCGAAGCGATGTTTGAACAAGCGTTTTTTGATTTCGCTGGTGGCGCACAAGAGAAACGACTTATGGCCAGTCCAAATGTTGACTATTACAAAACCAGCGAGATGGGCGTCCTCATTACCCATATCAGGAAATGTGAGACAACGACCGGTGCAGCAAAATTCCTAGACCATGAGAAAACCAAACCGGGCGCAGCCGCGACTACTTTGTTGATCGACGAAGTAGAAGAAATTTGGTCAAAAATTGCCGACCATGATGACTGGTCAGCCTTAGACAATAAAATCGCTGAGATTAGAAATTACGGAGCGTTGATTAGTCTGCTTGCAGAGCAGTAATCAATATTGAAAGTTGAGGGAAGATCCGCGCGGTAAAATACCTAATGTTTCCAAATACATGCAAGTATCTTTCGCATTCTGGGCCTTACCAAACAAATAGCCCTGTCCGTAAGCGCAGCCCATATCTCTGAGCATATCCGCTTGCTCCTCAGTTTCGATACCTTCCGCTACGGCGAGAAGATCAAGACCATGACACATCGTCAAAATCGCTTTGACAATATGTTCGGTTGGTCGATCATCGGTGATCTTACTGACAAACGCACGATCAATTTTGACTTTATCAAAGGCGAAATCACGCAATCTACCTAGGCTTGATTGACCAGTGCCAAAGTCGTCCAATGAAATACCAACACCCGCTGCGCGGAGATCATTCATGATTTTGTTCGCTGTATCAGGATCAGTCATCATGGCAGTTTCGGTGATTTCCATTTCAACGGCGCGGGAATCGATGCCGGACCGGTGGAGAATTTGTATAATCGAGGAAGCCGTGCTTGGATCCACGAGCTGTGCTGAGGATAAATTGAACGACAGGAACATGCCTTCGGGCCAGGTTTGCGCCACTTTCACGGCTTTTTTCAGCAAGGCCTCCGTAAGACTGTCGATAAAGCCACGCTCTTCGGCGAGCGGAATAAATGCACCCGGGGATACAAAACCAAGTTCGCGATCAGTCCAACGCGCCAAGCCTTCAAATCCGACCGGGATATTGGTCGAGAGGTCAATGATTGGCTGGAAATGAACCTCTACTTCATCCGCCGTGATTGCGCGGCGTAGAGCCTGTTCAATCTGAGTGCCACGTTTGATCTGATCGGCGATTTCTTCAGAATATACGGTGATTTGATTGCGGCCGCGGCGCTTTGAACGGTAGAGCGCTGTATCAGCACTTTCGAGCAATGCGTTTTCATCTTCACCGGCAAAGGGATAAATCGAAAACCCAAAAGAAGACGATAAGCGCACGTTGCGATCGCCAAGGTCATAAGGTGCTGAACAGACTTCAGCGAGCACTTTGCCAAGTCTGGTGGCATTTTCCTTATCGAACACCAAAGGCAACAAAAAGCCGAACTCATCGCCGTTGAGCCGCGCACAAGTTGCGCCTTCTGGCAAGCAGCTCTTAAGGCGGTGGGCGATTTGGCTTAAGATTTCATCTCCAGCCGCATGACCGAAGAGATCATTAATTGGCTTGAAACCATCAATATTCATTATTCCAACGGTAAATGGTGCTGGGTCCATGGCACGTTCGTCAACCAAACGTAAGATCTTGTCAATCAACCGTCGGCGGTTACCTAAACCCGTCAAAGGATCGGTAAACCTGGATAAATCTTCGGCTAAATCGTCCGATCTTGTGGATGCCAAATCCATTTAATCAAAAACCCCATCACAACATTCAAATACTAATGTTTTCGTTTGAGGTTAATGATTACGAGACAAGGGTTAATTTTATCCTATCAGTCGTCCCTGAGATTATGGGCAAAGATTAGTAATCTAGCCGTTTTTTGTGATGTAAATTATCCGTAAGTCATTGACATTGGTAAGAGTTGGGCCCGTTTTGTATAAATCACCAATGGATTGAAATAAAGTATAAGAATCGTGCTTTGCGAGCATTTCTTTCGCTGAATATCCTGTCAATTCTGCGCGTTCTACTGTATCGGGCGTAATAATTGCACCGGCAACATCTTCGCTCCCATCGATACCATCTGTATCACAAGCGAGTGCATGGATATTGGGCGCACCATCCAGGGCCACCGCCAATGACAAGATATATTCGCAGTTTCGGCCGCCTTTGCCACCTTCGCCCTTGATCGTCACCGTGGTCTCACCGCCTGAAATAATGGCTATTGGCTTATCACCATCTTTCATATTGGCTTGATATTCGAGTGCCATCTTGGCTTGTTCCTGACCGACCTCGCTGGCCTCACCTTCAATATCTGCACCCAGATTAATGACATTAAAGCCCAGATTTTCAGCTTTCTCACACACCGAATTGACCATATCAGCTGGCTTGGCGACCATCACGACTTCAGATTTTTCGAATATCTTATCACCTGGTTTTGGGGTTTCACTCACTGAGCTATTAAGGTGAGCGCGCACGTGATCTGGGATCGAAATACCATATCGGTCAATGATCTCTAAAGCTTCTTGGCTCGTACTTTCATCCGGGACTGTTGGGCCTGATGCGATAATCGATGGATCATCACCAGGCACATCGGAAATTGCCATCGTCAAAATTTTCGCCGGATAAGCTGCTTTTGCCAGGCGGCCACCTTTAATGGCGGATAGGTGTTTGCGCACCACATTCATCTCGCCGATCGGAGCACCAGAAGCAAGAAGCGCTTTGTTGATTGCTTTTTTGTCTTCAAAAGTCAGACCTTCAGCTGCCAAACCAAGCAAGGCGGACCCGCCACCTGATATAAGACATAGCAATAGATCATCTTCATGAAGTGTATTGGCAACTTCCAACAATTTTTTTGCGGCGATTTCTCCTCGATTATCCGGCACGGGGTGAGCAGCTTCGATAACCTCAATGGATTTACATTCTTTGCCGTGCCCGTAACGCGTGACTGCAATCCCTTCAAGATCATCGCCCCAGCTTTGCTCAACGGCATGCGCCATTGAAGCTGCCGCCTTACCAGCTGATATGACCAGAACGCGGCCTTTAGGTTTTTCTGGCAAATAAGGAGGCACGCAATTTATCGGATCAGCGACACCAAGGCCGTGGTGAAATAAAGATTTTAGTTGAGCGACAATTTGATCGGAAGACAAGGATAGCGACCTTTCTTGCATAATGATGTGCAATAGTATGAAGTTTGATCGAGAAAATGGGCGAAGCCTCTTTTCTCATTTATTCGAATCCATGACAATAGAGCCATGACCATAAAACGCCTATCAGACACACTTGTTAATCAAATTGCCGCCGGTGAAGTGGTGGAACGTCCTGCAAGTGTGATTAAAGAGTTGGTTGAGAACGCAATTGATGCGGGAGCAACCCGCATTGAAATTGCGACGGCTTCTGGCGGCAAAGCATTGATGCGCGTCATCGACAATGGCTGCGGCATGACAAGCGATGAATTGCGCCTGGCAATTGAACGACATTGCACCTCAAAAATTGATGACCGATTAGATGACATCAGCTCACTCGGATTTCGTGGTGAAGCTCTACCCTCAATTGGTTCTGTTTCCAAACTTAACATTCGAAGCCGCGTACCGGGATCGGAAAATGGCTTTGAGATTTCAGTAACAGGCGGGACGGTGTCAGAAGTGCGTCCTCGCGCGACAAATCCAGGTACAGTAATTGAAGTGCGCGATCTGTTTTTCGCCACACCAGCGCGGCTAAAATTTATGAAAAGTGACCGCGCGGAGAACACAGCTATCGCCGACGTTATAAAACGCATCGCGATTGCTTTTCCGCACATTCATTTTTCGTTATCAGGTCCCGACCGATCCAGTATTGAGTTTAAAGCAACAGGCGAGGATCAGCTAGCTAGAATTTCGCAAATTCTTGGTCGAGATTTTGCTGAAAATACCATCGAAATTGATGCGGTCCGCGAAAGAATTGAACTGACCGGCCATATCGGTGTGCCCACTTTTAATCGCGGTAATTCGCTTCATCAATTTGCCTATGTAAACGGCCGCCCCATTCAAGATAAAATGGTGTTATCCGCGTTGCGTGCAGCTTATTCTGATCGGTTGCCAAAGGGACGATACCCCGTCGCTGTACTGTTTTTATCGCTTGATCCAGCGCTTGTGGATGTCAATGTTCACCCAGCCAAAGCAGATGTTAGGTTTCGCGACCCGCAAATGGTCCGCGGCTTAATCATTGGCGCAATACGGCAATCGCTCGGGATTTCGGGAGACCGATCTTCCAGCACAGCAACGAGCGATATGGTCAATGCATTTCGCGTAGAAGAGCCAAGGCAGCAAACACCGAGCTGGCAGCAAAGTGAATATCGAGCCCGCCCCAAAGCAGATTGGTCTGCGGAACAATCGCCAAGCCGACCATTAAATGATGGATTTGGAGAAATTTTGCAAAATGGATTTGGTGAAACGTCTCAATCCAAATTCGTAAGTACTGACGCACCTTCAGCAAGGTTTGAGGCGCAAGAAGCCGCACCAAATAATCTTAAAAAACGTCTTGGTGCGGCGCGGGCACAAATTCATGAGAATTATATACTCGCGCAAACTGAGACAGGCATGATCATTGTTGACCAACATGCCGCCCATGAGCGTATTGTATATGAGCGCATGAAAAAGTCTTTGTTCGCCAATGAAGTTTCCGCGCAGGCATTGCTCATTCCAGAAATTGTTGATTTCAGCGAAGATGAATGTGATCGTTTAATGTTATTTGCCGAAGATTTTTCAAAGCTTGGACTTTCCATTGAGCGATTTGGGCCTGGTGCTATAGCCGTTCGCGAAACCCCGGCCATACTGGGTGAAACGGATGCTGCGGGTTTGTTAAGGCAGCTCAGTGACGAGATAACCGAATGGGATGACGCTTCTGGTCTGGCGCAAAAACTTGAAGCTGTTGCCTCGACCATGGCATGCCACGGTTCGGTAAGATCTGGTCGACGCATGCAGGCAGATGAGATGAATGCTTTGCTTCGGCAAATGGAGGCCACACCGGGATCCGGGCAATGCAATCATGGGCGCCCGACCTATATAGAGCTTGGGCTTGAAGAGATAGAAAAGCTTTTCTCACGACGATAAACGGGTAATTCTCCGCTATTGGCATTCTGCGAACAATAATTAAAGATTGCAAAGCGCCTTGATGGATATTATCTAAGATCGAATGACAATGGTTCGTTGGTGGAACCATGAAAAGGAACATGCATGAACAGGTTTGATGGCGGAGCGCCGGCAAAAATTCGTTATCTTGACGCTGATTTTCAAATCATTGTTCAAGGCAGCTATGTCCTTTGTGCAATTACTGGCCAAAAAATTCCAATTGATGAATTAAAATATTGGAGCGTCGCGCGGCAAGAGGCTTATATAGATGCTGACGCATCTTATGCAGCTGAGATGCAAAATATGCCAAGCTAATCGACAGTTTATTTCTTTTTCAGACGACGTTTTTTATAGTTCTCAATTGTGCGTTTGATCAATGGTTTGCTGGTGCCCACATCATCAAACACCATATCAATATCCAAAATCATCACGCATTCAGCCAATTGTTTTGAAAGTCCAAGTCCTGATTTGATCCGCATATGATCTTTCGCGGTTGTGACAAGCGTAAGATTTTCTTTTTCAGCCAACTCCATCAATTCTTCAATTTCATCATCGGCATAATAATGATGATCTGGATAGGCGCGTTCCATCGCAACATTTGCGCCAACATCTCTGAGCGATTTGAAAAACTTTTCAGGATTACCGATGCCTGCGAAAGCCAGACAATTCAAATTTTTGAACTTCTTTTTCTCAATAGGTTTAAGTAGGGCAGAATAAACTGGCTTTGCAGATCGAGCCGCTATTCGAATGAGTTGATCTGCCGCGGTTCCATCGCCAACAACCGTAAGCGCATCAACATACAGCATTTGACGTTTTAACGGTGCTCGCACTGGTCCCGCAGGGATGACTTTGCCATTACCCAAGCCGCGATAAGCATCGACAACTAACAATGCGTAGTCAAAGCATAAATGTGCACTTTGAAAGCCATCATCCATAATGATGATATCGATGCCGAGATCGATGAGCTTTTCTGCTCCTTTCACACGGTCAGGTGATACCATTGTTGGCGCAACGGCCGCCAGTAAAAGTGGCTCGTCGCCCACATATTTTGCGCCATGATGTGCCACGTCCACAAGTGTGGGTTCGGAAACAGCACCGCCATAGCCGCGGGTTAAAAAGCTAGGTTTTAATCCCATCTCAATAGCGCTTTTTGCGATCGTAATTGCGGTTGGCGTTTTACCTGTTCCACCAACCGTGAAATTACCAATGCATAAAACCGGAATATCCAATTCCAAACGCTTAGCATTTTTCATTTGGCGCGCGGCAATAGCCCCGTAAATCCAAGCAAAGGGTGACATCAAAAATGATTTTAAACCAGGATTCTCATACCAAAATGGAGGAGCTTCGGACGCCATTTTAGCCCCCAACTTTATCGCTGTTTCTGGACCGCAACAGGCTTGATTCAATCATTAGAGGCGACAGATAAGGTTCAAGATTTTTAACCGTGATGTCCAAGGATCCGCGCATGGTTAGAAGTGTTGATTGTCCGGCTTCAATCATCGTGTCGCGCACATCTTCATTTTCCAACAAATGCATCAAGCATGAGGTTAAGCCTTCACCATCTTTGACAATGCGTGCAGCGCCATTCTGCAAAAGTGCACGATAGGAATCTCGGAAATTTTGCACATTGGGGCCAGAAAGAATTGCGCATCCTAACATCGCAGGTTCAAGCGGGTTTTGACCACCTTCCCCTGAAAGGGATTTACCAACAAAGACAATTTTGGTGAGACTGAGATACAGTCCCATTTCACCGGTCGTATCCCCAATAAACACGTCGGTATCGGCTGAAATTTTATCGTCTCTGGAACGACGGGCAACCTTTAAGCCTTTGTCTTGCAGCATCTTTTCGATAGAATCTGATCGTTCCACATGCCGAGGCACGATGATCGCCAGAGGATTTTTGACTTTGTTTTTAACGTTTAAAAGGGCGTCGGCCACGAGTGTCTCTTCGCCCTCGAATGTGGAAATCGCAGCCCAACTTGGTCGTGCACCTACCTGTTTTTTAAGATCAGCCAGATCATTTTGCGAAAATGGAGGCATGTCTGTGTCCACTTTCAAATTACCCGAGATACTAACCGAGCGAGCGCCCAAGTCGCTAAAGCGTTCGCCGTCTAGATCGGATTGCGCAATGACATGTGACAAATTTTCAAATAACGCCTCTGCCAGAACCGAACTTCTGCTCCAGCGCGCAAATGATTTGTCTGACATTCGACCATTGACCAATATTTGCGGCATTCTGCGCGCACCCAATTCAAGGATCGTCATAGGCCAAATTTCAGATTCAGAAATAATCGCTAAATCTGGTCTCCAATGATCTAAAAAATTGCTGATAGCAGGTTTCAGATCAAGCGGAACATATTGGTGGATGACCTTATCGCCTAAACGGTCCTGACAAATATTCGCCGAGGTAACAGTACCCGTTGTGAGGACAACGGAGATATTGCGGCTCACAACTTCTTCAATGAGAGGGATAACCGCAATAGTTTCGCCGACACTCGCGGCATGAAACCAAATCAACGGACCATTTGGACGCTCGACTTGAGATCGCCCATAACGTTCGCTGCGCCGATCACGTTCTTCCTTACCTTTGGCTGCGCGGTAAGCAAGATAGGGACCTAGTAGCGGGTAAAGTGCCGCGCCCGTCCATCTATACCCGCTCAGTATCGTGCGCGCTAAAATATTACTCATTCACTATGTCCAACCACCCGATAGGCTTCAATTGTAACGCGATTGAGTTCATCGTCAACTTTTTTACGATATGTATCCAATTCATCCGCACTGCAATCAGATGGAACAAAAATAGGATCTCCCACACGTGCGCCTGCACGACCAAAAGGCTTGTTGATCGTTGTTTTATCCCAGCTTTTTTCAACGACTTTAAATCGACTTGTCGCCATGGCTAAGGGGACAATTGGACGACCAGAAATTTTGGCCAAGCTAACAACTCCGCGCCCTGAATGGCGTGGTTCGCTTTTGGAAACATCCGCAATTACCGCAACATTCTCCCCGGCTTTCAGTTTGTTTTTCAACGCAAGCGTTGCAGATACTCCACCTTTTTCATGCGTAGCTTCTCGAACTCTTCCACCTGACCCACGCACTACATCATGACCTGCGATTTTTAAAATGCGAGCATTAATTTCCGCATCCGCACTTTTTGAAACGAGGGCTGTGAATTTTTTGTCATTTGGGATGAAAAAGGGCGAAAGAAAATGCTGTCCGTGCCATAAAACAAATATGCAAGGCTCGTGAGAAAACGCTCTCTCTTCCTGATTTTTGACATCCGGGTCTGGCTTATTGGTTTTATAAATGAACCAAAGTGCAAAATAGAGCATCCTAGCTGCAACAGCTTGGAAGATATCAGAACGCAGGATGGATTTGGAGATCGACCGCAGATTCAAAATAAGTACTTTCTATTCAACAGTCGAACAATAGTTAGTCGTCGATACCAGGTTCAAGCAACTTATGCATATGCACGATGAAATAACGCATATGCGCATTATCAACTGTCATTTGAGCCTTTGATTTCCAAGCTGCAAATGCAGTTTCATAATTTGGATATATACCAACAATGTCCAATTCTTCAAGGTCACGAAAATCCATTCCCTCAAGACTTTCCAATTCACCGCCAAAAACCAGATGAAGAAGTTGTTTTGATTTTTCTTCCGACATAATATTACCTTTATATAGGGTGGGCATTTGGGAGATAAACGCTTTTAGCTCATCTGCAAAGCATTTTTCATTTTTTCTGTATAGCTGGGGTGCGCTGCAATGAGAAGACCATGCCGCGTTTCTGATTTGTTATAAACAACATCTTCCAGAGCAAGGTCAACCAGTTGGAAGCCTGCCTCTTCGACAATTAAATGCGCCGCAACCATATCCCAGTCTCTAGAATTTTTGCGAACATAAATTCCGTCCGCATAATCTTCGATCAAACCGGTAATACGCAAAGCCAGTGATCTCACACCACCAACCGGTTCAACACTGCTCACAAATTCTTCGGATACGTATTTGGCAACTTCTTGCGGAATGATGACACGATGCGGCTCAAGCATCATGGTGACAACTTCCTCTTTAACACCAATTCCATTGATAAATGCACCCTGTCCTCGGGCAGCAGAGTAGAGCTTCTGCCGAACGGGCGCGAACAACACACCGTTGACCGGCTTATTGTTTTCAACAATACCAATAGAGACACACCATTCATCTGTACCAGCGATAAAGGCACGTGTGCCGTCTATCGGATCGACAACAAATACTTTTTTGGCTTTCAGGCGCTCGTTGTTATCTTCAGTTTCTTCAGACAGCCAACCATAATGGGGGCGCGCTTGAAGCAAGGTTGTTTTCAGATATTCGTCAATTTCGAGATCTGCCTCGCTTACTGGAGATTTCGAAATACCTTTATACCAAACTTCGGGCTCTTTTTTAAAATGCTTAAGCGCTATTTTTCCTGCTTCAAGAGCAATCGTTTCGATCAATGACTGATCATCAAGACTTTGGTATTCAGTTGCCTGCAAGTGTCATTCCTTCAACGGCAATGGTTGGCGCCGCGATCGAGTATTTCGGATCAATATCGTCTGCTAACACAATACGCTTGAACATGTCTTTTAGATTAGACGCAATTGTGATTTCAGATACCGGGAAAGTTAGTACCCCGTTTTCGATCCAATAACCAGACGCGCCGCGACTATATTCACCGGTAACCATATTCACGCCCTGACCAATAACTTCGGTAACATATAATCCCGATTTCACCGAGCCAATGAGATCCTTCGCACTCATTTGACCGGGGGAAACCATTACGTTGGTTGATGACGCACCCACATTATTGCCGGCACGAGACCCGCGCCCATTGGTTTTGAGCCCAAGTTGTTTAGCCAGTGAGGTGCTCAGATACCAGTTTTCTAGGATGCCCTTGTCAACCATTGTCATTGCGCATCCATCAACACCCTCACCATCAAAAGGTCTGGATGCCGATTTGCGGGCAATTTTTGGATCATCAATAATGGTGACATTCTCAGGTAAGACCTGTTCACCCATTTGGTCTCGCAAAAAGCTGGTTTTACGGGCAATGGATGCGCCATTAATGGCACCAATTAAATGACCAAAAATACCGCGCGAGACACGTGGATCAAAGATGATTGTCACATCGCTTGCAGTTGGAACCTGACGGGGATTTAAGCGCTTAACCGCTCGTTCCGCTGCGGATTTTCCGATGACAGCTGGTTCATCAAGGTCCGAATAAAACACGCGGCTATCGAATTCGTAATCCCGCTCCATTGCGGTGCCTTGACCCGCAAGAACGCTGACAGACCTTCCAAAATTGGAAACATTATAGCTGCCTGAAAATCCGTCTGACGTGGCCAACACCAATCCGCCCATTCCGGCTGATGCCCCAGCGCCTAGCGAGTTCGCTACACCATCGACGGCCATGGCACTTTCTTCCATCGCAAGAGCCACATCTGTCATGTCTTCAGATGAAATGTCTGTGCCATCAAACAAATCAAGATCGATAATGTCATCTACCAGATCTTCTTTATTTGCCAAACTGACATATGGGTCTTCCGGCGACACTTTAGCCATGGCAACAGCACGCTCTGCTAAGGCTTGATCATCACCACCTTGGCCAGCGCTGACAGAGGCTACTTTATTGCCGACAAAAACCCGTAAACTAAAATCATCGCTTTCAGCACTTTGCGTGTTTTCCACTTTTCCTAATCGAACAGATACTGATTTTGATTTGCCGCGCACAACAACCGCATCAGCTGCATCTGCACCTGATTTTTTTGCCGCTTGGATTAATTTCTCCGCTCTTTCGAGCAGTTCTTGGGATTGTTTGGTATCTTTCATCGAGTTTGGCCTTTCTCTTTGGCCCATCTATGCTTAAATTAGATTCATATCAAGACAAGACAAATCGCATCACAAACTTGTCATAACATTTTATAGCGGAATTTAAAGGATGGCGGGCGAAGAAGCAGACTTATTTAGCTACGCTATTGTACTTCTTGGAAGCGCAGTGATCGCCGCCCCTTTGTTCAAGCGAATTGGATTAGGCACCGTTCTTGGATATTTAGCGGCCGGATTGGTGATTGGACCAATTACCGGGATTATCGCTGATGGGGAGCAAATACTCCATTTTGCCGAGCTTGGCGTGGTGCTACTTCTCTTTATCATTGGCCTTGAATTAAAGCCCTCTCGACTTTGGCGGATGCGGCGGGACATTTTGGGTATGGGAAGTATCCAAGTCATTGTAACTGCTTTGATTTTAACGGCGTTTGCCCGATATCTGGGTGGTCAAAATCTGACAACTTCTATCGTAATCGGTTTTGCATTAGCGCTTTCATCGACCGCCTTTGTTTTGCAAATCTTGGACGAGCGCGGTGATTTGAACCGTGTTTATGGTCAGAAAACCTTCTCGATTTTGTTATTTCAGGATATCGCGATTGTTCCACTCATTGCCATGGTTGCAATCTTGTCACCAGGGTCTTCTGAAGCAAGCGGGATTGATTGGAACAGCATTTTAATCGCGATCTTAGCGGTGATCTTTCTCATCCTCGCAGGACGCTATTTGTTGAACCCATTGTTTCAAATCATTGCGAGCACAGGTGCCAAAGAAGCCATGATTGCTGCGGCACTTTTTGTTGTTTTAGCTGCTGGTGCATTGATGGAATTTGCCGGACTTTCCATGGCGCTTGGCGCATTCCTATCCGGTGTGATGCTGGCCGAATCCTCCTATCGCCATGAACTAGAAGCGGATATCGAACCCTTCCGCGGCATCTTGCTGGGTCTATTTTTTATGGCCGTTGGCCTGTCGCTGGATATACAAGTCTTGTTTGACAATGCGCTTTTAATCCTCATTGCAGTGCCGATTATTCTGATCGTCAAAGCTAGCGTGATTTACGTGTTGTGCAGAGGTTTTGGCTCGCACCCCAATGAAGCAACACGCATTGCTGGCATATTGCCGCAAAGCGGTGAATTTGGATTTGTATTGTTCACAGCCGCCGTTGCCGCCAATGTGATGAGCCAAGCTTCAGCGTCCATATTGATTGCGATTGTCACCATAACGATGGCCCTCACCCCTATTGTGACGAAGATTGCTGATGCGCTTACCCGCGCAACACATGAAGGCATGGAAGAAAATTTTGAAGGCGCTGGATCAGATGTTCTCCTGATAGGCTTCTCGCGTTTTGGACAAATCGCATCACAAATGTTTCTCTCTGGCGGTACGGATGTCACCATTCTTGACCAATCAGCTGAACGTATTCGCAATGCGCGGCAGTTCGGGTTTCGGATCTATTTCGGTGATGGCAAACGAAAAGATGTTTTGCGTGCTGCGGGTATTGAACGCGCGAAAATCGTTGCTATATGCACAAACGAACGCGAAACAACCGACAAAATCGTTGATCTCATCCGATCAGAATATCCCGGAGCCAAACTCTTTGTTCGCTCATATGATCGCGCCCATACACTTGCTTTAAGGGCAACGGGCGTCGATTTTGAGATCAGAGAGACCTTTGAGTCCGGCATTGAATTTGGTAGAAAAACACTTGAAGCTTTGGGGCTAAGCGAAGAAGTATCGCTTGAGATAGCTCAAGAGGTCAAACGCCGGGATGAGGAACGACTCGCGTTGCAAGAGGCTGAAGGTTTAACCGCTGGGGTGCACCATGTGCTGACAAAACCGGTTAAACCTGAACCGTTGATTGAGCCGCGGGCGGACAATACAGAGGGTGAAAACTATTGAGTGAACAAGCAAAATTTGTAACCGGCTCAACCATGCGCCATGTCATTAATATGACGGCCACTGGTTCGATCGGTTTGGTCGCCGTATTCCTTGTTGATGCATTTAACTTGTTTTATATCTCATTATTGGGTGAAGACGAGCTCGCTGCGGCCA
The DNA here is from genome assembly GCA_017644105.1 of Rhizobiaceae bacterium. Classification (GTDB taxonomy): domain Bacteria; phylum Pseudomonadota; class Alphaproteobacteria; order Rhizobiales; family Rhizobiaceae; genus Lentilitoribacter. The sequence goes on along the minus strand of JAEPMD010000021.1, from coordinate 33,389 downwards.
TTGGTTACGCCGGTACTTTGCTGTTTTTCACAATGTCATTGAACATCGGTCTTTCGATCGCAGCCACAGCGCTTACATCGCGTGCACTGGGTGCCGATGACCGACCTGAAGCCCGCGCGCTCGCTGGTGCGTCCATGGTTTATATGTTTGTCTGTGCGCTGGCTGTCACTATTATCTCTTATCCATTTATCGGCGATTTTGTCGCCTGGATTGGTGCCAAAGGTGTGACGGCAACACTCGCCATCGGTTATATGGAAATCGTTTTATTATCTTTGCCCATTCTCGGATTGGGCATGTGTGCGGCTTCCCTTCTAAGAGCGGTTGGGGATGCAAAGCGCGCCATGTATGTGACGCTGATTGCTGGTTTCGCAACAGCGGTATTGGACCCCATTTTCATCTTCGGTTTTGATATGGGCATTAATGGTGCCGCAACGGCAACTGTTATCTCACGCATTATCATGGTGTCATATGGTCTTCATGCCTTAATCAAGGTTCATGATCTTTTGGCCGCACCAAATGCGAATACGCTTCGCCGTGAGATCAAACCATTTTTGGTTATCGGAACGCCTGCGATTTTAACGCAACTCGCAACGCCAATTGGTAACACTTATATGACCGCGACCATCGCTGAATATGGCGATTCCGCTGTGGCCGGTTGGGCCGTTGTGGGCCGGATTATCCCTGTCGCCTTTGGTGCGCTATTTGCGTTATCCGGCGCTATCGGACCTATCCTTGGTCAGAACCTTGGCGCCAAAAAGTTTGATCGCATTGAACAAGCCATCAAAGATGGTTTTATCTTCACATTCTTCTATGTCGTCGTCATATCCGTGTTGCTCGCGCTTGCACGTAATCAGATTGCTGATGTTTTTGGAACCGAAGGTGAAGCAAGATTGGTGGTAACTTTCTTCTGCCTATGGATTGCGTCGAGTTTCTTATTTAACGGCATGTTGTTTGCCGCCAATGCCTCATTTAACAATTTGGGATATGCGTTTTATTCCACCATGTTCAATTGGGGTCGCTCAACGCTTGGTGTCATCCCATTTGTCTGGGTTGGCTCGCAATATTACGGTATTGAAGGCGCACTCGTCGGCTACGGATTGGGTGCTGTCTTCTTCGGAATAGCAAGTGCGGTGGTATGTTTGCGCGTGATCAAGAAACTCGAGGCGCGTGAGCATGACAAGGATGATGATCACAAACATCATTATCCACCAGCTGCAAATTCGCCTTTTACCAGTGGCAAGGCATCAACGCTTTAGCTGAGAACCCGATCAAGCTCTTTTTTCAGCACCTCGCGGATGCCTGCGCTTTGCTCCAATACATCATCGGCATTCATGAAATCCAATACTCGGAAATCATGAACGTCGGGGACGAGGAAAATATCTGGCAGCGTTTTCTCAATTTTCTCAGCAATGATTGATTGCATCATGATTTGGCTGGCACCAAAAGCTGCATCCATTGTGCTGGGCTTTTTTGTTGGATCGCCATTTGGAAAGCCCGCGACATCAACGGCAATTGTAATATCAGCAAGCCCCTCAATGACATCGAACGGCAATGGATTTATGATACCACCATCAATCAAATATCTGCCATTACGATAGACGGATTTAAAAATAGCCGGCAATGCGGCTGAAGCAGCAATTGCCGAACGTAAATCACCGTCTTTCATGACGACTTGCGAATGACCGTAGAAGTCGGTCGCCAATAGCTGGGTTGGAATTTTTAAATCGTCAAAACTCCGCGGGAGTTCTTCCGGCATGAAGGCGTCAATGATCCGTTCGACATTAAATTGACCAAGTGTCACGCCTTCTGAAATCACTGATTTCCAACTGGGTCGCCTAGCCTTCCATAGCCGTGATGCAACATTGGTCGGTCGGCCAATGCTTTCCATCAAAAATGCTCGAATATCTTTCCCGGACATGCCCGATGCCATGGCAGAGCTCATAATCGCACCGATGGATGTGCCTGAAACGGCCACAGGCTTGATCCCTAATTCATCAAGAACTTCAATAATATGGACATGGGCTATACCGCGCGCACCACCGCCACCAAATGCGACTGCGACTGTTTTATCTGCCATCAATTGCCCCCGTTTTGTCTTATGAATCTATTGAATAGGAATAGAACCAAATATTTGTGTCACCAAATGGGCGCTTATCTAAATTAGAAAACCGCTCATCCAAGTCAGGTTCGAAATCACTGCGTTCCTCCAAAATCACCAGGGCTTGATCGATAAGCCAATCATTATCCGCAGCGGATTTTATGGCTTTTTCGCCGAGACCCAATCCATAAGGCGGGTCAGCAAATAAGATGGTGAAAGGTTCAAACTTGCTGATCGGTCCAAGCTGGGTCGCATCGCGTTTGAAGATTTTCGTGCAGCCGTGGAGAGACAAATTATCGGTGTTTTGGCGGAGCAATCCCCGTCCTTCAATGCTCTGCTCAACGAACAAAACAAAATCGCAGCCACGTGACAAAGCTTCAATACCAACGGCACCGGTGCCAGCAAACAATTCAAGCATTCGGCCTTCTTGCAAAAGCTCGGAATAGGAATGCTCGAGAATATTGAACAAGCTTTCGCGGGTGCGATCCTTGGTCGGTCTGATTTTATCAGACTTGGGCGATGCGATTGATCGCCCGCGATATTTACCGCCGACGATCCGCATTGCCACCCTTTTTACCTTTTACACTTACCCCTGAAGGTTTTTTCCGGCTGCTGCTTTTGTCGGCCCCGGCTTGCTCATTTTTCTTTGAACGGAAGCTCTTGTGAGGATCAAGCTTATCCTTTGGGCGATGCCAGTTGCCTTTAACAGGTTCACGACCGCGATCTACCTCTTCTTCTTTTCGCTCGACACGTGGACGCCCACCTTTTGCCATCCAGACATTGGCGGCTCGGTTGCGAGGCCCCTTCTGACGCGGACGTTCTTCGTCTTTATCAAATTTATTGTCTGAGAATTTGCGCTTGCCGTCGGGTCCTTCAGGGCGGGTGCCCAAACGATCACGCGCGCGTTCTTTACGTTCAGCTTCTGTGAGCTTGCGGCGTGGTTTCCATTCGGCAGCTTTTGCACGCTCTTCTTTGCTTTCATGTTCGCGCAACGGCGCATCAAAGTTCGCGCCGGATGCTTCCACCAATCGCGTGCCAAGCTGATCGCGCAACATGCGACCTTTAACTTCAACAACACCGCCTTCAGATAATTCACCGAGTTGGAACGGGCCATAAGATAGGCGAATAAGACGGTTCACATCCAATCCCAAAGCACCAAGGACAACTTTAATTTCGCGGTTTTTACCTTCGCGTAGACCCATGGTGATCCAAACATTAGACCCCTGCACGCGATCAAGTGTTGCTTCGATGGATCCATAAAGCACACCGTCAACAGCAATACCTTCTTTAAGTTCATCGAGCTTGGCTTGATCAATTTTACCATGTGCGCGCACGCGATAACGGCGTAACCAACCAGTGGACGGAAGTTCTAAGACACGCGCAAGACCGCCATCATTTGTAAGGAGCAACAAACCTTCGGTGTTGATATCCAATCGACCCACCGACATCACGCGCGGTAAGTCATCAGGCAGATTGTCAAATACAGTAGGACGACCCTCGGGGTCACTATTTGTCGTCACCAAGCCGCCAGGTTTATAATAAAGCCAAAGCCGGGTGCGTTCGATGCCACCCACTGGCTTGTCATCAACTTCGATATTGTCTGATTGCGTGACATTTATCGCCGGCGATGTCAGCACCTTGCCGTTGAGTTTAACACGACCTTCTTCGATCATGCGCTCGACTTCACGGCGCGAGGCAACGCCTGCGCGTGCCAGCATCTTTGCAATACGTCCCTCGACTAGAATCGGGGCTGCTTCTTTTGCTGTTGGTGCATTTGCTTTTTTAGCAGAAGATGGTTTGCCACCCGCTGGACGCGATGCTTTGGCGTCTTTTCTGTTCGTTTTTTTGCCGCTAAAGGGCTTGTCTTGTTTGCTCATATGGTGTTTGCCTTTGTTGGCGTTGTCCTAACAGTTTCAAATGAATTGAGCAATTGATGCTTTGCAATAAAAAGGGATATAAAGTTGCCCAAAACTAGCTTCATGGATTTGGCAATTGCGGAGGCCGAAGCTGCAGGTGCGCGCGGCGAAGTACCAATTGGTGCAGTGATTGTTCTTAATGGCAAAGTAATCTCCCGCGCGGGCAATGAAACCAGGGCGTTGCATGATGTTACCGCTCATGCTGAAATTCTTGCCATTCGGCGCGCATCTCAAGTTTTAGCGCAAGAACGTCTCACCGAAGTTGATCTTTATGTCACGCTTGAACCCTGTACCATGTGCGCAGGCGCCATTTCCTTTGCCCGTATCAAGCGCCTTTATATTGGCGCAGAAGATGAAAAGGGTGGCGGCGTATTAAATGGTGCGAGATTTTTTGAGCTATCACCCTGCCATCTTATACCAGAAGTCTATTCTGGATTTCAGGCAGAAAATTGCGCAAAATTTCTACGTGATTTCTTTAAAGCTCAACGGTGAAATGTACAGGCGGTTGAATGCGAGACCTTTAACGCTTCCAGACTTGCCACCATTTTTTACCTGTGCCTTTAACAGTTGCACCATCTTTTCTTCGTTGTTCTTTCTCACGCTCTGTCTCGCCCAATTCACCGATTGGCGCAGTAGACGCTGGAACCTTATAACCTGCGGGCGGATCAGATAAAAAACGTCTTTCCTGATAGGCACCTTGTTGAAGGAGGCGAGCCTGGCGATAAGCTTCGGCTTGCTGTTTTCGCGTGAGATTTTTTCCGTCAGGACCGGCTGTCTTCAAAGGAGATACATAACCCGGATTGTCTTGATTTTCGGTGATTTCTGCAACAAGACGTGCACGTGTTTCCTCTGGAGATTCCGGCCAAACCTGCTCATTTTGAACAACGCTTGTTTGCGGAACCGGCAACGATGCTGTTGTCGGGGGCTCTACGAGATCAGGGCGCGGCTTATATTCGATATCGTCGCCTTTGCGTGTTTTCAATGAGGCGATGTTTGTAATATCATCAAATAATTGCTCAGAAGATGTCTTATCCGTCCCGTATGTTGGTGACGAGAGACAACCTGATAGCAGGCCTGCACAACTCAACAATAAAATCGCAACAAATGCTTTATTCATAAATCTCTTCAACGCAAATAACGCTGTTCCTACTCAAAAAGGCTTCAGTCCGTCAGCCATATTTATTAAATCAGGCAGATTTCAGGCAAGTAATATCCTAAGGCTGCTTTTTTCGCAAATAACGAATTTGTTCAATAGGTTATTTTACAAGCTCTAATAAATCATAAAGGCCCGCCGATAAACCAACAGGCCTTTATTTTCCAATCTATAAACGTCCAAGTGCCTTTAGCTCATGGAGCGCCGCTGCATCACGCGCGGAAACATCTGGGAATTCTGGGTCTGAGCCCACATCTTTGGTGACGCGCCATGAACGCGCACATTTTTGACCTTCAGCCAGCTTGGGTTCAACACCAACAGTCGGCGTGTCTTCTAATTTGAACGCACCCTCAGGTGATTGACCTGACTTAATTTCAATCGCCGATGTGATGCAGATATCTTCAAACTTCATATCAGAGACCACATCCATCAATTCGCTATCGTCGATATAGACAATAGGCGCTGCTTCGAGCGACGAACCAATACGCTTTTCACGGCGTTCGATTTCAAGCGCACCTGTCACCACACGGCGAACGGTTTTAACGTTTTGCCACTTCGCTGCGAGTTTTGCATCAATCCATGAAGCTTCAACATCTGCAAATTGCTCAAGGTGCACAGATTCCGCATCGGGATAACGAGATAGCCAGCTTTCTTCCATGGTGAACGGAAGCATTGGCGCCATCCAAGTCACCAAACAATCAAAAATCTTTGCGATTGTTTGCAACGCTGCTTTACGCTCGAGGCTTGAAGGACCTTCGCAATAAAGTGTGTCTTTGCGGATATCGAAATAGAATGCAGATAGCTCAAGATTCATAAAGTTCGACAGGCTTGAGAAAATCCGTTTGAAATCAAACTCATCATAACCGTCACGCACAACTTCATCGAGTTCTGCAAGACGATGCAGCATCAAACGCTCAAGTTCGGGCAATTGATCATATGCAACATCTTCGCCTTCATAGTGAGACAAAGAGCCAAGCATCCAGCGAAGTGTATTTCGCATTTTACGATAGGCATCGATGGACGTTTTCAGTATTTCCGGCCCAATCCTCAAATCTTCAGCATAATCAGCTGATGAGACCCATAAACGCAGGATATCTGCACCTGACTGCTTGATGACTTCTTGCGGCGTGACGACATTGCCCAAAGATTTCGACATTTTACGTCCATCTTCAGCCATCACAAAACCATGAGTGAGCACAGCATCATATGGCGCACGACCACGTGTGCCACAGCTTTCAAGCAATGATGAGTGGAACCAACCGCGGTGTTGGTCAGAACCCTCAAGATAAAGATCAGCTGGCCATTTTAGATCATCGCGTTCTTCGAGACAGAAGGAATGCGTTGAACCTGAATCAAACCACACATCCAAAATATCGCGGACCTGCTCCCAATCATCTGGATTATCCACCATGCCGTCCAAGAAACGTTCTTTGGCGCCATCTGCGAACCAAGCATCAGCACCTTCTTCTCTGAAGGCATCTTGAATGCGCTCAGACAATTCGTCTGATTTATCGAAATCAGGCCCCGGGATGACTTGATTGGTTTGCGTGTTTCTGAACACACTGATTGGAACACCCCAAGCGCGCTGGCGCGAGAGCACCCAATCAGGACGTTGTTCGATCATGGCACGCAAGCGATTTTGACCAGCAGCTGGTACAAAACGAGTTTCATCAATGGCTGCCAATGATGTTTGACGAAGCGTACCGGCGTTTGATTTTGTTCCATCACCGATCACACCATCTTTATCCATATAGACAAACCATTGCGGTGTGTTTCGGAAGATGATTGGTTTTTTCGAGCGCCAAGAATGCGGGTATTCGTGTTTCACACGACCGCGTGCAAACAAGTTGTTTTCACCGATCAAAGCTGTGATAACAGCTTGGTTGGCTTTACCTTTTTTACCCTTGTCATCGATGACGCGCACATCACCAAAGCCCGGCGCTTGATCGGTATAGGAACCATCATCTGCAACAGTGAACGGAATTTCCGATGAAATGCCTTGCGCTTCGATCTCATTGCGGCGCGCAACCCAAATTTCAAAGTCATCACGACCGTGGCCAGGTGCTGTATGCACGAAACCAGTACCAGCATCATCAGAAACATGATCACCATCTAGCAAAGGCACATCAAAGCCATAGGCATCATTAAAGCCACGCAAAGGATGCGCGCATTTTGTTGAACCAAATTCTTTTGCTGTTACATCACGAACACGCTTGAAAGTAACCTTGGCTTTTTCAGCACATTCGTCTGCCAATGCATCGGCAAAGATGAGTTTATCACCGGGCTGAGGTCCAAATTCATTTTCCGCAGATGCGACTTCAAATAAGCCATAACTGATTTTAGATGAGTAACAGATCGCGCGGTTGCCTGGGATGGTCCAAGGTGTTGTAGTCCAGATGACAACGGAAGCTTCTGCCAAATCACCCGATCCATCAACAATTGGGAACTTGGCCCAGATCGTGTCAGATTCATACATCTCATATTCGATCTCTGCTTCAGCCAAAGCTGTGCGTTCCACTACAGACCACATGATCGGTTTTGAACCGCGGTAAAGCTGCCCAGTTTTGGCAAATTTCATCAATTCAGCAGCGATTTTAGCTTCGGCTGGAAAGTTCATCGTTTTATAAGGGGTTTCAAAGTCACCTTCGACACCCAGACGTCGGAACTCTTCGGTTTGCACACCAATCCAGTGATCAGCAAAGTCACGACATTCTTTGCGAAACTCATTGATCGGCACCTGATCTTTATCTTTGCCCTTGGCGCGATATTGCTCTTCAATCTTCCATTCAATTGGAAGACCATGGCAATCCCAGCCGGGCACATAGTTAGAATCAAACCCACGCATCTGGAACGAGCGTGTGATCATGTCCTTCAAGATTTTGTTGAGCGCATGTCCGATATGCAAATTACCATTGGCATAGGGAGGGCCATCATGTAGCACGTATTTTGGACGTCCTTTGGAATTCTCGCGAAGCTTTTTATAAAGCTTCATATCATCCCATTTTGCGATCCAAGTTGGTTCCGCCTTTGGCAAACCAGCGCGCATTGGGAAATCGGTTTTAGGCAAATTAAGGGTTTTTGAATAATCGAATGTTTCTTCTGTCATTTTATCAGCTTTTTAATCGACAACGTTTTTCAACGTGAATGTTGCGAAATAGATATGAGAATAGCGTTTAAACGCCTTTATCCCGGGACTCCTGGTCGTTTTAGACGGAGGCCGGGCTAGTAATTCGAATTATTCGTATGCTTAAGTTCAAAAACATAAAAAGCACCATAAATCTTTCTTCGCTTCGCTTGATCGCGGGGATTTGTGAGCGCTTCTTAAATGTTTTTGACCAACAAGAAAAGACTTATTGTCAGTTATCTTTACCAAACCGGACGATCAAGCTTATCGTAGATGATTTTGCGCATCATATTGGTCATCAAATTTGGGGCAATTTTCCCCAAAATCCTCGCTGATTGCGCAGCAGCCCCCGGATAAAGAATTTTCTTATTTGCAGATGCCGCGTTTAAGATACGAGACGCTAACTCTTCCGGCAGCATTCGCTTGGAGGCATCCGCACCTTCAGGTGCGTGTCTTTCTGCATGATCTGTGCGCACTGGTCCTGGGAAAACGCTCAAAACGGATACACCTTGAGCTGCAAAAGGTTTGCGCACGCTTTTGGCATAGATCGCGATCGCATCTTTGCTTGCACCATAGACAGATGCACCGGGATAACCTGTTGCATGGGATAAAGATGAAACAAAAGCCAAATTGGCGTTTTTGGCAAACAATCCATTTTGCATTAGACCAGCACTCAGCTGCATGGGTACAAGTGTATTGAGCTTGAGCACATTTTCATAAGCTATTGGATCAATCTCTTCAAATTTTCCGGTCGCTGAGATACCCGCATTATGAATAACAAGGTCAAGTTTTTCTTTTGATGAAAGTGTTGAAATAATATGATTAACTGAATTTGAGTTAATTAAATTTATTTCGATATGATTCAATAACTTATCTTGATTTTTCTGCGTCCACTCGATCGAATCTCGGTCAATCGACGTCACCATGATATCATGATCTAACAGATGCTGACATATGGCTTTTCCGATACCTTGCCCTGCTCCGGTAACCAATGCATGTTTCCAGTTCTTCATGCCGGTTGCTTTCTGCGAAACAGACTTTTGACCTTTGCACCGATGAAAATGGTTGCGGATTTCTTGTTTGTCGCCATCACCTTGATGATTTCTTCCGCCATGGCCTCAGGGGACAAGAAAAAACGACCTTCTTTGCCAACTTTATAACCTGCCTTTTCTAACATTGGTGTGAGCGTCGGCCCCGGATGTATGACCTGCACATCGATCCGACCGCGCCATTCAGCTTCTAATGACCGAGCAAACCCGGCCAAACCCGCTTTTGATGCAGCATAAGACGCCATATTCGGCGAGCCTTTATGCGCAACAGAACCGATGAGCACCACTTTGCCCTTTGCTGTCTCAATATGGGGTGCAAGCGCTTTTGTAAGCAGCACAGGAAAAAGTAAGTTGACACTTACATTAAGATCAATTTGCTCGGAAGTCTCGTGATCAGGAGGTGTATAGACACCTATGCCAGCGCAATGAATAACACGATTAATGGCTTGGACGTTAAGATCATCAAGCCCAGCAATTACAGCTTCAACAGCCTGTGCTGGATTTGCGATATCCGTTTGAATATATTTGATATTATCGGAAAGCATCGCATATACTTCATGCGCTTCTTTGCGGCCAATTACGATTAACTCATCTGTATTTAGCAGGCGTTTTGCGAGCTCAAGCCCGATGCCAGATGTTGCACCTGTTATTAATGTAATTGACTTCTTACCTTTAGTCATTAAAGCATACCGCTTGATCCAAAACGCTCAGAGATGTTGCATGAAGCAGGACCTCTCTTGCCTCTGCTTCGTCTTGTTTCATCTGCACAACCAGCGCATCGAGATCATCAAACTTTAGCTCTTCTCGCAGATAAGACACGAGATGAACCTGACAGATCTGCCCATAGAGATCGCCTTGATGATCAAACACAAAAGTCTCAAGAATTGGCGCGCCGTCTTCTTCCAGTGTTGGGCGCACACCAAAGCTGGCAACGCCATTAAACAGAGTGCCATTTCCATCTCTAAATTTGACGGCATAAACACCCGGCTTCAAACCATTTTCTTGGTGGAGCACCATATTGGCTGTTGGATAGCCTAGTTTACGGCCCAATTGACGACCTTTTATGATCTCGCCTTCTACCGTAAACCGATACCCTAGAAGCGCATTCGCTTCAGCCAATTCACCATTAATGAGAAGCTCGCGAATTCTGCTCGATGAAATGACTTCTGTATTTTCATCGCGGAATGCATCAACCAATGTGACACCAAAACCGCGCTCTTCGCCAGCTGCCATTAAAAATGCAGGTCCGCCTTCACGTCCTTTGCCGAAATGAAAATCAAACCCGGTAACGACATGAGAAACGCCAAACTGGTTCACTAGGATATTGTTGATAAAATCTTCAGCTGAATTACTGGCAAAATCTCGATCAAAACTTTGTTCAATCACGGCATTAAAGCCAAGTTTATCAAGTAGAACTGCTTTCAAGCTCGCAGGTGAAATCCGAAACGGGGCATTTTCCGGTGTGAACACAGCACGTGGATGGGGTTCAAAAGTCATGACAAGCGCTGGAACGTTATTTTCGTTTGCTATTTCCAACGCGCGATCAAGCACCGACTGGTGTCCTCTATGCACACCATCAAAGTTTCCGATCGCAACGACGCCGCCACGTAAATCAGCGTTCAGCGTTTCTCCGCCCTGGACACGAATAATATTCAATTTTCCCGCACTCAATTATTTGATCCATTCCATCCAATAATTTGGACGCACTCCCTCTTTTGCCAAAAAGCCTGACAGTTTGAAATCATCAATGCCACCAGGCACATCTTCGCTTTTATATTGGTTGATATGGATACCATGCGCGACAAATAAAAGGTCCAATCCATAATTCACCGCACCACGCACATCTGTTGGCATGCCGTCACCAATTGCAATCACACGTTCGGGGTTGATATCGCCTCTAATATCCTGCACTATTTCAAGCGCAGTTTGATACATGGGCTTATGTGGTTTACCTGCGACATAAACTTGACCACCCATTTTTTTATAAAGCGCTGCAATGGCCCCCGCGCACGGGATCATGCGCTCACCACGTTCCACGACTAGATCTGGATTTGCGCATATAAATGGTAAACCACGCGCCAAGAAGGCTTCGAGCATTTCTGTATAATCTTCCGGCTTTTCAACTTCATCATCGAAAAACCCTGTGCAGACAATCGACTGCGCCTCATCTTGATCAACGCGCTCGACATCTAATCCATCTAGCAATTGCAAATCACGATCCGGGCCTAAGAAGAATACCTTCTTCGGCGCCTCTTTGATCAGTTTGCGTGTGAGATCACCAGATGTGACAATATCATTATAACAATCTGATTTAATTCCCAACATATCCAGCTGAGAGACAACACCTTGCTTACGTCGCGGCGAATTGGTGATCAAAACAACCGTCTTGCCCGCTTCGCGTGCGCGTTTTAGCGCTTCATAGGCGTTTTTGTGGGCGGAAACGCCATTATGCAACACGCCCCAGACATCACTTAAAATGACATCATATTTGCCATCTAATCCATCAAGATTATCAAGTTTTTTAAGCAAGGGGGGAGCCTCCATGACCGCAATGAAACAATTGTCGTTCTTTGTTGCCATGTCTTGACCCAAGCTGGCGATAAACTCAAGTGGAAAGATTATAATTGCTCTGAAATCTAGGATTAGCAGGATCTTAATTTTGTTTAGGGAATGAAGTTACAGACAATTTTACTGCTCTTTTCATCGCTGTTCGGATCTTCGGCTCACCTGTGATGTGCGCTTTGATTAAGGGGCCGTTCAGTTTCCATGTTAAACATATTGAAATTTATAGGAAAAGATTCGTTGCCAAACCTTGACATGAGCGCCATCAGGCACTAGATCAACGTCGATTAGCACTCTCTAAGTGGGAGTGCTAACAATACCAAGAATTTTGGAAAATTATAGTCCACTCCAGTAATGAGAGATTAGGTTAAAAAAATGGCAAATATCGATTTCCGCCCACTAGGCGACCGCGTTGTTGTACGCCGCGTTGAGTCAGAAGAAAAGACTGCTGGCGGTATTATTATCCCAGATACAGCAAAAGAAAAACCATCTGAAGGTGAAGTTGTTGCAGTTGGCGCAGGCGCACGTGACGACAAAGGTGCACTTGTTGCTCTTGAAGTTAAAGCTGGCGACAAAGTGTTGTTCGGCAAATGGTCAGGCACAGAAGTTTCACTTGGCGGTGACGAGCTTTTGATCATGAAAGAATCAGACATCATGGGTATCTTGGGTTAATCCCTTAGATCTTCACAAAACAAATATAGTAAAATCTAGGGCCCTTCCAGCAAATTGAGGAACCGCCCCAAGGAGAAAAAACATGGCTGCTAAAGACGTAAAATTTGGCCGTTCAGCACGCGAGAAAATGCTTAATGGCGTTGATGTTCTTGCAAATGCTGTAAAAGTTACACTTGGACCAAAAGGTCGTAACGTTGTGATTGACAAATCATTTGGTGCTCCACGCATCACAAAAGATGGTGTTTCAGTTGCAAAAGAAATCGAACTTGAAGATAAGTTTGAAAATATGGGCGCACAGATGTTGCGCGAAGTTGCTTCTAAAACAAACGACGTTGCTGGTGACGGTACAACAACTGCAACTGTTCTTGGTCAAGCAATCGTTCGTGAAGGCGCAAAAGCTGTTGCTGCTGGCATGAACCCAATGGACCTTAAGCGTGGTGTAGACCTTGCTGTTTCGGAAGTTATCGCAGCACTACAAGGTGCAGCTAAGCCGATCAAAACTTCTGAAGAAGTTGCACAAGTTGGTACAATTTCTGCAAACGGCGAAGCCCAAATCGGTGAAGACATCGCTGAAGCCATGCAAAAAGTTGGCAATGAAGGCGTCATCACTGTTGAAGAAGCAAAAACTGCTGAATCAGAGCTCGAAGTTGTTGAAGGTATGCAATTCGACCGCGGTTACCTATCTCCTTACTTCGTGACAAACACAGAAAAAATGGTTGCAGAACTTGAAGACTGCTACATTCTTCTTCACGAGAAAAAATTGTCTAACCTACAAGCAATGCTTCCAGTTCTTGAAGCTGTTGTTCAGACATCAAAACCACTTCTTATCATCGCAGAAGACATCGAAGGCGAAGCTCTTGCAACACTCGTTGTTAACAAACTACGTGGTGGTTTGAAAATTGCTGCTGTTAAGGCTCCTGGCTTCGGTGATCGTCGTAAAGCAATGCTTGAAGACATCGCTATCCTAACTGGTGGCCAAGTGATTTCTGAAGATGTTGGCATTAAGCTTGAAAACGTGACTTTGGACATGATGGGTACTGCAAAACGCGTGAACATCACGAAAGAAACAACAACTGTTGTTGATGGTGCTGGTCAAAAAGCTGAGATCGAAGGCCGCGTTGCTCAGATCAAAGCTCAGATCGAAGAAACTTCTTCTGACTACGACAAAGAAAAACTTCAAGAGCGTCTTGCTAAGCTTGCAGGTGGTGTTGCTGTTATCCGCGTTGGTGGTTCTACAGAAATCGAAGTTAAAGAACGTAAAGACCGTGTTGATGATGCATTGAACGCGACACGCGCTGCTGTTCAAGAAGGCATCGTTCCTGGTGGTGGTACAGCACTACTTCGTGCTTCTGCTGCGATCAAAGCTGAAGGTGCAAATGCTGACCAAGATGCTGGTATCAACATCGTTCGTCGCGCACTTCAAGCGCCTGCACGTCAGATCGCTGACAATGCTGGTGACGAAGCTTCAGTTGTTGTTGGTAAGGTTCTTGAAGAGACATCTGCAACATACGGTTACAATGCTCAAACAGGCGAATATGGCGACATGATCGCAATGGGTATTGTTGATCCGGTTAAAGTGGTTCGCACAGCGCTTCAAGATGCTGCATCTGTTGCTGGTCTATTGATCACAACTGAAGCAATGATCGCTGAATTGCCACAAGACGCTGCTGCTGCACCAGGCGGAATGCCTGACATGGGTGGCATGGGCGGCATGGGCGGCATGATGTAAGTCATACCTTCCATTGCGGAAAATTGAGAGAGCGGTTTTCGAACCGCTCTTTTTTTATGCTCCAATTTCCAGTTGTTCCATTTTGGAACAATTTTATGAAACATTTACCATTAACCGTAAGATTGCATTACGCTTGATAAATCGTTTTATACTGGTTATCACAACCGAAGTTTTCGCCATAGTTTAACTTATGGCCGTGGCATGAAAGCCGCACTCGATAAAGGTATTTTCAAAACACCATACGAAAACCTGCATTCCATAAGCGAATGATCGAGCTTTGAATACATGTCCCCATGTTTCAGTTCGAGAGTAGTGCCCGTGTTTAAAGTCATGACAAGACCCGCCCGCATCGCGGCCCAAACCTCATTTGGGGACGCCAAGCTTAGCCGCAAACAATTAGAGCATTTTTGCCGCATCGAAGAATGGTCAGCGGACATCGAAACAGGTCAAATAAAACTCGGCCCAATTTCATCTAAACTTCACGGTGTGGATATGATGAATTGCGGATTGTCCAACGTTATTGCCTGTTATGAAGAAAATGACAAGGCAAGCATTCTTCAGATATTTGAAACGGTAACCGAGCAATCCACGTCGTTTACTTATACCACGACGCTTGAATGCGAATTCGGTTCTCAGCAACCCGTTTTCTGTATCGGTGAATCTGATTTAGATGGAAATAATGGTGGCACGATCTCTGGCGTCTTTATTTTTCCATACGTTCCCAACGACAAAGTGAATAATTTTATTCAATAATTTCAATATATTACTTGATTTATTAAGAATTGTGGATTTTTTCGTTTTTAAAAATGATCCAATTCGATTTAGCAACCGTAAAAGTATCTATTAATGCGAAATAACCCGCAGTTTTTCGTATTAGCTGTAGCTCCCGCAGGGCTGCAAGGTTAGCAAATTCAGCGCCCGAACGTTGCTAACCAAACTAATCAGTCGTGAACTGACGAAAGGCCGTCTCTTTGAGGCGGTCTTTCCTTTTGGGTCGATAATCGTGATTACTTAAATGCAGTGGAAATCTGGTTATAGAGTGGTGATCCATAATGCGCAGATCCTTTAGCGCCAACCAAACATGCTTCAGATCTTAGGATTAAACCATCCGATAAGATGCGAAGATGGTTCGCTCTCAAGGTTGATCCGGTTGTGGTGATATCAACAATGATATCAGCTGTTCCAGCCGCAGGGGCGCCTTCTGTCGCTCCGAGACTTTCAACAATGCGATAAAGCTGAATGCCATGGCGCGAAGAGAAGAATTGCTGTGTGAGCTGCCAGTATTTTGTCGCAATGGACAATTGTCTTCCGTGACGCGCGCGGAAACCCATGGCAACATCAGCAAGGTCGGACATAGTGGTCACGTCATGCCAGAATTCTGGCACGGCTACAATCACATCGGCATGGCCATAGCCGAGGCGTGCATGAAAATCGACGTGACTATCAACATTGGCGATTGTTTCGCGCACCAGGTCTTCACCTGTCACACCAAAATCAATTGATCCTTTGGTCAGTTCCTTGGCGATTTCACTGGCGGACATGAAGGCGATTTCGATGTCATCATTTTCCAAAACGCGCCCGTGATAAGAGCGATCATTGCCAACAGTTTCAACGCTCATGCCGGCTTTTTTAAACGCTTCTAGTGTGTCAGCCTTCATGCGGCCTTTAGAGGGAAGGGCTACAGTAATGGTCATGAATTCACCTCAAAACGATCAAGCCAAAGTGAGAAGCCCACTGCTGGGATTGAAGCTTGCGCGCCAAGCAATGCCATTAATCGATCATAACGACCACCGGCTGCTAAAACCTGCGCGCCTTGGCTGTTTTTGATCTCAAACACCAAACCCGTATAGTAATCCAATGGACGACCAAATGCCGTTTCATAAACAGCAGAGGACATATCAAATCCCATTTGCTCCAATGCAGAGATGCGCGAAGCAAATGTTTTCAATGACTGAGAGAGATCTATCTCTGACTTGTCCGCAAACATGTTTAGCGCATTGATCGCTTCACTTAACGGGACTTTGATAGCTAAAAACTCTTTGAGCTTTTCAAGATCATTCTCATCAAGCTTGGTATTAGATAAACGCTGCTTTTCTAAAATTCTGCGTGCGATATCATCAGGTGAACGGCTGGCTTTGGTGGAGTAACCCGTTTCCGCCATCACATCTGCAAGATGGTTTGACAGGCCCTCGTGATCTTCAGCTTCCACCAATGATTTGACCGCATCATCAGCATAGGAAAGTTCTTCCGATGTGCTGAGCGTTTCCAACATAGTTGCCAATGCTTGCTCATCACCAAAGGCGTGAATGAGACGATCTTGCCAGCCATCTGGTAGTCCGAGTGCAGATAACACATCCGCAAATACGGCTTGATCGCCGATCACAATATCGATCGCATCAGCATGTGAGGAATTACCAACCATCATGGCGGCATTTGAAATTGCGCGTGCATCGGCAAGTGCGATGTCTTGATCGCCCAAATCCTCAATACCCGCCTGATAAAACTCGGTCATTCCGACATCGCGTTGGCGGAATACTTGTCCCAAATAGCCATAGCTTTGAGGCGCTCGTTCACCAGCACTAATATGCGCCATGCAAACAGGAATGGTGAATTCTGGTCTGAGGCATAAAGCTTCCCCCGCAACATTATGCGTCAGAAAGATTCTTCGGCGCAAATCTTCGCCTGCCATTTTCAAAAATGGCTCAGCTGGTTGAATAATATCACAATCCATCATCGTAACGGAACAAGACAGAAGGTCTTCTTCAACCCGATCTAGAATGCTTTTCATATCGTTAGAAACCATGACGCCTTCAACTCAACTTATTGATTACTTTTGCGCTCTTCGGCCTGAGCACGCAAAATTTCGCGCACCTTGTCGACCATCTCAGCCATTGAAGCGGATACTTGAGCGGGCCGGCTGGCGCGCCATTCTGCATTGTCTTCAATATCTTCGGACAGGCGTTTGCCTCCGATGAGATCCTTGATCTGAACTTCGCCCTTTTCTTTCTCATCCGAACCTTGGATGATCGCAATCGGGCAGGCTCTGCGATCAGCATATTTCAACTGATTGCCAAAGTTCTTCGGATTGCCTTGGTAAAGCTCGACCGGAATATCAGGAAATTCGTCTGCAAGTTCAGTGCGAAGCTGATGGGCAATGAGTGCATAATCAGAGAGCATCTTCTTATCCATGACCGTCACAAGCACAGGACCAACTTCATCTGCGCCACCAAGCTTGCCGAGATTTTTAAGCGCCGTCATGAGCCGCGATACACCGATTGAAAATCCAGTTGCGGGGACCGGTTGTCCCATAAAGCGCGAGACCAGACCATCATAGCGGCCTCCACCGCCAACAGATCCGAATTGTACCTTCTGACCTTTTTCGTTGACCACATCAAACAACAGCTCAGCTTCGTAAACGGGCCCAGTGTAATATTCGAGACCACGGACAACAGATGGATCGATTTTAATTCTGTCACCATCATAACCAGAAGCAGTAACGATGCTTCCAATCATACGTAACTCATTAAAACCAGCTTCAAATGTGTTGTTAAGTTCGAGCGCAGAAAGCGCGTCGCTTTTAAATGTCAGCGTTTCACCTTCACTGACAAGATCCGATAGGCTATTGGCAGACAGGATATCGATAATCGCATTCGTGCCTTCGTCCGAAAGATTTGCACCTTCCGTGAAATCGCCCTCTCCTTCTTCGCCACCATCCCAGCGGCCAGGACCTAGAAGAAGTTTGACACCTTCAACACCAAACTTATCAAGCTTATCCATCGTGCGGAGCACGGTGAGCCTACGCTCTGTGTTCTCTTCACCACCCAAGCCAATTGCTTCCATCAAACCATCAAGGATTTTACGGTTGTTGACCCGGATCACATAATCGCCGCGCTTAATGCCAAGCGCTTCCATTGTGTCGGCCATCATCATGCACATTTCAGCATCCGCCTGCACACTAGGTGCGCCCACTATATCCGCATCAAATTGCATGAATTGACGGAACCGGCCTGGACCAGGCTTTTCGTTTCGGAATACCCAGCCATTGCGATAGGTGCGATAAGGCAACTGAATTTCGTTGAAATTTTCTGCGACATGGCGTGCCAGTGGTGCTGTTAAATCATAACGCAACGACATCCATTGATCATCATCATCCTGCAGTGAAAACACACCCGCATTTGGGCGATCGGTATCTGGCAGGAACTTACCCAATGCATCAGTATATTCAAACATCGGGGTTTCAACCGGCTCAAAACCAAAGCGCTCATAAACCACCTTGATCTTGCCAAGCATTTCATCCGTCGCGCGAATATCTCCGGGCGAGCGATCCGGAAAACCGCGTGGCAGACGCGCTCTTAGCTTCTGTGGTTTTTTCTTTTTCTTCTTTTCACTCATTGGGGATTCTCAAGATTGAGTTCTAATAGCCGATTTTGCCAGCTTGTTAGCCCATTGCAGGCTGCGCGGCAAGCTTTCAAACCCAGTTTATTGGATGGCAATTCGCCTCGGCATTCAAAGGATCAACTTAAATTGATCGTTGATGCGCTTTATTCACTTCGTTCAAATCCATTTTTATGTGTTAAAAGGACGAAACGGCTGGAGTTCTTTGTGCGTATTTTTCTTCTCACCACCATCACTATGATTGCTTTTGGTGCCAACTCGATTTTCGGACGCGTGGCGCTGGAAGGCGATGCGATTGACCCATCAAACTACACCTTTATCAGACTATTGTCGGGTGCCATCATGTTGGCGATATTGGTCAGTCTTTCCAGCGGTGCTGGCATCGACAACTTGAAGCGCGGCAATATCATTTCTGCCTTTTGTCTATTTGCTTACGCGGCTGCGTTTTCGTTCTCTTACGTCAATATTGAAACCGGTGTCGGCGCCCTAATCCTTTTTGCCTGTGTTCAAGCCACAATGATTGGTTGGTCGCTGTTTAAAGGTGACCGTCCAAGCTTATTTGAATGGCTCGGCATCATTGTTGCCTTTGGTGCATTCATATGGCTGGTATCTCCAGGGCTTGAAGCACCGGATCCATTGGCAGCGGCACTGATGGCGATATCAGGGATCGCGTGGGGCGCATATTCCCTGCGCGGAAAATCAGCTTCTGATCCTTTAAAAGCCACAGCCGGCAATTTCATTTTGTCAGTGCCAATGGGATTAGCGCTCTTGCTAATTTCACTTTCAAACAGCCAGCTCAGCGCCTATGGCGTGGTACTTGCCATTGCATCAGGTGCAATTACATCGGGCATGGGTTATGCATTATGGTATCGTGTTTTGCCTCAGCTCACGGCGACTCGTGCATCGATTGTTCAGCTCACCGTGCCGGTTGTTGCCGGCATTGGCGGCCTGTTATTTTTATCAGAACCATTAACGTTCAGATTTGTGATCGCCTCTGCGCTTATATTGGGCGGTGTTGCCATCTCGATCTTGCTGAAAGCAAAACGAGCCTAGCTTTTGGCCGTCGGGCGAATAAAGGCCGCACGTTTTTCTTCAACGACTTGACGATGATAACAGCCTTCAAGATGATCATTGACCATGCCCATTGCCTGCATGAACGCATAAACCGTTGTAGGGCCTACAAAGCTCCAGCCTCGCTTTTTCAAATCCTTCGAGATCGCGGTTGAGCGTTCGGTTTTGCCGAGTGTTCTTAAAGTTTCAAAATCACACACCTTTGGCCGCTCACTTTCATCCGGTTCTTGCGCCCAAAAATAAATCGCAAGTGAGCCAAATTCTTCCTGCATCTCAAGCGCACGATTGGCATTATTGATCACAGATTTAATTTTGCCGCGATGACGGATAATACCCGCATCTTGAACCAGTTCTTCGATCTCTTTGTCGCCAAATTTTGCGACCGTTGGGATATCAAATCCGGCAAAGGCTTTTCGAAAATTTTCTCGTTTTCTAAGGATTGTGATCCAGGACAATCCGGATTGAAAACCTTCCAAACAGATCTTCTCAAAAAGCCGTGTATCATCGGCAACAGGATGGCCCCATTCATTGTCGTGATAATCTAAATAATCCGCTGAACTGCCAGCCCAGGCGCATCTTGTGATGCCATCTTCACCCGTGATCAACCCATCTTCTGTCATGAAAAACCTCCCAAAAAACGGACCAAAATTTAGAAAAACGCCCGCGAATCTTAATTTAAGATATTGTTAACTAACTGGATGAACCACTTAATAACCCTGATAAAAGGTTTATGATCAATATCAAGTCTTATCTATATCTGATTCATAAATTGGTATGAAAGCTTTCGGACAATCATTGCCAATCCCACAAAGTAGGTGGGTTTTGTTCAACGTAATGTAAAGAGTCCGTTTGATGAAAAAGTCAGTTTTATTCGCAGCATTGGCTGCAACAGTTGCAGTTGTTATGCCTGCATCTGCCAACGATCGATACCGCACAAAACCACCCGTTATTCTTAGCCCTGATCTGGCAGCCCCCTGGGTGATGCAGCTTAATGGCGGGCAAGCACGCCAGCGCGCGCCGCAGATTCAACGCCAAGTGATCCGCCGCTCAGCTGTGACATCACAAAATCAACGGAAAGTTCACCAAGCTTCAGTCCAGCGAACACAAAAGAAGAAATCTGCAACGCCGCAAATTGCACCGCAATTCTTGCCGCAAGTGGTAACTTACAATTCTAGCGAAAAAGCTGGCACGATAATCATCGATACGCAAAGCCGTTTCCTCTATCTTGTTATGGGTGATGGTAAAGCACGCCGTTATGGTGTTGGCGTGGGTAAAGCAGGCTTTGAATGGACAGGTTCTGAGCGCATCACGCAGAAAAAAGAATGGCCGTCTTGGCGTCCGCCTGCTGAGATGATCGCGCGGGAGAAGAAAAAAGGTCGCCACCTGCCAACCTTTATGGAAGGTGGACCGCAAAACCCTCTTGGCGCACGCGCTTTATATTTGGGTTCCACCCTTTATCGCATTCACGGCACAAATCAGCCTTGGACCATTGGTCAAGCGGTCTCTTCGGGCTGTATTCGCATGCGAAATCAAGATGTTGTCGATTTATATGAACGCGCTCGCGTTGGTGCAAAAGTCCGCGTGATTTAACAAAACCAATCAATTGATGTTACGTTTATGGCCTCAGACGCAATAATCTGAGGCCATTTTCATTTCTGAGTTGAAAATTGATTATCAAATTTTATTAATATGCGTAATAAATTGATCACAGATGATATTGCACAAATCACAAACAGTGGTATTTTCTGGGTATATTTCAATAAAGGGGAGCTCATAAACATGAGTTATATGAGAAAAGTTTGTGTGATGATGAGTGTTGGCTTGGCACTTGTTATTGCAGCGCCAAGTGCATTTGCGTTTACGTTTAATCAAGCTCCGGTCGCAGAAGCTCAGCGGAGTGATATTATTCTAGCGTCCTCTAAAAAGCGCATTAATCCAAAATTCAAACGCCGTAATGTTCGAATCGAGACCAGCCAAAAACCAGGCACAATCATTATCGATTCCAACACAAAGTATCTTTACTTTATCACGTCAAAGAACAGAGCCATCCGTTACGGTGTTGGCGTTGGTCGTGAAGGCTTTGGCTGGAGCGGTACGGTAAAGATCGGCCGCAAAGCAGAATGGCCATCATGGACACCACCAAAAACAATGATTGCGCGCGAAGCACGTAAAGGTCGCAAGATCCCGCATTTTATGAAAGGTGGCATTAATAACCCATTGGGTGCACGTGCAATGTATCTCTATCGCGGAGGACGCGATACGATCTTCCGTATTCACGGCACAAACCAGCCTTGGACAATTGGTCAGAACATGTCATCTGGTTGCATCCGCATGGTCAACAAAGATGTTGAGCACCTTTATAAGCGTGCGCCTGTTGGCACAAAAGTGATTGTGATTGGACCAGGACAGTCCAGCAGCAAATACTACACTGTTAAAAGAGGTATCTTTGGCGCATAAGTCGTTCGAATTATACTTGCAAAATAAAACCCAGTTGAAAATTCAACTGGGTTTTTTCTTTCTCATCAAACACTTTATTTCAAACCTGATGGCTTAGGTCCACCATAGGCCCAGTTGAGCAATTCAATTGTGTGAATGATCGGGATATCAGTGCCCGATCCTATTTGCGTGATGCAACCAATGTTACCCGCCGCAATCACATCAGGCTTTGTGCGCTCAAGGTTACTCACTTTACGGGTTTTCAGTTTGTCAGCAATTTCACTTTGCATGATGTTATACGTGCCGGCAGAACCGCAGCATAAATGTCCTTCTGCGGGTTCACGCACTGTATAACCAGCTGCGCGCAGAAGATCCTTCGGATGATTGGTAATCTTCTGGCCATGTTGCATCGAACAAGCAGAATGGTATGTGACGATCATTTCCTCATCACGCGTGATCTTTGGCAATTCTAGCGTTGCTAAAAATTCAGTGATGTCCTTTGCAAGTTCTGACACGCGTTTGGCTTTGTCCGCATATTCAGGATCATCACGCAGCATATGGCCATAATCCTTGATCGTTGTGCCGCAGCCTGATGCGGTGATGATGATTGCGTCCAAACCATCATTTTCGATTTCACGGGTCCACACATCCACATTGTTTTTGGCTGATTGATGCGCCACATGTTCGCGCCCCATATGATGGGTCAATGCACCACAACAGCCCTCACCTTCAGGCACCACGACTTCGACATCAAAGCGGTTGAGAAGGTCCATGGTTGCCTGGTTGATGGCTGGGTTCAGCACAGGCTGCGCACAACCTGATAGGATCGCAATACGAGCGCGTTTCTTGCCCTTTGCAGGTCGCGTACCCGGATCTGCAGAACTTGTGTCAGATGGGATGGATTTTGGCGCTAAGTCCAACATCGCGCCCATGGGTTTGAACGCAGCAACCTGTTTAAACAGTCCCGCAAACGGCCGGCCAATTTGCGCAAAGCGGAGTGCCAAGCGGAAGCGTTTTGGGTAAGGCAAAACATTGACGAGGATTGCCCGGATGATTTTATCCATCATCGGTCGATCATAGGTCTTCTCAATATAAGCCCGGGCATTGTCAATGAGATGCATGTAATCAACGCCTGATGGACAGGTCGTTGTACAGGCCAAACACGACAGGCAGCGATCAAGATGTTTAACTGTCTTCTCATCAGCTGGGCGATTATTCTCAAGCATATCTTTAATGAGATAAATGCGGCCACGAGGACTATCGAGTTCATTCCCAAGCGTCACATAGGTTGGACAGGTTGCTGTACAAAATCCGCAATGCACACATTTACGAAGGATCGCTTCTGATTCCGACACCATCGGATCTTTAAGTTGATCGGGTGAAAAAGTTGTTCTCATTTGATTAAACCGCCGCTTTGTTCATCACATCATCATTTTGCGACATGCGACCTGGATTGAGTATATTTTGTGGATCAATTTGCGCTTTGATCCGAGCGGATAAGGCTGCCACTGGCAACGGTTGTGGTTCAAAGACATCGACCTCGGATCGTACGTCCTTCGTTGCGCGAGTAAGCGTTGCGTGGCCACCTCCCAGCGATTTGATCAATTGGCGCAAATGTGTCGTGTAATGATCCGATTTCAAGGACACCCACACCAAACCGCCCTGCCAATCATAATAGGCATCGACTTCCGTGGTCTTAGCGAGTTCGGCAACGAGTTTATGTCCCTCAGATGGTGCAACGGAGACTTTCCAGATAATCGTATCACGACCAATGAATGGCTTCACATTGGCAATCTCTTGCCAAAGAATTGCAGATTGTTCCGTCTTAATGACGGATAGATTACCGTATTCGGATAACGCATCCATGAGCCGTTTTTCACGATCATCAACGGATTCTTTTAATCCTTCCAAACGCAATGCTGTGATGGATTGCCCGTCATAGACACCGTCTAAAAATGAGCCACTCACAGATTGTGGCAGATGGGCCGCTGATGACACTTCCGTTGATTGGCCCATGGCTTTTGCCATGGCAGAGGTTGCATCAGCATCACTTAAGCCAGAGATGAGTATGGTTTTCATGATCTCAGGGCGTGGCAAGACTTTAAAAGTCACTTCACTCATAATCCCAAGCGTGCCCCAGGAACCTGCAAGCAATTTAACAAGGTCAAGTCCGGTGACATTTTTCATCACCTTGCCACCGCTTTTAATTAGCTGGCCTTTGCCATTGACAAATTTCACACCCAAAAGCGCATCGCGTGCTGCTCCGGCACTTAAACGGCGAGACCCAGACATATTGGTCGCAAACACACCGCCAATGGTTTGCTCTTTATCCGAACCAAGCAATTGAGCGTAATCTGAAGGTTCAAAGGCCAGCATTTGATTATTTTTGGCGAGTTCTTTTTCAATAACAGATAAAGGAGTACCCGCTTGCGCAGTCATGACCAATTCAGAATGAATATATTCTGTGACACCGCTAAGTTTGGTGGTTGAGATTTCAATATCAGCCGCAACGTGATTTCCAACGACATCCTTCGTGCCTGCTCCGGACACTTTGATGACTTTTCCGCCTTTGACAGCACCTTTCACCGCATCCACCAATTCATCAGCAGATGTGGGCAATATCAATTTGGTCTCACTCATGCGTCTTCTCTAACTTCTAATGGGAATACTTTTGACGGATTGAAAATCCATTGCGGATCAAAGGCTGCTCTCACAGCCATTTGCTGATCAAGGTCTTCTTTTGAATATTGATGGGTCATAAGATCGCGCTTTTCGATGCCGACACCATGTTCACCTGTCAGGCATCCGCCAGCATCAACACACAAACGCAAGATATCCATCCCCGCCTGTTCTGCCTTAACACTTTCTTCCGGATCATTCATATTAAACAAGATCAATGGGTGCATATTGCCATCGCCTGCATGGAATACATTGGCAACCCGCAGACCATATTTTTCAATAATCTTTGCGGTACCTTCCAATACAAATGCCAATTGCGATAATGGCACTGTGCCATCCATACACATATAATCGGCGATGCGGCCCGTCGCGCCAAAGGCCGACTTTCGCCCTTTCCAGATGAGCGCGGCTTCAAATGCGGACTGGCTTTCCTTGACCGTCTTCACATTGTGCGTTTTGGCCACTTGGATGATCTTGTCGAGCATGGCATCCATCTCAGCCTCAGAACCCTCAACCTCAACAATCAATAATGCTTCGACATCCATTGGGTAGCCGGCATTGGCAAATGCTTCGCATATCTCGATAGCGGGCTTATCCATATATTCAATTGCAACCGGGATAATGCCCGCACCAATCACATCTCTTACGCAGCGGCCTGCATCTTCAGGTGTGTCAAAGCCAAATAAAACGGGTTTAGCGCCCTCAGGTTTTGCCAATAATTTCACAGTTGCTTCAGTGATGATGCCCATCTGACCCTCCGAGCCACACAGCAATCCAATGAGGTCATAGCCTGGCATATCAAGCGCTTTGCCGCCCAGATCAATGACTGTTCCATCGAACATCACCATTTTCAGGGCAAGCAAATTGTTTGTCGTCACACCATATTTTAAACAATGCGCACCACCGGAATTCATTCCAATATTACCACCGATCGTGCAGGCAAGTTGTGAGCTCGGATCAGGGGCATAAAAGAATCCTTCAGAATCCGTTTCCTGCGAAATGGCAATATTGGTCACACCCGCCTGCACCACTGCACAACGATTGGCGAGATCAACGTCCAAAATTCGGTTCATCTTTGATAGACCGATAACAATCGCATCTTCTTGCGGGATGGCGCCACCTGCCAAAGAGGTGCCGGCGCCACGCGGGACAATTGGCACTTCGTGTTCATGACAATATTTCACAACTTCTGCCACCTGCTCAGTCGTTTCAGGCAATACGACAGCCAGCGGGAGCCGCCGATAAGCGATAAACGCATCCGTTTCAAAAGGCACAAGTTCACGCTCATCTGTAATAAGGCAATCATCTGGTAGGATTTCAGCAAGACCTGAGATGATACTTGACCGCTTAGAAATTATCTGGGCGTTAGGCTCAAGAAATTTGATTAATTCCGTCATAACGGGCTCCGTAATATTTTGGTAAATTTTGTTTACCACTTTTTTATTGAAGATGCAATCGAAACAGTGTTTATCAAATTTGGATGGGGACAATGATAAGTAAAATGATCTAGATGAGCGATTTTGGCGTATAAGCAACAAAGTTCGTATTGGATAAAGTGTTATGAACAATCTTGGTGATTTAGAAGTATTTGCACGAATGGTCTCTGCAGGATCAATGTCTGCCGCGGGTCGCGAGTTGAGATTGTCGCCAGCGGTTGTTTCCAAAAGATTGCGTCGGTTAGAAGATCGACTCGGTACAAGACTGATGAACAGGACAACCCGCCAGATCTCACTGACCGAGGCCGGACAGGGGTTTTATGAGCGCGTTGTGGCCATTTTAGCTGGATTGGAAGAGGCAGAATCTTTCGTCAGCCGTCGTTCCAACGTTGCACGCGGCATTTTGAAAATTTCTGCTCCGACCTCATTCGGACGTATGCATGTTGCCCCGCATTTGCAGCAGTTTTTTGAACAAAATCCGGGCATTCAGATCAATTTAAATCTTCACGACGACATGACAGATATTGTTGGTGAAGGCTATGATTTGGCCATTCGCATTGCCGAACTCAAAGATTCAAGTCTGGTAGCGCGAAAGCTGGCGCCTGTTCGCCGTGTGCTCTGCGCCACGCCTGAATATCTTGAGAAGAACGGCATCCCGGAAACATTGGAAGATTTGGAAAAGCATACATGCTTGCCAAATCACAACAGTGAAATCTGGCGGCTTGATGGCGTCGATGGTTCTATTAATTTCAAACCCACCGGACCTATTCAAACCAATTCTAGCGAAGTGGTTCGCGAAGCTGTGTTATCCGGTATAGGTATTGCCTATCGATCAACATGGGATATTGGTGAAAGCTTAATGTCTGGCAAACTTCAGCAAGTTTTGCCGCAATATGAAAGTTCTCGTCTGGTCGCTATTCACGCCGTTTACGCAAGCAAAACCTTCCTGCCTTTAAAAGTGCGCTTATTTATCGATTATTTGGCCGAACTTTATGGCAATACGCCATATTGGGAGCAGAATATGAGCGATGAGAAACAAATTACACGACAATTTGGCGTTCACTCATAATTTCTCATTTTAAGGATTTTGGATAATTTAATTGACCAATTGCATTTTCGCTGATAATTTTCAGCGAACTGCGAGTGGTTATGACAAAAAATATCTTTTCACGAATCGAACATCATAAGACAGCGGATCAGGCTGTTGTTCATATTGAAAAACTGATCCTGGAGGGCATTTTGCGCTTCGGCGATCGATTGCCGTCTGAACGTGACCTTGCGCAACAACTCAATATTTCCCGCCCGGTTCTTAGAAAAGCCATCAAGAGCCTTGAAGACAGGGAGCTATTGACGACACGACCAGGTGGCGGCACATTTGTGGCTGATATCACCGGCCAAGTCTTCACGGAACCCGTGATTGGCCTAATCGGCCGCCATCCCAAAGCAACCATTGATTATCTGGAATATCGTCGCGCCATGGAAGGCACCGCAGCGGAACTTGCTGCCAAGCGCGCGACACCTGCAGATAAAGATCTGTTGTCATCTATCGGTGAAGCCATGGTGAAAGCGCATGATGGCGACGATTGGAAAGTTGAAGCAAAATTAGATATCGAACTTCACAATGCGATTGGCGAATGCGCGCACAATGTCATCATGTTGCATAGCTTACGTTCTTGCTATCGATTGTTGTCAGACGGTGTCGTTTTCAATCGCATGATGATTTATAAACTGCATTCAGCTGGCGATGCATTACTCGAACAGCATTTGAAAATCATCGAGACTATTGTCGCCAATGACCCCAAAGCTGCGCGATCCAGCGCAGAAGCCCATATCGATTATGTGATGGATAGTTTCCGAGAAGCCGAGCAATTGCGCGACCGCGAACATATCTCTGAGCTACGGCTAAAACAAAGAACTAACTAATATAGATAGGAGTTCAGCTTGTCTGAAAATAACAATCCAAAAGTCGGATTATTTGTAACATGTTTGGTTGATTTATTTCGACCCAATGTTGGATTTTCCGCAGTGGAACTTCTTGAAGCTGCCGGATGTGTTGTAGACGTTCCGCGCGCCCAAACATGTTGCGGCCAACCAGCATATAATAGCGGTGACAAAGCGGACACAAAGGAAATGGCAAAACAAGTGCTGGACGCATTTTCTGAGTTTGACTTTGTGGTGGCACCTTCTGGTTCGTGTGCCGCGATGATCAAAAAACACTATCCGGAAGTGTTTGAGGATGAACCTGAAATGCAGGCAAAGTTTAAAGCCCTGTCTGAAAAGACTTATGAACTGGTTAGCTTTCTCACGGATGTGATGTTTATTACACAAAGCCCCGGAGAATATTCAGGTTCGGTGACCTATCACGATTCTTGTTCAGGATTACGAGAACTCGGCGTGAAAGAGCAGCCCCGTAAATTACTTAAAAACATGGATGGTGTTGAAGTGCGCGAAATGAACGACAGCGAAGTCTGTTGCGGATTTGGCGGCACGTTTTGTGTAAAATACTCAGACATTTCCAATGCGATGGTGTCCAAGAAAACTCAGAACATCGATGATTCTGGCGCTGATATGCTCCTTGCAGGCGATATGGGTTGTTTGATGAATATGGCCGGTAAACTCAAACGCCAAGGGTCTAAAACGCAAGTGCGCCATGTTGCTGAAGTGTTAGCTGGCAAACTGGATGGCAAACCGATTTCTGGCGAATAAAAGCGAAATTTATCACCCTGATTGCGGGGTAGGAGAAAATTATGGAACTGACTTCACATAATTTAAAATCAAATGTCAAAGACGCGTTGGGCAATGAGCAGTTACAAAAAGCGCTCAGCAATGTGCCAAAAGGCTTTATCGATAAGCGCGCCAAAGCTGCTGCTGCATTAGATGAATTTGAAGCGCTTCGTGACAAAGGTCGAGAGATTAAAGACCACACTCTCGCTAATCTTGATCTCTATCTTGAAGCTTACGAGCAAAAGGTCATTGAAAATGGCGGACATGTGCATTGGGCAAAAACGGCGGAAGACGCCCGCCGAATAGCGCTTGAAATTTGCCAAAAACACAACGCGAAAACCGTCACTAAAGGTAAGTCAATGATTACCGAAGAGGTGGAGCTTAACGAGCACCTCCTGGAAAACGGTATTGAACCAGTTGAAACGGATCTTGGTGAATATATCATCCAACTTCGCAATGAAAAACCAAGTCACATTATTGCGCCAGCCATTCACCTAAATCAGGGGCAGATAGAAGAAGACTTTCGCCGCGTGCATACGCATCTTGATGATGATCGAGATATGTCTGAGCCGGAGACATTGCTAGCTGAAGCGCGGGAAGTATTGCGCAAACGTTATTTTGAAGCCGATGTTGGTTTTACAGGTGCAAATTTTCTGGTCGCTGAAACCGGGTCGTCTGTCATTGTGACCAATGAAGGGAATGGTGATCTTACGCAAACACTTGGTAAAGTGCATGTGGTGATGGCGTCCATTGAAAAGGTTGTGCCAACGCTTGCGGATTGCTCCCAAATCCTGCGAATTCTTGCGCGCTCAGCAACCGGTCAAGACATGTCGGTCTATACCACGTTTTCAACTGGGCCAAAGCGTGAGAAGGACCCTGATGGCCCTGAAGAATATCACGTTATTCTACTGGATAACGGCAGAAGTGACATGCTTGGAACAGAGTTTGAAGAAATGCTACGCTGTATCCGCTGTGGCGCTTGTATCAACCACTGCCCTGTCTATCATTCGATCGGGGGACATGCTTATGGTTCAATTTATCCCGGTCCCATGGGGTCGGTGCTAACGCCATCACTAGCAGGCGTTGAAAAAGCTGGCACTTTGCCAAATGCTTCGACATTCTGCGGACGTTGCGAAAGCGTATGTCCCATGCGTATTCCATTGCCCAAAATGATGCGCCACTGGCGTGAACGAGAGTTTGAACAGCATCTCCAGCCGAAAGCTGCGCGATATGGTTTGGCGCTCTGGGCTTACTTCGCAAAACGACCGAAACTTTACCGTGCGCTTGTTTCATTTGCCATGCCAGCGCTTTGTCTTCTGGGCGGCACGAGTAAGCGAATATCATCTTTGCCTCTTGCATCCGGTTGGACAAAGCACCGTGAATTACCAGCACCCGAAAGGCGCACATTTATGCAAGCTTGGGCACAGCGCGAGGCGCTCAAACAGGAGGCAAAATAATGTCTGATACCAGAGCTTCAGTTTTATCGGACATCAAAAACTCACTTTCAAAAAAAGCACCTGATGCCGAGCGCGCAAAAGCCGTTGCTGAACGATTAAGTGGTCGCCCGACGGGAATTATCCCCAAACGCGGCCAGTTAAAACAAAGCGAGCGTGTTGATTTATTTGCGGAAATGGCAACGAAAGTGCATTCAAGCGTTGTGCGAGTCAAATCTTATGAAGATGTTCCTGCGAGCGTGGGGCAATATCTACGCGAGCATAACTTACCTGCTGAACTTATTATGGGTTCAGATCGGAGACTTGCAAAAGCGAAATGGGCCGAGGAAAAAAATCTAACGATCAAAAAAGGCCCATCTGACGGGCATGATTTGGTAGGGGTTAGCCATGCAAAAGCGGGGATTGCTGAAACTGGTACCTTGTTGCTTGCTTCCGGATCCGAAAACCCAACAACAATCAACTTTCTGGCCGATCACCATATTGTCGTTATCGCTGCAAAAGATATCAAGGGTGATATGGAGACTGCTTGGTCGAGTTTGAATAAAAAGAAAGATCAAGTAGAAATGCCGCGCGCGGTGAACTTTATCACCGGACCGTCCCGTTCGGGGGATATTGAGCAAAAATTGCTTTTAGGTGCACACGGGCCACGCGCCTTGCAGATCGTCATTGTGGGATGACTTGAATAAACTTGCTAAGCGACATGAAAGCCGTGCTCGATTGCCGCGCTTTCACCTGAACGGTTTCTATTCATGATGGCGGTCACGCCGACAGCTGGAATTGGCTGACAGAACGCGTAACCCTGCAGAATGTCACATCCCATTTCATTGAGAACCTTAGCGTGTTCGAGACTTTCCACCCCTTCAGCAACAACTTCAACATTGAATGGTTTGCTGAGTTCGATGATATTTTTAACCAATTGTCTTTGATCCTCATGTTGAACAATCGGGAATATGAATTCTCGATCAATCTTGAGACGCTTTGGCTTCAAATATTGCAAAGACAATATAGACGCATGCCCCGTCCCAAAATCGTCAATTTCAACTTCAAACCCGCGCTGTTTTAAATATTCCACATTTTCAATAATCTGGTACGAGTGCTGGTTAATATCGACAGTTTCGGTAATCTCAAAGCTTAAGCTGGCTGGAGGTATATCAAGAGCGGTGATCATCGTAATAAAGTTTGGGTTTGCAATTGTTTTGGCGCTCAAATTCACCGCGACACTGGCGACCTTACATGATTTATCTAGTCGCCACTGTTTCAAGTCTCGTAAAACTTCCCTGATCATGAGCTCATCTAATTGTTGTTCCAGACCAGCTTCGTTAATAGTTTCAAGAAACTCTGAAGGTGGCAAAATTCCGCGCTCTGGGTGGCGCCACCTTACGAGCGCTTCCGCGCTTACAATCTCGTGCGTTGCAGCAGAATATTGAAGTTGATAATATGGGATGAATTCTCGGCAAGTGAGCCCCCTTGCGACTTCAAGATGCAAAGTTGCAGAACGCAGATGCGTTATCATAAGATCTTTTGTAAAGCACTCATATCCGCCGCCGCCACGCTCTTTGATTTCATAAAGCGTGATATCAGCTCGCATCAAAAAGTCGCTGACATCAACTTCTTGAATAAATGTATGGGCACCGACAACATCCACGCCAATGCTAGCGCTTATCTTGCAAGGCCGACCATCAATTAGCAGTTTTCGTTGAATTTTCGCATTAATTTCTTGCGCTTTCACCGCCATTTCTTCCATGCTAGCAATGGGAGATGAAATCATGACAAACTCATCACCGCCAATTCGCGCAACAAAATCACCTTGGTTTTTGTAGGCAGAGAGGATTTTAGAAACATAGCAAAGAACTGTGTCTCCTGCTTTGTGCCCTTGTGAATCATTCACGCGTTTGAACTTGTCCAAATCAATATGACAAACGCCAATTAGATCTCTAGATTTGCGGTGTTTTTCAATCCTTCGTCCTAATTCTTCTTTAAAATAACGCCTATTGGCAAGACCCGTTAACGAATCATGCAACGCATCATGACCAATGCGATCATATGCATCCAATATTTCTTGATTGCGATTTCGCAGATTTTGCATCAGCTCCATCATTTTTTCTTTTTGCCTATTGCTGCGTGTATAGTGTCTGGACGAGATCACATGACTTGGCCAAAAAATAAAAATTGCCTCTAATGTTAGTAGAACCATCGCTGCGATGTAGGAGGCAAGATTGATGTTCGCGGTCAGCTCCACGCGCTTTATCCCAATATTTTCAAGTTTGAGTTCATTCGCTTGGTGGAGGAACCAGAGCTCAGTTTCCTTAAGCTGATGGCTCTGAGATGAAATTAATCTATCCGCCAACACATCAACATCAGATTGCCGCATCAATTCTGACATTCTTTTCTGAAAAAATTTCGTAAATGCTTCGTGCACAAAACACATTTCAGCCGGGGACCAATCTGCATTATATTCGACCCACGCATCTATAAAAGAGAACTGCTTGCTGATGGATTGTATGGTTTCATAATTGTCACCATATTGTCGCAAAAGTCCACTAAGATGCTTTGTGGTTATTTCTGCGTTTTGATCAGTATAGTCAGCGAATTTCAAGAATATCTGCTGGCTTAGAAGCGTCTGATCAGAGGCAATTTGCGAAAGTTGAGCATGACGCTTTGCTGAATTATTGCTCCAGGACGATGTCATTTGTGACATGGTTAGCAGGATGATTATCAATGCAAATCCAATGACATATCCAAACCATAGGTTTTTCGGATTTAATTTTAAAACCCTCACCATGATGCGAACCAAACTAAAGTTTTTCATGAACAAAGAAGTGGTTCGGTTTTTCTGAACAGTTTTGATCTGTTTTATAAGTGCGTTCTGACCCTTATTAAGCTGCCACCGG
>JAEPMD010000020.1 GCA_017644105.1 Rhizobiaceae bacterium | reverse complement strand
GTCCAGAACAAGACGATGATTGGACGCTTTGCGGCCACCTTGACCACGAATACAAGCTATAAAAGGTTCAAAGAACGCCCATTCTGCGTCTTCCATCAATAATCGAGCCAAGATAACCTCCGATAAAAGCTATCTTGAATCAGATTTTAACTGATTTGGGAATCCTGTTTGTCAACAGAACCTAGTCTCAAAGCGCTATAACAACGATTTGGATTAGGGGGCGAAAGCCCCCTGATTATATGTAAGTATGTTCTTACGATGACTTTCTACCGTTTTGCCAGATGGAAGAGATGTCCATCTCGTCGGTGAGATGGAGAAAATTCGCATATGCGCCTTTCTTGAGGTGACCATAATTTTCCCCGAGATTCAGATATTGCGCAGGATAACTGGATGCCATGCGAAGTGCTTCAAATCTGTCACAACAGGTGTGTTCAATCATAAATCTCACCGCTGATATCATATCCAAATCTGCGCCTGCCAAAGTGCCATCGGACAATGTCAGACGGCCGCCCTCTCGTTTGACCATTCGACCATTTAACTCAAACTCATCTTGGTTCCTGCCGATCGTCGACATTGCATCTGTTACCAACATCAGTTTGCCACGGCCTGTCTTCATTTTAAGCGCTATATTGATAGCATCCGCATTTACGTGAAATCCGTCTGCAATTAAACCGCAATAGATGTCGTCAGTATTTAAAGCTGCCCCAACAATTCCCGGCTCTCGATGGGTGAGGGGGCTCATAGCATTATATAAATGTGTTACGGATGATATACCGGCGGTAAATGCCTCTTTTGCTTGTTGAGACGTCGCTGCGGAGTGACCCAAACTAAGATGAATGCCGCAAGATGCCAATTGTGAAATTTGATCGCAATTGACTGATTCAGGTGCAATGGTAATTAACAGCTTACTTAAGGATTGTTTCGCTTCACAGAGAATTTCGATGTCCTGATCCGTTACATGACGAATTAAATCCGGGCTATGTGCGCCCTTTTTTTGCATTGATAGATGTGGTCCCTCAAGGTGCAAACCAAGGAAACCGGGCAAATTCGCGCTTTCCGCTTCGATTGCAGCATCAATGGCGCGTTTTGTGATATCTGGAGCATCGGTAATTAATGTCGGCAGCAATGAGGTCGTACCAAATTGTAGATGAGCCTCACATATCGTCTGAATACCTTGGATAGATGTGTCTTGATTTAATAGCACACCACCGCCGCCATTAACTTGCAAATCAATGAAGCCCGATGTGAGCAATCCGCCACTCAATTTAACTCGCGTATAATCGTCGCTGAGCGCGTCGACGGATACAATTCCGTCGATCCTGTCACCATTGATGAGCAACGCACAATTAGTACGCATTTGTTGCCCGTCAAAAATATCGGCGCCAATATATGCGGTTTTGTCGCTCATACTGTTTCGGTCACTTTATTGAGGTGAGGTGGTTGATCAGGATTAAGCCCTAATTTGCGAGATAGCTGTTCAATGAAATTATAAAAGCTGACCACTTGCACCAAAGGCCCGGTAATCGGGTGTTGTGTTTGAACTGAGCCAATTGAATTTAAGGTGGGCTGATTAGGCGCTGTGACAAACACATCCACACCCTGATTGGCGATTTGCATCGACGCGTCGATCACGCTTTGGTTTGAAGCGTCTTTGGCAGCGAGCGCAAGGACTGTAAACCCTTCTTGCGCGATGGAAACCGGACCATGCAAAACCTCTGCGGAGCTGAAAGCTTCAGCGTGTAATTGGCAGGTTTCCTTGAACTTCAATGCGCATTCCTGCGCGATTGCAGAAGATGGTCCGCGACCCAATACATATAAAGATTGTTGTTGTGTGTTTTTAAAGGCAATGTGATCTGCCAATGATGACCAGTCGCAATCAAGCGCCTTTTCAAAATTTGAAGGTAGATCTTCGATCGCAGTTAGTAGTTCCTGGTCCTGTTTCCAATGAGCGATTACCGTTAAGCCGTCAACGATCGATAACACAAAAGTTTTTGTCGCCGCCACGCTGAGTTCTGGACCGGCGCCAATATTGATATTTTGATCGCTTAAAGTTGCAAGCGGGGAGGTGGAATTATTGGTCAAAGATATGACAAGTGATCCACCTTGTTTTGCAGTGTCACTCATGGCGATAATATCTGGGCTTTCACCGGACTGACTAATTGCAAATGTTGCAGCGTTTTGAAGATGCATTGAACCGCCATAGACCGAACTAATGGATGGGCCTGTGGAGGAGACAGGAATGCCCATCAGCAGTTCAATTGCATATTTGATGTAGGACGCTGCATGATCGGATGACCCGCGTGCGATCGTTGTGACAACATGCGGATTTTGTTGACGCAACAATGCGCCAATATGTTGGGTTATGCCGCGGTCGCTTGTAAGAAACCGGCGGGTTAAATCCGGGATTGATGCAATTTCTGCCGCCATATGTGTGTGAGTTAGGTGTGTCATGTGCTACCTTGATCTCCGATTTGTAGTTCGGCAACGAAGTCATAAGAATCGCCGCGATAAATGGACTTTGTGAACTCGACAACTTGGCCTGTCGGCAGGTAGGAAACTCGCTCAATATTCAGTCCGGCACTACCTTCTTCTATCTCTAGTAATTCAGCATCTTCACCAGTTAAGATCATTGCCGAAATACGTTGGATTGCCCGAGAAGGCTTATGCCCAGATCTTGCAAGATGTTCATAAAGCGATGGATCAACATTTTCTGGGTCGGGCAAGTATTTTGGTGAAAGCGATGCACGCTCTAAAGCCAATGGGTTGCCGTTGCCTTTGCGCAGGCGAGATAGCCGCGCAACCATGCTGTCAGATGTTAACCCAAGCGCCATGATCTCCTCTGGCGATGGCGAATATAGTCCCTTTTCCAAAAAGGTTGAGGTGACGACCATACCGCGTCTTGCCATATCTTCGGTGAAAGATGTGAGCTGCGTGAGCGACTGTTGTACGCGTTGAGTCTGCGGGGCAATGGTTGTGCCTGAACCTTGTTTTTGAACAACGAGACCCTGTTTGACGAGTTCTTGAACTGCTTTGCGAACTGTGATCCGAGATACATCCGCGATCTCCGCAATCTCGCGTTCGGAAGGGAGAGGCTCGCCCGCCTGCATACCGCCTGATCTGATGATTTGATTAAGGTGATCTCTGAGTTGCTGATAAAGCGGGCCGCTATATTGATTAGCCCAGTTTTCAGGCATTAAAGCAATTTCAAACGCGCTTGCCATTATATCACCTCCATCTTCGCAAAATGCTGTACCGCCAGCGACGCGGCGCCCGCAAGCGCGTCGCCCAAAGGTGGTTGTATGCGCTTCTTTAGATTGCTGTTAATGAGGTCTGCGTAAAGCTTACCCAGCCCACCCAGCATGCAGAATTTTTGGTTATTATCGATCAAAATTGCATCGAGCGTTTCTTCCACATCATTGACCGCTTTTCGCAATATGGTCTGCGCAATTGGGTCTCGCAGTTTTGCGTATTCAAAGATGAGAGGTGCAAATGTTCCGAACTCGCCAGGTTGGGCTTTGTGTGCGTATTCGACAATATCATTGGGATCGTTGTCAAATTGTGCCAGGACCTTTGCTGTTAGATCTGACCCATCGTGAATGCCGTCATATGTAAGCAAGGTTTCTTGTAATAAGGCACGCCCCAATCGTGATCCACTGCCGAGGTCGCCAACCATATATCCCCAGCCACCAACGGTTTTTACTTCACCATGAACGCGATAGATAAACACCGATCCCGTGCCGATGATTGCAACTGCGCCATCAGCATTTCCAATAGCGCCTTGCAGCCAAGTCACGGCATCGTTTTCCACAATACAATTTCGAAAGGGCAGATTTTGTTCAGTTCGTTCTGAGTAATCGCCGGCATTTGCTCCAGCTAACCCCAGATAGGCGTCGGCGTTTGAAAGTTCGCTTATTGGGATTTGCGCATTATTAAAGGCATCCGCGCAAGCTGAGATAATATTGTCCTGTGCGTTTTCAAAGTCGGTCATGATATTGGCGGCGCCTGATTTGCCAATGCCGAGTTGTTTGCCAGTTCTGTCACAAACAACAGCCCTGCACCCAGTACCACCACCATCTACGCCAATAAGATAATTCATTAAAAACTCCTTGATGATATAATACCAATTAAATACCATTAACCAAGAGTTTTTTTATGAAAAAATATTTTTAATCATAAACAATTGATTTTATTTAACTATTTTAATGTTAATCACAAGGTGCCCTTAAAAAGGTTAACGTCAGGCTGGACAAATGGTTCTAAATTGGTATCTTTGTAGCAGGAGAAACGAATTATGTGTCGCACAACTACAGAACAAAGACATGAAAATGCCGGAGATATCGACAATCTCGATGTCGGTTCAGCTGCTGTGATTTTGTTTGAGGGTCAAGTTGCGGCGGCTAAGGCTGTGAAGGCGGCTGTGCCGGCGATTGCGCATGCATCAACATTGCTTGCGCGAAGCGTTAAAATGGGTGGTAATCTTGTCTATTGTGCAGCAGGAAGCTCTGGATTAATGGCGCTGGCCGATGGTCTTGAGCTTCCAGGAACGTTTGGCATTTCACATGATCGCATCAAAATCCTGTTGGCCGGTGGCGATGAGATTTTGAAAGAATTGCGTGGTGGTCCAGAAGATGACGAAGACCTTGCCGCTAAAGATATTTCGGAGGCAAATGTCTCAGATAAAGATGCAATTATTGTGCTTTCTGCAAGCGGCACCACACCTTACGCATTAAAAGCATTGCAGCTTGCTAAGTCATCGGGCGCGCATACAGTTGCAATAGCTAATAATCCAGATACGCCTTTGTTGAATGCAGCAGAGGCATCGATTTGTCTCCCAACGCCACCAGAAGTGATCGCCGGATCAACACGTATGGGCGCTGGAACGGCTCAGAAGATAGCATTGAATATGATGTCGACTTTAATGGCGATCGAACTTGGCCATGTACATGATGGGCATATGGTCAATCTAATAGCGGATAATGAAAAACTAAGGCAACGCGCACGAAACATGGTGATGGATATATCCGGATGTGACGCCGCAACTGCCGATACAGCGCTAAATTATGGTGCGGGATCCGTCAAGCTTGCGGCATTGCTCGCCAGCGGCGCCAAGGACAAACATACAGCTGAGATTTTACTAGAAAGTAATGGTCAAAAACTTCGACCTTCACTTTCGATGTTGAAAGAGGGCGAAGGCTCTGAATTGAAAAAAGTGTGATTTTCGCGACTAAGGGAGTAGTGACATGAGAAACACAATTATCAAGACCCTATTACTATGTTCAACAGTTATAGGCACGACAACAATTGCAAATGCCGAAGACGTAACGCTGACAATCGAAAGCTGGCGAAACGATGATTTGTCCATCTGGCAGGATAAAATCATTCCGGCCTTTGAAGCTCAAAATCCAGGCATCAAAGTCAAATTCACGCCATCAGCACCTGCGGAATATAACGCTGTGCTGAACTCGAAGTTGGAAGCAGGTTCGGCTGGTGATTTGATCACCTGTCGTCCGTTTGATGCATCATTGAGCCTTTATGACAAAGGACAGCTTGCTTCGCTTGCTGATCTTGAAGGGATGAAAAACTTCTCAGATGTCGCCAAGTCAGCTTGGATCACCGATGACGGCAAAAACCCGTTTTGTGTGCCAATGGCATCTGTGATTCATGGTTTTATTTACAACGCTGACGCGTTTGCAGAGCTGGGCATCGAAGTGCCGACAACAGAGGCTGAATTCTTCGCCGCTTTAGATAAAATCAAAGAAGATGGCAGCTATTTGCCGATGGCAATGGGTACCAATGATCAATGGGAAGCCGCAACAATGGGCTATAACAATATTGGTCCAAACTATTGGAAAGGTGAGGAAGGCCGTACAGCGCTTATCCGTGGTGAGCAAAAACTAACCGATGAGGCTTGGGTTGCGCCATATCGCCAATTGGCAAAATGGAAAGACTATCTTGGTGATGGTTTCGAAGCGCAAACTTATCCTGATAGTCAAAACCTCTTCACGCTTGGACGCGCTGCAATTTACCCTGCTGGATCATGGGAAATTTCTGGATTTAACGCGCAGGCAGACTTCAAAATGGGTGCGTTTTTCCCACCTGTGCAGAATGCCGGCGACGAATGCTATATTTCAGACCACACCGATATTGGTCTTGGTATGAACGCTGCGACGAAAAATGCTGATGCTGCCAAGACGTTCTTAAACTGGGTTGGTACAAGTGAGTTTGCATCACTTTACGCAAATGCACTTCCGGGCTTCTTCCCGTTATCAGATGCACCAGTGACACTTGAAGACCCACTTGCACAGGAATTCATCTCCTGGCGCGGTAAATGTAATTCAAGTATCCGTTCGACTTATCAGATTTTGTCACGCGGGACGCCAAACCTTGAAAACGAAACTTGGAATGCGTCAGTTGCCGCGATTAAAGGCACAGAAACACCAAAAGAAGCTGGTGCTCGCCTCCAAGAAGGTCTTGCTTCTTGGTATAAGCCACAAATGAAATAAGATTATTGGCGGGCTCAATCTTCACTGGGCCCGCAGATTTAAAAGAACGGCTGGGAGCGATCAACTATGGCGAACGGAATTCCTAAAAAGAAACCCCGATGGCACATCATGGTGTTCTTGCTACCAGCCGTCCTCGTTTACACGACCATTATGATTTTGCCATTGTTTGGCACTTTGCAATTATCTTTGTTTAGCAATGTCGATAATGAACGTATTTTTGTTGGGCTTGAAAACTTTCGCACGCTTTTTGGTGACCCAAGATGGTCTGAGAGTTTTTGGAATGCGCTTAAAAATAATACCTGGTTTTTCATCGTTCATATGGCCGTACAAAACCCTATAGGTATTATGTTGGCAGCGCTGCTTAGCAGTCCCAAATTACGGATGAGCGCGTTCTATCGCACATCCATATTTATCCCGACCATCTTTTCTTTTGTGATTATCGGATTTGGTTGGAAACTCATTTTATCCCCGATCTGGGGAATCGCGCCAAGCTTGCTTGATGCTGTTGGTCTGAAAAGTCTGTTTGCGCCCTGGCTTGGTAAAGAAGAATATGCCCTCACAACATTGAGTTTGATCTCAGTATGGCAATATGTCGGCATACCAATGATGCTTATTTATGCGGCGCTTTTAAACATTCCTGATGAAGTTCTGGAAGCTGCAGAATGCGATGGGATCACCGGAATGAGCCAGTTCTGGAAGATCAAACTACCGTTGATTTTGCCGTCTATTGGCATCATCTCAATTCTTACATTTGTGGCGAACTTTAATGCGTTTGATTTGATTTACGCAGCGCAAGGAGCGCTTGCTGGACCGAATTTCTCAACGGATATTTTGGGGACATTCCTCTATCGCACTTTCTTTGGTTTCCAATTGCAGTTGGGTGACCCGCATATGGGTTCCACAATCGCATCGGCCATGTTTGTTATCATCTTGATCGGCGTTTGTATTTATCTCTTCTTGATACAAACCCGCATGCGTCGTTATCAGTTTTAGGAGCGATTACAATGAATTCTGCACACCGCTCCTTATTCCGATCCGTCGCTGCTCATGGCATATTGATCACTTATACGATCATTGCTTTGTTCCCTGTATTTGTGATTTTGATCAATTCTTTCAAATCAAGAAAAGCCATATTTCGCGAGCCATTGGCGTTGCCTAATCAGGATAGTTTCAGCTTAATCGGTTATGAAACCGTCTTTAAACAGGGTGATTTTCTGCTGTATTTTCAAAACAGTCTGATCGTCACATTGGTATCCTTGTTTTGCGTGTTATTGTTTGGTGCCATGGCTGCATTTGCGCTGTCTGAATACAGATTTCGTGGCAATTCGTTAATGGCGCTTTATCTTGCGCTCGGCATTATGATCCCGATCCGTCTGGGTACTGTTGCGATCCTCCAACTGATGGTCTCCACAGGATTGGTCAATACACGTACTGCCTTGATTTTGGTCTATACCGCACAAGGCTTGCCGCTTTGTATCTTCATCTTATCCGAGTTTATGCGACAGGTGTCTGATGATTTAAAAAATGCCGGGCGGATAGATGGTTTGAGCGAATATCGCATCTTCTTCCGTCTGGTCCTCCCGCTTGTGCGCCCGGCTATGGCAACTGTTGCCGTGTTCACGCTGATCCCAATCTGGAATGACTTGTGGTTCCCACTCATTCTGGCGCCGGCTGAAGAGGTGAAAACACTCACCTTGGGCAGTCAGGTCTTTATTGGCCAATTTGTGACCAATTGGAACGCCGTGCTTGCGTCACTATCCCTCGCAATCCTTCCAGCGCTTGTGCTTTATCTGATCTTTTCCAGACAGCTCATTCGCGGCATCACAGCAGGAGCTGTTAAATGAGTACAACACCAAAAATTCGCGTTCTTGTCGTCGGCCTGGGCAATATGGGATTAAGCCACGCATTGGCTTATCATCATAATGATGGATTTGAGATCATCGGCCTTGTTAATCGTTCCAAGCCTGATCTGCCGGAGGCCTTGCAAGGATATGATTTCGGTACTGACTTTGAGCATGCGCTTGATGAGTTAAAGCCTGATCTTGTATCGATTAACACCTATGCAGATACCCATGCTGAATATGCCATTCGATCCATGGAGGTAGGTGCGCATGTTTTCTTGGAAAAACCGATTGCCACCAATGTTGAAGATGCAGAGCGCGTCATCGCTTGCGCACGCAAACATGATCGAAAGCTGGTCATTGGTTACATTCTTCGTCACCATCCTTCTTGGATGCGTTTAATAGATGAAGCCCGAGATTTGGGTGCGCCATATGTGTTCAGAATGAACCTTAATCAACAATCATCGGGCGCCACGTGGAACACGCATAAACAATTGATGAAGACCATGTCACCCATCGTCGATTGCGGTGTGCATTATGTGGATGTTATGTGCCAGGTTACCGATGCAAAACCGGTTAAAGTGCGGGGCATGGGATTGCGGATGAGTGAAGAAATCGCAACTGAGATGTATAATTATGGTCATTTTCAGGTGCTCTTTGATGATGGTTCTGTGGGCTGGTATGAGGCTGGTTGGGGACCGATGATTTCTGAAACTGCGTTTTTCGTCAAAGACATTATGTCACCCAATGGCAGTGTCTCCATCGTCATGGAAGAGGGTGTGAAATCTGATGATATTGATGCCCATACGAAAACCTCGACCATCCGCGTTCATAATGGGGCGTTGGATGAAAACGGCGAGTTAAAGTTTTCAGATCAAAACCATTCTATGAGCGACGAACCTAATCATCAGGAGCTCTGTGATCGTGAGCAGGCTTTTGTTTATGAGGCGATAACCAACAATATCGATTTGGAAAATCATATGCGAAACGGGGTGGATTCCTTGCGCATTTGCCTGGCTGCAGATCAAAGCATTCGCACCGGTAAAGAGATTGACCTTTAATTTGAGGAGCTGACTTGTGGGATCACTACAACTCAAAAATATTCATAAATCCTTTGGCAACGTCAATGTTCTTAAAGGGATCGATCTCGATGTAAAAGACGGCGAATTTGTCATCTTTGTCGGGCCATCGGGTTGCGGAAAATCAACCTTATTGCGCATCATTGCAGGCCTTGAAGATGCGACTGATGGCACTGTTGAAATTGATGAGGAGATCGTCAATGCTAAATCACCGAACGAACGCGGGATCGCCATGGTATTTCAAACCTATGCGCTTTATCCACATCTGACCGTGCGTGATAATATGAGCCTTGGGTTAAAACAGGCAAAACGTCCTGCGGCTGAAATCAAAGAACGCGTGGATATTGCAAGTAAGATGCTCTCGCTTGAAACATATCTTGATCGCCGACCTGCGGAGCTTTCCGGTGGTCAACGTCAGCGCGTTGCTATCGGTCGGGCGATTGTGCGCAAACCGAAACTGTTTTTATTCGATGAGCCATTGTCCAATTTGGATGCTGCGTTGCGGGTCAATACCCGGCTTGAAATTGCAAAACTGCATCGCACATTAGATGCCACCATGGTCTATGTCACGCATGACCAAACGGAAGCGATGACGCTCGCAGATCGGATTGTCGTCTTGCACGATGGGTATGTTGAGCAAGTTGGAACCCCAATGGAACTCTACAATAATCCGGCCAATAAGTTTGTTGCAGGCTTTATCGGATCGCCTCAGATGAATTTCATTGATGCTGAACATTTGGGTGTCAAAGATGCGAAGACTATTGGCATTCGCCCGGAGCATATTGCTCTTGATAGCAAAGCTGGAAACATATCCGGCAAGGTTACCCATGTCGAGCAGCTGGGTGGAGATACGAATGTTTACCTAGATTGCGGGGAAGCCGGACAAGTATCCATTCGTTTATTTGGGCAACATGATGTTGAGATTGATAGTGTCCAATTCGCTAAATTTGAAAGCGACAAGACCTTTCATTTCGATAATGATGGTCAACGCATTTCAGCCTAGTCCGAAGACAGTTTAGCTGAAAACCTTTCGGGTGTGCACCTGCTCAAAAAGTAGATGCTCCCCTTGAGAGAAACGGATCAAATTTTTGCCAAGTTTTGGGGTTGGCGTGTGAAAACTCTTTTGGCTTTGATCCGTCACTCGTTGGATTAAATCGATGATCCTGATGGAGCGGACTACACGCCTTCTACAAAATCGAAACCTTCAAAGTTTGGATGCCCCAAATACATGTGTCCGTTATCTCCGGCATTTTTGTGTGCAGCTCTGAAGTGCTCTGATTTCGTCCATGCTGTAAAAGCGTCTTTTGATGTCCATACTGTGTGTGAGGCGTAAAGTGTAACATTGGCTGTGTCGTCTTTGGCGCCTTTTAAGAGATGAAATTCGACAAATCCGGGGACTTCCTCGAGTTTGGAATCTCGTTCTCTCCAGACATTTTCGAAGTCGACTTCAAAGCCGTCATTAATTTTAAATCTGTTCATAGCGATATACATTTGTTGTTTCCTTATGCAAGTACAGGTGTGATTTGAAGCTGATTATGCGCGTCGTTTTGTGCAACATGCATCGTGCAATGATAAACAGCTTCGAGATTGTTTTTGGTGAGGACGTTTTGTGGTTGCCCGATTGAATGGATCGTACCGTCTTTGAGCAATACGATCTGATCTGAATAGGCTGCGGTTAAATTAAGATCATGTAAAACGGCGACGACGATGCCACCATCATCGCAATATTGTCGTGCGATCTTCATAATCTGTATTTGATGCCGAATGTCCAAGCTTGAAATCGGTTCGTCTAGAAATAAAGCTCGGGGCATGCCATGCCAAACGGGTTCCCAAACTTGAACCAGTACACGTGCAAGCTGAACGCGTTGTTGTTCGCCGCCTGAAAGTTCTTGATAAAAGCGGCGCCCAAAATTCGCCAAGCCCACTTTTTCAAGCGCCTGGGCGATGATCCCTTCGCGATCTAAGAGCATGTAAGTCCTCGACAATTGGCCAAGGCTCACCACTTCATAGACCGTGAACGGAAATGCCAATTGGCTGGATTGTGGGAGAACACCGCGGAGAGCCGCCATTTCAGCAGGATGG
Source organism: Rhizobiaceae bacterium (assembly GCA_017644105.1). Classification (GTDB taxonomy): domain Bacteria; phylum Pseudomonadota; class Alphaproteobacteria; order Rhizobiales; family Rhizobiaceae; genus Lentilitoribacter. Next base: position 69,620 of record JAEPMD010000020.1, on the reverse strand, counting down.
GTTGTTTTGATATCCAGATTATTGACCTGCACTGAACCTCGATAAGCAATTTCGCCTGTCAAAGCTCGTAAGGTTGTTGTTTTGCCAGACCCATTTGGCCCGACAATTGAGCAAAACGTTCCAGAAGGCACTTCAAAACTAATATCTTTGATGATCTGTTTGCGCGCCAGTGAAACATTTAAATGGGAAACGCTCAGCATGTTATAAGTCCAGAAGACTGCGTTTACGCAGTAAAATCCATAAGAAGAAGGGTGCGCCAATGGTTGCGGTGATAATGCCGATGGGAAGTTCAGCGGGTGCAACGATTTGGCGCGCAACAGTGTCTGCCAATAGAAGCATGATCGCACCCAATAATGCACAGGCCGGCAAAAGATATTTGTGATCGGGTCCAATCCAAAGGCGCAATAAATGCGGGACTACAATTCCGACAAACCCGATACCACCACTCACTGCAACTGCAGCCCCTGTTGAAGCCGCAACGGCAATGATTGTGATGCGTTTAAAAATTTGAACATTGATCCCCAAATGGCGTGCGGTCGCTTCACCAAGCGTCATGGCATTTAAACCTTTTGCAAGAAATGCAGACAGGAACAAGATCGGCAGGATGATCGGAGCGATAGCAAAGATTTTTGTCCAGGTGGCACCTGCTAATGATCCCAATTGCCAGAAGGTTAAATCGCGTAATTGTTCATCATCAGCAATAAAGACGAGTATTCCTGTACATGCCCCAGCCAGTGCGCCGAGTGCTATTCCGGCAAGAAGCATTGTTGCGACGGATGTGTGGCCTCCTCGTGTGGAAACGCGATATAATAAAAATGTTGTTAGAATCCCACCAAGAAAGGCTGCGATAGGGACATGATAGATACCAAAAAATGTAGCGACAGGCGCAAGATAACTCGTACCTAATACAATGAATGAAACAGCGCCCAAGCCGGCCCCTGATGCGACGCCGACAATACCGGGATCAGCTAAGGGATTTCGAAAGAGACCCTGCATAACAGCACCAGATACTGCCAAAGATGCCCCGATTAAAATTCCCAATATCACGCGCGGAAGTCGGATTGCTTCAAGTATTACCCGCTCATAGGCGTTGATTTCTAAGGATCGGCCGAAGCTAAAGATATAGCTCATCGTACTATTGATGTTGACCTCAGCGGCGCCGCTCGACAGCGCAAATATGGATGTCACCAAAAGCGCAACAAACATTAAGACTGTCAATATTTGGGCATAGACCGACCGATCACCGGAACTTGGTTTTGGGTCATGAAGTTTCGAACCATTAAAATATGGGCCAGAGATTCTTTGGCCGCTAGATCGGCTGACAGTCACATTACTCTCCGTAGATTTTTTGTGAGAGTTCCAAAGCTGCTTGTCCAGTGCGTGGCCCATATCCTAACAAATAGAGACCATTCATTTTGATGAGTGATTTGCTTTGCCCGGCTGGCGTTCCAATAATGGCCGGATGGGTTAGAATGTCTTCATCAATGGTGTTCTGATCGCCATGGCGGTTCATCATAACAATTACTTCGGGGGCAGCCTTTATAATAGCTTCGTCCGTCACCGGTTTATAGCCCTGCATACTGACAAGTGCGTTTTCAGCGCCCGCCATTTTAATCATACCCTCAGCAGATGTATCAGTCCCTGCGGCAAGTATCTTGCCGTCATTATTAGACAGGATGAAAAGTACCTTTTTTGGTGTTGGTACTGTCCCAATAATCGCTTCGGATGTGTCGAAGTCCGCATTGACTTGGTTCACTAGATCCTGCGCTTTTTTCTCAACGCCAAGTGCCTTTCCGACAGCTTGGATCTTTGCGATGACGCCCTCTCGATCATAACGCTCTTTTATTTCTACAAATGGAACATTTGAACTTTTTATCACGTCAACGGCTTCAGGTGGGCCTGCGCCCTCCAGTGTGATGATCATGCCTGGATTGACGGATAAAACACCCTCTGGCGATAGCCGCCGGATGTAACCGACATCAGGTAGCTTGAAACTTTGGGGAGGATATATGCTTGTCGTGTCGCGGGCGATCAGGCGATCCTCTTCACCCAAGGCGTAGATGATTTCTGTTACTGATCCACCGATAGACACAATCTGATTTGCTTTCTCTTCTGCCACCGCGATTGCTGAGCCAAATAGAACCCATACGAGAAGCGTTATGAGGAATTGGTCTTTGATGTTTTTCATTGAATTATACATTTCTGGCTTCCTTATGCTGCTTGCGAGCGCTGGATACGGGGGAGGTTTTCTGCGATATCGCGCCAAGATTTTCGTTCATCTTGGCCTTCAATTCGCGTTCCGAAAAATTGAATGACGAGATTGCCAGACGTGTCATAAGCTTCAATAGATGTGACATGCCCCTTGTCTGTGGGTTTGCGAACGCCCCAAATTTCATGGATCTGATCTGTTCTGAGATGCATGTGAAAACCATCATCTAAGATGTTGAGCCAATGGCCCATGCGTTTGATGGTTTGGATCGGCCCTGAATGGATTTGAATGCATCCGCGATTTCCAATGAAACACATCATAGGCAGCTTTTCGTTTGCCGCTATTTGTAAAAGTGCCTCTAATGATGAAGGGTCGATGCGCCATGCATATTCATCACCGATGGTCGTGACGGCCTGATGGCGGCTGAGATTTAATTTTCTGATCATCATGGTAAACTGGTGGGTATCAGTCATCTTCGACCAATTATCTTTAAGCGCATCTGCAACGCTTTCTGGATTGTCCAATGTATCTTTGATGCGTTCTGGTTTGATGTCGAGCAGATCCGATTGGTCGGGGTGAAAATATGAAGCGGTTAGCTTTGACCAAGCATGCATATTTGTGTTGGGCTTCGTGTGGATTTTATGAACGGCATCGCCCTGTTCATCAAAGAATTGAATACTTTGTTTGAGCCCATGGTCCGTTTGTTTATGAACCAAAAATGCATGTGCAAAATGACGACGAAACAAGCGTAGATCAATTTGTGCATTGGACACCATCGAGGCAAATTTACCGCCATGATAGGCATCATAAATCCTGGTTTTTTCGTGCATTGCTGCATCATTGCGGGTTAATGCGAGAACCTCACCCACATTTGCTAAACCTGAAAATATTTCGTCCATGGCGCAAATCAAGCGGGTGGCCCCGTAGCCGACGTGCGCTGCGATCAATTGAGCTTCTTTCACATCCAACATATTTGCGATGTCGCGCTCGCGCACTTTGGTATTATTTGCACAAAATTCACGGATTTCGGACGCAGTTTCAGACTGTGTTTCTTTCATAATCACCACCTATTTTGTTAGGATTAATTTTCCCTGACGGGTAATTCTCAAACGGTAAGATGCGTCTTCATGTTGGATTATGATTTCTTTCTGACCTTGGAACAGCTGATCGCTTTGATAGACTAGCGCTGTATTTGGCGCATTATGTGCTTTGTTCTGTACCATTGAAATATTCGCTACCTGCATTTTACACTTACTTTTGAACTGGTTTGAGCCGGGCTTGCAGATAGCTGGCTGGGCATTTGAATTTATTTTCTTGACTAATTTAGTATAGTTTTTTAAAAACTGCAATAACCTGACTGAAAAAGTCATGTTTTATTTCAGCATGCCAGCCCGAAGCCAGCCGCTATATCAGCTAAAAAGGAAAACGATTATGGGGCTGGCGAAAAGCTTTAAGTTCGCTTTGATGGCAGGGGTGTCATTGGGCGCTGTTTCAGTTGAAGCACAAGCGCAAGAAACACAATATGAAAATACTCTGGGTATTCGTCTTTTAAGAATTGTTAAAGGCGCTGGTCAGGATAAAGTTGCCACTGATACACCGCAAGCGGTAACCGTGCTTAATCAAGAAGACATTGAAAATGCAGGCGCGACAACGGTTGGTGACACATTTGACACCATACCTGGGGTCACAACCTCTGGATCCGAGCGTGTCTTGGGTGAGAGTTTTAACATTAGGGGTGTTGGCGCAGGTGAAGATCAGGCTGATGAAGGTCGATTTATCATCAGTGTTGATGGCGTAGATAAAAACTACCAGCAATATCGAATGGGTGGGTTCTTCAGCGACCCTGAATTATACAAGCGCGTGGAAGTGCTCCGTGGGCCTGCATCCTCTACCTTGTATGGTTCAGGCGCGCTGGCGGGTACAGTTTTGTTTGAAACCAAAGATGCTTCAGATTTTCTTCAAGATGGTCAAACTTGGGCGGTCCGCTTGAAAGGCAGCTATAGTACCAACTCAGAAGAGGGGCTGGGTTCGACCACCATTGCGTGGCGCCCAATGGATAGCGCTGAGCTGCTTCTCACCGGCAATATTCGCCAAGGGGGAGATTACACCTCTGGTGACGGAACAATTGTCGATGCCGATTTTGAAACATTTTCAGGTTTGGCAAAAGGGACATTCTATCTTGGTGACGACAACGAGAAAGAACTCAGAATTTCCTATCAAAAGTGGTTATCAGATGCAGAGAACCAACAATATGCTCAAACGGTGGATAACACACTGTTTGGTCGGGTCGATCGAAATGTCGTCGATGAGCAATTCCTTGTTTCCTGGGAAGATCCATTTTCAGACAGTGATTTATGGGATCTAAAAGCTCAACTTTCTTATTCCAACACGTTGAATGAGGAGAGAAATGCGACGTTCTTTAGTTTTGGTGGGCCGCCGGTTCAGTTTTTCCCGGACGCTGATTTTACTTATAAAACCCTTCAGGGAAAGGTTGAAAACACATCATTCTTTTCTGGAGAAAACTGGGAAAACTATCTGACCTATGGCGTCCAATATACCAATCTTGATCGGGAAGTAGCACTGCGAGACACGGGCGCTCAACCTGAAGGAACGGACACCAAAACAGCCGTCTTTGTTCAGAGTGAGTTTACGTTTGGTGACAATCTAACACTTATTCCGGGATTGCGTGTCGACCACCGAACATTGACGCCAGATGCAAGTGTGATCGCTGGATTTGGCTCAGCCTCCAGTGTTTCAGATACTGCGATCTCTCCCAAGCTCGCCGTCCTTTATGAGTTGAATGAGAATTGGAATGTCTTTGGTTCCTATGCGCATACTGAGCGCCTTGCAACACTCGATGAGGTATACGATTACCGGGTTGGTCTGGTGCCTGCAACCGATATCGACAAAGAGAAATCGGACAATTTTGAAATAGGTTTTGGCTATTCAAATTCAGGGATCTGGAATGAAAATGATTCCCTTCAATTCAAAACTACGGCGTTTTACAATTCCATACATGATTATATCACCAGGAACCCAGATACTACTGACACATCGCGCACTGGTGTTCCCTATTTCAACATTGATCAAGTCGAATTATATGGCGTGGAAGTTGAGTTTTCTTATGATCGTGAAAACTGGTTCGTCAGCGGTGGTGGTTCGATCATTCGCGGTGTTGATTCCAACAACTTCTTCTCATCAACAGGGCATTTAAATACCGTTCCACCGGACGAACTGTTCTTCAATATTGGCGGTAAAATTGTCGATGAAGGAATTACTTACGGGTTGAAAACGCGCATTATCTCATCACAGGACAACGTCGTTACTGGGGGCAGAGCAGCCAGCGATTCCATTACGCTTAATGACATCTATTTCAATTGGGTGCCTGAGAAAAATGGATATAACGGGATCGAATTCCGTGCGAGCGTCGAAAATGTTTTTGATGTTCAATATCAGGAATATCTGTCTAATGATCCAGGTGCCGGCCAAAACTTCAAATTCACCCTCGTAAAGGAATTTGGAAGTTGATGAAGGACAGTATTTTATTGCGGGAATCTTCAAAAATTGAACCGCAGGGAAGGTGGTTTGGCCACCTTCTCACACTGCTATTTTTGCTGTGCTCATATGGCGTCACAGCGGCGCAAGATCATTTACCCCCTGACGGATCGAAGATTGGCTTGGAACTGAATAAATTATCGAACCTCGATAACGCGTGCGAATTGACGTTTCTTGTAAAAAATCAGATGACGACACGCGTTGAAAAGCTCGCTTTGGAATTCGCGTTTCTTGATAGCAGCGGACAGCTTTCGAAGCTGGTCAGTCTGAATTTTGGTGCGTTGGTACCAGGCCGACCCAAGATCACCCAATTTGGTTTGCCTGAAATTAGTTGCGAGAACATCTCTCAAGTCTTTATCAACTCCGCACCTGAGTGCATTGGTGTTGCGAGCGATGATTGCGTTGGAATGATTGCAAGATCCAATAAAACCAGTGTCGATTTTTAGGTATTTTGAATGATTGAGATTGTGGAATTTATCAAATTCATTTTGGACTTAGGCGGCCCTGTGATCGTAATTTTGTTGGTGGCTTCCTGCATATCGTTGGCGCTAATTATCTTTAAGTTTTTCCAATTTTACCTTTTGCAAATTGGCCGGACTAAGGAAGCGCGAAAGGCGATGCACATATGGCGAAATGGTGAAAGGCAGCAGGCTATTGATCTGCTTGAGAAAAAAAGAGGATTGATCGCATCTGCTGTTCATTTGGTCTTCGACCGACTCGCTGCGGATGCTGGTTCTGAGATTTCAAAAATTGAGGACGCTGTTCAAACCTTGGCAATTGATCGCCTCCACAATCTGCAGGCAGGTATGAAGGCGCTGGATACAATAGCGCAACTTGCGCCACTCATGGGATTGTTTGGTACGGTGCTTGGCATGATTGACGCCTTTCAAGCCTTGCAAGAGGCAGGATCAAATGTTGATCCATCGATATTAGCTGGCGGTATCTGGGTCGCTCTGCTCACAACGGCTGTGGGCTTGGCTGTCGCAATGCCCATCACGCTTATCTTGTCTTACTTCGAAACGCGTATTGAGAACGAACGCGTGAATGTTGAGGTCCTTGTTGGTGAAGTTTTAAATCCAAATTCTGTTCAGAAGGCGGGCGAGTAAGTAAGGAGCGATTTTGCATATTCAAAGCCAAATCACTGACCGGAAGAAATTGTCTTTGACGTCATTGATTGATGTCATATTTCTTCTCTTGCTGTTTTTCATGCTCTCATCGACATTCTCAAAATATTCAAAACTTGAAATTAATGCACAACGCCCGGGTACTGGCGTGGCAACTGAGGGCCGAACAAATATCATTTCTTTAGATGGAGCTTTGATCCGATTAAATGGACAGATAATGGATGAGGCAACGCTAGAAGTATCGCTTTCAGACCTTAGTAAAGGCGAGCCGATGAAAGCGGTTCTGACGACATCTGTTAGAACGACCACTCAACAATTGGTCGATGTCCTCACAGAACTTTCAAAAATTGATGGTTTAGCCATCACGATTGCGAGATAGAGATGCGTCTTCATCGAACATATTCAAATCGACACAAAGAAAACACCATTCCTTTGATCAATGTTGTGTTTCTCATGCTCGTATTCTTCTTAATCGCAGGGACCATCGCGCCAAGCAATGACAAGGAAATTAGTCCCGTGAGTGCATCGCTTGAACGGCAAACGCCGCTAGAAGAAGCTATTAGCATGCGCGCAGATGGGGCACTTTATTTCCGAGGGGCTGGTTTAGATATCTTAGCACCGTTGCCCTCACAGCTCGCCGATAAAAGTCATTTGATTATCTATCCGGACCAAAAAGCCAGCGCACAAATATTTGCGGAGAAAATAGCCACATTGAGGAAAGTGACAGGAAAACCGATTTCTGTATTGATTGAGAGGAAGACAAAGTGATGTCGAGCTCGGGCAATCGTTGGCTGTTTGTTGTGGCAGGGGCCGTATCGCTGACGGCACATTTGTCAATGGCTTCTGTTTTTATGGATGATGATAATATCGCGAAGATTGCAGGTGGGAGCGAGTTCTCTGTTGCAATCATGGGAGGCAGCTCCATCGACCAATTGTTGTCCGGTGAGTTAAATCCTCATGCCCTAAAAGAATATCAAGAGCCCGATTCCGCCTCATCGGAATTGGCACCGGACGAGGTTCGCGAAACGTTACCCGCAAAACCTGTTGAGACGTTAAAAAAGATAACAAAAGACGTCCCAGTACTAACACCTCAAATGCTGGAACAGCAAGTCCAAGATATGAGCCCGAGGGAAGAGCTAAGCGTTCAATCTACGCCCGAGGCTGCACAATTGATCCAGCAGAAAAATACTGTTTTGGGCAAAGATATATCGCAAGAATTAAAGCCAGCTCAGTCTGAGAGATTGGCTATTAAAACAGTCGCTGTCCTTCCGCAAATCACCCAGAAAAACGATGTTCATACGCTGGATAGAAGTCAGATAGCACCAAAGAATAAACTGAATGAAACGTCAGAAACTCTGCAGGCTAAAACCAATAGTGATAACTTGGTGCAGAACCAGAGGTCGGCTGAAGTAATTGAGGCAGATACGGATTCTGATCTCATCCCCGTCCCTCAATTTCGACCTTTAGAGGATTATCAAAAGAAAGTTCAAACTGCGAGTTTGGCTCCTCAACAGCCCAAAAATAGGGTCAAAAAACCTTTGTCTGGCAATGAGGGTAAGAATAAATCCAATGCAAAAAAAGGGACACTTGATAGCAACTCCAAAAAAGGCAGTTCAGCTTCCACGAAACGCGGAAATTCCAAAGCCGTCGGAAATGGAAATATAACAAACTACAAGGGCAAAGTCAGACGCAAAATCGCCAGACGCTTTAACCCCAAAACGAAACCTGCAATACGCGACGCGGTTGTGAGCTTTACGATCGCCAGTAACGGGTCCGCAAAATCTATTCGCTTAGCGAGAAGTTCGGGGAATGCAAAGCTGGATCGTGCTGCATTGTCAGCTGTCAAACGTGCTTCTCCGTTTCCGTCATTGCCATCAGGTAAATCTAAACTTGCCTTCCATGTCGCGTTAAACACGGATTAGTTTTTATTTCTGTACTGCATGCTGACTGGTGATGATCTAATTTTGGGATCAAAGAAGTGTCGATGAAAACCAACAGACATAAAATAGTCTCGGCGGAAGCGAGGTGAAATTTCATAAATATGATAAACATGGTCAAGTTTATTGCAATGCACACAATACTCACCTATTAGCTTTAAATATGTCTTTGCTCTTTTGACAACGAGGTAATGTGATGACCAGTTTGCAGAAAATTTTCCCACTTCAAATGGAGCAGGTCAAAGCGGCGTTTCCGGGTCTCTTGATTGCGATCCTTGTTGCGTTATCTGCAAAGTTTCTTTCCGAACATTACGGTGCGCCAGCAATGTTATTGGCGCTATTATTGGGTATCGCGTTGCATTTTTTGTCCGAAGAAGGCAAATGCGTCTCTGGTATCAAATTCGGTGCATCGCCGCTGCTTCGGATAGGTGTCGCTTTGTTGGGTGCGCGGATTAGTGTCGAATTAGTTTATCTCTTGGGTGCCAAATGGATTGGTTTGGTTGTCCTGGGCATATTTTTAACAATTCTCTTTGGTTGGTTGGCGTCAAAAGTACTGGGCCGAGGCTGGCGGTTTGCAATACTTACAGGTGGAGCGGTCGCCATTTGTGGCGCGTCTGCGGCGATGGCTATCGCCTCTGTCCTCCCAAAAAACGAACATTCCGAACGAAATTTAATTTTCACGATCCTTTCGGTCACAATCCTAAGCACGGTCGCCATGATTGCCTATCCAGCAATTGGCGCGTTCTTTGAGCTTGATGACTTAGAGATGGGTGTTTTTATAGGCGGAACTATTCACGATGTCGCTCAGGTTGTTGGGGCAGGTTTTTCGATCTCTGATCAAACCGGTGAATTTGCTACGGTTGTCAAGTTGATCCGCGTGGCCATGCTGGCCCCCATTGTGTTGGCGATTTCTTTGCTGACCCAGATGCAATTGAGTGATGATCATGATTTGGGTAAGAAGCCGCCGATCATTCCATTGTTTGTTGTCGCATTTTTAGTTTTGGCGGCATTAAACTCAATTGGATTTATCCCAGCATTTGTTTCTGATTTTTTAGCTGAAATCTCCAGATGGGCGCTGTTGGTTGCGATTGCGGCGGTAGGAATGAAAACGTCGTTAAAGAAAGTGTTGGATGTAGGTGGTCAAGCCATCACACTTATCGTTGCGGAAACTATTTTCATCGCCGCATTAATCTTGGTTTGCATTATGTATTTCAAATAAGACCATTCTTGCTAAACCCTTCATGAATGGCACGTCGCGTGAGGTAATCATATGATCGTAATGAAACAACCGTCTGCCCTTAGGCTGTTTTTCATCATGCAGGGATCCGTTGTTCCTCGCATTATTGATAAAATTATCGGTGTAGCACTCCTGTCAGCTTTGGTTTTGATAATCGATAAATTTTTGTACCCTTTGCCATATGTGTCTATTTCAGCGGTGGGTATTTTTGGGATTGCATTGTCACTCTTCTTGGGGTTTCGAAACAATGCAGCCTATGATCGTTGGTGGGAAGGACGCAAACTTTGGGGGCAACTCATTGCTGATGTGAGAAATCTCTGTCGCAATGCTGAAATTTTCGTTCAGGATAAAAAGCTGCGCGACCAGCTCTATCCAATTCTCATAGTTTTTGCGCATCTACACAGACGTCAATTAAGGGAAGTTCCAAAAACTTCACAATCCGATGACCTGACAAACTGGTTGGGTGAAGAGGATGTAAAAGTATTTCTGGATCATAAAAACCCTGCCGATGCTGCGCTGCGCCGGATTGCAAAATTGCTTTTAAGTGCTGAAAAAAATGGTGCCATTAATGGTTTCGGGCAGCGCGCGATGGCGGAAATATTAACATCACTAAGCAATTCCCAAGCCGGAGCTGAGCGCATCGCTACAACACCATTGCCCTTTGTTTATTCGTTGCTCGTGCGGAGAACAACGTATTTGTATTGCTTCATACTGCCATTTGCGTTGATTGATTCAACAAGTTGGTTTGCACCATTTTTTGCAGCTGTTGTGGCATATGTTTTCTTTGGGCTTCAAGCCGTGACCAATGAATTGGAGCACCCTTTTTCAAATGTTCAAAATGGATTGCCGCTTGATGCTATGTGCCGAACCATCGAAATTTCGGTGTGTGAGGCTATGGGCAAAACACCGCCCCCTGCTTTTGATGTAAAAGACCATGTTCTGACTTAAATCTTTGATCTGCTTTCGCATTCGTATTGACTTCTTTGCGAAATTAGACGATGAATTAATATATGACTATTTTACTCAAGTTTAAGAATCATGATTAAAACAACCGGTTTTTTCAAGACATCGCATGCATCGAGATATTTGCAGCAACTCTGCAAACATTTTGGGCAAAAGGTGGCTGTCGAATATTCTAAAACCGAAGGATATGTTAAATTTCCAATTGGTGAGGCCCGTTTAATGGCGGACGATATTGGCCTGATCGTATCCTTTGATGTTGCAAGCCCGGATGCAGCCTCTACGGCCCATTATATCATTGATAAACACATGGAAAAATTTGCGTTTCGAGAGAACAGAAACACGATGATCTGGGATCCAGAGAAATATAGCTGAAAAATTGAATTAGAACTAGCCGACGACATAAAGCATATGTTTTGCAGACGAGTTGGCCGATCTTCTCTTGCCGAGTGAAAACCTACTAGCAAAGGAAAGCCCAGCATGAACAATAGCTGGATCGTTTCTGCCATAGGCGAGGGTCTGGATGAAATTACGTGCCTGGGGTGTCTCGTCTCTTCTCATGTGATGGAGCATACCAATCAGCGCGATTTCGTCTTCGGTGGCGTGTTTTCTTGCTGATATACAAAGTGGATCTTGCACATGTAAACCGTTGGGACGGCATCTGCTAACCGCTTGTATGACTTTCATAAGGGCATAGGCCGTGGATAAGCCAATGCGCTCTCCCCAACGTTCTGCTGCAATCAAATAGGCATGCTGCCATGTTTGGTTTTCTGGTACCGTATAGCTTTTAGAAAAATGCCTTAAGACGGCCAAAAGGCCCAATTCAAATTCATCAAACGGTAAAGTATCGATTAAGACTAGATCTTCCACTTTTTTGGTTTGCTCTGCACCCATTTGAATCACCTTTACTGCATTATTTGGACGTAGAAATTGATGTTATATTGGGGGATGTCTTCAAGTCAGTGGCAGCGCTGATGTAAGCTGACAGTTCTTGCATTCGACCGATAACAATACTTGTGTCAGCGCCCTCACAAAGTAGCAGCAAAGGAACTTGTGCTGCGCTGGTGTCACCTTCAAAAACAGACCTTATCGCTTGCATGAGATATCGCTCACAATCGAGCAGACTTTGTGCACATTTCTCGCATCCTGGATGGATAAATAAAAATGAATTGCTTCGTGCTTCTCTGACGGATTGTAAAACCCTCAGCATAGCAAAACCAATTTCCCGACCTGCTTCCAGGCCATATTCACCTTTAGAAATACTCATTGCGGTTTCCCAATGACTCTGGCTGCCTTCGGTAAATGCGAGCAGAAAAAACCGAAATGTTTTGAGTATATCTCGTTCAGTTTTTCCTGTGAGAGACCAACTATTATTTGCTGTCATGAGAGGTATATCCAATTCAATTGAAATTTGATGAAAATCATCATATTGATATCGAAAAAACTTGACTAGATTTATCTACTTATAATTAAGCCAGATTTGAAAACGTTTCGCAGCGGGCATGCACGTAAAAACAATTGATCCAGAAGTCATCAAATGCGACATCAATTTGATATCGTGAGATTGTCATTGCTCGCTTTGTTTAAGAGGTGTTTAAACTGCTCTTTCCAGCGATAATAAGTTGTGTCTGTCACGCCCGCCTGTTGGCAAGCCTTGTAAACGCGTTCGCCATTGGTGCGGCTTTTCTCGATCTTTTGGACGAGAGAGATAGCTTCTGTTGATGTATAGGTTTTTCGCATTCTCAGTGACGCCTTTTGTTTGAAACAAGTGCCGATCTGCCTATGAGCTGCAGATCGGCAATGCCGCGTTACAATTCCGGTAGTTAAAGGAGGGTAGCCCAGAAAACACCGTTTGCTTTTTGTATGAAACTTCATCGGAAGTTTCTGTATTGTTTGTTGGGATCAAGGTCTGGAAACTTATCCGCATTTAACAATCTGCAAATTATGCAACGCCACAAATTTGTAAGTTAAATTCTTTGAAACTTTTCATAATTTGCAACGGAAAAATACACACCTGAAATCGACAGTGTCATAATATCGGTTGCTTCAATCGAATTAGAATCTTTTGCTGACGCCTCTACAATTGATATCGCCATAAAAGCGGATAGCATCAGCGGAATTACTTTGCCCAAGGGCAAGCGAATAATATTTAGACCCATGGTAACCTCCAAATTGAATTCAAAGCGCATTTAAAACTTGAGTAATTTACTCATATAATTTTTGCAATTAATCAAACATGATTAAAATAGTCAAGTTTAAAATGTAAAAAATATGGAGCTCATAATTTGGTGCAAGAATTTTATATCAACGACCACTCATCCTATGTTTGGCTAAAGCGGGTGGTATGGACATTCTTAACGTATATATTGGGATGATTGTTTTCTAGTGATGTGCCAAAAATAGAAGCATTCTAAAGCATGGAAATGATCTTGGCGCGTTGGATTTTTCCAGATGGTCCTTTTGGCAGTTCTGGCAGGATGTGGACGCGATCGGGCCTTTTGAAATCACCTAATTTTTCTTGGCAGATATCCTGTAAAATACCTTCGACGACTTGCGAGCCATCGGTTAATTTTACCGCGGCTTCTACTGTCTCGCCATAACGATCGCATTTGACAGAAAATGCTGCGGCTTCGACCACATCAGGATGGCTATAAAGCGCTTCATCTATTTCGCGTGGTGCAATGTTTTCGCCACCTTTAATGATGAGTTCTTTTAACCTGCCGGTTACAAAAACGTAGCCGTCCTCATCCATCCGGCCGAGATCACCGGTACGGAGCCAATCGCCTGCAAAACTTTCTCTGGTGGCGGCGCGGTTTTTTAAATATTCCTTCATGACATTTGGACCACGAATGACAATCTCACCTTCGACATTTACGTCACAAGGTTTGAAATCACTATCAAACACAGCAACATCATTACCAAATGCAATGCCGGGCGATCCGATTTTTCGAACCGCCGGCGGCAAAGGATTTGATAAGATTTGCGCGGCTGTCTCCGTCAAACCCATCGTCTCAACAATCGGGATCCCGAAGCGTTTTTCAAATGCTGATTGAACATCCGGTGCAAGCGGAGAAGATGCTGAACGTCCGAAGCGAATTCGATCACGTGTCAGGCCGCTGGGTTCGCTTTCAGCGTGAAGCAAATGGCTCACAATGGTTGGAACAATTGAGAACCAGGTAACTTTCGATCGTTCCGCATTTTGCCAAAACCGACTCGCAGAAAAACGCGCGCACATGGAAATCGAACCACCAGATACCAAGGCACCCATGATTGTCACGCAAAGACCATTAATGTGATAAACTGGTAAAACGCAGAACCCGCGATCTTGAGGTCCCAATTCATGCGCGACCGCAGTTGTCCAACCGCCTGCAAGTAGGCTCGCGTGACTGTGAATGACCCCTTTAGGCCGACCAGTGGTTCCAGATGTGTACATCAGCAATGCATCATCTTCTGGCTGCAGATCATAAATTTCAGCGTGCTCAGAATTTAAAGGCAGCTCACTTCTTTCAATTGAACTTTCATTTGCTTGATCAAATAAATCAATGGCGCTGGGATGAACAAAGGCCATACGTGCTTCTGAATGATCAAGCGCATATGAGATTGCATCATTACCGGCAACCAAATTGATCATCGTGGCGCGAAAACCACCATACAGAACCCCGTAAATTGCCAAAACACCGTCACGGCAATTGGGATAGACAATCGCAATGCTCTCACTTTTTGAAATATCCTTTGCGACCAGACCTTGAGCTATTAATTTGGCCTTATCTCTCAATTCCCGCCATGTGAGATCTGCTTCGCCGTCAGGAAATGTGAATGCAATTCCATCGTTCTCGGCTCTATGATCAAGCCAAGATCGCACAGTGCCCTTTGGCGGTGTGCTGGCATTTATGATCATTTGCCAGCCCTTTGCCAATATTGATCGAAAATATCGCTGACTTCAGGTTCGTTGTCTGGAATAACGCGGACAATCTTCGTGCTTTGAAGGAAGTGTTTCCAATGCAAATTATCGTCGATTGAATTGCCGCCCCAAGAGCCGCAACCCATGGACAAAGAGAAAGGCATCCCGTTGTTAAACGCACCCCCCGTTGCAAAACAATGTGCCTGATTGACAATAATTCTGCATGTAGGGATTTTACGTGCGAGCGCGTGCGCTCGTTCGTCCAGGTTTGAATGTAAACCGACCGAATGCCCCGCTCCTTGATGGGCCTGTATTTTTGCTGTGATTTGAACCGCTTCGTCAAAATTTTGGGCTCTATAAAGCGTTAATACACGACTTAATTTTTCGCCTGAAAGGGGATGACCCGGACCGATCCCCCTTGTTTCAACGACAATGAATTTTGTCGCTTCATCCACCTCTTCCTTCAGGTCTAAAGCCGAGATCATTTTCTCAGCATCTTGTGCGATAACATCTTTGTTTAAATGCCCATCTGGCCAAAGCTTTGAGATAATGGATTGCTCATCTTTGACCAGACTGCCCCCTGCAGCTTGGAGCTCAGCCATGAATGCATCAAAAATTTCATCCACCACCACAATGGCGTTTTCAGACGAACAAGATGTTGCATTGTCGAAAGTTTTAGAAGCTGAAATTTTTTGAGCGGCAGCTGTTAGATCCGCGGTTTCGTCAATGATGACAGTGACATTTCCTGCACCAACGGCAACAGCGGGTGTGCCACAGGTATATGCGCGTTTAACATTGTTTTGTGAACCCGTTACAACCACCAAATCTGTGATCTCTAGAAGTCGCTGGGTCTTTTCTTTCGACCCTGGCGCTGGGATCATTTGAACCAGTTTTTTGTTCTCACCGATTTTGTCAAATTCAGCGTGGATATGTTCAAGTAAACGCTCGCAGCACACCACACCTTTTGGCGACGGCGACAACACAATGGCATTGCCGCATTTAAGAGCATTTATGATGTTATTTGCCGGTGTTGCCGCAGGGTTTGTGGACGGCACAACCGCGCCGATAACACCGATCGGACGGGCAATTTCTGTAATGCCACTTGCTTCATCATCTGAAATGACACCAAATGTTTTTGCGCTTGAAATGTCACGCATCAATCCAAGTGTTTTGCGGTGATTTTTGATAATCTTATCTGCAACGTTACCAAGCCCAGTTGTTTTAACAGCAAGCTCAGCAAGTTCTTTATTTCGTGTTGGTTCCATGATCGCCCAGGCGGCGGCCTGCGCTGCGGTGTCATACCGCTCTTGAGATCCATTTATCTCATAGTCCTTTTGCGCGTCGCGTGCACTTGCAACAATGGCTTCAACATTTGCAAGTTCGTCAATGGCATTCATGGTTATGTCCTTCTTTGGATGCCGAAGGCGTTTTAATCTTAGCGCCTCCGGCAATTGGCATGTTTAAAGTCCTGCGAGCAGTTCTTTGAGTGTTTCTTCACGCTTGGCCCACATAGCCTGAACTTCATCACGTGTCATGATGTGCATGGGTGAGCCACCCGCTTTCATACGTGATGCGACACGAGAATGCTTGAACATTTCCGGTACTTTTGCCGCAAGCGCATCAATGACCTCAGGCGGCGTGCCCTTCTTGGCCATGATGCCGCGGAAGTTTACCGATGAATTATCAACATCTAATCCGGCTTCCATCAATGTTGGGACATCTGGCATGAAATCATTGCGTTCAAGATCAGCAACACCCAAGATTTTCACATTGCCGGCTTCACGTGCACGAAACGCATCAGAGAGGTTGTTCACCCCAGCCATGACTTCACCAGCGATGACAGCTTTCATCGCTGCAGCGCCACCACCTTTTGTCGGGATATAGGCGATCTTGCATTCACAGGCTTTTTCAATTTGCAGCGCGGCAATGTGGTGACCCACAAATAAACCAGCCCCTGATGTTGTGGTTTTGCCGGGGTTTTCTTTGGCAAATGCAATAAGCTCTTCCATTGTGTTGAATTGGCTGTCTTTACCTACAACAACTACGGCTGGATCAGCGCCCCAATTGGCGATGGGTTCAAATGAATCTGCTGAATATTTCACACCACCTTTAATTGACTGCGCAATGAAATGCGGAATGTTATAGGCAGAAAGCGTATATCCATCAGCATCTGCTTCTGTTGCAAACCAGTTCCAGCCTTTGCGACCACCTGCACCTGGTTTATTAAGGATATACATGGGTTGTCCCAACAGATCCTCATTACCTGCAACCATTGTCACAATACGTGCCTGGAAATCTGTCGCGCCACCGGCGCCATAAGACACTGCTAAACCAACTGGCCGCTCCGGAAAATTCTCTGCCATTGCAAAGCTACTTATGGCCGTTGCCGCGGCCGCCACTATCATCGTCTTCATCATAGTTTTCATTGTTTTCCTCCCATTGAAAACGTTAGAAATTTATACCGCGCGGTGTTTGCACCTGTAGCAGTAACGAAAAAAGCCCGTACATGACCAACATGAATAGGACCGTGACAATTGCTCTTTTTATCCAGTCTTTGACGCTTCCCAACGGCGCTGGATCATAGAGCGAATAAAGAACAAAAAATGCGATTGTTGAGGCTGTATAAAAACCAAGGCCTTTTGCAGCCCAAAACGCGTAAACTAAAATGACAGCCACACCCGGCAGCACGTTTTTAGCGGTCTCAATGGAAATACCACGACCCACTTTTGCGTATCCCAATGCAGCTCGGGCAAAATTCCAGACTGCTAAAACCACAAACACGCTTGAAACAACGCGTGGGAATAAGAAACTGTCGGCAGGCTCTTGCGTAAAGCTCAACCAAGCGACAATGAAGGCTAGCGCGAGGATTAAAGCTCCAGGAATGATGTGTTGAAGACGGCTCTGTGTCATTATTCTGCAGCCTCCTTTGCTGTGTTGCGTGTCTGCAAAGTTGCGCGCAGCATATTAGTCCAGAATGAATACCCGATAGATGCGACAACCAAGGCGATAAGAACGAGATTTAATGGTCCAGAGAAGAAATAGACCCAAGGGCCATTTTGCGCGGCGGCTATCATTGAACCATTGACGAAGTAATCCGCTGCGATCGGACCCAGAATAAGCCCCAAAACAAGAGGTGCAGCTGAAAAACCGAACTTTTCCAGCACCCACATGCCAAGACCTAATACCAGCATGATATGCACATCGCCCATGCTCTGTTGAACGGAATAAGAACCAAATAACGCGAGAACCGTCACAGCTGCTGCCATAATAGGCATAGGTACTTTTGCAATGCGTGCAGCCCAAGCCGCCGTGTATATGCCAAATATCACCATCAAAATCTGACCGAGCAACATAGAATTGATAAAGGTCCAGATCACTTCGGGATGATTGTCGAAAATATCCGAACCCGGGAAAATGCCATGAATGAGCAAACCACCAAGTAACACCGCAGCTGTCGGGCTGCCTGGGATCGATAGGGTAAAAAGAGGTACAAGCGATGGGCCAACCATGGCGTTATTTGCACTCTCAGCCGCAATCACACCTTCGCTATGGCCTTTGCCAAATTTCTCTTTTTCTGGAGAGAAGTTTCGTGTTTGATCATAAGCAACAAGGCCTGCAATTTGGCCGCCGACACCGGGGATCAATCCAATGATTGAACCGACGACCGTGCCGATGGATAGCGCTCTTTTTGAACCAGCGACTTCCTTAAGTGATGATTTAATTGGATGCTTGGGCACTTCAAGGGATTCAATCGACTGTTTTGTACGCCCTTTGGAGAGCATCTCCATAATTTGTGGGATGGCAAACAACCCAATCAGCGCTGGAATGATGTGGATGCCTCCTGTCAGGGCATCGGTGAAAATAAAACGTTCTGTTCCTAGGATCTCGTCATAACCGATCTGAGAAAGCCAGAGACCAATACAGCCCGATAATAGCCCTTTCACGAAGCTTTTGGAATCCAATGAACCGATAACTGTAACGCCTAATATTGCAATCCAAAAGAGATGCGATGGTCCGAAGCTTAAAGCCCATTGGGCAAGAACTGGTGTGAGAAAAATGAGCAATAAAACACCGATAACACCGCCAATCCCTGAGGCGATGAAAGACAGGTGTAGCGCACGTGCGCCCTCACCACGTTTGGCCATCTCGTTACCGTCAAGCGCCGTAGCAATGTTGGCTGGCGCTCCTGGTATCTTCAATAAGATTGCACTAACAGCACCGCCAGCGACAGTGGATGTGTAAGCAGCGCCTAACAATATCAGACCTTGTGTCGGGCTTAGTTGAAAGGTGAATGGAATTAGCAGGGCAACGGCCATGGTCGGGGAAAGGCCGGGTGTGGCGCCAAGTATCAAACCGCCGATCGTTCCGACGAGTAACAGCAGGAAAGATAGTGGCTCAAAAACTCCACCAAAATACCCCAAAAACTCCATGTATTACTCTCCTCCCAAGAACGCAAAATGAATATGAATTTGCTTATTAAACCACGGTAATCTATGAAACTAAAAATGCAAATGTTTTCATTTTTTTAAAATTAATAAATAAAATCAAGGAAATTTATATGCGCGCGCGATCCAGAAAAGGTGCTCCAGGCATTGTTGAAGTCGCAAAACGTGCAGGGGTTTCTCCTGCCACCGTTTCTCGTTTTTTCAATGAACCAGAAATTGTCAAAGGCAAGACAAGAAATCTCATAGAGCAGGCTGCCAAAGATCTTGGATATTATAGAAACAGGATTGCAACGACCGATCAGCATGGTTTTTCCGGCACGATTGGGTTGATCGTGCCAACAATTGATAACGCCATTTTTGCTGAGCTCATTCAGGCTTTTTCAGCGCGATTATTATCGCATGATCGTACTATGCTCATTGCTGCACACGGCTATAATCCTGCTTTGGAAGTTGGTATTGTGAAGTCTCTTTTAGAACGACGAATAGATGGCGTGGCGCTGATAGGATTTGAACATGAAAAGGCACCTCTTGAAATGCTTGCAGCACGGCGCGTGCCGGTATTGGCAACTTGGAACTATCGTAAGGATTCGCCTATCCCATGTATTGGTGCTGACAATTTTCAAGTTGGATATGAGGCTGCGCAATATTTGAGAAAAATGGGCCATCGTGATGTTGCACTTGTCTTCCCGCCAACAAAGGCGAATGATCGCGCTGAGGATCGCTTAAATGGTGTCTTACACGCGCTCTCTATGGAGCTATCTGAATTACAGAATAACCGCTTTTTTGAAACGCGTTATGATATTGGTGAGGCAAAGCAAGCGATCATAGAGCTTTTATCTGATGACCGACCAACAGCGATCATATGCGGCAATGATGTCATTGCTCAAGGTGCTGTTTATGCGTGCCAATCGTTGGGTGTTAGGATACCTGATGATGTATCGATCATCGGCATTGGAGATTTCAGGGGTTCATCGCAGATGGAACCCGGGCTGACGACAGTTCGCATGCCTGCTCAGCGCATCGCAGAACAAGCGGCTGATTTGTTATGCGGGGGATTGTCTGTGACATCGGTTAAGGGAACCACGCGGATTAAAATTGATTCAGAATTGGTGGTCCGCAGGTCGGTGAAAGACATTTCGAGCGTGAACTGATGTTCTCCAATTAGAGACCATTTGCTGTGAAAGTGCGCTATATTAACCAAGATCGCTTATTCATAATATGTGGTGGGTTTTAAGCATCAAATACGCGTCAAAATCAGACCATGGGCCAGCAAGTGTCGAACGCATCTTCGATATCCCATCAAATTTGAATCCGACGGTTTGGAAAAAACGCTGCTTGCTGATTTCAATGCCGCGCCATAGCACGGGATATGAAATATAATTTTTCCCATTAGAATCATAATCTTAACTGATCAACAAGTCTATCTTTCACAATTTGTAATAATTTGAAATCTTTCATTTCCCGTTACAATTTGTGTTTTGAGGCGCCACTTTTCAGCCTATCTGCTCCGACAATTTCCGATCGTTCCTCTGATGAGCGAGGACACAATGATTGCAACGAATATGTAGAGGAAGATTTGTCTGACGAAATTACTGGAACAAATAAATGGGACCGCGCTTACTTAGGGAGTGGTCAGCAAGTTATTGAAGCTGGCGCGGGTAATGACAGGATCATTTCATATGGCGATGCGGGAGAACCAGACCCTGCGCAAACAGAAGGTTCATTGGGTCGCGTAAACGCACCCCTCCCCGAGGGAAGTGCGAATGATATCATTACTGGTGGCGCTGGGGCAGACAAATTTGAGTTTCACGCACTCATTGATGCCAAGCCGGAAGTAATTGCAGAGCATACGGGTTCTTCGGGTGCAACAAACTGGGCACGCGTCGCAGGGGAAAATGATAATGTCCATGATCATTGGGTCAATGGTTTTGGTCTTGATACAATTACCGATTATTCAAAGGCTGAATGCGACACGATTACGATCAAAGGCCATACGGCTACTATTTCGTCCATTACCTATGGAGAAGATGAAGGTGGGTCCTACTCGCTGATCAATGTTATCAGCCAGCAAGGCAATGGCGGTGCCGGGGGTGCTAATACAGCAACGGGCGCGCATGACGAAGATTCTCTCGGCCAAATCAAGTTCTATGGAGATAAGGTCACAGAAAGCGATGTTAAGGTCATCAACACGAATGATGGGATCGATAAACTCTATCACGCAGACAACACCTATGCTTCGCATTCAGCCGGTATTACGCAAGAAGTCTACAGCAATACTGACGGTACGAATTATGATGGAATTTTAGCGAAACAATCAGATCGCGTGCATATCGGAGAAGGACAACAGACCGTGGATGCAGGTGGAGGAAATGACATCATCTACAGTTATTCAGACGGCGGTGAACCAGACCCAGCTCAAACAAATGGTGCTGATGGCCGCGTCAATCCTGCGATTTCAGAGGGTGCTGCTGATGATGTCATTATGGGCGGTCAAGGCAAAGATACGTTTGCCTTCCGGCTTCTGCTCAATGCTAAAGATGAAATACTAGACAAACACACCCGCGACGATGGTTCGGTAAACTGGCGAAAAGTGGCGGGAGAAAATGGCAATGTTCACGATCATTGGGTCGAAGGCATCGGCAATGATACCATTCTCGATTTCTCCAATCAGGATGGAGACAAGATCGACATTCGCGGTCACACTGTCGAAATAGCCTCAATCACTTACGGAGAAGACGATGGTGGTGACTATTCACTCATTGCTCTTCGTTCGCAACAGGGCGACGGCGGCGGCGCTCATGATGAGGATTTGCTTGGCACTATTAAAGTCTATGGCGATAAGGTGACCGAAGACGATATCAAGGTCAAAGCGAAAGTTTTTTATGGTGTTGATCAATTGGAAGACATTGCTGAGAATGAACAATCGTCACCCGCATCTACGCCGGAAAGAGTTGATGTCGAACCTGTCTGGGGAGCAGCAAACCCAGAGAATATCAATCTGAATTTCGAAGGTTCAAGCCGTTCGGATTTCATAAAAGCAGGTAGTGGTTCTCAAAACATCAATGGTGGCAACGGAAACGATCGGCTTATTTCCTATGGCGATGCTGGCGAGCCTGATCCTGCGCAAACTAATGGCGCTGCTGGCCGCGTGAATGATCCCATTCCCGATGGTGCTGCAAACGATGTCCTGACAGGTGGCGCTGGTCGAGATACTTTCGAATTCCGCGCTCTGCTCAATGCAACAGCTTCTGTGATTGCTCAGCATACAAACAGCAGCGGTAATGTGAATTGGCGCAAAGTCGCTGGCGAAAATGACAATGTTCATGATCATTGGGTTGAAGGATTTGGTGATGACATCATCACCGATTATTCAAAAGCGGAAGGTGATAAAATTATTGTCCGCGGCCATACTGTTGAAATTGCAGAGATAACATATGGCAGTGATGCAGAAGGAGATTACTCTCTCATCAGAGTCATTAGCCAACAGGGCAACGGCGGAGCTGGCGGTGCGAATACTGCGACCGGAGCTCACGATGAGGATGAACTCGGCACCATCAAAGTATATGGAGACAAGGTCACAATTTCCGATGTTAAAGTTAAAGCAAGTGGCGTTTTTGATGGTGCAGATCAATTAACGGAAGCCGATAGACTGGCCGACTATAACGGAGGTGCACAGCAATTCGCGTCGTCTGCAGATGGTGATGTTATCAATACGGCACCAGATGACATTGAAACACGAGATCGTGTAGAAATAGGGTCAGGTGCACAAGTGGTTTTTGCGGGAGCTGGACGCGATGATATCCGCGTTTATGCCGATGCAGGCGAGCCTGATCCCGCGCAGACCAACGGTTCGGATGGCCGCATAAATCCGCCCGTCGATCCAAGCACAACAACTGATGTTGTGAGTGGAGGACAAGGCAAGGATATTTTCACTTTCAACATGCTGCTAAATGCAACAGCTGTAGTTCTGGCTCGTCATACACGAGAAGACGGTTCCATTGATTGGCGTAAAGTTGCGGGTGAAAATGAGGCTGTACACGACCATTGGGTAGAAGGCATTGGAGATGATGTCTTATTGGACTTCTCGAACCAGGATGGCGATAAAATCACCCTACGCGGGCATACCGTCGAAATTGCCGATATAAACTATGGCGAAGATGAAGGCGGTGATTACTCACTTGTGTCAATTCGCTCGCAGCAAGGTGATGGCGGCTGTGCCCACGATGAAGATCAGCTTGGTACGCTCAAGATCTACGGAGATAAGGTCACTGAAGACGACATTCAGGTGAAAGCGAAAAATGTGTTTGATGGGATCGACATTTTTGAACCACTAGAAAATCAACCCAACTATATCGGCGGAACCAAGTCATCAGATGAACTTACAGGAACCGCTGAGGCTGACAATATCCATGCAGATCGGGGTAATGACGTGGTGTCTGCCGGTGATGGCGATGATTTTGTCTTTGGTGGAGGCGGTAGCGATGTGCTTAATGGCGAAGCAGGCAATGACGGGCTTGAAGGCAGTTGGGGTCGCGATGAAATGAACGGTGGCACAGGTTTGGATACGCTGGTTTCGACTTCCGGTTTTGACAAGATGACCGGTGGTGCTGACGCTGATACCTTTATGTTCAAAGACGTTTCGAAGGGCGGATCTATTCTCGATTGGCAAGATGGTGTCGATAAAATAGACCTATCTCGATTGGAAAATGTTGAGGATTTTGACGATATCGCTATTTCGCAAATTTCAGCCACGGATGTAGCGATCCAATTTGAAAATGATCGCGGGCAATCCGCAGAGGTCATTGTTTCTTCTGATTCAGCCTTTGATTTGTCGCAAGACGATTTCATCATCTGAGAATTGGACGAGACAAATGAGGCACCCTTTTGGGGTGCCTTTTAGCGTGTGATTGATCGTATCCGGTTCTTCATCGTATTAAAACTGGGACTAATATACTCCATAAAAAGTCAAAAATTCTGCCACAAAACTCGAACTGTGCGTGTCGCCGCAGCTGTGCGATTTTCAACGCCGAGTTTTGAGAATATTTGCTCGAGATGTTTGTTTACTGTTCTTGGCGAGAGAGAAAGAATTTCAGCGACTTCCTTGTTGGATTTCCCATGTGTTGTCCAGAGCAGGACTTCAGCTTCACGCATCGTGAGACTGAAAAACTCAGCCAGACGCTTCTCGTCGCTTCCCTTTTGATGATCTGTGACGCTTAACAGAAATTCTCCTTCAGGAGTGGCGCCCAAATGTCTGAAAATAATAATTGTACCTGGCGATTTATACTCGAGCTGTTGATCTCCGCCGATTACAGTCTGCTTTTTAATTTCCAGAATCCAGGCGAGCACGGCCCAGGGTACTTTTTCTCCATTTTCTGAATGAATACCATTTTGCCGAAGTAACTTTGTTGCCTGAGGTGTACTCCAAGTAATGTCCCCATGCTCATCTATTGCGACTATTTTTCGGCCTGTTATATCAAGCGCATGCCGGGCTGATTTCGCCTTTCTTGCGTTGGAAAGATGTACATGCATTCTCGCAATAAGTTCCGGTAATGATGTGGGTTTGGAAACAAAGTCTACACCGCCAACTGCGAAAGCTTTAACGACATGATCGCTGTCATCTTGTCCGGTCATAAAGATAACAGGTATTTCAGATAAATCGGTCTCGGATTTTAATATGCGGCAGGTTTCAAAACCGTCCATCCCAGGCATGATCGCGTCCATGAGAATCACATCAGGTCTATTTTCGTTGGCGATCCGTAACGCTGATGGACCACTATTGGCCGTAATCACATGCAGATTTTCTAAGCTCAGAACATCTGTTAGCATAGAGAGAGTATCCTCAGCATCATCCACGACCATAACTATGGTTTTTTCACCAATGTTCGAATTTATCGCCGCAGGATTGTGCATATTCTGCGCTAAGTCACCCATCTGGAGATACCTTTTCTTTGTTGCTATCGTTTGAATAAACCCATTGCAGATCGATCTCTGATCCGATTAATTGAAGTAGGGACGAGATCTCGATAGGTTTTAACAAATATGGAAAATTACTTGCTTGATCAGTGGGTAGATTTTCAAGCCCTGCATCAGCTGACACAATGATGATGGGAAGCTTGCTGGAAATCTCTTGGCGAATGCTGTCTGATAATTCCCACCCATTCATGCGCGGCATAGCAATATCCAATATCACCAAATCTGGGCAGTTGATTCTAACAGCTTCCAAGCATTCTTGACCATCTGAATAGGTCAAAACTTGAAATTCAAGCGGTGTAAGCGCGTCTACAATTAACTGTCGTTGAAGAGGGTCATCATCTGCAACGGCGATTGTGCGTTTTGGACCCTTATAACCTATTGCCTGCGCTTCAGATTTAGGACTGTTTAAAATATCGGGAATAGAGCTTAGCATGAGCCGCACGGTGAAATTGCTCCCCTTGCCAGGACAACTCTGAACCTGTAATTCTCCGCCCATTATTTCCACAAGCAGTTTGGTAATTGTAAGGCCTAAGCCTGTTCCGGGTGCCTGATTACCGGCGGCTGGATCCGCGGTTCTTTCAAATGGCAAAAATATCCGCTCCAGGTCAGTGCTGGCGATACCAATTCCTGTGTCTTTTACCTCAATTTTCGCAATCTGATTCCGATAGGTCGCTTTTAACGTCACGGAACCTTGATCCGTAAATTTTACGGCATTGGACAGTAAATTGATTAAGACCTGGCGCAATCTGCGCTCATCCGCATAGACAAATTTCGGAAAGTTCTCTGAATATTCGAAATTGAAATCTATGTTTTTCGCTTTTGCTTGAAGAGAAATCATATCCACGATTTGATCGAAATGTTTCCGAATTGCGGTTTGTTCTCTGAATATCTGCAGTCGCCCGGCTTCAATCTTGGATATATCTAAAAGGCCTTCGATCAATCCGGCCAAGTGATCGCCACTACGCCTTATCGTGCGTGCCGCATTTGACATTAACGCATCTTTATTGTTCTGACGCTCTAACAATTGTGCGTAGCCCAATATTGAATTGAGTGGCGTTCGCAATTCATGGCTTAGTCCGATTATATATTTACTTTTTGCCATATTGGCGGATTCTGCAGCCTCTTTAGCGTTTTGTAATTGTCTATCAGTTTCCTTATGCGCCTCAATTTCTTCAAGTAAAAGTGACGTGTGAAGTTTGGCTTCTTCCTGCGCGACTACACGGCTTTCGTGGGAAAGCAAAAACAACCACACGGCAATCCCAGATACGATGACCGAGGTTGCAAACAGGTTGATGAAGATGGAATTTATCGCTTGTTCTGCACCGTTTAGGTCAAGTCTTGCCTGATAAAAGACGACCGACATGATCAATCCAATTAAGAGTAAAACGATTGTCAATGTACCAAAGTAACGTCCGGTTCTTGATAATATGATTTTTGCGAAACGATTGGAGAAATTCTGCCTCACAAAGTTAGAAACTTGTTGGTTAAACTGAGCCTGAGGCTTGCATTCATCGTTGCATTTTACGTCTAAAGAACAGCACAAAGAGCATATGGTCGCATTGTAAAATGGGCAGCTAACCATGTCTTGTTTTTCAAAATTATGTTGGCAAATGGAACAGTCACATTTTTGATCGTGTACAATTTTATCTGCATTTGTTTCGTGTCGATCTGGTGAACGTGCTTGGTAATATTTACCCTTTGTGTAGTAAGCGACCAAAGGCGATATGATAAATGGCAAAATGAGCGCAATATAGGCGTATAGGGCAGCCGCAGTTTCGCCAAAAACACCAAAATAACCTAACAAAGCGAAAATGGAGGCTAGCAAGGTTGCACTGAAACCGACTGGATTAATGTCGTAAAGATAGGCACGTTTGAACTGAATGGATTTTGGTGCAAACCCAAGCTTTTTGTTGATGACAAGATCGGCGACAATTGTCGCAAGCCATGCAACAGCTACAATTGAATACAGACTTAGAATTTGTTCGAGCGCATGATAGGCGTCGAATTGAACAAGCAATAATCCGATTACAACGTTAAAAACAACCCAAACCACGCGACCTGGGTGGGAATGTGTTAGTCGTGAGAAGAAATTGGACCAGGCAATGGAGCCGGCATAGGTGTTGGTGACATTGATTTTAATCTGACAAATCACCACAAATATTCCTGTTACTCCCAATGCGACTTCAGGACTGGAAAACATTTTTGAGAAGGCTGAAATATACATATGAGCGGGTTCGGAAGCATCGTTGAAAGCAATGCCAGCCTGAAATGCGTAATGGGCTAAAAAGCATCCTGCAATCACCTTGATTGCACCGAAAATTATCCAGCCTGGACCGGCTGATAAAAGACCAAACCACCAGCGAAAACTATTCTCCTTCGTCTTGCGCGGAAGAAATCTCAGGTAATCCACCTGTTCACCAATTTGAGCGGTAAGTGAAAACAGAATTGCGGAAGCTGCTCCAAAATGAGCAATGGAAATTTGCCCATCAACTGAACCTAAAAGACCGGTGTAATCAGTCCAACTGCTTTGAGAATAAGACCCATAAAATATGATAAAAACGAACGGGGCGAGTTGCAAAACGATCCAGATAGGCTGCGTCCATGCTTGCAATCTGTTGATCAGTGAAATGCCATGCGTGACAAGTGGAATGAAAATTAAGGTTGAGATCAGGTAGCCAATTGGTATCGGTATTGAAAAACAAAGCTCTAACGCTTTCGCCATAATAGCGGCTTCAATGGCGAAAAATATGAATGTGAACGAGGCGTAGATCAGAGAGGTAATCGTTGAGCCAAGATATCCAAATCCGGACCCACGGGTTAAGAGATCGATATCGACACCATATTTTGCACAATTATAGCAAATTGGGACGCCCAACAGAAAAATGATCAGGCTCGTTGTCACCACAGCAGAGACGGTTGTGTTGAAACCATAATTGAGCATGAGTGAAGCGCCGATCGCCTCTAGAGCCAAAAATGAGACGGCTCCGATGGCCGTGTTGGATATTCTCGCTACCGACCATTTTCGGGCACCATGGGCAGTAAACCGTAAGGCAAAATCTTCCAGAGTCTCATCCGCAACCCAACGATTATAGGTTCTTCTTGCGCCAGTTATTTGAGTACTCGATGACATTCAAAAACCCTGTTCCCTCGCCAGCAAATTTGCTGGCAAGTTGTTGAATTTACTCCTCCTCCCAAAATACGCAGCGTAACGACTGTATCTGCTCAAATTGCGGTTCTTAGTGTCACTACCACATGCAACCAACGTAACCATATCAGTTAATTGGAGGGGGTCAAATACGTCAAATGCCCCGTTGTGGCACTGCACAAATAAATGCTTCGCTTCAAGTCATAGCAGTTAACCGCATTCAACAGCGAAACAGGTGATTATTATGACTGACGAAAATTCGAACAATAATTCAAACATTACACGACGCCATATGCTTGCTGGGATGGCATCTATACCAGCAATCGCCATGATGGGTGGACCGCTTTTGGCCTCTGATTTCCCGACGGCAGAAGTGAACACAACAGGATTGGCCGTGACCGACGACAAAGTTACCGTAGGCATTCTGCATTCGGTGACTGGCACAATGGCGATTTCAGAGACGGGTTCCGTACAGGCGGAAAAACTCGCCATTGAGCAGATCAATGCATCAGGTGGTGTTCTTGGTCGGCAGATCGAATATATCCAAGAGGATGGCGCATCTGACTGGCCAACCTTCGCAGAGAAGGCTAAAAAACTGCTTGTTCAGGATAAAGTCGCATCCGTGATGGGATGTTGGACTTCCGCATCACGTAAGGCTGTTTTGCCAGTTTTTGAGCAATATAATGGTATGCTTTATTACCCGACTTTCTATGAAGGTCTCGAGCAGTCACCGAACGTGATTTACACAGGTCAAGAAGCAACACAGCAAATTATTGCGGGTATTGATTGGGTCACAGAAACCAAAGGTGCGAAGAAATTCTTCCTCCTTGGTTCGGACTATATCTGGCCGCGCACATCCAACAAGATTGCGCGCAAACATATCGAAAAACTGGGTCACCAGGTTGTTGGCGAAGAATATTACCCACTAGGTCATACGCAGTTCAATTCTGTGATTAACAAGATCAAACTGAAAAAACCTGATGTGATTTATGCGATTGTGGTCGGCGGTTCCAACGTTGCCTTCTACAAGCAGCTTAAGGCTGCCGGTATCGATATGACCAAGGAAAAACCGGTACTTTTGACCATCTCTGTTACCGAGGATGAAATACTTGGCATTGGTGGTGAGAATATCAATGGCGCATACGCATGTATGAAATATTTTCAATCGCTCGATAATCCGAACAACGTTGAATTTGTGAAAGCGTTTAAAGAGCGTTGGGGTGATGAGATCGTCATCGGTGATGTGACACAAGCTGCATATCTTGGACCGTGGCTTTGGAAGATGGCTGTAGAGAAAGCTGGCAGCTTCGATGTCGACAAGGTTCGTATGGCATCCCCTGGCATCGAATTCGATAAAGCGCCTGAGGGCTATGTAAAAATTCACGATAACCATCATCTGTGGTCAAAGACCCGCGTTGGCCTTGCCAAGACCGATGGCCAGTATGAAATGGTTTATGAGACAGCAGAACTCGTGGAACCAGATCCGTTCCCAGAAGGTTATCAATAGGCCCTGCCAGACGAACTCCCGGTCACCGTACTGGGGGTTCTCCCCCTCAAAACAATGAATTTTATTCTTGGAGCCAAAAGATGATTGGTGATTACACGATTGTTGAATTCTCATCCATTTTAGCCATGCAAGGTTTTGCTGGTTTGATCCTGTTCTCGGTCTTTGTTCTTATGGCTTTAGGGCTTGCGATCATTTTTGGACAAATGGGTGTGATCAATATGGCCCATGGAGAATTTATGATTTTAGGTGCTTATGTCACCTATTTTTGCTCCTTGTTCTTTGAGAGTTTTCTTCCATCTTTATATGGCGTTTATTTCTTTGTCGCGATGATCCTTGCCTTCTTTGTGTCTGGAACACTCGGTGTTATCGTTGAATGGGCGCTGATCCGACATCTTTATAAAAGGCCATTGGATACGCTTCTCGCCACTTGGGGCCTGTCCTTAATCCTGCAGCAATTCTATCGCTCGGTTTTTGGCGCGCGCGAAGTCGGCGTATCTCTGCCGGAATGGCTTTTAGGATCAGTCGCGCTCACAGATATAATTGAAGTCCCAATCAACGGATTGTTTGTGATGGCGCTTACAACAGCGATTACGCTCGGTGTTGCATTTATTATGTACAAATCGATCTGGGGCAAGAAAGTTCGCGCTGTTGTGCAGAACCGGACGATGGCGGGTGCTGTCGGTATCAATACAAAAATGGTTGACCGTTTAACTTTTGGTCTTGGTTGCGGCATTGCAGGTGTTGCAGGTTCAGCCTTTACCATGATCGGTTCAACGGGACCGACAGCAGGACAGCTTTATATCGTCGATACATTCTTGGTGGTTGTGTTTGGTGGCGCGGCAAGTCTGCTCGGTACCATTGCGTCTGCTTTTACTATCTCACAGGCCCAATCGACCATGGAATTCTTCATGAGTGGGTCGATGGCAAAGGTTCTCACACTCCTGACGGTTGTTGGCATTCTCATGCTGCGCCCGCAAGGCCTTTTCACACTTAAAGTTCGCAAATAAACGGAGACCCAAAATGAAATTTACTCGTCTTTTTGATAAATCCGAATGGGTTGGGTTTGCGATCATCGCAGCAGTGCTCCTGATTGTTTTTCCTGCTGTCATAGATATTTTTCGTCTTAACTTGGTGGGCAAATATTTAACCTATGCCTTTGTGGCGATCGGCCTTGTTTTGTGCTGGGGCATGGGCGGTATTTTAAGCCTTGGCCAAGGCATCTTTTTTGGCCTTGGTGGCTATTGCATGGCAATGTTTTTGAAACTGGAAGCATCAACCCCTGAAAACACGTCCATTCAATCGACACCCGGTATTCCAGACTTCATGGATTGGAACCAGTTAACAGAATTACCTTGGTGGTGGCAGCCATTTAACTCACTCCCGTTCACATTAATTGCGATTGTCGTGGTTCCTTCTATTCTTGCCTTTATTATCGGGCAGGCGATGTTCCAACGACGCGTGGGCGGGGTATATTTTGCCATCATCACACAAGCAATTGCCGCGATTTTAACAATCCTGATCGTCGGCCAGCAAGGCTATACTGGCGGCATTAATGGCATCACAGATCTGCGCACATTACTTGGTTGGGATATTCGAACCGATTCCGCAAAATATGTATTATATTTTGTGAACGCGCTTCTACTTTTGATCGTTATTATGTTGGCGCAGTTTGTGCGGATTTCAAAATTTGGAAGATTGTTGATTGCCATGCGGGAGCAAGAAGATCGGGTTCGGTTTTCAGGCTATAGCGTGGCGGATTTTAAAGTCTTTATCTTTTGTCTTGCTGCCGCATTTTCAGGTATTGGCGGTGCGATGTTTACCCTTCAGGTTGGATTTATGTCTCCGTCCTTTGTGGGCATCGTGCCGTCGATTGAAATGGTTATTTTTGCAGCTGTTGGTGGTCGCCTTTCCATCTTTGGCGCTGTCATTGGCGCGCTGGCGGTCAACTTTGCAAAAACGACATTTTCTGAAACTTTCCCGGAACTTTGGCTCTTTGCCATGGGCGGTATGTTTATCGCGGTTGTGATGGCCTTCCCCAATGGTCTTGCAGGTCTCTATTCCAGTTACATTGCACCGTTTTTCAAGAAATTTAGCAACAAGCCTAAGGCCGGGACGCCGATAGAAAATGTTGCCAATTCAACTCCCAAAGCGCCAGCGGAATAGGAAAGTAAAATGTCTCCAAGTCTAGCAAATAAGGGACCTCAGGCGGACCAAAAAGATTTCCTTCTGGCGGTTGAAAACCTCACAGTTTCATTCGACGGCTTTAAAGCCGTTAGTGATCTATCTTTTTATGTCGAGGAAAATGAAATTCGTGTGATTATTGGGCCTAATGGAGCGGGCAAGACAACGGTGTTGGATCTCATCTGCGGGCGAACACAAGCGACAAATGGCTCGATAAAATTCCGTGGCAAAGAACTGACATCAATGAAAGAACATCAGATTGTTCACACTGGTGTCGGTCGTAAATTTCAAAACCCGTCGATCTATGAAGATTTAACGGTTTTTGAAAATCTCGAACTTTCTTTTCCACGTGGAAAAAATGTTGTTGGTGCGATATTTTTCAATCGCGATCAAGAGGTGATTTCCCGTGTTGAAGAAGTTGCGGAGATGATCTTTTTACAAGACCTACTCGATACGCCTGCGGCTATATTAAGTCATGGCCAAAAGCAATGGCTTGAGATTGGGATGCTGCTGATTCAAAGCCCTGAACTTCTCATGTTGGATGAACCCGTGGCTGGCATGAGCGTTTCAGAACGCATCAAGACAGCGGAACTTTTAAACAAGATTATCAAGAACCATTCTGTGATTGTGATTGAACACGACATGAAATTTGTCGAGGACATTGCACACCGTGTGACTGTTTTACACCAAGGCAAAGTGTTGTCTGAGGGGTCAATGGAACATGTCCAGAAGGACCCCAAAGTCGTTGAAGTTTATCTAGGTCACTAAGGAGAACATGATGTTGTCGATTGAGAATTTACGCGTGTCATACGGCCAGAGTGAAGCCATTCATGGGGTTAGTTTGGATGTAAAGCCAAACGAAATTGTCGCCGTGATGGGGCGCAATGGCATGGGGAAAACAACGCTTATGAAGTCTTTGATGGGCATTGTCCCATCAAGCCAAGGTGCGATCCGTCTCGATAACGATCCAATTGAGCAAAAAGAAAGCTACCAGCGTGTGGAGCAGGGGATGGCCTTTGTGCCGCAAGGCCGGATGATTTTCTCAACTATGACGGTGAAAGAGAATATTGAAACGGGCCTTACGGTGACGGGCAAAACGAAAGTTCCCAACGATATATATGAACTGTTTCCTGTTCTGCTTGAGATGAAATCGCGACGTGGTGGAAACCTCTCTGGCGGACAACAGCAACAACTCGCCATAGCCCGTGCGCTGGCATCCAATCCGAAGGTTTTGCTGTTGGATGAACCTACCGAAGGCATCCAGCCTTCAATCATCAAGGACATGGCTAAAACATTACGCAAGATCCGTGATGAGCGCGGCTTATCAATCATCGTTTCAGAGCAAGTGTTGAGTTTTGCCCTTGATATAGCTGATCGCGTTTTGGTGATCGAGAACGGTGAGTTTGTTCACGAGGCGCCGAGAGAAAACATTGATGCCGACAAAGTGTCGGCATTTCTGTCCGTCTAACACCAAATAAAACCAAAGGAGAAATGGTCATGGCTGATATATTGATTAAAGTCGATTTGGACGATTCACCCCATAATAATGAGAAAATTCACAACCGGTGGCATCCCGATATCCCAATTGTTGAGTGGGTGGAGCCAGGAGATGATTTCATCGTTGAAGCTTATGATTGGACAGGTAGCCAAATTAAGAACAACGATGATGCCTCTGATGTGCGCGATGTTGAATTGCCACAAGTCCATTACCTATCCGGTCCAATCGGCGTTAAAGGTGCTCAGCCTGGCGATCTTTTGGTGGTGGAATTATTGGATGTTGGCCCTTTAAATCGCAGCCTTTGGGGCTTTAATGGTGTCTTCTCGAAAAACAATGGTGGAGGCTTCTTGCAAGAGCAATTCCCTACCGCTCAAAAGTCAATTTGGGATTTTGAAGGGATGTTCACAACATCCCGCCATGTTCCGGGCGTACGTTATGCTGGGCTTATTCACCCTGGTTTGATCGGAACCTTGCCCGATCGGAAGATGTTGGACGCTTGGAATGCGCGTGAGAAAGCGCTATTTGACACCAATCCAACTCGTGTGCCGGCATTGGCTGAATTGCCAAATACTCAGGCAGCCCATATGGGTAAGATGACCGGAGATGCTCGCATGGCCGCAGCTGCGGAAGCGGCTCGGACTTTGCCACCGCGCGAAAACGGCGGTAATTGTGATATTAAAGATCTTAGCCGTGGTTCGGTTTGTTACTTCCCTGTTTATGTTGAAGGTGGCGGTCTTTCCATGGGTGATACGCATTTCAGCCAGGGTGATGGTGAAATCACCTTCTGTGGCGGGATTGAGATGGCGAGTTGGCTTCATGTTAAGGTCAATATTATCAAAGATGGTATTTCAAAATATGGTGTAAAGAACCCGATGTTCAAACCATCTCCGATCACGCCAAAATATGATGATTATTTGATCTTTGAGGGTATTTCTGTTGATGAAAATGATAATCAACATTATGTGGATATGACCGAAGCCTATCGTCAGGCTTGTTTGAACGCGATCAATTATATGACCAAGTTTGGCTATTCACGAGAGCAAGGCTTAGCCATTTTAGGCACAGCACCGGTGCAGGGACATGTATCAGGTATTGTGGATTACCCAAATGCGTGCGCAACCCTCTGGTTGCCAACAGATATTTTTGAAGGCGATCTTATGCCTGGTCCAGATGGGCCAACGAAGTATCTCGATGGTTCAATTGATATACCAGTGGCCCCAGACCTCTAAATCATACAACCAATCCAAAAATGGCATGTCCTGGTCAAAATTTACATTGGGTGGGGCATGTCGATAGCAGCCTCAAAAAGATTTTTAAAGGAAACAGCATGCCGGTATATGAATATGAATGTGAAGATTGCGGTATCTTTCAATCTATAGCCCCTATGAGCGCATCAGCTGACCCTTGCTCCTGTACAGAATGCGGTAAGATTTCTCCGCGTGTCATTCATTCCGTCCCTTTCGTCTCAACTTTAGATCCTGGTGTTCGTCGTGCGCATGGTGTCAATGAACGATCATCCGATGGACCAAAAAAGTTGTCCAGTCATGGTCCTGCGGGCAAAAATGGGGCGAAACCAAACCGTAAAGCATTGCACAGGCCGGATGGCAGTAAATCATTTCCGTCAGCGAGACCCTGGATGATTTCGCACTGAGTATAAATCTTCGTTTTTGGTCTACGGATTTCGGGAGGTTTGAATGATATTGCACAACAGTCGTAAAGAGGGGAGGTGGAAATGCACGTTTCCCAGGACAAAAAGTGTCGCTCTGAAGAGCCTCTTTAGTTTCAAACGTTTTAAGTTTTCAGCTATTACTCATCCACTGAAAATATCTTTTCCAATGTATGTTCAACGCCTTTGCGGATATGTTTTTCTAACAGCTCCTGAGCTAGTTTAGCGTCGCGTGCCAGAGCCGCATCAAACATGGCCTTATGTTCATCAACGGCTTCCTGACCGCGATAGGTGAGAACCAGCATTTGGTAGCGCAAATATTTATCGTAAATTGTAGCGTGGATATCCAAGAGGTTTTTGGAATTGCAGGCCTGTATCATCGCAAGATGAAATTCGCCATCATATCGCTTCCAGGTTTCTTTTTCGGTTTCATCACCGTTGAGCATTTTTTGCTCCATCAGATGAAGCTTGTGATGCGCGGCAACTAAATTACCTTCCCAGTCGGTATCGCCATTCTCTATTGATTCTTTAACGGCCGAACATTCCAACAACACACGCAGATTGGTGATTTCAATCAGGTCCTCTCGAGATACGGGCGTAACAAAGAACCCGCGCTGTTCTTCTGCAGCCACAAAACCCTCGCTGGCCAAGCGGCTGAGCATTTCTCGCAAAGTGGAAAGGCTTGCGGCATAACGGGTTTTCAAGCCATCAAGTTTGAGCTTGGTACCTGGCTCAAGCTCGCCATAAATAATGTCGTGTTTAATCCGCTGATAGGTATTTGATCCGACCGTATTGATATGCTTGTTCATGCGCTGGACAACTATATTTTCTCGAGAATTCTCTCAAGAGATATCAAATTATCATATGAACAACAATATTTAAATAAATCTGATAAAATAAAAAATATCATATATTATTGTGAATCTACGTTATTAATGCTAATGGACGCTTATGTTTGATAAAATAACGAAATGGGTTCTGTTGATGGATGACTTGGTAAAATTGGCTGTCGTCGGTGTTGGTTTGGTTGGCAAGCGTCACGCCAATGCGATTAAGCGTTTAAGGGGTGTCAAACTCATTGGACTGGTTGAGCCGTCCGCAAAAAAGCTGCCGATTGAGCAAGAGTTTAACGTGCCATGTTTTGACAATGTTGATGCGTTGTTGAACGGAACCAAGGTGGATGGCGTTATCATTGCAACGCCCACTCCGAGCCACATCGAATTGGGGAGGGCTGTTGTGAATGCAGGCATTCCCGTGCTCATTGAAAAGCCGCTTGCCAATTCGTCATTAGAGGCGCTTGAGCTGGTTAATTTGGCAGATGCCAATCATGTATCTTTGCTCGTCGGACACCATCGGCGGCATAATCCTTTGATCCAAAAAGCGCATGAACTTATTTCAAATGGTGAAATTGGCGAGGTCCGCGCCGTTCATGCCAATTGTTGGTTCTATAAGCCAGACCATTATTTTGATGAAGCCCCGTGGCGAAAGCTTCATGGCGCCGGCCCCATATCCGTCAATCTGGTGCATGATATTGATTTGATCCGATATTTATGCGGGGAAATTGTGAGTGTACAAGCGCAATCTTCACCTTCTCGGCGGGGGTTTGAAAATGAGGATGTTGCATCCGTGTTGCTCTCTTTTGACAATGGTGCCGTTGGCACTGTGACGGTGTCTGATTCCATTGTCGCCCCCTGGAGTTGGGAGCATACATCAGGCGAATATCCGATTTATCCGCGCACCAACGAAAGCTGCTATAAATTTGGCGGGTCGCATGGATCACTATCCGTGCCTGATTTGACAATTTGGAAGCATGGTAACGCGCGTGATTGGTGGACGCCAATAACAGCAACATCCATTCCTCGGGATGCGTCAGATCCCTTGGATAATCAGATAATTCATTTCGCAAATGTGATTAAAGGTGTTGAAGAACCGTTGGTCACCGGATTGGAAGGCTTGAAGACACTTCAAGTTGTCGAAGCAATTTCAACCGCTGCGCAATCTAATTCGTCTATAAATATCAATGATATATCTCCACTGAATTCACATATGAGTGACGATGAGCAGATGGCGACAGCAATATAAGTATTTCTGTTTTTATCAAAAATATCAGATATTTTTAAAAATATATTGCATAATGAAAAAAATACGATAAGGTTTGGCTCGAGATTTATTTCAAACCATCATTCTGGGAGGAAACTATGAAATTGAAACTCAACCGCAGACACGTTTTGTCTGCTGCTCTCGCGGCTGGTGTCGCAATCGCGTCAACAACAGCTGGATTTGCAATGGATAAATTGCAATTGCGCATGGCAACATCTGGTTCAGAGACAGATCAACGTTCTGTGGCGATGGCCGAAGTCTTTGCGCCTGCTGTGGCAGATTTTGCCAGCTATGAGCCAAGTTATAACGGTACCATTTTTGCGCAGGGAACTGAGCTCGATGCGATCAGCCGCGGCAATCTGGAAATGTCCATCACATCTGCACAAGAGCTTGCACAGTTCTTTCCAGAGTTTTCAATTTTTACCGCTGGATATGTGCACCAAGATGCAGCTCACCAAGTGGCAGTGTTCAATGATCCATTGATGGACCCTTTCAAAGCAAAGGTTGAAGACGAACTTGGCGTAAAGCTTTTGTCAGTGATGTATCTTGGTCGTCGTCAGGTGAACTTGCGTCAAAGCAAAGATGAATTGACTGTCACTACACCGGCAGATCTTGCAGGTGTTAACCTGCGTATGCCAGGCACAGATGCTTGGCAGTTCCTGGGCAAAGCATTGGGTGCAGCGCCAACACCAATGGCATTCTCAGAAGTATATACTGCGCTTTCAACTGGTTCTGTAGATGGGCAAGACAACCCGCTGCCGACTGTTGTGGATGCGAAGTTCTTTGAAGTAACAAATCAGATCATTCTTACATCTCACCTTGTTGACCTTAACTACATCGCGATCTCAAAAGCGACTTGGGACAAGATGTCAGCTGATCAGCAGGCAAAAGTACAAGCAGCCGCTGATGCGGCAGCAGAATCTGGTCGCCAAAAGCAGCTGAAACTAGAGGGTGAGCTAGTTGCATTCTTAGAAGAGCAGGGCATGTCAGTCTATGAGCCTGATCTGGCTGCGTTCCGCAACCAAGTTCAGTCTATGTATCTTGATAGCGAGTTCGCTGCCACATGGCCTGAAGGTGTTCTTGATCAGATCAACGCGCTTGGCAACTAAGCCGTAATCCGGAGGGGAGAATAGTGATGCAATCTTTGATGAAAACATTCTCCCGTCTGGCCGAAGCGATTGCTGGCGGCATGCTGGCAGCAATCTTTGTCACATTTTTATTACAGATCGTTCTGCGTTATTTCTTCACTCCCGCAGGATGGACATTAGAGCTTATTGGCATCTTGTGGGTGTGGGTAATTTTCTTCAGCTGTGCGTTCATTGTACACGACCAGCATCACGTTAAATTCGATATCATTTATTTATCCTCGCCTTATAAAATCCGACGGATATTCGCTCTGCTCAGTGCGCTCGCGATTATTATAGGCATGCTCTATTCGTTTTTGCCGACATGGGACTACATCGATTGGATGAAAATACGCAAAACGTCGACGGTTCGAAATCCGTTTACTGGTGCGAAGATCCCGTTGCGTGATGTCTTTTCCATCTATGCTGTCTTCATGCTTGCCGTGGTCGGGCGTTATGCCTGGCAGTTCTTCGATGTGATTAAAAATGGCCCCCCGAAAACCGAATTGGAATTAACCGTGGATGCAGCCAAAGCGGCTGAAAGCGAAAAGGGAGATGTGTCATGAGCATTGAGTTATTATCCTGCCTTTTAACGCTTTTCCTTCTGGCCGGTATCGGAACGCCAATCGGATATTCCATACTTCTTTCGTCTGTGGTTTATCTCGGTGTTGCAGGTTTAGATGTCGCGCTAGCAGGCGAAAAGATCCTGCAAGGTTTTTATAAAAGCACCATTCTTCTTGCTGTCCCTTTATTCATTGTTGCCGCCAATATTATGAATGCAGGCTCGATTACAGATAGATTGCTCAATTTTTGTGTTGCGGCAGTTGGGCGCTTCAAAGGCGGGTTGGGTCATGTGAATGTCGTGGCTTCGCTTATCTTTTCTGGCATGTCCGGTTCTGCAGTTGCTGACGCTGCGGGTATTGGCAAAATTATTATTGAAATGATGACGAAAGACGGGCGGTACAGTCGCGGATACGCGGCGGCGATCACAGCGGCTTCGGCAACAATTGGCCCGATCATACCGCCATCAATTCCGATGGTTTTGTATGCGCTTGTCTCAAAAGCATCCATTGGCTCATTGTTCCTTGCAGGTATCTTGCCGGGCCTATTGATGGGCATGGTGCTCATGGCGATGAATTATTACTTGGCGAGCAAACGCGGGTTTGCAATTGAAGCGCCGATCCCATTGCGTGAACTGCCACGTAAAACGGCAAATGCGTTTCCGGCTTTGCTAATGCCTGCCATCTTGCTTTATGGAATTTATGGTGGCGTGACGACACCTACCGAGGCAGCAGCTGTTGCGGCGTTTTATGCTCTGCTACTTGCAGCTTTGTTTTATCGTGCCATATCTGTTCAGGGGCTCTACCGTGTCTTTGTCGAAAGCGCGAGATCATCAGCGTCTGTCGGCGTGGTAATCGGCGGTGCCTTTATCCTGAACTTCATCGTAATTTCTGAGCAAATCCCGCAATCAATTTCAGCGCTTCTTGCGGGCTCTGAAATGTCACCGATTGTGTTTCTTTTGCTTGTCAATTTGCTGATCTTATTGCTGGGCTGCATATTGGATGCGACAACCATTATCCTAGTCATTGTGCCGTTGTTTATCCCAACCTGCCAAGCACTTGGCATTGATCTCGTGCATTTTGGCGTACTTGTCGTGGTGAATTCAATGATTGGTCTGATCACACCACCCTATGGCATTTTATTGTTTGTGATCAATGCTGTGTCAGATATTCCATTGCGCGAGATCATCAAAGAGATTTGGGCATTTCTAGCCGTCTTATTGATTGCGCTGCTGACCATGTTGATGGTCCCTGATCTTGTTCTCTGGTTGCCAAGAGTGTTTGGGTATCAAGGATGAGTATAGTGATCTCGACAGCGATGGTGTCGGGCAGTTTACCCAATAAGTTCGATAAAATTGCACAAGCCGGTTTCCAAAACGTCGATCTTTTTGAAAAGGATTTCACAGGATTTAGCGGCTCGGCTCAGGATGTCGTTGATCTGGCTAAGAACCGTGGTTTGGTTTTGCGCTCTCTTGATTCCGTGGAAGGCTTTGAAGGAACGAACGGCGAAGAACGAAAACGTGCATTATTCCAGCTGAACCAAAAGTTAGATCTGCTCAATCAATTAGGTATTGGGCAATTGCAAATGCGGGCAAATTCAAACCCAAACGCTTCTGATGATGAAGATGTTTTGCGTGAAGATCTAAAAGAACTTGCAAATGTTGCCTCGCAGAAAAACATAAGGCTTGCCTATCAAGCGCTGCCTTGGGCCTCGACCATTAAATGCGCGCTGCAGGCACAGCAAATCATCAGGCAAATTGATGATCCTCATCTGGGTTTATGTCTTGATTCCATGTTGTTGATGGGAGACGGGTCCAGACCAGCAAAATATCGAGATATTGATGGCAAATATGTGTTTCATGTGAAGCTGTTTGATCTTCACCGAAACACGTATCACACACCATTTTCACCCATGATGAAAGGCATGCTTCCTGGTCAAGGCCATTTGAACATTGCTGGATTGATCAGGCTGCTGGTGAACCGAGGTTATCAGGGTGTTTGGTCAATTGGTGGCACGGGTCAACACTCGGAATTGTCGATGAGTTCAGTTTCAGCAACGGACGCTTATCGCGCTTTGGTCAATGTGTTAGATGAAGTTCGTCAATCCACGCCAAATGCAAATTTTGATCTGCCTGAATTGACCGATCGTGTCTATGCCTCAGGCATCGAATTTATAGAGTTTGCAGTTGATGAAAATAGCCAGATTGAAATCACCAATCTACTGGCCACTCTTCGATTTCGAAAAGAGCGGGTACACAAAACAAAAGCTGTTGAGCTTTGGCGACAGGGTGCGATCAATATAGTTGTCAATTCCGACCCCGTTGGGTTTGCAGGAAAAGCATTTCAAAAATACGGTCCAATTGTTTGCGATATGGGCCTGCGTGTGAAAGATGCTGAAGGTACGGTCAAACGTGCGACATCACTGGGCGCACCCAAATTTTCTCAAATTTTGGGTGATAATGAGCTTGATATTCCAGCGATCAATGGTGTTGGCGGGAATGTCGTTCACTTCATTGATGAAAAATCAAATCTACATCATGTTTGGGATATTGAATTTGAACGCGCCGAGAGTGTGTCAAAGGCACAGCCTGCCGGCTTACGCCGTGTGGACCACATTGCACAAACGATGCAACACCATGAAATGCAAAGTTGGTTGCTCTACTATCTTTCGACATTTGAAATGGAAAAGACGCCCATTGTTGATGTTGCGGATCCTGCAGGTGTGATCACAAGTCAAGCAATTCAGAGTCCAGAAGGTGAAGTTCGCTTAAACCTCAATGGTGTCATTCAGAACAATACGTTCGCTGGAAATTTTTTGTCCGGCAATGTCGATGCAGGCGTTCAGCATATCGCATTAGCAACCGACAATATTTTTGAAACGTCAGCCATTTTAGCTGAAGCTAATTTCCCAAGGTTAGAAATTTCGCCCAATTATTACACCGCAATAATGAGTGAATTTGCCCTTGATCTAGAGCTGATCGATCAGATGAAAGAGGGAAATATTCTTTATTCGCGACGAGGCGATGGCGAGTATTTTCAAATCTATAGTCAGCCGATTTTCAATGGCTTCTTTTTTGAAATCGTTGAGCGCCGGGGCGGTTATGCAGGTTATGGCGCCAAGAATGCACCAATTCGGTTAGCGGCCCAAAATGAATATCAACAATCACGAGATAATGTAGCATGACGATAGAAAGTGCTGATGCGCAACAAATTCGCAAATGGTGGCGGACATCCATTATAGACATGAAACCGGGGCAAATTTCGTTTCGAGACCGCCCCGTTGAAGAACTGATTGGCAATGTTTCATTTCCGCAAATGATCTGGTTTATGACGCGGGGTGATATGCCAAGCGATGAACAAGCTAAATTATTTGAAGCGGCGCTTGTCGCCGGTGTTGACCACGGACCTCAGGCACCTTCAATCGCAGCCTCACGCATGGCGATCACTTGCGGCGTCGGGCTCAATAATGCCATGGCTACAGGTGTTAATATGTTGGGTGATGTGCATGGCGGTGCCGGGGAACAATGCGCTGAACTTTATTATGAAATTGCCGAGCATTTAGAAGACGCAAACAGTCTTGAAGAAGCGGTTGAAATCGGTTTGGCCAATTGGCGCAAAAAATACGGAAAGATAGTCAGTGGGTTCGGACATAGGTTCCACAAACCGGTCGATCCCCGTGCTCCGAGATTACTTGGCCTTGTTAAACAAGCTGCATCTGAAGGTGTTGTGGATGGAAAATTTGCCATCATCGCAGAAGCCGTTAAAGTGAAGCTAGCTGCAGATCGAGGGGGGCGAGAAATTGCAATGAATATTGACGGTGCAACATCGGTGATTTTTTGTGAGCTTGGATTTCCTGCTCCGCTTTCACGGGGACTATTCTGTCTTTCCCGCTCCGTTGGTATTTTATCGCATGCATGGGAGCAAATGCAGCAGGGCGGTCGAAACAAAGGACCAATGCCGACGAATTTTTTACCTCTTTATGAGCCAGAAGAATAAGAGGACCAAATGACCAAACCATTCAAAGTGGGATTGATTGGGTGCGGCCGGATTAGCGACATATATCTAAAAAATTGCCAACGATTCCCATTGTTGGATGTCGTCGCTTGCGCAGCACTCGATATAGAAGAAGCAAAAGCAACGGCTGAAGCATACCAAATTCCAAGTGCTGTCACACCGCAAGATATTTTCGAAAATGATGAGATTGAGTGTGTTTTAAATCTAACAATTCCCGCAGCGCATTCAGAAATTTCTTTAGCCGCTCTGAATTCTGGAAAGCATGTTTATTCTGAAAAACCTTTTGTAACAGATTTAACTGATGGTCAGAAAATTCTAGACCTAGCAGTTGAGAGAAATCTTTTAGTTGGGAATGCGCCCGACACATTTTTGGGTGGTCGCTGGCAGGTTTGTCGCGAGCTGATCGATCAAGGGGTGATTGGCAAACCCACAGGTGTCGCGGCTTTTGTTGGAACCCATGGCGTTGAGCGCCATCACCCAAATCCAGATTTTTATTATAAAATCGGTGGTGGTCCACTCTTAGATTTGGGACCTTATTATCTCACCGCGATGGTCTTCCTTCTTGGGCCGATTAAAAGTGTTTCCGGAATGGCGCGACGCACATTTGATCAGCGCATGATCGAAAACGGCCCCAGATATGGTGAGATGATGGATGTCGAAGTTGATACCCACGTTTTGTCCAATCTGGAATTTCAATCTGGTGAGATCGGCTCAATGACCATGAGTTTTGATGTTTGGGATTCAGAGACCCCGAGATTTGAAATTTATGGAGAAGAGGGAACAATTTGTATTCCTGATCCTGATCCGGTCCATGGCGCAAATATCTTTGGGGGTGAGGTTTGGTTTCGCACCAAAAATAATTCTCGCTGGACACACCAACCCCGCCCAACGGGTCGAGAAAATTGGTTGATTGCAGAGAACAATTTTGGATTTAATGATGATTGCCGTGGTTTGGGTTTACTTGATCTTGCGCACTCGGTCAGAACCGGTGCACCCCACCGCGCAAATGGAGTTTTAGCCATGCATATTTGCGAGGTTATGGAGGGGATCTTAAAATCAGCTGAAACTGGATCTAATGAATTCATGAAGACGTCATGCGAACGACCGCGTCCGATGAGTAATTTAAGTAGCGATCCATATGGAGCCGTGCAATGAGTATTCAAAAACTAGATTTTGCCGAACCGTTTTTCTCAGTAAAATTTTTGCAGGATG
Organism: Rhizobiaceae bacterium; assembly: GCA_017644105.1. Classification (GTDB taxonomy): domain Bacteria; phylum Pseudomonadota; class Alphaproteobacteria; order Rhizobiales; family Rhizobiaceae; genus Lentilitoribacter. The sequence continues at coordinate 25,272 of JAEPMD010000020.1, read as the reverse complement.
AGTTGGAATATGACGTTAATGGTCGCGTTATTTTGCTCAACCTAGCGGAAGAGGCCATTCAAATCCATGAACAGGGTTTAGCGCATCTCAATTCAATCATCGCTGTTAATACCAGAATCAAAAATATCAAGCACGCAGTAATAATTGAACGCTTTGATGATCACGAAGATGATGAAACTCTGTATTACGCTGTTAAACAAAAATGGCCGTCAGCTTATGAAGTTCGCGGTGAGGAAAGGCTTAAGGGTGTCAGCCATTATATGTCGCCTAAAATTTGGATCGGTAACATTGGGCTTACCATGTATCATTCGGGATCTGTGCCTTTAAATGTAGGATTGCATAAAGAACACCCGTTTTGTCCAGTGCCGGGATTTCGTGAAGTTCACACCCAAATTGTGGGCATTGGTAAGATGCAGCAATGTCATGAAAAAGATTTAGCGACGCTTTATTTTGAAGAAACGATGGCGCCGGGACATACGCATAAGCCGATGTTTGATGAAGAGGGTAATTATCCCTGGCATCAATTTGAAACCATTACGCCCAGTATTTTTATGGCGGTAGAGATGTTGCCAATTGGTGCAACGCCCCCGCGTTAGTTTTCAATAGGTGATTTTATGACCAAAGAGTTTTTTTCGCAGGTTGCCAATTTAGAGCAAGCTTTTCCGAAACCAGACCGCAGATTGCAACTTGGCGTCGTTGGTGGTGGACGCATTTCGCAAACACAAGCCATGGCCGCCCGACAGAGCGACCGATGGGAAATTGTTGCTGGGGCGCTCTCTTCAAACAAAGACAAAGCCAAAGCCCTTGGTGCTGAATGGTTTCTCGATGATGAACGCTGTTACACGTCTTTTGAAGAGATGGGGCGACAAGAAGCTCTGCACCCGCAAGGTGTTGATGCTGTCATGATCACGACACCCAATCACGTTCACTTCGATGCAGCGAAGGCATTCATCGAAAATGGAATAGATGTCTTATGTGATAAGCCACTTACCAATGAAGTTGAGGAAGCCCTCGCGCTCTCCGATCTGACGCGTCAATCTGGACTGATTTTCGGGGTTGGTTATGCCATGTCCTGCTTTGCAATGATCCGACAGGCAAAGGAAATTGTCGCGAATGGCGGCATTGGTAAAATCAATCAAATCCATGTTGAATTTATGCAGGATTGGATGACACCCGATGATATCGGGGAAGCTGAACATGTGAAGTGGCGGCTTGATCCCAAAAAATCTGGCGCAACAAGTTGTACAGGCGATATCGCAACTCATGCTGCACATTTGGCGACATTTGTCTCCGGATTACCAATGACGCATTTGCGCGCTGAGATGCATGTTTGCGGATCTCCCAAGCCACTTGAAGACACTGTTTTTATGAATACGCGCTATGCCAATGATGTTCCCGGAACTTTGATGGCGACACGATTGGCGCCGGGTAATCGTGGTGGGTTGCGCTTGCGCATTTTTGGCAGTGAAGGGGGCATTGAATGGGATTTGGAACATAGCGAATATTTAAAGCATGCGCGATTTGGGGAACCAGACCGGATTCTAAGTCGCGGTCATGGTCATGGAATTTCTTCAAATGTTGAACGCTTGGTTCGAACAGGGCGCGGATTCCCAGAAGGTCTAATTGAAGCTTGGGCAAATTTATACACTGAATTTGCAACGGCTGTTGCCGCACGAAGAGACGGATTAACCCTACCAAACAACTATTTAGCCTATCCAGACGTTGAAGATGGCGCAGAAGGTGTGAAGTTTATCCATGCGACAGTTCAATCCAATGCCACGGGTGGAAATTGGGTAGAAATTACCTAACCAACTTTTGAGAATAAAAAGTTGATACTTTTAAAAATATCTGATATTTTTGTTTATATAATATAATATGAAATATATTAGATGTTATTTAAGGTGCCATCTTGCATTCCACAAACGACCCAAATCTGAATTCAATTGGTAAAGTCGAGCCTTTATATTCATTGGCCCATTTGACCTTGATTGAATGCTCTGCGCCGGAACTGGTCTATATCGCCGCCCGCGCTGGATATGATGCGGTGAGTCCAAGATTTATTCCGATGAATGTTGCGGGCGAATTTGCCTGTTGGCCAGAAGACACCTCCTTAGTGGATGCAACAAAATTGGCGCTTAAGACAACCGGTCTTAAGGTTCTCGATATGGAGCTGGCCCGGATCACCGATGAATGTGACCCAAGATCGTTTTCTCCTGCGATCGAATTGGGTGGTGAGCTCGGTGCCAAGCGCCTTATCATGAGTGCGTGGACCAGTACTCGCGATGATCGCAACTTCCTCGTTGATTGTTATGCTGAGACTTGTGAGTTAGCTGCGCCTTACGGATTAAGTGTCGATCTTGAGTTTCCGTCTTTTTCACGATTGCGAACGTTGGATGAAGCTTTGGACATTGTTCGTGCCGCAGATCAAGATAATTCCGGCATCTTAATCGACACACTTTATATGCACTTGTCACGGGTGGATATTGCAGAGCTATCGCATGTTCCCAGTGAGTATATCCACTTCCTCCACGTTTCAGATGCTTTGCCGGGAATTGCAGATACCAAAGAAGGCATGATCCAATTGGCGCGGGATGCGCGTTTATATCCCGGAGAAGGATGCATTGATTTCAGGCGCATTATCGAGCGTCTGCCTCCGCTGGATTATTCCATCGAACTACCAAATAAATCACGAACCCACGAGCTGGGTTTTGAAGAACATGCACGTAGATGCCTTGATCATGCAAAGAGAATATTTGCCGAGGCCAAATCGCAGAAACACCTTGCCGGCGCAGATATCGCGCTTTCGGCATCGCCTATTACCAACAATTTAGAAGAGATACATAATGGCTCGAGAACTCACTGAAGATGATAAAAAACTAGTCGCCGATATGCTGCAGCGCGCGCAAAACGCAATGGCTGAAGTTGAGGATTATTCACAAGCTCAGCTTGATCGTCTTGCGCAGGCAATTGGCTGGTATGCTGGCAATGAGGTGACCTTTACCAGATTGGCGCAAATGGGTGTTGATGAAAGCACAATCGGCGATCGCGAAGGTCGACCTGGAAAACGTTTTAAAATTCACGGTGTGTTGCGTGATGCGCTGCGTCAAAAAAGCACCGGTGTTGTTGAAGTCGATGTTGCCAAAGGCTTGATGAAATATGCCAAACCTGCTGGCGTGATTGCTTCGCTCATACCGATGACAAATCCTGCTTTAACGCCGCCTGTCACGGGCATTTATGCCGCAAAAGCAAGAGATGCCGTGATCTTCTCGCCACATCCTCGAACGAAAAATACAACCAATGAAATGGTTGATGTCATGCGTGCTGCTTGCCGAGCCGTTGGTGCGCCTGAAGATTTATTTCAATGTGTGAAAGAGCCATCCATTGCCATTACGCAGCACTTGATGGAAGTGTGTGATCTAACCTTGGCAACAGGCGGTAAGCCAATGGTAAAGGCGGCCTATTCATCCGGACGTCCTGCGTTTGGTGTTGGCGCTGGTAATTCATCGATTGTTATTGATGATACCGCTGATATTGAAATTGCTGCTGCAAACACGCGCATGTCCAAAACTTCTGATTTTGGATCAGGTTGCTCAGCTGACGGCAATATCATCATTCAGTCCTCAATCTATAAAGAGATGGTGGCAGCATTGGAAGCAGAAGGCGGCTATCTGTGTAATGAAGAAGAAAAAGCTGCGCTTGAAAAAGCAATGTGGGATGAAAAAGGAAACCGAACATTCCCCACAATTGCCTGCCGACCTCAACAAACAGCAAAAGAAGCAGGGTTTGAAATCCCGGAAGACCGCAAGTTTTTGATGGTTGAAAACCAAGGGCAGATTGGCCCAGAGCATAAATTCTCAAAAGAAAAGCTCACGACATTAATGGCGCTTTATCATTTTGACGAATTTGATGATGCGCTGAAAACGGTTGAAGCCATTTACAATGTCGGTGGTAAGGGACATTCCTGCGGTATTTATTCTCATGATGATGATCGCATCGATGCATTGGCAAAACTTGCACCGGTCAGCCGAATGATGGTGCGACAACCGCAGTCAAAAGCAAATGCAGGCTCATTTACCAACGGGATGCCGATGACATCCAGCTTGGGCTGCGGCATTTGGGGTGGCAATATCACCAATGAAAATGTCACGCTCAAACATTTCATGAACTACACATGGGTGAGCCGCCCAATCCCTGAAGACCGTCCTTCCGAGGCGGAGCTATTCGGTGAATTTTACAACAAAGAGGCGGTGTGATCTGATGAAACAGGATGTACAAAATAAAACCGTTGCTGAACATATTGTCGAGTTTTTAGAACGTCGCGAAGTCGAGCATATTTTTGGTTTGTGCGGGCATACAAATATTGCGGTTCTAGCTGCGCTGTCTGAGAGCCCGATTGATTTCATCACCGTTCGTCATGAGCAGATCGCAAGCCATGCTGCTGATGCCTATGCGCGTGTTAAAGGTAAGGCTTCGGTTGTGTTGTCACACCTTAGTCCGGGATTGACAAATTGTGCGACAGGTGTCGCCAATGCTGCGCTTGATTGTATTCCAATGGTGGTGATTGCTGGTGATATTCCAACGCATTATTACGGCAAGCATCCGCACCAAGAAGTTAATCTTCATGGTGATGCGCAGCAATATGAAATCTACCGACCATTTGTGAAGCGTGCATGGCGTGTGGATCGTGCTGATTTGATGGCCGAAATTTTGGAAAAGGCGTTTCATTTGGCCGAAAGCGGTCAGCCGGGACCGGTCTTGGTAAATGTGCCGATGGATATCTTTTCAGAGCGCATTTCGGCAGATAGTTTCAAGCGGATTGAAAGCAATACACGTAAGCTTGCTAAACCATCAATTGATGATGAAACCGCCGCATTGATTGTGAAATCTCTCGCTGAAGCCAAAGACCCGACGCTTTATGTGGGCGGAGGAATTTTACTAGCAAAGGCTTCAAAAGAGTTAGAGGCATTTGTCGATCACATGCAAATTCCCGTGGCACATTCTTTGATGGGCAAGGGGGCATTGCCAGATAGTCATCCATTGGTGCTTGGCATGACAGGATTTTGGGGGACAGAGCTTGTTAATCAGTCATGTCTAAATGCCGATTGGTTACTTGCGATTGGGACACGCTTTAAGGAAGCAGATTGCTCATCCTGGTATCCTGGTTACACATTTAATATCCCCGGCACTAAAGTCATTCATATTGATATTGAGCCAACTGAGATCGGGAGAAATTATCCAACTGAAATTGGCGTTGTAAGCGATGCAAAATCAGCACTTCGAGTGCTCACCAGAGTTGCTAAAGAGCTTTATCCTGATGGGTTTAAAAGGGATGGATTAAAGAAGAAAATCTCCACTTTTAGAAAAGACTTTAAAAACAGTAATCAAGAGATGGCCACGAGTTCTGCATTTCCTATGATGCCGGAGCGGATCTTGGCCGATGTGCGCACGGCTCTTCCAGAAGATGCGATCATCACAACCGATGTGGGTTGGAACAAAAATGGGGTTGGGCAACAGTTTGATATTCTTACACCGGGTTCAATTCTTACGCCAGGTGGTTTTGCGACTATGGGCTTTGGACCTCCCGGAGCTATCGGCGCAAAATTGGCTGCGCCTGATAAAGTCGTGATCTCGCTAGTGGGCGACGGCGGGTTTGGGCAAAACCCATCCATGCTGGCAACAGCTGTTGAACGAGATCTCGGCATCATATGGCTGATCATGAACAATAATGCTTTCGGCACAATTGCCGGACTGCAAAAAGCGCATTATGGCTTGACCTATGGGACCACTTTCCCAGGTTCTGCAAGTGCGCCAACCCACGGGCCAGACTATGCAGATATCGCCACGGCATATGGTGCAGTTGGCGTTAAAATCACATCTGCGGATGAATTACAGTCAGCCATAGAAGCTGCGATTAAAAGCGACAAGCCTACGGTGATTGATGTGCCTATGATCAATAATCCTACACCCACAACAGGGCATTGGAATATTTTGGATATCTATTCTCCTGATAAGGATGTGTCCCACGTTTCAACGTGATGAGGCATAAAAAATAGAGGGTCGGAGCGGTTTGCGCTTTGACCCTCTTACTGTATTGAACTGTTCATTTATAATCGTATCGCCCTTACAAATGGTTCAAGGGCGAGTGTTTCTACAAACGGCCAAGCGGAAAAATCAACCGTTTGATAAATGGAACCCGTCGAAATCTTTGATGGTGGATAACGAGAGCATGGTCGTCATCTGTGATATGGATGGAATGAGGGTTAGTCTTTCGCGGTAAATTTTCTGGTAGTCTTCGGTGTTTTTTGCAGCAACACGAAGCAGATAATCAGATTCTCCGGAAATGTAATGGCACTCAAGCACTTCCGGCATGTCGAGGATTGCTTTTTCAAAAGCCATGATATCTTCCTGACGCTGACTTGTGAGCTTTGCTGCAATGAAAACTTGTATCTCCAAACCGATCGCCTTGGCATTTAAGCGTGCGGTGTAATGTGAAATCATGCCGTTAGCTTCAAGTGTTTTCACTCTTCTATGACAGGCAGATAAAGATAGCCCTACCTTGCCCGAGAGGTCTGCCATCGAGATTTGTCCGTTCTTTTGAAGTGCAGAAAGGATTTTGGTGTCGAGCTTATCCATAAGAAATTTTCCTGAAATATCTAGTTGATACAGGAATTATTACGAATAATTCGTGATTTTTCAAGAAATTACGGAACTATTCTTGCATGTTTTTGTCTAAATATCGTCATATGAGGTCAATATTTGCCAAACATCAAACCAAAACTTGGAATGCATAAGGATTGAGAAAATGAAGAAAATTGCCGTTATCGGAGCCGGGATTACAGGCATCACCACAGCTTATGCATTGCTTGAGCGCGGCTTTGATGTAACCGTATTTGACCGCAACAGATACGCGGCAATGGAAACGTCATTTGCAAATGGTGGGCAACTTTCTGCGTCCAATGCAGAGGTTTGGACAAATTGGGGCACGGTCCTAAAAGGACTCAAATGGATGTTTGAACCGGGCGCACCTCTTTTGATGAACCCGAAACCGAGCTGGCATAAATATTCCTGGATGGCAGAGTTTATGGCCAATATTCCTAAATATGAAACGAATACAATTGAGACCGTTCGTTTGGCGATATCAGCGCGTGAACATTTGAAAAGATATGCAGACAAAGAAGGTTTTGAATTTGATGTCGAAAACCGGGGTATCTTGCATTTATATCGCGATCAAAAAGAATTTGATCATGCAAGACGCGTGAATGAATTGCTCGCCCAAGGTGGCTTGAATAGACATGAAGTTTCCGCGCAACAAGCTTATGAAGTTGAACCCACAATCAAATGTGATTTAAAGGGTGGGTTCTATACCGAAAGTGATTTTTCTGGAGACATTCACTTATACGCAAAAAATCTTGCGAAAGCTTGTTCGCGCCGTGGTGTCAACTTTCATTACAATTCAGACATCACCAAAATAATTTCACAAGATAGCACACATAAACTGATTTGGTCCAACAGTGGCGAAAGGCAAGAAGCGTGTTTTGAGGGTATTGTTGTCTGTGCGGGTGTTGCTAGCCGCGCCATAGCAAAACAATTTGGTGATAGGATAAATATTTATCCGGTTAAAGGCTATTCCATCACGGTCAATTTAAACGACCGCGCAAGTCAAACCTATGCACCTCGTGTTAGCCTTTTAGATGACAAAGCGAAAATAGTTGCAAGTCGACTGGGCGACGATCGATTTAGAATTGCAGGTACGGCTGAATTTAACGGATATAATCGAGATATTCGTGACGATCGAATTCGTCCGCTTGTAAAATGGTGTGAGGAATTTTTCCCACAAGTTTCGACAGAGCATGCGGTGCCATGGGCGGGTTTACGACCGATGATGCCAAGCATGTTGCCAAAAGTTGGCGCCAGCAAAAAATCAGGCGTTTTTTACAATACTGGTCATGGCCACCTTGGGTGGACACTCTCTGCAGCGACTTCCGAAGCAGTTGGCGAAACGATTGCCTCGCATTTCTCTGTTTCTAATGAAATTGAAGATAAAGTATTCGCTTTTGCGACATAGATGGTTTGCAGATTTACAAGATACCTCTTGGCGGGTCAGAGAAGGTTCAAATTGGCTTTCTCCCTCGCCAATTGCGCAAGATGCGTTCGTAGGTGAAACACCATTTTTTCAACGAGTGAATTGGGCGTATTGAGCCGATTTCTAAGTGTTCGTACCCATTTGATGTAACGCAGTTTTTAGTTTTTCCAGTGTGATTGGTTTTTGCACTAAAATATTGCTGCCCGCATTGACTTGATCTAACGAAGATTTGCCAGATATCAGCATACGGTGAGCGTCGGGTATCTTTTGCGCGACTTCTTCTAGGATATGATAACCGTTAACATCTGATCCAAGGTCGAAATCGCTTACAACCAGTTCATATTCGTTTTGATCGAGGTTCTTGAAAGCTTCGGTTGGATTACTGCAAAGGGTTGCCTCGTAATCTAGGTCTTTCAAAATCTCAGCGACGACATTGCGCACTTTGCCATCATCATCGACAACCAAAGCGGCTTTTGTCTTGCTAGGTGTTTTGCCTGCAGAAGTTGGTAGCGCCAACGGCAATGTGACGGTGACTTGCGTGCCCTTACCCTCCTCACTGTCTATTTCAAGATTGCCGCCGGACTGTTTGATAAAACCATAAACAATCGATAGACCAAGGCCGGTCCCGCCATCTGCTGTACGGGTCGAAAAGAACGGTTCAATTGATCTCGTTTTAATCTCATTGGACATGCCAAACCCATCGTCTTGAACAATGATAGATGCTTCGCCAAATAGATTTGAACCCAATGATACTTCAATCAACCCTTTGCCTTCGATCGCATTATTTGCATTTAAAACTAGGTTTAACAAAGTCGATTCAAGTTGGCCTGGATCCGCAAGAACATGCAAAGGCGTGTCAGACTTATTCACCTTCAAGCTGACACCGTCTTTCAGGCCAATTTCGATAAGGTCTGTCATCCCTTCAACAAGACTGTTCAGTTCTACTTTTTCAGGCGCGAGATTTTGCTTCCGCGCAAAAGCCAACAAACGTTCTGTCAATGAGGCCCCATATTCAACAGCATTTTCAATGGCAGAGACATTATTAGAACTCGCCTCATTCGCTTCACCTTTAAGAAGATGCGCATGTGTTCGGATCGTCGAAAGGATATTGGCAAAGTCATGTGCTGTATCGCCCGCTACTTTTCCAAGCGTTTCTATCCGGTCAATTTGCGCAAGCCTTGCTGACATATTATGGCTCTCTGTGACATCGGCAAGCAACCATACTCGCCCATCATCGGGAAGTCGGCTGGCTCTGAGTTCTAGAATTTGTCCATCGTCGGCGGTGAGTTCGATCTGGCCTCGCAAATCGATATTTAAATTAAATTCAGCTGCAGATTCGCTGAATTTGCTGTCCATGAACCAATCCACAAGTGATTTGCCTATAGATGTCTCTGGGTCCTGCAATAAAATGCGCGCCATGGCAGGGTTGGAAGCTGTCACTTTGCCGGTCGGATCGGTGATAGCGATCCCGTAAGCTATGTTTGCAAAGACTTTTTCAAACAGGGCATTTCTCTGATTGAGCTGTTTATGCGATCGATCAAGGCGCAATGCATTGGCTCGAAAATTGCGGAACGATCTGAAAAGATCGCCGATCTCATCGTCGTTATTGAGTTTGCGCGGCAGAACAGAGGTTCGATCACCTTGGGCCAATCGCACCATGGCGTCGGAAACCTGACCAATACTGCGGGCTACGTATTTAGAGACAAACAATGCGGCTGACATTGCAAGGATCAAACTCACCAAACTTACAGCTGCAAGTGTTATTTTGATAAATTGGATGGTGGATGAGGAATCCAAACGTTGTTGTGATAAAAAGTTCTCGGCCTGGCGTGCATATTCAACGGCAAGTTCATTGACTAAGTTCGCATCGCGTCGAATGCGAAACAACGCGTTTTGCGCTTCAAGATTGATGGAGAGTTCAAGCCGTCTTAACTCAAAGATCCCTGTATTGCCGCGCACGAGTGATTGTAGTTGATCTGCTAACATCTGTTGTTGCAAATTCAGATCTTCTGCCAATAGCTGCTTTTTTTGTCTCTGATACTGGCGCTGTTCTTCACCTACGCCAATGAGATTATTTGCATATGCCGCATTTAATGCATCCGCGTTCATGCTTTGCAATGTCCACCATAAAAGCCGCTGATCATTGTCAACATTTGGGTCCTCTATCGCTTTGACTATTTGTTCGCGTAAATCACCTAATACGGCGATCACGCGGCGCACATCTGACTGAATGACATCAAGGCGTTTGGACGCAGCTACAAGATCTTTGATGCCACTTTCCATTTGTATCGTAATAGGTGCGATACTCAATTGATTGGGATCTGTGTCATGATCTGAGGATGTGATTTCTCTCGCAGGCCATTCTTGGCGCACAGTTTGCAAAACGCTGATTAGTTTTCGACCTTCCTGATCAATTAAAAAATTGGATCTTTGATTGAGCAAATAAGGTGCCGATGTTGCCAGATCAGAAGATCTTTTGGAGAGATCAATCGCTTGTGCAACACGGCTAAGCGATTGTTGATGAAGCGCCTCCATACGCTGATCTACCCTTTGCAGGCCAATCCAGGTCATCAAGCTTACGCCCACAACTGCAAGTGAAAGAAGAGCGATGGCGGTCCATAACCGGGCGCGAATAGATCTTGGCAGTAGAGATGTCATAGCCTGACACCGTCTGGATGGGGCACGAATATGTATCCCTTGCCCCGTCTAGTTTGCAGATGAATAGGCTTGGAGGGATTTTCCTCAATCTTCCGCCGAAGCCGCAAGATCAATACATCAACGGTTCGATCAACATATTTGGTGAGATCACTGCCAAGTTCGCTTAAAAGATCTAAACGAGATATCACTTTGTTTGGGCGCGCTAGAAAATATTCGAGTAATCGAAACTCTGCGTTTGTTAAAATGATTTCTTCGTTATCGGGGCCATACAGTGCGCGTTCTGTTTGGTCCACCGTCATGTGTCCAAATGCAACCCGCCGACCATCTGGATTATTAGTCATGTTCGACTGTGCAGAAGGATTATATCGGCGTAATACTGCTTTGATGCGCGCAACAAGTTCTTTGGGATTAAATGGTTTTAGCAAATAATCATCTGCCCCGATTTCCAATCCGATGATCTTGTCACTTTCATCGCCTTGCCCGGTTAACATAACAATGGGCAGATCTTCGGTTTTGCGGATGGCTTTGGCCAATTCCAAGCCGCTCTCATTACGCAATTGCAAATCAATAAGTACGAGATCAAGCTTTACGGATTTTTTCACGACATTGAAGTCAGATATGCATTCCATGGGAACAGGATCAAACTTATGCTCAACGAGCAATGCAGATAACGCATCGCGCATGCCCATCTCATCATCGACTATCCCAATCCGTGGCCTCATCATACAGACCTCCTCCTCCGGTCATAGCATAGTGCGAGAATCCGAATTCGTCTTGGGATAATTTATTACAATTATTACAAACCGCCCAATCTGTGTAATATTGTTAACGCAAAGGCTCGCCGATTGTAACACTGTAAACAGGTCTTGTGTTTCGAACCGATCCAAGAGTTTCTAACCTTAAGCTGTGCTGTTGATGTGACCAATTTAACAGCACCTAACTCTAGGGAGGAAAATATGAAAAAGTTCGGAATAGTTCCGCTACTCGCTCTTGTCGCATCGACATCGAGCTTTACAATTGCCGCAAGCACAACAACAAACGCAGATGAGCTCAACCTTGTATGTAGTGCTGAGCAGGATTGGTGTGATTTGATGGTTGCAGCTTTTGGCGCCGAGCACGATGATGTCGATGTTTTAATGGTGCGCAAATCAACCGGTGAAACACTCGCTCAAATCCGCGCTGAGGCCGGAAATCCAAAAATTGACGTCTGGTGGGGTGGCACTGGAGATCCACATCTCATTGCCGCTGAGGAAGGCTTGTCGCAACCTTCCGGCGTAGACACAGGCGAGCTGCTTGGCTGGGCACAGAATATGTCGCAAATTTCTGAAGGCAAAACTGTTGGGATCTATGCCGGCGCACTTGGTATTGCCTATAACGCCGATATTTTGAAAAAGTTGAATGTCGAACCACCTCAATGCTGGGCTGATTTGGAAGATCCGCGCTTTTTCGGTGAAATCCAGGTGGCAAACCCTAATAGCTCAGGCACGGCATATACCGAACTTGCAACTTTCGTTCAGCTCTTTGGTGAAGACCAGGCGATGGTTAAGCTTGCAGCGATTGGCAAGAACGTCAATTCCTACACCAAATCAGGTTCTGCGCCGTCAAAAGCCGCAGCGCGCGGTGAAACAGGTGTGTCAATTGGCTTTATGCATGACATGGTCAATTTGGCTACGCAGGGCTTTCCGTTAAAGATCGTCGCGCCTTGTGAAGGAACAGGCTACGAGGTTGGCGCTGTATCCATCATTAATGGGGCAAAAAATGAAGATGCTGCGAAGAAATGGGTTGAATTTTCACTTCGCGCAGATGTGCAATCACGCGGTCCTGAAGTTGGTTCCTTCCAGGTTCCATCTAACTCAAATGCAAAAGTTGCACCTGAATCTCCTGACTTGGCATCAATCAAATTAATTGATTATGATTTTGCCACTTATGGCTCCAGTGAAACTCGTAAGAGATTGCTTGCCCGTTGGGACAAAGAAGTTGGCGATCCCAACCCTCAATAATCCTCCCAGACGATCCGGCGCTTAACAAAGCGTGATCATCATTGGTGCTTCGCAGATTGCGGGGCGCCGATGGTGGAGAAAGTAGAATTTCAATGAAAAAATTGTCCCTAAGCTGGCTCATGATTGGGCTGGTAAGCTTTATATTTTTGCCTTGGCATATGACCGAAGATGGTTTTTTGGATGCGGCCTGGATTGTCGATGGTTTGCCATCAACTGGCTTGTTTCAAATGCTTGCTGGTCAATGGTGGCACTTGCCAGCGCTATTGACATTTATCATCGGTATTGTCCTCCAGCTGACGATACCCAATCCTGTTGTAAGGGCCAAAGCAACGCTTCTTTCATCTTCAATTGGACTTTTGCTTATTGCGGTTCAAGGTCTGATCATCGTTCGTGCAGGGCCGCGTTTGTTCGAAATGCTTTTGACAGGTGAAACTATCATCGCTGGCCAGCCCGGCATGGGTTTAGGCGCTGGCTTGGTGGCCTTATCGCTGCTTTTTGTTATCACAACCTCAATTGCTCAATCTGGCAAAGGTCAAGGCGATGCTTTCGTCATTGGTGCAATCGGGTTAATCGTTTCTCTTGTTGGCATTTTCGTTTTCTATCCTGTGATGCACATTCTCATTCAGGCATTTCAAGTTGAAGGTGGCTATGCGCTAGGTGAATTTTTTCCAAAATTTTTCAGTGCTGATATTTGGGGCCTGTCATGCCTAGTTGGCAATCACACTTGCGGTGTTGCGATTAATTCTCTGTTTTTGGCTGTTATGACCGGCGCAGGTACGACATTTTTGGGCTTGTCCTTTGCCTTGATATTCACGCGCACCAATTTTCGAGCCAAGAAATTGCTGCGTATTCTAACAGTGCTACCCATCATCACACCGCCCTTTGTGATTGGATTGGCGCTTATACTTTTGTTTGGACGCGCAGGCACCGTGACAGAATTTGTCGCTGAGCTGTTAAATATCGAACCAGGACGCTGGGTTTATGGCTTCTGGGGTGTTTATTTTGCGCAGCTTTTGTCATTCACACCCATCGCATTTTTGGTGCTGATTGGCGTTGTTCAGGGCGTTAGCCCATCAATGGAAGAAGCATCTCAAACTCTTGATGCCGATCGTTGGCAGACATTTCGATATGTCTCGCTGCCTTTGATGCGTCCGGGGCTTGCCAACGCCTTTCTGCTTGGTTTTATCGAAAGCTTGGCTGACTTTGGCAACCCTTTGGTATTGGGTAGCGGATATTCCGTACTATCCACCGAGATATTCTTTGCAATTGTTGGCTCTGTCGCAGACCCAGCAAAGGCTGCGATCTTAGCGATTGCCTTGCTGACCTTAACGCTTTCTGCCTTCATGGCTCAGCGTCTTTGGCTTGGCAAAAAATCATATGCGACAATTACAGGCAAAGCTGATAGCGGACAGAATGCATCGCTCAACCCGGTTCTTCGAACCATCTGCTATGCCACCGCTTTGCCTTGGGCGGCGCTGACGCTGGTTGTTTATTCAATGATCATCTTTGGAAGCTTTGTGAAGTTGTGGGGCTATAATCATAGCTTTACCTGGGATCATTATATCCGCGCATTCGGCATTGATTTTGCCAGTGGTCGGTTCTCCGGTGTGGCCTGGGACAGCTATTTCACAACGCTCACCATTTCCAGCATTGCCGCGCCGCTGACAGCGCTCGTTGGTTTAGCCACCGCATATTTGCTGGTGAGGCAAAAATTTGTCGGCAAGAATGCGTTTGAATTTTCAACCATGCTGAGCTTTGCCATTCCAGGAACGGTCATCGGTGTGAGCTATATTATGGCGTTTAACTTCCCGCCGATTGAACTTACTGGCACATCTATCATTTTGATCATCGTGTTTGTCTTTAGAAATATGCCTGTCGGCGTGCGAGGAGGCATTGCAGCCATGTCGCAGCTCGATAAAAGCTTGGATGAAGCGTCAATCACGCTAGGCGCGAATAGTTTTACAACCGTCAAACGCGTCATACTGCCATTGATGGGGCCTGCAATACTTGCAGCTCTCACATATAGCTTTGTGCGAGCCATTACTTCGGTGAGCGCGGTGATCTTCTTGGTAAGCGCGAAACATAATATGGCGACATCCTTCATTGTCGGTCGGGTTGAAAATGGCGAGTTCGGATTGGCGATTGCTTATTCCGCTGTGCTCATCATCACCATGCTCGCCGCTATCTTAATCTTACAATTATTGGTTGGCGCGCGAAAACTGCGTCGGACTGATCGTGTTCAACAAACCGTCAGCGCCTAGGGGCTTGCGAGGAGAAAAGAATGACAAATACAACAATCGGTTCCGTCCGCTTTGACAATGTGGTGAAAAAGTATGGTGCAGTTACAGCGCTTAAAAAACTTGATCTTAGTGTCGAACCCGGCAAGCTCGTGACATTATTGGGGCCCAGTGGCTGCGGGAAGACAACGACTTTGCGCTTAATTGCCGGTCTTGAAATGGCAACTGAAGGTTCCATCCATATTGGTGGCGAAGATGTTACGCATCTAACGGCTACCTATCGAAAAGTGTCTATGGTGTTTCAATCCTACGCACTCTTCCCACACATGACCGTTCGCGAAAATGTGGCCTATGGTCTGACAGTCAAATCAGTACCAAAGGCAGAAGCTGCGGAGAAGGCAGAAAATGGCTTGGAGCTTGTTGGTCTAAAGGGTTTTGGCGATCGATTGCCAAGTGAATTATCCGGCGGCCAACAACAGCGTGTTGCGGTTGCGCGTGCAATCGTGCTCGAACCCGAAGTGCTTTTGCTGGATGAACCATTATCGAATTTGGATGCGAAATTACGCCGTCATGTGCGCGAAGAAATTCGGCAAATTCAACAACGTCTGGGTCTAACCGCTGTTTACGTTACCCATGACCAAGAAGAAGCCATGGCCGTATCTGACAATATCATTGTTATGCGCAATGCCGAGATTGCACAGCAAGGTAGTCCGCATGATTTATATGAAAAACCAAATTCGGAATTCATTGCTGACTTTATCGGAGACGCAAATCTTGCACCTTGCGAAATCTCAAACTATGCCAAGGATGAGGCGACAATTGTTCTCAACGATAAGAAGTTGAAAGTTCCCTATGCGGGCACCCAAACTGGTGCGGCCAAACTTGTGCTTCGCCCGCACCATCTCAAACTTGCTGAACCATCGAAACAGGGTTTTGAGGGTGAGATCACCTATGCTGCTTATCTCGGCAAAGAAATCCAATATACCATCGATACCGAAATGGGGGAGTTGTTTGTGGTGAGCAGTGTTGTTAGCAACCCATTTGCAATTGGGAACCGCGTCAGCGTTCAATGGGATAATGCCCATACGCGCTTGGTTACGAGTTAATTGAGACAACCAAATGCAAGGTTCTAATTAGGGCACTAGCGCTTTTCATATTCCAAGCCTAAGAAACGAAACGTAATTGTTTCAAGCTTTCTTCAAACATCGCCATGAATTCAAGGGTTAGTTTTGATGGATGGCGGTGGATGGGTCTTACAAGCGAAAGATTGTGTGGAATGCTCGGTTCGAACGGGCGAAAATCCACATCTCGATCAGTGTAACTGAGTGCATCTAATTCACTGACAATAGAAAGGCCTGCGCCATGGCGGACCAATTCACAGGCGGCTGTAAATTGTCTGATTTCAATATGCGGTCTCAGTGGAACGCCTGCGGCTTTAAATGCCTCGTCTATGGAGCCAAAAAAGGTACTGTCCCGTCGTGTGTGGATGATAGGATAATCTTTCAAATCAGCGGGCGTGATTACATCAAGTTTGCCGATCGAATGACCTTTTTTAAAAATACAAACTGAGCGAATTGGAACCGTTTCATGTTCAATTGCTGGATGGCCATCAAAACCATCTGTGATGCCGCAGTCAAACTGTTCGCCCACAATCCATTCTAAAATCCGCTCGGGACGGTCAGGTTCAACCGTGATTGTGACACCTGGGCGATCTGCCATGAATTTTGCGATGATTGCTGGCAGGTGGCTGGTGGCAAAACCCGGAAGGCAAGCAACGCGAATGTGGCCCGCTTTTTGGTTGGAAAGGTTTCGACCTGCTTCGGTGATGAAAGACATGGATTCAAGCACGCGCCTAATGTCTGGTAACAGAAATCTTGCCTCTTGCGTGAGGTGTATGCGGCCATCTTGCCGGTGAAATAATTTGAACCCAAGATCCTTTGTTAAGTCTGCCAATAATCGGCTCACCGCCGGCTGAGATATCTTAAGAGACTCTGCTGCTTTGGTCATGCTGCCATGGTCTGCAAGCGCGTTTAATGCCTCCAATTGTCTTATTCTAACAGGACCTTCCAATGTCCACTCCCCCCGCATATCGTCACTAAATTATAACATAATGTTATATAATACGCAATAAAAACACACTTGAATTATAAAATTTTCTCAACTATGGTCGACGATTGATACCGCTATGTAGCGTTTAAACTCGAAACAATGGCTTATCTGGGAGGATAATTATGAAGAATTTAGTACTTGGAGCTGTAGCTCTTTGTTCAACAGCGCTCACGCCGACTTTGGCTGTCGCGCAGACAGAAATTCAATTCTGGCACGCGTTTACTGGCCGTCTTGGTGAGTTGGTTGCCGAGCAAGTTGAGACATTCAATTCAAGCCAAAATGACTATAAAGTCGTGGCATCTCACAAGGGTAACTACTCTGAAACATTAAATGCTGGCATTGCTGCTTTCCGTGCTGGCGAGCAACCAAACATCCTGATGGTGTTTGAAGTGGGTACAGCCACAATGATGAGCGCAAAAGGTGCGATCAAGCCGGTCTACGAAGTCATGAGCGAAGCGGGTGCTTCATTTGACCAAAATGCATTTATCGGATCTGTGAAGGGTTATTATACGTCTACAGATGGTCAGATGCTGTCACTGCCATTTAACTCGTCAACACCAGTTCTTTGGGTGAATAAAGATGCACTTAAAGAAGCAGGTATTGCTGCTGATGTTGATCTTTCTACTTGGGAAAAAGTTGGTGAAGTTCTTGATACGCTCAAAGCATCTGGCAGCGAATGTCCGCTGACAACGGCTTGGCAAAGCTGGATCCATTTGGAAAACTTCTCAGCCTATCACAACACGCCATTTGCATCCAAAGACAATGGTTTTGCTGCGCTAGACACAGAGCTCACATTTAACAGCCCATTGCAGGTTAAACATATTCAAGCCATGGGTGATTGGGCAAAAGAAGGTAAGTTCTTCTATGCAGGTCGTCGCAATGAAGGTGGCGCAAACTTCCGTGCTGGTGAATGTGCTCTCTTTACAGAAAGTTCAGCGGGTTATGCTGGGATCAAAAGTGAAGCACAATTTGAGTTTGAAGTACGTCCTCTACCTTATTGGTCAGAAGCTGCAGGCGCGCCACAAAACACCATCATTGGCGGTGCATCCTTGTGGGTGATGGAAGGGCATGATGCAGATGAATATAAAGCTACTGCTGCATTCCTAAACTTCTTATCTTCAACAGATATTCAGGCAAAATGGCACCAGGACACAGGTTATCTTCCGATTACATCTGCAGCCGGCGATAAAACCAAAGCTGACGGTTTCTACAATGACAATCCTGGAACTGATATCGCTGTGATCCAAATGACAGCAAAAGAACCAACTGCAAACTCTAAAGGTCTGCGTCTGGGTTCATTTGATCAGATCCGCGGCATCATTGATGAAGAGCTTGAGGCTGTATGGTCTGGTGATAAGACAGCTCAAGAAGCTTTGGATAGTGCGGTTGAGCGTGGCAATCCATTGCTTCGTCGCTTTGA
Organism: Rhizobiaceae bacterium; assembly: GCA_017644105.1. Taxonomy (GTDB): domain Bacteria; phylum Pseudomonadota; class Alphaproteobacteria; order Rhizobiales; family Rhizobiaceae; genus Lentilitoribacter. Next base: position 6,765 of record JAEPMD010000020.1, on the reverse strand, counting down.
GCAAGCGAACCGCTAATACTCCTTAAAAATGAAGTTGCCGAGATGATCTCTCTCCCTCGGCAGCTTCAATTATCAGGATAAAGCTTATGGAAAAACGCGTTCGTTTTAACGGTTGGATTCTGCCTCTCTGCCTGGTGTTTCCTCAGATTCTGATTTCTGGAATCTTCTTCTTCTACCCTGCCGGGCAAGCCATTTGGCAATCCATGTTCATTCCCGATCCTTTCGGATTGTCATCGCAATTTGTTGGACTGGGTAATTTTGAATTCTTATTGTCAGATAAATTCTATCTCGCGTCGTTTGGTACGACCGCGCTTTTCTCCACTTTGGTGACAATTGTTTCTATGGTGCCCGCACTGTTTTTAGCCGTACTTGCTGATCGGCTGATAAAAGGTGCAACAACTTATAGAACGCTTCTTATTTGGCCTTATGCTGTCGCGCCTGCAATTGCAGGGGTATTGTGGCTCTTCATGTTCAACACACGCGTGGGTATTGTGTCATGGTATTTGGGTCAGCTGGGTTATGATTGGAACCATGTTCTAAATGGCGAGGAAGCCATGGGGCTGGTTGTAGTGGCATCCGCCTGGGGACGGATCAGCTATAATTTCTTATTTTTCTTTGCAGCATTGCAAGCTGTGCCGCGCTCAGTGATTGAAGCTGCGGCCATTGATGGCGCAAGATTCTGGCGTCGCTTTTTCACCATTGTGCTGCCGCTCTTATCACCCACAACATTCTTCTTGCTTGTGGTGAATATTGTTTACGCATTCTTCGAGACCTTTGGCGTCATTCACACAATCACATCTGGTGGTCCGCAGCAATCAACAACCATTCTTGTTTACAAAGTGTTTTCTGATGGCTTTGTCGGTCAGGACCTTGGTTCGTCAGCTGCACAATCGGTAATCCTTTTACTTGTTGTTGGTGCTTTAACCGTCATGCAGTTCAAATTTGTTGAGAAGAAGGTGCATTATTAATGGCTCATATTGCAAAAGAACCAGCACCTGGCATGGTGGAGAAAAAAGGTGGCTCACTGTGGCTCACCCATGCATTGATGATCTTTGGCATATTGATCATTTTCTTCCCGATCTGGTTGGCCTTCGTGGCATCGACTGTCACACAGCCGGAAATTGTTAAACCGCCAATGCCGCTGCTACCAGGTGGCCACTTTATCGAAAACTACTCCAGAGCATTATTCTCTGGGGTCAATGTGCCCGTGGCGACAATGCTGTTTAATTCGCTCGTTATGGCGATTGGCATTGCAGTGGGCAAAATCATCATCTCGCTATTATCTGCTTTTGCGATCGTTTATTTCAAATTTCCCGGTCGGACGACATTTTTTTGGATGATCTTTATTACGTTGATGCTGCCCGTTGAGGTTCGCATTGTCCCGACTTATGAAGTGGTGGCCGGCTTTGGCATGCTCAATAGCTATTCTGGATTGATCTTCCCGTTGATTGCATCTGCGACTGCAACATTCCTCTTCCGACAATTCTTCATGACAATTCCGGATGAATTGGCCGAAGCTGCCCGTGTGGATGGCGCGCGTCCTATGCGGTTTTTCATCGACATCATCATACCTATGAGCCGCACCAATATTGCCGCGCTTTTCGTGATTTTGTTTATCTATGGCTGGAACCAATATTTGTGGCCCTTGCTGATCACAACAGAACCAGACATGAACACAATCGTCATGGGTATCAAACAGATGTTCCCATCTGGGGACGATACAGCTGATTGGCCAGTGATCATGGCGACGTCCATTTTGGCAATGATCCCGCCAGTAATCGTGGTGGTTTCCATGCAGAAATTATTTATCAGCGGACTAGTAGATAGTGAGAAATAAATGGCGAATGTAAGTCTAAAAGATATTAAAAAACGCTATGGCAAAACAGAAGTTATCCATGGTGTAAGCGTTGATATCCAAGATGGCGAATTTATTGTGATCGTCGGTCCATCTGGCTGCGGTAAATCCACATTATTACGTATGGTTGCTGGTCTTGAAACCATCAGCGAAGGCGAGATTCAAATTGACGGTGCAAGGGTCAATGAAAAAGAGCCGATGGATCGAGATATCGCCATGGTGTTTCAAAACTACGCGCTTTATCCGCATATGTCGGTCCGCAAAAATATGGCCTATAGCTTAAAAATCGCAAAAGTTCCTGCTGATGAGATTGAAAGAAAGGTGCAAGAAGCTGCAAAGCTCTTGCAGCTTGAACCTTATTTGGATCGCAAACCAAAAGAGCTTTCCGGTGGTCAACGTCAACGGGTTGCGATGGGACGTGCGATTGTGCGTGAACCGGCGGTATTTTTGTTCGATGAACCATTGTCTAACCTAGATGCAAAACTGCGTGTGCAAATGCGCCTTGAGATCAAGCAATTGCAATCAAATCTTGGCATCACGTCGTTATATGTCACGCACGATCAAGTCGAAGCTATGACGATGGCTGACCGCATGATTGTGATGAATGCGGGTATTGCGGAACAAGTGGGTTCGCCACTTGACGTTTATGAAAAGCCGCAAACATTGTTTACGGCACAATTCATTGGCAGTCCGGCTATGAACATTGTTGCTGGCAATGCAAGTTCTGGAAAATTATCCGTTGGCAATGCTGAGCTTGGATTGGTCAATGCACCCGATGGCGCAATATCTGTTGGGATGCGGCCAGAACATGTTGTGATGGATCCCGATGGTCCGCTTACCGTCAAAGTATTCCAGTCTGAGCCGCTTGGTGCCAATACTTTATTGCACGGTAAGCTTGGGGAAGAGGCATTTACGGCAAGTGTGCCGGGCGTTCACAAAATTTCGCAAGCCGGGGAAGAAATCCGTTTGTCGATTGCCCTTGAAAATATGCATTTGTTCAACCCCGATACAGGAAAGCGGATTGGATGATCCATTCCCATTTTCTTCGCCAAAAGCTGCGAGACGCCGACAAAAAGCCCATGATCTATGGGCATCGGGGCGCGCGAGGTGAATTGCCGGAAAACACTATGCCTGGCATTTTGCATTTGGTTGAAAATGGAATTTATGCTGTTGAGATCGATGTTCAAAATACAGCAGATTCGATTACTATATTACATCATGATCCTGAAATTTCCTTCAACTTGGCAAAAGATCAACATGGCAATTGGCTCGGCAAAACTGGGCCAAAGATTATCGAGAGCCGCTACTCAGATTTAAAACTATTTGATGTAGGGGAATTAAGGCCTGGCACGGATTATCAAAAACGGTTTCCTGAGCAGGCCGTGCTTCGCAATGTGTCTGTTCCACAATTGGACACATTTTGTGAATGGTTAAAAGATCAGCCAGAATTTGTCGTCAATATTGAAATTAAATCCTACGCCAACCGATCTGATCTTGGTGCTAGTCCCAAAAGTTTGGCCAGATCGGTCGTTTCAACTTTAGAGAAATTTAGTGTGACAGAGCAAGCCATCATATCATCCTTTGATTGGCGGGTTTTAAAAGAATGTCATAAACTTGATGATCAAATAACATTGGGGTTTTTAAGTTATTATGATCGGCCAAATCCACCGATGCAGCCAAATATTTATCCAGATTCTCCCTGGATGGCGGGGGCGCATTGGTCAAGTGCTGAAACGTCAATGCCAAGCATAATCAAGAGTTTTGGTGGTCAGATATGGGCACCATATTTTGAAGATGTCGCAAAAGAAGATGTTGTGTTAGCGCAACAAACAGGATTGATTGTGAATGTTTGGACTGTCAATGAGGAAGCAGACATATACAGGATGATCGACTTCGGAGTGGATGGCATCATCACAGACTTTCCAGCACGAACAAAGGCGCTTCTTACGGGAGTGTAAAAGCGCTATAAAACTATCAGGTCGCATTTGGGTAAACCCCATTTTTCAATTTTGAAAACTTCGAATGAAGGTATATTTCATTGGTGACTTTAATCAATATTCTCGGTTCTGTTGCGCTTCTGTTATGGGGGCTTCGTATGGTGCGTACCGGCGTTATGCGGTCATATGGATCTGTTCTAAAACGATGGGCTCGGCGCGCTGAAGGAAGGATATTTGCGCCTTTTATTTCAGGTCTGCTTGTCGCAATCGCTTTGCAAAGCAGTACAGCAACCGCGATGATCGCCGCCTCATTTTCCGCGCAGAATGTTATGGCAACATCAACAGCTTTCCTTATTATGCTTGGCGCTGATGTTGGTACAGCGCTCGCAGTTCTTGTCGCCTCGCAAAAGATCGCCGCGTTGGTGCCGATACTGCTCACGATTGGTGTGTTTGGATTTCTATCAAGCCAGAGCAGCAAGGTGCGCGGCATATCACGTGCCTTTACCGGTTTGGGTCTTATTTTGCTGTCATTATCCCTCATCGGGACCAATGCACAGGAGTTAACAAGCAACGCTGAATTTGTTGCTATATTGGATATTCTTTCGTCTCATCCATCTCTGCTTCTGATAGTTGGTTTGATCATGACGTATCTCGCGCATTCCAGTCTTGCGATCGTCTTGCTGACCGTTGGCCTGGTCGCCGCTGGGACATTTGAGGTGCAGGTGGGGATATATCTCGTGCTCGGGGCCAATCTTGGCAGTGGTTTGTTGCCGGTCATCGCTAATTGGCAATCGTCAAAGAACGCCCGTCTACCGGTGACTGCCAATTTGGCAATCAGGGCATTTGGCGTTGGAGTGGCTTATTTTTGTGTTGGCATTCTGATCGAACAACTCAGTCTGTATGTCCCCATGACGATGATACCAATTAGCGTGCATATCGTTCTAAATGTCTGTGTTGCGTGTTTCGGACTGTTTACATTAAGCCTGTTCATAAAAATGGCCGATCATATCTTGCCTGACGACCAACACGATGCGGCAGTGATTGGACCAAAATATCTAGATGAACATTTGCTGACTTCAACAGGAGAGGCGCTTGCCTGTGCCAAACGCGAAGCGCTTGCCATGGCTGACTTAACCCAAGACATGTTACGTGGTGTGAATATTGTTCTAAAGTTCGACAGCGACGAGAAACGAAGGGGCATCTCAAAAATGGACGATGATGTCGACCGTTTGTTTAACGCGATTAAACTTTACGCTGCACAAATCCTTCAACGCGAGTTATCTGAGGATGAAACTAAACGCGCGATGGACATTTTAAGCTTTACCGCAAATTTGGAACATATTGGTGATATCATTGATACAGGCCTTATGGGTTTGGCCGCCAAAAAGATTAAACAGCAATCGCAATTTTCAAAGGAAGGTTGGACGGAGATTGAGCAACTTTTAGAAGCTGTTTCGAATAATTTTGAATTGGCGATAAATACATTTGTTTCAGATGATGCTGATCTTGCCCGCCAGCTGATCCAGACAAAACCTGTCGTAAGTGAATTGGAACGGAACTCGATTGAAACTCATTTTCAGCGTCTTGGTTCCGGTCACGCAGATACGCTGACAACCAGTAGTCTGCATTTGGATGTATTGCGGGATTTAAAGCGCATCAATTCGCATCTCACATCCATTGCATATCCTGTACTGCTCGCTGCTGGCGAAGAGCCAAAAACCAGCTGGAAAAGAATTGACGGATGATTGTCTGTGCTGGGCCAAAAGCTGTCGACAAACTCTGAAAGCAGCACTTCTCCTTTCGCACTATTTGCGGACTTTTCTCTTTCGCAATAAACGAGCTTTCGTTTTCCATTGCTTCATATTAAAATGATGACAGGTTTGATCATCTGATCAATCTCGGGGCGTAGTAACCCCTCCAAGAGCGGTCGGTATTTGACCGTAACAATACCTCCTCAGACCATTATGGTTGGGGAGGCTTTGGCGCATGTCCAGAGCTTTGCCTAAAGGCCATCGCGGTCGTCTTGCGGCGGCTTACTAACTCCCCGGCTACCAGAGTTTTCTGGTGGCCGATCATCCAAAAGAATAGGGAGTTACCAATGGAAGACTATAATTTCTGGCAGGATTTATTTGATAGTTACCAATCATTGCCCAATTGGTTGAAGCTGGCTTGGCTGATCGTACCGCTAGCATTTATTTATATGATGGCGAGTTTGTTCATCAGATATCGATCATCGAAATTATCTCAAGTTTTGCCGCCTGAGAACCAACTTGTTTATACGATTTATCAAGATAGGGATAACGAGATCCATTTTTATCGACACAAGGATGCTGAAGATTTGGAGCGAGCTTTTTATTTAGAAAATGCATTTGACCGGCTGATTACAGATAGAAAGTAGCCGGGCGAGAGCCAGCAGTGTGGCTCAATGTATTGGGGTTGGAGGCATCGCTTCAACCCCGATTTCTAAAGTTTGTGCTGGCAGCAATTTGGTTTCCCCGATGAGCAGAGTAGAATTATAAAACTAAATTTAACAATAAGTTGCAATACTATAAGTACAAAGCATCCCCCAAAGGGGGGAAGACTTTGATGCTGGTCAAAATAAAGTTTGGATGGGGCCAACAGAAGTTGTTGATTTTTATGTGATAATCGAATGCTTACAGTTCATAAAATCTCTACACTTATTATCATCTTTGTGCTTCCGGTGTTAAAACCATTTTTATGTGGATTTAGAGCCTGATTTGTCGGATGGGCTCAATGAAAGCTAATGAAAGCTAATGAAAGCTAATGAAAGCTAATGGAAGCTAATGAAAGCTAATGGAAGCTAATGGAAACTAATGGAAGCTAATGGAAGCTAATGGAAACTAATGGAAGCTAATGGAAGCTAATGGAAACTAATGTAAGCGGTGTTTCTATCCCACGTATTTTTCGTAATTCCATGGCAACAGTTCTTTGATATCTGCTTGCTTGTGGCCT
>JAEPMD010000001.1 GCA_017644105.1 Rhizobiaceae bacterium | reverse complement strand
CCGAAACCAAGGTTTAAAAAACTAAGCAGAATCAACGGGTCAAAACATGGCGGAGAGGAAGGGATTCGAACCCTCGAGACGGTTCCCCGCCTACACACTTTCCAGGCGTGCGCCTTCGACCACTCGGCCACCTCTCCGTCTCTTATGGCATCCAAAGATGATAAGATGAAATCAAGAGCGGACATTAATCTGCTCTGAATTTGCGCGCAATATACCCATGGCCAAGCTTTTAGCAAGGCAAAATTGGCGGGATTGCATAAAGAATGGATGGATTAGCATACCGCATGGGATTGCCTTGACCCCATACACGATTTATGTGTTGGAACTCATATATTAAAATTTTCGTAAATTTGGACATAACCATGAGATTTATATCTCGCATATTCAGCCTCATTTTTCTCGCCATTGCGATTATCGCTGCTGTGGTTGACACGCTCGAATCCGTTGGCTCGGGTGCGCTTCGGCTCACGCCTTTGGGTCAAACTTGGGAGGGTTTTAACGCCGCCTCGCTCGCAGCGGCTGAAGTGATGATCGTTGAGAATGCCGGAGCGTTTTTGTGGGATCCTATTATCGCTTGGATTTTGATCCAGCCGACGGTCGCCGTATTTTTGGCGTTATCATTTGTATTTTATATCTTAAGCTACAAACGAAAACGACGAGAAGACCGTTTTCTAGCACGATAAATAAATTAGATAAGTGAAAGGTCAGACAAGATGTTGTTTCAAGATATGTTTTCAAAAAAGACTGTCATGCCGACGCGAGAAACAGCGCTAGAAGGGCGAGAAGATGCCATTCCCACTGCCTTAACGCATTTTGTCAATGGACATGCATTGAAAGGGCCTTGGCCTGATGGACCTGAGGGTCTCGAAATCGCTTATCTTGGTATGGGCTGTTTTTGGGGTGTCGAGCGACTTTATTGGAAAATTGAAGGGGTTTATGTCACAGCTTCAGGTTATGCAGGTGGCTTTACGCCCAATCCAACCTATCAGGAAACAGTGACAGGAAAAACCGGCCATACCGAAGTAGTGATGGTCGTCTATGACCCGTCAGAGGTGAGCTATGAGACATTGCTGAAAACCTTTTGGGAAGAGCATGATCCGACCCAAGGCATGCGCCAGGGCAATGATGTCGGCACCACCTATCGTTCGGCAATTTACACCACATCAGATGAACAATTTCAGATCGCTTTGAAAAGTCGCGATGCTTATCAAAACAATCTGAAAAAAGCTGGCGTAACCCACGAGATTACCACCGAGATTAAAACCCATGATGTGTTTTATTATGCTGAGGATTATCATCAGCAATATTTGGCCAAAAATCCCGGCGGTTATTGCGGGCTCAAAGGAACTGGCGTTGCCTGTGTGGGCTGAACAAGTGCCAACGCCAGCGCCTGGTCTAACTAAACTGTAGAATTATAAGCAGCGATAGCCGCCATATTCACAATGTCTGAATCTTTTGCGCCCATGGATGCGATTTGAACAGATTTGTTTAATCCTACCAGAAGCGGACCAATCAATGTTGATCCGCCAAGCTCTTCCAACATTTTAGTAGAAATCGACGCTGAGTGAATGGCGGGCATGACCAAGACATTGGCCGGACCTGAAAGCTTGCAGAAGGAATATTGATCCCGCAATTCTGGGTTAAGCGCAATATCAGCAGCCATTTCACCATCAAACTCAAAATCAACCTTGCGTTCTTCAAGAACTTTCACGGCATTGCGCATTTTAAGCGAGCGTTCGCCAACAGGCTGGCCAAAGGTGGAATAAGACAACATAGCAACGCGCGGGGTATAGCCCATGCTTTTTGCAGTTCTTGCTGCTTCTTCGGCAATATCAGCTAGCTCTTCCGAAGTTGGCATATCGGTGACAGATGTATCAGCTACAAAAACCGTGCGGCCGCGTGATAAGACAAGCGACACACCCACCACACGGTGGCCAGGGCGCGTATCAATGCAGCGGCGCACATCATTGAGCGCAGTTGCATAGTTTCGCGTGGTCCCTGTCACCATCGCGTCCGCATCGCCAAGCGCCACCATGCAGCTCGCAAAATGGTTACGGTCGGTATTTATCAGTCGTTGGCAATCGCGCAACAAATAGCCATCCCGCTGCAGTCTTGAATAAAGATAGTCGGTATAAGCTTCGACCCGGCGAGAGAGACGCGCGTTGACGATTTCCAAATTCTCATGCTCAAGATCAATACCGGCAATATTGGCTGTTTGGCGGATTTGCTCCTCTCGGCCCAACAACATCGCCGTGCCAAGCTCTTGATTGGCATAAGAAAGTGCGGCGCGCATCACCTTTTCTTCTTCACCCTCGGCAAAGACGACGCGACGTGGGTGACGGCGCACACGATCAAAGATCTGCTGCAATGATGATGCAATTGGGTCTTTGCGCGCTGATAATTGTTTGCGATATTCGCTAAAGCTTTCAATCGGCTTTTGCGCAACGCCCGATTCCATCGCAGCTTTTGCCACTGCCAAAGGCACATCCGAGATAAGACGCGGGTCAAACGGCACGGGTATGATGTAATTTGGTCCAAATTTTGGGCGCGAGCCTTTATAAGCGGCCGCAACATCATCCGGCACTTCCTGACGCGCCAAAGCCGCTAGCGCGTTGACCGCAGCAATTTTCATATCATCATTAATCGTGGTTGCACGCACATCCAATGCGCCTCGGAAGATATAAGGGAAGCCGAGCACATTATTGACCTGATTTGGATAGTCAGACCGACCTGTTGCCATGATGGCATCATCACGAACTTCGGCAACTTCTTCTGGCGTAATCTCTGGATCCGGATTTGCCATCGCAAAAATAATCGGTTGCGGTGCCATGGATTTGAGCATCTCGGTGGTGAGCGCACCTTTGACAGAAAGGCCCAAAAACACATCCGCGCCATCCATAGCTTCAGCCAAAGTACGCTTATCCGTTTTGATCGCATGGGCCGATTTCCACTGGTTCATGCCCTTAGTCCGACCTTGATAAATCACACCTTTGGTATCGCATAACGTGATGTTTTGCGCCGGGACGCCCATGGCTTTGATCAGTTCAATACAGGCAATGGCCGCAGCACCAGCGCCGTTACAAACGATTTTGATTTCTTTTTGGTCACGGCCGGTCAAATGAAGCGCATTTATCAAACCAGCGGCCGCGATAATTGCTGTGCCATGCTGGTCATCATGAAAGACGGGGATATCCATGATCTCGCGCAATCTTTGCTCAATGATAAAACATTCTGGCGCCTTGATATCTTCAAGATTAATACCGCCAAAGCTCGGCCCTAGATATTTCACGCAATTGATAAACTCATCAGCGTCTTCTGTATCAATTTCCAAATCAATAGAATCAACATCAGCAAAGCGCTTAAACAAGACGGATTTACCTTCCATCACGGGTTTGGATGCGAGCGCACCCAAATTGCCCAAGCCTAAAATAGCGGTGCCGTTGGAGATAACGGCAACCATGTTGCCGCGTGAGGTGTAATCAAATGCTGTTTGAGGATCTTCTGAAATTGCCTTCACTGGCACGGCAACACCTGGAGAATAGGCCAATGATAAATCCCGTTGGGACGACATTGGTTTTGTCGGTGTTATTTCAAGTTTTCCCGGACGGCCTTGCGAATGGAAATCGAGGGCTTCTTGATCCGTGACCGCAGTGGATCCACGATCTGATTTATCGGTTGCAGGCAATTTTCTCTCCCAAATATGCGACTCAAAGGCACGAGCCTGTGGTAACTGGCTACTCGCAAGGTGTTTTTGGTTGTTATTTCACCGCCGACGAGTAGGGTAAGAGGAGAGTTTTAGATCGTATTTTTCATTCTGGCTATGTCTTAATGGATGGAAAATTTTATTTAATCGGTTGAATTGTGACACAGCAGAGTATCAAAGCAAAACCTCAGACCCTTCCCGGATCACTATCAAGTGCCAAAGGGCGCGCAACAGCCACGCCGATGATGGAACAATTCATCGAGATCAAGGCTGCCAACCCGGATTCGATCTTGTTTTATCGCATGGGCGATTTTTACGAATTGTTTTTCGACGATGCAATTGACGCGTCACGCGCGCTTGGGATCACCTTAACAAAGCGTGGCCAGCATATGGGACAGGATATCCCTATGTGTGGGGTTCCAGTTCATGCGGCAGATGATTATTTACAAAAATTGATCGCGCTCGGTTTTCGTGTGTCTGTTTGCGAACAATTGGAAGATCCAGCCGAAGCAAAAAAACGTGGTTCTAAAGCGGTCGTTAAACGCGATGTTGTGCGGCTCGTCACACCAGGCACCATTACCGAAGAAAAACTTTTGGATCCATCACAATCTAATTATCTGATGATGGTCTCGCGCGTTAAATCTGCCGAAGGTCCGCAATTTGGATTGGCATGGGTTGATATCTCAACGGGTCATTTCCGTGTCACCACATCCACGCAAACGCGCCTATTGGCTGATATTATGCGCGTTGAACCAAGTGAGATTGTGGTGCCTGAATCGCTCTTTCATGATGAAGACATGCGCGGAACTTTCGACATTCTGGGTAAATCGGTTGTCCCGCAATCAGCAGTTTTGTTTGATAGCACGGTCGCTGAAGATCGGATCAAACGTTATTATAATCTATCAGCGCTGGAAGGAAAAGGCACATTTGAACGCGCTGAATTGTCAGCTATTGCAGCCGCAATTGGTTACATCGAAAAAACGCAGCTCAGTGAGCGACCGGTTCTTGAATATCCAGAACATGATGGCGCGGGGCAGAGCCTTTTTATCGATCCAGCAACACGGACCAATTTAGAGCTCATTCGGACACTTTCGGGTGAAAAAAAAGGCAGCCTTTTAAAAACCATCGATCGAACCGTCACTGGTGGTGGTGGACGGCTCTTGGCCGAACGGCTCATGTCGCCTCTGACCGATCCGCGATCAATCGATATAAGATTGGATGCAGTGAGCTGGTTTATTAAAGACAGCATCTTATCGGACGATATTCAGAGCGCACTGAAAGCTGTACCTGATATGCAACGGGCACTGTCGCGGATCTCACTCAACCGTGGTGGCCCTCGCGATCTCGGCACGATCAAAAATGGTTTGCTCGCCGCTCGCGAAATTGCAGGCTTGTTTAAAGACCAGCATATGCCAGAAGAGATTGCAGATGCCGTCACTCATCTTCGTCAAATTCCAAATGATTTATTGGATCTGCTCAGTTCATCTTTAACGGACGAGCTTCCACTTTTAAAACGTGATGGCGGCTTTATTCGTGAGGGCCATCACAATGAGCTTGACGAATTTCGCGCCCTTCGAGATCAATCGCGCAAAGTCATTGCCGAGCTTCAGCTTAAATATGCGGAAGAAACAGGTGTTAAAAACCTTAAGATCAAGCACAATAATGTTTTGGGTTACTTCATTGAAGTCACAGCCCAATATGGCGACGCGCTGACAAAAGATGACGCGGCAAAAGCGCAATATATCCACCGACAATCGCTTGCGAACGCCATGCGATTTACAACAACGGAATTGGCGGATCTTGAAAGCAAGATCGCCAATGCAGCTGGTGAAGCATTAAAGATTGAATTGCAATTGTTTGACACATTGTCTGAGCGTGCCGTGCAATATGCATCCAGCATCAAAAATGCAGCTGATGCCATCTCGATCGTCGATGTGGCTCAAGCAAACGCCGACCTTGCGCAAGAACAAGGCTATTGCCGGCCCGTTGTGGACCAAACAACGGAGTTTAAAATAACAGCAGGGCGGCACCCGGTTGTCGAACAGGCATTACGCAAACAATCCGCTGATCCGTTTGTGGCCAATGATTGCGATCTATCTCCACCGGATGAAGCAAAAAACGCAGCGATTTGGCTGCTGACTGGCCCGAATATGGGTGGTAAATCAACATTTCTTCGGCAAAATGCGCTCATCGCCATTATGGCGCAAATGGGCTCCTTTGTACCGGCAGGACATGCACATATTGGCGTGGTCGACCGATTATTCTCCCGTGTCGGCGCTTCCGATGATCTCGCGCGTGGACGTTCGACCTTTATGGTTGAGATGGTGGAAACAGCCGCAATTTTAAATCAAGCAACCGAGAAATCGCTTGTTATTTTGGATGAGATTGGCCGTGGAACGTCGACCTTTGACGGTTTATCCATTGCCTGGGCGGCAGTTGAACATTTGCACGAGATAAATAAGTGCCGCGGGCTGTTTGCCACTCATTTTCACGAGCTAACCGCCTTGTCTGAAAAATTGTTACGCCTTTCCAGCGCGACCATGAAAGTCAAGGAATGGGATGGCGATGTTGTGTTCCTACATGAAGTTGGCCCTGGAACCGCTGATCGATCCTATGGCATCCAGGTTGCCAAACTTGCCGGGCTTCCAGATATTGTAGTGAACCGAGCGCGCGATGTATTAACTCAACTTGAAGAAAGTGATCGGCAGAACCCAGCACAGCAACTGGTTGATGACTTACCCTTGTTTTCCGCTCATATGGACATCAAAACAGATCACGGGGCAATAAAAGAAAGCGAAGTTGAAAAGCTTTTGCAAAACATCAATCCAGATGATATGTCCCCCCGCGAAGCGTTAGAAACCCTATATGATTTAAAGCGCAGCCTAGCCAAGAAAGAAAACTGATATGCCATCCATCGACGTTGTGTGCATTGGAAATGCGATCGTGGATATTATCGCAAAATGCGATGATCAATTCCTTGAAGACAATGAAATCATCAAAGGTGCCATGAACCTGATTGATGCGGAGCGTGCTGAGCTTTTATATGAACGCATGGGTCCAGCGATAGAAACATCTGGTGGCAGCGCGTGTAATACGGCAGCAGGGGTCGCCGGTTTTGGGGCAAAAACTGCATTATTTGCGAAAATTTCCGATGATGAACTGGGCAAGATTTTCACCCACGATATTCGCGCCATCGGAACGCATTTTGAAAGCACTCCGCTTGATGGTAATCCGCCTACGGCACGATCAATGGTTTTTGTCACACCTGATGCTGAGCGTTCAATGAACACTTATTTAGGTGCCTGCGTAGAAATTGGCCCAGAAGACATTGATGAGAAGGTCGTTGCTGATTCGAAAGTGACTTATTTTGAAGGCTATCTATGGGATCCGCCACGCGCAAAAGACGCGATCCAGCTAGCGGCAAAAATCGCTCATAAAAATGGGCGCATTGTAGCTGGTTCATTGTCTGACTCATTTTGTGTTGATCGCTATCGCAGCGAGTTTTTGGAACTCTTGCGAAATGGCACCGTCGACATGATTTTTGCCAATGAAGACGAGGCGAAGTCTCTTTATGAAACGGATAGCTTTGATGAAGCCATCAAGAAACTTGGCGAAGATTGTAAGCTCGCAACTGTCACGCGCGGATCAAAAGGGTCCGTTGTTGTTTCAGATGGTGATATGATTGAAGTAGCCATTGATAAGGTGGACAATATTGTCGACACATCCGGCGCGGGTGATCTATATGCTGCTGGTTTCTTATACGGCTATACACAAGACAAAGATCTTCGCTCCTGCGCAGAGCTTGGTAATTTCGTAGCCGGCAAAATAATTCAGCAGCTTGGGCCGCGATTGCAAGTCTCCGTAGCGGAACTTGCGAAAGAAGCGGGTCTTATCAGTTAAAATAATAGCTGCATCAAACAATAAAAAAGCCGGGCATTGCCCGGCTAATTCTTTGAAAAATTACTGATCGTTTATTCTTCGTCAGATTTTTGCTCTGTCTCAACGATCTTTGGGCCACCTTTTGCAACACCAACCATGGCCGGACGCAAAACACGTGATCCGATGATGTAACCATCCTGCACCACTTGGACGACCGTGTTGTTTGGTGTTTCTTTATCTGGCACCTCAAACATCGCCTGATGGAAATTTGGATCAAATTTCTTTTGCAGCACATCAAGCTTTTTCACGCCATGACGTTCCATGGCTGACAACATTGAGCGCTCTGTCATCTCAACGCCTTCTAAAAGCGCCTTCAGATTTTCATCTACACTTCCGTCTTCCTGCTTGGGAGCCGCGTCAATTGTGCGACGCAGATTATCAGCCACACCCAGCATGTCGCGTGCAAAGCTTGAAACAGAGAATGTTTTGGCATCCGCAACTTCGCGCTGAGTGCGCTTGCGCAAATTCTGCATATCAGCAGCCGCGCGCAAAACATCTTCTTTCAATGTTTCATTTTCAATTAATAGCTTTTCAAGAACCTCATGATCGCTTGGCTGATCATCCGCTTCACCCACATCATAATCGGCGGGGATGTCGGCAATCTTGTCTTCAGCATTGTTCAGTGCGTCGAGAATATCGTTCAGATCATTATCTACGTCGTTTTGGTCTAGATTCTCGTCGGGTTTTTCCTGGCTCATGTCGCAGAAATCTCACTCTCATTACTTAATTAGGAATTCCAGAGTGCATATCGATATAATTTACGAAAAAATCAAGAGGAAGTCTCACTATTTTGAAAATAAGCGCTTTGTTCTCAATTTATTTTAAATAATGTCTCAATAATCCACAATATTGGTCATTTTCGCACCAGTATTAACTTATTTAATGATAAATGATGCAAAAATAATGGCACAGATGTTGCAATGCAAAATTACCATGATAGTTTGCATCGGCTTGCGAGGGGAAGCGCAAGTTTAGTTTGGGATATAGGTGGTGATCATATGTATTATAAACTTTACGAATTGAACCATGCGGCAATCGCGCCAGTACGCGCCTTTGCAGATGCCATGCGATTTACCTATGTGAACCCAGCCAACCCCCTATCCAATACACCTATGGGCCGTGCCATGAATGCTGGCTTTGAAGTATTCGAGCGTTCAACGCGTCGTTACGGCAAGCCTGATTTTGGTATTGAAACCACTGAACTAGAAACCGGTCCGGTGGCAGTTGAAGAAAATGTGGTCTGGTCAAAGCCATTTTGTGATTTGATCCATTTCAAGCGCGATCTTCCCAAAGACCATAAACCACAATCCAAAATTCTCATTGTGGCACCTATGTCGGGGCATTATGCAACATTGCTGCGTGGCACAGTGGAAACGCTTTTGCCGAATGCAGAGATTTACATCACCGATTGGACGGATGCGCGCATTGTTCCTAAAAATGCTGGCTCCTTCGATTTAGATGATTATGTCGATTATCTCATCGATATGTTCAACACGCTTGGTCCGGACACGCATGTGATGGCAGTGTGCCAACCTTCAGTGCCGGTTTTGGCGGCTGTTGCGCTGATGGAAAGCCGAAAAGAAAAGAATATTCCGCGTTCAATGACCTTAATGGGCGGCCCGATTGATACGCGCGTTAATCCAACTGCGGTGAACGAACTGGCAGAATTAAAACCGCTATCCTGGTTTAAAGACAATGTGATTATGACTGTTCCTTGGCCGCTTAAAGGTGTCGGGCGTCGTGTTTACCCTGGCTTTTTGCAACTATCTGGCTTCATGTCGATGAATCTCGACAAACATATGGAAGCGCAGCAAGGCTTTTTCCTTAATCTCGTCAAAGGCGATGGGGAAACCGCTGAGAAACACACAGATTTTTATGATGAATATCTCGCGGTCATGGATTTGACCGAGGAATTTTATCTTCAAACCGTTGATACCGTGTTCATCAAACACTCGCTTCCAAAAGGTGAGATGATGCATCGTGGCGAATTGATCGACACAACAGCGATTAAAAAATGCGCATTACTGACGGTTGAAGGCGAGAATGACGATATTTCTGGCGTGGGTCAAACAGAGGCTGCGCAGACAATTTGTCCAAACATTCCAAAAGACAAACGCAAACATTATGTGCAACCTAATGTTGGTCACTACGGTGTGTTTAATGGCTCAAGGTTTCGCTCTGAAATCTCGCCAATGATTTTGGACTTTATCGGCAATTTGGATAAAAAGAGCGCTTAATAGGCACTGAATCCTATATTTTTGAATTTCGTCTAAGTACCTGAATTTCGTTCAGTTTCTGACTGTTTTCAGCGTGAAACTGATCAAAATCACTGCATTTTCAGATAATTTGTCTTGAAACAAGATAAAATTCTCACCACATCCTATTCAGTAAGAGAACAATATTTGTGCTCTAAAGCTGATGAGGATTACCAAGAAATGACACAGTCTGCCTTAATTCGACCTGCATGGACGCCTGCAACGATTGCGCTAATGGTGCTCGGGTTCATGGTCTTTTGGCCATTGGGTCTTGCAATACTTGCTTATATTTTGTGGGGCGATCGGCTGAATGAATTTAAATCGGAAGTGAACCATGCAACGGACGGGTTTTTTAAATCCTGTCGCCGCTCGACAAATAATTATTATGGTCGTTCGGGTGCGCATTATCGCTCAGGCAATGTTGCCTTCGATGAATGGCGTGAGCAAGAGCTTGATCGTCTGGATGAAGAACGTCGTAAACTCGATGAGATGCGTGAAGAATTTGATGCACATATGCGTGATTTGCGCCGTGCCCGTGATCGCGAAGAGTTTGATGCCTTTATGAAAAGTCGCAAACAATCAAGCGAGAAGTCCAAGAAGAAAAGCTCGGTTCCTAAAACAACCAAGTAGTTTTCAAAAATAATGTCCTTTAGCGGCGCTTCACGGCGCCGTTTTTTCATGGGTGAAAGAATTTTTTGAAACAAAAGCGAATCAGATAAAATAACGATATGTTTTCATTTGCAAAAAAGAGACCAGCACCATTAGCAACCAGTCGAATGCTGGAAGTGGGCGATCGTGTCTTGCCGTTGAAAATAAAACCCAACAAACGCGCCAAACGCATTACCTTGCGCATTGACCCGGGTGGTCGTGGCCTAAGTTTAACTGTACCGCCACACCTGCACGAAGATGAAATATCAGAGTTTTTAGAAAAATATCACGGTTGGATCCTAACTAAGCTTGCCAAATTTCCAAAAGAAAGCGGTCTTAGCGAGGGCGATACTATTCCCATTCGCGGAATTGATCATTTCATCGAACGTACGGGTGAAGTTCGCGGTATCACTGAGACTATCAGCGAAGATAACAGGCATATTCTGCGCGTGTCGGGCGGCGAAGAACATTTACGCCGGCGCATTTCAGATTTTTTGAAAAAAGAAGCACGACAGGACTTGGAGAAATTTTCAAGTTATCATGCAGAGAAACTTGGAAAACCTTATAAATCCATCACATTACGCGATACGCGCAGCCGTTGGGGGTCATGCTCATCGGATGGGAAACTATCCTATTCCTGGCGCATTATCATGGCGCCATCCTATGTTCTAGATTATCTGACAGCTCATGAAGTTTCGCATTTGGTGGAAATGAATCACGAGCCGCAATTTTGGCAATTATGCGAAAGTCTTTGCCCACATATGCAAGAAGGCAAAAAATGGCTCAGGCAAAATGGCAGTTTGTTGCATGCCATCGATTTTAATTAGCCAATTTCGAGCTGTTTTTAGTAGCTATTTGCATGATTTTCATCAAATCTCTCGACTCTGAGGCAAATTCGTGGCACTTGCCAAACCCATGACAATGCTGATCAAAACATGTGGGCTAAAAGCTGCTGATATGGTGTCCCATTCCACCCAGAATGGCGCACATCAAATCGGCTTTATTTTCTTTGAAAAGAGCCCGCGCCACGTGACACCAGAACAAGCGGCAGCTGCGGCTTCACCTGCCCGCGGATTTGCTGATATTGTGGCGGTGACGGTCAACGCTGATGATGCATATCTTGATGAAATCAACGATGTTTTAAAGCCTGATATGATGCAGCTGCATGGCTCAGAAACACCAGAACGCGTGGCTTATGTAAAAGCACGCTATAATCTTCCGGTCATGAAGGCATTTTCGATCAGAGATGCTCATGATTTGGACAAGGTTCAAGCATATATCGGCATTGCGGATCGCATGCTCTTTGATGCCAAAGCACCCAAAGGTTCGGAATTGCCCGGCGGCAATGGCGTATCCTTTGATTGGAGCTTGCTAGAAAGCTTAGATCAGGGTGTTGAATATATGCTATCAGGTGGGCTAAATGCTCAAAATGTGTGTGAAGCAATTAAAAACACACATGCAATTGGAATGGATGTCTCTTCGGGGATAGAAATAAAACCGGGCGTAAAAGATAAAGAATTGATGGATGGCTTTTTTAACGCTATCAAATCATGTTCGTAATTTGGATCCTAGGAGAAACGCGTGAACCAACAATCATTACCTAACTCACTCAGGGAAGGCCCTGACGAAGACGGGCGTTTTGGCATTTATGGTGGGCGCTTCGTCGCTGAAACACTCATGCCACTTATTCTTGATTTGCAGGAGCATTGGGATTTTGCAAAAACGGATGCGTCTTTCAAAAAAGAGTTGGAAGCGCTGAATACACATTATACCGGTCGCCCAAGCCCGCTTTATTTTGCTGAGCGTTTAACGGAAGAACTTGGCGGCGCGAAGATCTATTTCAAACGCGATGAGTTGAACCACACTGGTTCTCACAAGATCAACAATTGCTTGGGTCAAATTCTATTGGCCAAACGTATGGGCAAGAAACGCATTATCGCTGAAACAGGGGCCGGCCAACATGGTGTGGCATCAGCAACTGTTGCGGCGCGTTTTGGCCTGCCATGTGTTGTTTATATGGGCGCAACTGATGTTGAACGTCAGGCACCAAATGTGTTCCGCATGAAGCTCTTGGGCGCGGAAGTTATTCCAGTGACCGCCGGTAATGGTACGCTTAAAGACGCGATGAACGAAGCCTTGCGCGATTGGGTAACCAATGTTGAGGACACCTATTACATTATTGGTACAGCTGCTGGCCCGCATCCTTATCCAGAAATGGTGCGTGATTTCCAATCAGTGATTGGTCAAGAAACACGCGAGCAGATGATCGCACTTGAAGGTCGTGTGCCTGACATGCTGGTTGCAGCTGTTGGCGGTGGTTCAAATGCTATTGGTCTCTTCCATCCATTCCTTGATGACAAAGATATTGAAATTGTCGGAGTTGAAGCTGGTGGTAAAGGACTTGATTCAGACGAGCATTGCGCATCGCTCACAGCAGGTAACCCGGGCGTATTGCACGGCAACCGCACCTATCTTCTACAGGACAAAGACGGTCAGATCGAAGAAGGTCATTCGATCTCTGCAGGTCTTGATTATCCAGGTATCGGGCCTGAACATTCATGGCTTAAAGATACAGGCCGTGTTGAATATGTGCCGATCATGGACCATGAAGCCTTGGAAGCCTTCCAGCTTCTCACACGTGTAGAAGGCATCATTCCTGCACTTGAACCAAGCCATGCTTTGGCGGAAGTCGTTAAACGCGCACCTAAAATGGGCAAAGACAAAATTATCGTGATGAACTTATGTGGACGTGGCGATAAAGATGTCTTCACAGTTGGTAAGCATTTGGGTGTGGAGCTATAAAAATGACAGCACGTATGGATAAACGCTTTGCGGATTTAAAAGCGCAAAACCGCCCTGCACTTGTGACCTATTTTATGGGTGGTGATCCGGATTTTGATAGCTCTTTGAGTGTGATGAAGGCGCTCGCAGAATCTGGTGCTGATGTGATTGAACTTGGCATGCCATTTTCTGATCCAATGGCCGATGGTCCTGCTATTCAAATGGCTGCGCGCAGATCTTTGCAAGGCGGTCAAACGCTGCAGAAGACTTTGGATATGGCCAAAGAGTTCCGCAAGGACGATCAAGATACGCCAATTGTTTTGATGGGTTATTATAATCCCATCTATATTTATGGCGTCGACAGATTTTTAGATGCTGCGCTGGATGCAGGCATTGATGGTTTGATTGTCGTTGATCTGCCGCCTGAAATGGATGATGAATTGTGTATTCCGGCGCTTGAAAAGGGCATCAACTTCATTCGTCTTGCAACACCAACAACGGATGATAAACGCCTGCCAACTGTTTTAAATAACACATCTGGCTTTGTTTATTATGTGTCGATGAACGGTATTACCGGATCGTCACTTACTGAAACAGCGAATGTGACAGATGCAGTGAAGCGCATTAAATCACACACAGAATTGCCAATTTGCGTTGGCTTTGGTGTGAAAACTGCGGAACAAGCGCAAGTGATTGGCGCGGATGCAGATGGCGTGGTCGTTGGTTCTGCGATTGTTAGCCAGATTGCGAACTCATTGGATGAAAATGGGGCTGCAACCGCTGAAACCGTGACAAATGTTTCAACGCTCATCAAAGAGCTTGCACAAGGTGTTGCAAACGCACGTATTGAAAACGTCTCATAAAAACACCAATTAAACGAGACGAAATTGGAGAATTAAGCGTGAACTGGATTACAAACTACGTCCGACCAAAAATCAGCTCAATGCTGGGTCGCCGTGATGTGCCTGAAAATCTATGGATCAAATGTCCAACAACTGGCGAGATGGTTTTTCACAAGGATTTGGAAGAAAATCATTTTGTGGTTCCGGGCTCCGAATATCACATGAAAATGAAAGCCAAAGAACGTTTGGCGCATTTGTTTGATAATGGTTATGAGCAACTTGCCGATGTGACCGTTGTTCAAGATCCGCTAAAGTTCCGCGATTCCAAAAAATATACAGACCGCTTGCGTGATTATCGCGCCCGCACCGATCTTGAAGACACAATTGTGTCTGGTCTTGGCCAAGTTGATGGTGTGAAACTCGTCGCTTGCGTACATGATTTTAACTTCATGGGCGGGTCACTTGGCATTGCGGCTGGTGAAGCGATTATTCAGGCCTTTGAGCGCGCGATTGCGGAAAAATGCCCGCTTGTCATGTTCCCGGCTTCAGGTGGTGCGCGCATGCAGGAAGGGATCTTGTCTCTCATGCAGCTTCCTCGCACTACTGTTGCTGTTGAGATGCTGAAAGAAGCTGGCTTGCCCTACATCGTAGTTCTCACCAATCCAACAACGGGTGGCGTATCAGCGTCTTATGCAATGCTTGGTGACATCCATATTGCTGAACCTGGTGCTGAAATTGGATTTGCTGGTAAACGCGTCATTGAACAGACCATTCGAGAAAAATTGCCAGAAGGTTTCCAAACTGCGGAATATCTGGTTGAGCACGGCATGGTGGATATGGTTGTCCATCGTCATGATCTTCCGTCAACGCTTGGCCGCGTTCTTCGCATGCTGGCAAAAGAACCAGCGAAACCTGAGGAATTCCTTGCCCTGCCAGATGAAAGCGAAGAACCTGCACCTGCTGGTGCAAGCGTGGCTGAAACTGTTACCGCCAGTGAAGCCACCGCTGAGACAGCATCATCAGATGTGAGCGAAGACGCAAAAGCATAAGCCAGCGCATAATCTAAGGCATCATTATGAATGATCTTAATCTTATGACAGCTGATCAATGGATTGATCAGCTGATGTCTTTGCATCCAAAAGGCTATGATCTTTCTTTAGATCGCATCACTAAGCTGCTTGCCAAACTTGATAATCCGCAAGACAAATTGCCGCCTGTCCTGCATGTTGCAGGCACAAATGGCAAAGGATCTTTTACGGCCTTTGCACGGGCGCTTTTGGAAGCTGAAGGCTATAAGATTCACGTTCACACTTCCCCTCATTTAGTGTCTTGGCATGAACGTTTTCGCATCGCCCATGAAAATGGCGGAAAACTGGTCGAAGATCATGTGCTAGCCAATGCAATAGCGCGCGTAGCAGCCGCCAATGACGGCGCTGAGATTACCGTATTTGAGATCCTATCTGTCGTCATGTTCTTGCTCTTTTCAGAACATGAAGCTGATGTTGCCCTCATCGAAGTTGGTTTGGGTGGGCGTTTTGACGCGACCAATGTGATCACTGATCCAGCCGCCAGCATAATTATGCCCGTATCGCTTGATCATCAGATGCTGCTCGGCGATACGCCAGCGAAAATTGCCTTTGAAAAGGCAGGTATTATCAAACGAAACTGCCCAACGATTATCAGCGCGCAACCTTTTGACGATGCTTTAGAAACCATCATCGAGCAGGCAGAGAAGAACCGAAGCACCTATGCTGTTTTTGGTCAGGATTTTGCTGGCTTTGAGGAGCATGGCCGCTTTGTCTATCAAGATGAGAACGGGCTGTTAGATCTGCCAAAACCAAACCTGATTGGCCAGCATCAATTTGCCAATGTGGCAACGGCTATTCGCGCCGTTAAAGATGCAGGATTTACGGTTACTCAACAATCGGCTGAACAGGCGATGCGATCTGTCTATTGGCCCGGTCGGATGCAGGAATTACCCCATGGCGCATTGGAAGATCATGTGTCAAATTTAGGCGCAGATATCTTTATCGATGGTGGGCATAATCCTGATGCAGCCAATATCATTGTCAACACGATCCAGCAATTGGACGAAAGGCCACTTTATCTCATTTCTGCCATGCTCAATACCAAAGAGCCATATGACTTTTTTGAGAAATTTGCTGGGCATATCGAACATCTCATCACAATTGATGTTGTGACATCCGATGCGGGAATTCCAGCAGATAAATTGGCTGAAATCGCGAACGAATCAGGGTTAACGGCGCAGGCTGAGGTAGATTTGGTCAATGCGCTTAATAAGATCGCTGTGCTTTATCGCGCTGCGGATCATGACAAGCCGCCACGCATATTGATCTGCGGCTCTCTCTATCTCGTTGGCGATACATTGGCGCAAAACGGAACACCACCGCGATAGGCACAAAAAAACCCGCAATTATCATCGCGGGTTTTATCAAGATCTATAAAAAATGCTTTAGATGGCTTCGCCAATCCATGATGACAAGCCAGTTTTTGGCAATGCGCCAACTTTAATGTCTGACACTTCACCGCCTTTGAACATAGCCAAAGTTGGAATTGAACGTACGCCGAACTGTGCTGCAAGGTCTGGATTCTCATCAATGTTCAATTTAGCGATTTTGACTTTATCGCCCATTTCATTGGAGATTTCTTCCAAACTTGGTGCAATCATCTTACATGGGCCACACCATTCTGCCCAAAAATCTACAACGACTGGAGTTGTTGATTCTAATACTTCTGACTGAAAATTGTCATTCGTGACTGTTACGGTAGCCATTTGGCGCTCCTTTAAACTTTTTTCGTGGCCTATATGTGAGCTATAATATGTCTCGTTTCAAGTAGCTCACACTATTTTGAACTTAATTCTTGCATTGCTGCATCGAGTATATGGTCCGGAACCTCGATGATCTTGGGTGTTCTGGTGTAAAGCAATCCTGCTTCAATTGTTTTATTTGGGTATAATGGCGCCAAAACTGCGCGATAAATCGCCAATTGAGCAATATATGACGGCGAAATTTCCGAAATATCACTTGGTGCCTTGAAATTGGTTTTATAATCAACAATGAGAAGTCGATCCTCTTCGACCACCAGCCGATCGATGCGGCCTGAGACAATACGTTCTTCATCTTTGACCATCAAACTCCCCATGATGGAAAATTCCGACGCGCTTTCAGATGAAAATATCGCAGAGAATTTTTGATCGGTCATAACATTGATCACACTGTCGATCATGTCATCTCTTTCCTGGGCGGTTAGCCCAGGCAGGCGGTTTTGAAGATAGTTTTCAGCATTAAAGCGCCATTCATCAGCGGGCAAATTTGGTAAAACCTGCAAGAGGCGGTGGATGGTCTTACCATATTCGATGGCACTGACATTTTCCGGACCGCGCTTTGCAAAAGGTGAAACTTTGTGATTTTTACCATCATCTCCATCAACGAGCACCGAAGCGCCTGACGGGATGAGCGGTCTGGGTAAACCTTTCACATTTGTGAGCGGTTTATCAAGCAGATCAGGGCGCTTGTTTATCGACCCGCTGGCCTCATTTATCTGTTCAGTTTGCGCATATTCATCGCTCGTTTTTCCGCGGGAGAAACGTTGAATACCCCAAGTCAATCCTTCCAGACTATAGGTAATTTCCTGTTTCATTTCGGTGTCGGCACGATCAAACCCACCTTCCACCAAACTATGCCAGGTGGGTTTCGATGGCACGCGTGTCCCTCGATAACCACACACAATTAAGCGGTCAGCAGCGCGTGTTAATCCAACATATAGGAGACGTCGATATTCTTCCTCAGCAACATGTTCTGATGCAGTTTTTATCTCATCTGTTTTCTGATTTTCAATCGCTGAGCCTGGGACCCAAAGTGGGCATTTTGGCCTATTAGCCTGATGCTCTGGTGGATCCAACAATCGGATTGACGACATATGAGATGCGTGAAATGCAGCGCTACCTGGATCTACCAAGAACACAATTGGCGCCTCGAGACCCTTGGACGCGTGCACGGTCATAATACGTACCGCGTCTAGGCTCTGCTCTTGTTCCCGCTTAATTTCAGGTTCAGAACTTTCAAGTTGATTTAAAAAAATCTGCAGACTTGAAGTCCCATCTTGATCATGATCAAGGGCAAGCGTCAAAAATTCATCCAAAACATCGATGACTTCGTGCCCTAATCGACCAAGGAACACATCGCGCATTCCGAATACTTCGAGAACTCGGCTATAAAAACCATGGACAGAACAAGTTTGCGCCAGAGATTGAAACTTTATGATCTGGTCATGAATACCTGCCCAGACGGTATTGCTCTGCGATAAGTCTTTAAGCTGCGCCCAAACCGAGATGTCGTTTCCGCGATCTGCACATAGATCAAATAATTGTTCTTCACTGACATTAAAAAATGCACTTTTTAAAAGAGCCGCCAGAGATAAATCATCCTCTGGCAATAAAACCACACGTCCGAGGGACATCAAATCCTGGACTGCGATATGATCTGTAAGTTTTAATCTGTCTGCACCCGCAACGGCGATATTGGTTGTTGATTTGATGGTCCGCATCAACGTTGGGACAAATGCATCTCGTTTGCGGACAAGCACCAAAATATCGCCAGCACGAATGTTGCGATATGCGCCTGTTTTTTGATCGAGTATTTGTTCGTTATCGACCCAAGATTCTAATACCGCAGTGATTTGCTGAGCTAAAATGTTAATCGGATCTTGCTCAGCAACCGCATCAAAAGGTTCAAGCCAATTTTCCATATCTTGTGCGGGCTCTTTGGCAAGCATTGGCCAAAGCTCAACCTGACCCGGAGCATTCCGGCGAACAGTTTCATGAAGCACATCATCATCTGAATATGTCAGACCTCGTTTTGCATCATGATCAGCAAAAACCAAATCGACCAAATCCAAGACTTCAAATGTTGACCTGAACGACACCCGTAGGGAAATCGATTCAAACGCTTTTTCCGCATTCTTAGCGCGCTTTTGGGTATCACGTCGCTCCTGATCAAACCTTTCCGGTCGTGCGCCTTGGAATGAATAGATAGATTGCTTCTCATCGCCCACAGCGAACATAGAGCGATTTAGTTCGCGCGCCGTTTTGCCGGCGTAAAATTCGTCGGCTAAGGATTGTATGACTTGCCATTGAACTGGACTTGTATCTTGAGCTTCGTCAACTAAGATATGATCGATACCGCGATCAAGCTTATAGTGAACCCAAGGTCCCGCTCCGTTTTTGGACAATAGCTGCTCTGTTTTGACAATGAGATCTTCATAATCGAGCATGGCCATGCGGCGCTTTAAACCTTCATATGTATCGATAAATTGCGCGGCTAATAAAAGGGCCTGTTCAGTGACATCAAGACAGGCACGCCGCCGCAAATAGTCTATCTGTTGCGTAAGATGGTTAAGCAGCAGTTCTAACCGATCCGGCATATCCGGCAACATTGCCGCTATGTCTTTTGAGACTGCGTTTTTTAAACTCCGAGGCTTGCCCGCTTGCGTTAAAAAACCGTCACATAAAATTTCAAATTTACGCTCATTTGATGCAGCCCGTTTGCATTCCATCAAACAGGCGGCAAGCTCCTTAGGTGACTTATTCTTCCCATCAAGCGCCGCGCTATAATAGGCTTCGATTTGACCATCTGACATAGAAGGGATGGGCCATATTTTTGAATATGGATCATCATCTTCTGTTTCAATCTCAAGCCGGAGTGCGATCTCTGTTCTAAGTCCATCTTTGGCATCTGAAAAAGAGATGAAATCGGACAATGCATGTCGCATAGAAATGAACTTTCCTATGAGATCATCCAAAGCAAATTCACCGCCCTGTTCCAGCACACAATCAATGGCTTTCGCGATGGCCCCTGATGGCTCTTTCGCCGCCCGATTTAAAACGATACGTCGCGCATCAATTTGAAGATCTTCGGCGGCCACATCATCCAGTACCTGAAAATGACCCGCAACATTGGCTTCCAACGGAAAGCGATGAAGCAGAGATTCACAAAAGGCGTGAATGGTTTGGATTTTCAGCCCACCAGGCGTTTCAAGCGCTGACGCGAATAGAGTGCGGGCAAAAGCAACTTTCTCTTTATTTGCCGGTTTACTTTCTATTTTTGAGATTTCTTCATGAAGTGTTTCATCGCTCATTTGAGACCATTTCGCTAGAATGTCGAAAATACGAAGTGACATTTCAGCGGCCGCGGCCTTAGTATAGGTCAAACACAAAATAGCAGAAGGTGGCGTCCGGTTAAGCAGCAACCGCACCACTCGTTGAGACAATACATGCGTTTTTCCCGAACCCGCATTGGCAGACACCCACGCAGAAATACTCGGCGTTGCTGCCCGCATTTGTCTGCGGGATGTTTCTCCGATTAGCTCTATGGTTTCAGATGGCTCAGTCATGGTCACCATCTTCTTGTGTATCTGCTACAGACCATTCTGACACGCGGGCAAGATGGTTATAGTCGCCTGTATACTCGCGATCCATTTTTGGAATCGTGCGCGATTTGAAACCGATCTTGTTGTGGTAAAGCTCGTGCAGCAATTGTGATAATTCATCTGCTGCCTTTTCACCCAATTGCTCAGCCGAAAAAGGCTCTGGCTCTTTCTTGGTCGGTTTAGCTTCAACCTGATCAACAATCAGCCTGTCGGCCGGTTTTAAACGCACATATTTTAAACTGCGCACCGAATTTGATTTAATCTCTTTGAAACCGGATTTCATTATCGCATAAGCTTCAAGCGGCAATTGCGGATCTAATAAACTCCGCGCTTCCCGTGCTGACGGGCTGGTTCCGGTTTTAAAATCGATGATGTCAACTGATCCATCCTTTAACAGATCAACTCGATCCGCTCGACCAGTGAGCTGAAAGGGAATATCTCCCGGCAATGCGCATCGAGCTGATGCCTCTACTTCTCGTGATGCCACGTCCTCGCTATGTTCTATTTCCCATCTAACATAAGGTTCTATGATTCTAGCGAAACGATCCTGCCACAAAAGAGCGGTTTCCGCTGGCAAATCGCTTTCCGCGAATTTACGTTCGAGTATATCGGACAGTAATTTTTCTAAATCAGCTGCATCATGATTTGAGATGTCATGCGAAAATTCTTCTAACACAGCATGAAAAATTGTGCCACGCGCACGAAGATCAGCGTCATTGGAGAAACTTTCAAGGGGTTGCAGTTTTAAAATGCGCTTTGCATAAACTGCATATGGATCGCGTCGTAGTGTCGATATTTCACTAAAAGAATAGCTAATTGGTTGATATTTATAATTAGGTTTTGGGTCTGGGCGCTGCGCGATTGGTGCCGCTTTTTCACTTTGATGGATAGTAGAGAATGCGATCAACTCTTCACCACGCGAGGTCATGGCTTGAACTATATCAGCACTTAATACCGCGCATAATCGTTGTACCCAGCGGGAAGCAACGGTTGGCGCACCACCGGATTTCAACGAACGGCTCAGAATAACATTTTTCGCGCCCATCCCCATTTGGAAATCATGTGCTGCAAGACCAATGCGTCGTTCGGGCGGTTCCAGTCCAATCTCAGATTTCATCGAACGAGATAAAAACGGATCATTTGATGATGTGTTTGGCCAAACACCTTCGTTGAGCCCTGCAAGAATAATTGTATCGACGGCTTGGAGACGGGCTTCCAATGCACCCCAAATCATCACACGTGGATGGTTCCCGGTTTTTGGTTTCACCACCTGTCCGCTTAAAAGCGGCTCAAGCATCTGCACCCATTCTTGACCAGTCACGCGCAACTCCGTTGGGCAGGACACAATCTCCTCCAGCAGCGACACAAGTTTTTGACCTGCTTCGCTGTCCCAAATCAGATAATCCTCTGTCGGTGACAATGTAACAGCTTCCAGCAACTGGATAGTCTTATCCGTCCATTGCGCTATTGTTGGCAGCGCATCTGCTTGTCCATGGAGCCCGACATCTAGATCGTAAATTGCATCAAAGGCGGTTTTTAAGTCGTCAGCGTATGTGATCGCCAGCTGAATATCTTCCGCTGATATGTTTCGACGCCAAGCGGGAATATGTTTGTGTTCGTCAATGTTCTGCAGATAGTCTCGTAACGCATCAGAAATTTGATGAGGTCTAAAACTACGCTCCGCACCGCGTAATATCGTGCGCTCAATGACTGAGATTGCTTTTGTCCTGGTTTTTTCTTCAAAGCCAAAAAGCGTAAAAGGATGTTTTAAAAATGACGCAAGCACTGCATGATCCGGTGAGCCAATTGACGCTTCCAACGCCAACATCAGCAAAGTTCCAATCTGTGATTGGGAGAGGGACTGCCCACCGGAATCATCGGCCATGATGCCATATTTTTGAAGTTCGATTGACACCTTAAGGGCTAGATTTCGATCTGGCGTGACCAATGCAACATTTGGATCATTGGCCTCTGGACCGCCTTCCAATGCAAGGCGCATGGCCACTGCTATTGCTGCAGCCTCCTCGCGGTCATTACCAGCCTCCACCAGACTGACATTTTTAAATGCGATCTTTTCCTGTTCAAAACCAACACCAGCATCATTTGCCCAGATTGTTGTCATGGCAGATGGCAACATCGCCTTGGACACAATGTTGCGTCTTTCAGCAAAATCTTGTGTTTCAGCGCCCAATTGGGGCACCTTATACACATCTGAAATGTTCAGTCCCATGCGAAATAATAATCGAGCCAAACCAAATTGCGGGTGACCTTGGGTGACAGCGGCCGTGAGCTGATCGGATGGTTCAAACGTCTTTTGATCATCCGCAAAATAATAAATATAGGACCATTGATCCGGACTCATCTCCTGATCCAAACCTGGGAGAACAACTGCGCCATGTTCGAACATTGAAACTGCTTTGATGAGACGTGCTGTTGCCGGCAACGAACCGGTCGATCCGGCAACGATCACAGGGCCATCATGTCCATTTGCAATTAAGTCCTGTGTCTGGCGATCAAGCAGGTTGACTTGATATTGTGCATTACTTTGCCGTCGAATTTCTTGTAATCTCTCAGGCCAATATTCACGCACAATCTTCAAGAATTCGAGTGTAAGCTGCCACCATTCGGCATGTTCTTGAAGGCTTATTCCTGCAAGTCTTCCAAGGTCAATCTCTTCGCTTTCCGAAGATTCAAGCAGCGACAATAGTTCGGCCGCCAACCATAAAGCATCGGATGGATTTGCCGGCGCAACAAGTGGAACTGATTGCAACTGCTCACTAAATGCTTTGGGCAATGCTTTTTTCCACGCCAAGATGAGT
This sequence comes from Rhizobiaceae bacterium, assembly GCA_017644105.1. GTDB lineage: Bacteria > Pseudomonadota > Alphaproteobacteria > Rhizobiales > Rhizobiaceae > Lentilitoribacter. The sequence continues at coordinate 254,900 of JAEPMD010000001.1, read as the reverse complement.
TCACCTAAAATCAGCATGGCTTGAACCTGGGAAATAGGTTCGTCCTGCATCAGATCATGTGGTCGGCTATTATCAAAAAAACCTAAATCATCGTCGACTTCGCCAAGCGCTCGAATATCGGGCAAGATAACCGACTGATGTCCGATCTGATCAGCAAATTCCGATCTCAAAGCCCGCGCGGCGCGACGCGTGGGCACATAAATCCGGCAGCGAGCCAATTTGTGAGGCTCTTCTGGCTGATAACGAAAATTTGGATCTAATTCGCCCTGCAACAGGCTTTTGGCGAAGGTTTCAAGAAATGGCACCCCGGGTGGAATGGTCAATAAATTGGGATTGTCCCGCGATTGGTTTGCATGAATGTCACCCACTCGCAAACGCTTTCATGGATTTTTCAGCATCATCAATGGCCTCAACTGTGCCGACAGTGATCCAATGCCCATGCATTACATGTCCAAATAATCGACCTTTTTCGATCGCTTCATCAAAGCATCGGTTTAAGTTGAATTTTGGTTCTGTGATTTTAGCAAAGATTTCTGGATTAATAATAGCTGCGCCGGCATAAATGACAGATTCAGGCGTAGATCCCCGGAAACGTTCAAGCCGACCTTTTCCGTCAATGTTGAAATCACTTGTCCCATGATGACCTGTGGTCGATGCCAGTGGCGCAACCATCATCAGAATATCCATATCATCTGGATCAAATGCATTAACTAACAATTCGAGATTTGTTTGATCCGCGTTTTGGTCTTCCAGCCAAAATGTATCGGCATTCAAAAGCAGGAATGGAGCATGATCGAGCTGTGACATTGCCTTGACAATTCCACCGCCAGAATCAAGCAATTCATCCCGCTCATCTGAAATAAGAATATCGAACGATTGCTCGACACCATTGATATATTCCAAGATTTGATCTGGCAAATAATGCACATTCACCACCGCTCTTTCAAAACCGGCATGCTCTAAGCTATCAAAGCAATATTGGATCAATGGTTTACCATCAACAGAAACCAACGGTTTCGGGATTTTCTCTGTCAAAGGTCGCATGCGTGTTCCAAGACCGGCTGCCAATATAATTGCAGATTTCAAAATCAGTTTGCCCCATTGATTCGTTCCCTATTGGGCTAATTATAGAACCTGGTGCTTGACTAGCCAATCACGCAGTGGTGCCAAAACAGGATAATGGCAAAGGCGTCTTAAATACTCTTCGATACGAGGGATGTGTTGCAAATAATGCGCTTTGCCATCGCGTTCTTTGAGGCGGACAAAAATCCCGATAACTTTAGACGCGCGTTGAGCAGCCATAATCGCATAGGCTTCACTAAACCCATCAATATCAAAACTACTATCGTTCTGCACCCGAATTGATCTGTATTCCTCAAGAAGTTTCTGCTCTAAATCTTCGGAAACTGTCACACGCGCATCCTGTGCAAGGGATGCAACATCATAGGCTGAAGGTCCGATCAAAGCATCTTGGAAATCAATCAATCCCACACGTTCAATACCTGTTCGATTTGGTTGCCAAATAATATTGGGAGAATGATAATCTCTAAGCACCAGGGACGTTTCCGCCTGCTTTAACCGTACAAAAAGCGTTTTCCAGATGGATATAAACGCGTCTTTCGATGCTTTGTTTGTTGGCGTACTGGTTTTATATGGCAGATACCAATCTGGCAGCAGTTCGATCTCCATCTGCATGATATCTTCATCATAATGTGGAAGTGAATGTGTGAAACCACCCGCAATTTCAAGCTGGCCGGGGACAGGTTTACCGTGCAGAAACGCGAGAACATCAACCGCCGCTAAATATCGTTCCGATATCGGAACATTTTGGGCATCTATAGGTTTTTCATCCCCAAGATCTTCAACTACCAAGATCCCGTCTTCAATAGAAGCGTGGAGAATTTTGGGACTGGTGAGACCATAGCTTGCGAGCAGCTCGGCAATGGCAACAAATGGAACCACATCTTCGGCCAAATGAGCTATTTCTGAATAGGTTTTGCCATTTTTAATAATGGGGCCGTCAGATTGTCGTGGTGAATTCATCAAGATCAAGGGATCGGAATTAGCATGAAGCACACGCTCATAGGTTCGGGTAGACGCATCGCCAAGAAGAAAAAACCGATCGCAATCGATCAATCCCTCATCCTCTAGGAATTTTCGAATGGTCAAAGAACGCCGCAAACGGCTCATAAACGCTTCTGGACCAGAGATCTGCAACGAACGCTGATCATCCAAACCCGACATCTTTACTTTGATCGCATAGGCTGGCAGCCCGCCATCCGCCATTTCAGGCCATTCAATCAGAGCAATACCCGTTTCCAAAACATCGTCTAAACCGAGCTCATGAATTTCATCCGGATCGCCAATGCGATATAAATCAAAATGGCCAATCGTGAACCGTAATTCATATGTCTGCAAAAGCGTAAATGTAGGACTGGGAACCTCGTGATCAGGGTCGAGCGCTACTGATCTTATGATGGCGCGGGCAAGGGTTGTTTTGCCAGCACCCAAATCACCCGATAACGTGATACAATCACCCAGCGTAACAGCAAGTGCCAGATCTTGTGCAAAACGCACCGTTGCTCGTTCGTTCGCTAAGCCAATTGTCAAACTATGATGGTTGGTAGTCAAATGAACCTACCTTAGCCAATATCGCGGCGCGATGCCTCTGTTGGATTTTCAAAATCTATTGGCAGCGTGCAGGTGACGGTCGTGCCTTCTTCCAACACACTGTCGATTTGGACATCGCCATGATGTAGGCCAACAAAGCTTTTGACAATCGAGAGGCCAAGACCTGCGCCACCGCGATGGCCATTTTTGCCTTTTGATTCAAATCTCGCAAAGATCTTATCGATCTCGTCTTTATCGATCCCGGCACCGAAGTCTTTCACCTTGAAAACAACATTGTCATTCTCAACCAAACAATCGAGCAAAATATCAGCTCCTTTCGGCGAAGCGTTAGCTGCATTGCCCAAAAGCTTGACCAAAATCTGCTTTAATCTTTGGTGATCACCGCGAATTTTGTCCGGTGCTTGTGTGAGATCGACCTTCAGATGGAGCAAATTTTCCTTCATCCGATCGGCGACCTGTTCGCAGGTTTCTTCAAACAATTTTGGTATGGCGACATCACTGACATCGAGTTTCATCACACCTGCATCAACTGTTGCCAGATCTAAAATGTCATTCACAATCGTCAAAAGAACGGAAGATGATGTCGCTATATGATCAAGATATTCAGATTGGCGCTCGTTGAGTGTCCCAATTTCAGGTGTGCGAACCAAGTCTGTAAAGCCCATAATATTGGTCAGTGGCGATCGAAGTTCATAGGACACATGATGGACGAAATCGTTTTTCAAGGATTCCGCTTTAACCAAAGCTTCGTTCTTTTCTGTCAGCATGCGCTCGGCACGAACGCTATCTGACATGTTGACAAATGTTAGCATGGTCAGGCCACCTGCTAGCGGCACCAAAGCAAAATCCAGTATCAAGCCAGTATCAAGTTCTAACCGGCCTTCATGATTATGGCGTGTGTCGTCCAAGCTAGTGATAATATCGGCAAAACGCTGCCATCCGTCTGGCTTATCGTAAGACGTCTCACAAGCACCCACCATCGTTCGAATATGCGCCCCTTGCGGCACATCTTCTTCCGACACTGCCCAAAGTGCTCTAAAGGCTGGATTGACCAATGCCAGCGTACCATCAGATGCGAATACACATACGCCTTCCGCCAAATGATCGATTGTTTGGCCTTGTACTTGTTGCAGGCGATTATATCGAGATTCAAGATCAACTTTTTCAGTGAGGTTTTCAAAGACCCAAATCGCGCCACCTTGCGCATTGGCGTTGGCAACGACATGGACTGTCTGTCCATCAGCGAGATGCCACATATGTTGGCTGGGTTCGACCTGCCGATATACGCTGAGCATCTCTTCTTTCCAATCATGCCAACCTGGTTGATCAGGAAGTTTGCTATCGGCACGCAGACGCTCGAAAAATGCATTATTGTCGGGGTTTGATGCCAAGAAATCTGTACCCAACTCCCATAATTGCTGAAATGCCTGATTATAGAATTGCAACTGTTGGTTCTTATCGAAAATCGCTACGGGGGTGTTGATCGAATTCAGGACATTGATATGGCTTTGGAGCGTACTTTCAAGCTCACTGCGAATATCTTCCTCGGTGCTTACATCGAGCGCTAATCCAGCTGAACCAGTTGCACTCTTGGTGTCAGCAACGTCAAAAAACTTCCGCGCACCACGTACAACTGTTGAAACCTTGTCATAAAATGGACGCTCAGGTGTTGATTCCGCTTTGATTTTTTCCCGGGCTTGAATACCCAGCAATTCTAAATTTCGGTCGATCGCGTCCTGCCGATTTTTAGCTTCTGTAGCATGCGCAAATGCTTCATTGACCCAAACCAGTTTTCCATCTGAACCGCGCATCCAAACCGGCATTTCTATGACATCAAGAAGATTTTGAAATGTTTCTAATGCGCCGACCAACCGATCTCGTTCGGACAAAAGTGACGCACGCTCTTCCCGCACATCGTTGAGTGCAACAAAGCGAATGAATGCATTTCCTCCTGAGACACGGCCTTGCACTTCAAGCATATCGCCGCGAACGGTTTCAACAAATTCGTCAAAGCGCACAGCATTAGACTTTAAGTTCTTGAGCGCCTTATTCAGTTTTTCAGCACATTGGAGATCGAGCCACTGATCAAATTTTAGAAAACCTTCCAGATCACTTGGGGCCGACACTTGGTGTGGCAATCCACCGAGTGTTTCGGCCGGACCATTTTCACCATCCCAAATGACGAGACGCTGATTGGAATCTGAAATTAGCGCGCTGTAGCGGTTTTTTATCGCTTGGGCTTCACGCAACTGAGCGCGAAGTTTCGTGTTTTCATTTTCAATTTTTGAACGTTCACGTATGAGCCAAACCGCGGAAATCATGGTAGCGGAAATCGCACCAATGATCATTGAAAAATAGAGAATATCCATTGAAGACGCTGACAAACCCATGGCCTTGACGGGTTGCAAACCAGCTGTATTTAACTGCTCCGTTTGTGCACTCGATAATGTTGTACCTGCGAGCAGCAGTGCATTTGCATAAAATAATGGCTTATAATTTAAGGCTTTTTGAACGGCACCTTTAGCCAAACCCGTTTTAAGGTTTGTGCATAAATGGTTTACCTGCCTGACCTTCGAGATAAAACTCGGCATGTCCTGATCCTTATTGCCGCCATTATACAAGACATCGCAGATCCGACATTGCCATCCCCATAAATGCAAACCGAATCATCCCATAAAATATACCCTTATTGAGAATCAGCGTGAAGGGGAAAAGGCAAAAAATAAGCCGCGACCTAAAAGTCAAGGTCGCGGCCACAATATGTTGTGTATAATTGATATTATATTAATATCTATAGTGTTCAGGCTTAAATGGACCTTCTGTTGAAACACCAATATAGTCCGCTTGTTCCTTGCTGAGCTCGCTCAAATTTGCATTGAGTTTGGCAAGATGCAGACGCGCAACATGCTCATCAAGTTTCTTTGGCAGAACATAAACTTCATTCTGATACTCGCTGCCTTTTGTGTAAAGCTCGATTTGTGCCAAGACTTGGTTGGTAAATGATGCAGACATCACGAAGGAAGGGTGACCTGTTGCATTACCCAAGTTTAGCAAACGACCTTCTGACAAGAGGATCATGCGATTGCCTTTTGGAAACTCGATCATATCAACTTGTGGCTTCACATTATTCCATTTGAAGTTTTTAAGCTCAGCAACTTCAATTTCATTATCAAAGTGTCCGATATTGCCAACAATAGCCATATCTTTCATCTCACGCATGTGATCGACTTTGATGATGTCTTTGTTACCGGTTGTTGTGATGAAGATATCCGCTGTTGAAACAACATCTTCAAGCTGCACAACTTCAAATCCATCCATTGCCGCTTGAAGCGCACAAATTGGATCAACTTCCGTGACTTTTACACGTGCACCAGCGCCAGCAAGGGAAGCAGCAGAACCTTTGCCCACATCGCCGTAACCACATACAACAGCAACTTTACCAGCCATCATCACATCAGTTGCACGACGGATACCGTCCACAAGTGATTCTTTACAACCATATTTATTGTCGAATTTTGATTTCGTCACTGAATCATTGACGTTGATCGCAGGGAATGGCAGCTGGCCAGCTTTTTGCAACTGGTAAAGACGATTCACACCAGTTGTTGTTTCTTCTGTAACACCTTTAATCGCGTCACGTTGTTTCGCAAAGAAGCCTGGGCTTTGTTCCATGCGCTTCTTGATTTGCGCGAACAAAACTTCTTCTTCTTCTGAACCTGGATTTGACAAGACATCTTCGCCTGCTTCCGCACGTGCGCCAAGCAAGATATACATTGTTGCGTCGCCACCATCATCCAAAATCATGTTGCATGGCTCGCCATCAGTCCATTGGAACATGCGATCTGTGTAAGACCAGTATTCTTCCAATGTTTCACCTTTAATGGCAAATACTGGGATGCCCGCGGCTGCAATTGCCGCAGCCGCGTGATCTTGCGTTGAGAAAATATTACAAGATACCCAGCGAACTTCTGCGCCAAGAGCAACCAATGTTTCGATCAAAACAGCTGTTTGAATGGTCATATGCAAAGACCCGCAAATGCGAGCGCCTTTCAAAGGCTGAGATTTTGCATATTCTTCACGTGATGCCATAAGACCTGGCATTTCGGTTTCGGCGATATCTATTTCTGTGCGACCAAATGGTGCTTGCGAGATATCAGCAACGATATAATCATTAAATTCGCTCATAAATGTCTCCAATGAGGTGAGGGATAAATCAATTAAGACTGATTTTGCCCTTCGTTTATCATTTTGAAGCACATCTAGCAAGAAAGATATAAAGAAATGTTTATATCCTTATAATATTATTCGCCCTCACCAAATTTATCAGCAATCAATTTTTCCAGCTCATCGAGAACATCTTTGGCCTCATTGCCTTCGGCGCTAACTTCTATTGAACATCCGCAACTCGCCGCCAGCATCAAAAGTTCCATGATTTCATCCCCGCCAACGTCCATGCCATCTTTGCTGACAGTCACTTGAGCATCAAACTGCTCCACGGTTTGGACAAACTTATGCGAAGCACGCGCATGCAACCCACGTTTATTCGTGATTTCAAACGTTCTTTGAATTGTCATTGATTATTTTCCGCTTAGCAGGCTGCTGGCCACATTAATATATTTCTTGCCTGCATCTTGGGCTTCCTGGAGAGACTTTTGCATATCATTATCTTCACGGACACGTGCCAATTTGATGAGCATTGGTAAATTAATCCCAGCAATCACCTCGATGCCACCGCTTTCCATAACCGAGATAGACAAATTTGACGGTGTTCCGCCAAACATATCGGTTAAAATGATCACTCCGTTACCCTGATCGGCATCTTTGACCGCGTTAACGATGTCTTCGCGGCGGCGATCCATATCATCTTCTGGACCAATGCAAATGGTTTCGACAGCCTCTTGCTGACCCACCACATGCTCAAGCGCATTTTTAAATTCTTCGGCTAAATTGCCATGGGTGACAAGCACCAATCCGATCATGTAGACCCCATACCGTCATTACTTCTTATTAAACTGAAGCTGATTTGCAGTTCCGCTATCATGTACAGGGTGACGCTAAGTTCAAGCAAAAATTTGATGATTGGATTGAGAAAAGTTCAAAATCGTCGTTCACCGCACCAAATTTGATGTTACGATACGGTATTATTCCTAATTCTCGTCAATCAACGGCAGGCAAATTTCGAAACAAGCACCTAAAATCGATCCGTCTTTTTCAGAGATTACATTTTTAACATCGATTTGGCCGGCATGCGCTTCGATGATTTGACGGCTGATGGATAGACCCAGTCCAGAATTTTGACCAAAATCTTCGCCTTCGGGGCGATCGGTGTAAAAACGCTCAAAGACACGATTGATATCTTCGATTTGGATACCTGGGCCATTATCCATGACTTTGATGGTCAGTGTTTCATCGTCTTTGGTGAGTTCGATCTGAATATGACCTGTTTGATCCGCTACAAAGCTTCTGGCATTTTCAATGAGATTGGTAATAACCTGCCCCAAGCGCAAATCATGCCCCAGGACCTCATAAGTTTCATCTTTGGCGGTATCAGCGATCTTCAAGCTGATTTTAACATCTTTGCTTCTTCGACTGACTTGCGAAGATATCTCAACCAGATCTTTCAATAATTTTGCCATATCGACAATGCGCGCATCATCCCGAGCGAGCTCTGCATCCAATCTTGATGCATCGGAGATATCGCTGATGAGACGATCCAGGCGCTTCACATCATGTTGGATGACACCAAGCAGCTTGTCGCGCGATTCTGTGTTTTTCACCAAAGGCAGGGTTTCAACGGCGCTGCGTAAAGATGTTAGAGGGTTTTTCAGCTCATGGCTCACATCAGCCGCAAAGCTCTCAATCGCATCAATGCGGTCATAAAGTGCGCTGGTCATATCGCGCAAGGCGATCGACAAATTTCCGATTTCGTCCTGCCGAGCAGAAAAATCTGGAATTTCCTCACGCGCTTTTACCCCGCGACGCACGCGCACGGCTGCTGCGGATAAGCGACGTAGAGGATTTGCAATGGTGCTTGCGAGCAAAAGCGACAAGATAATAGTCACAAAAGCTGCCACGCCAAAAACCCGCACAATCGCTTCCCGTTCTGCTTGAACGATTTTATCAATATCACCGGCTTGAGTGGACAATAAAAGCGCACCCAGAACGGCGCGGAAACGCTGAACTGGCACTGCGACAGATACAATAAGTTCACTGTCTTCAGTCACGCGAACCACCGCGCCGCGCCCACCGGTGAGCGCACTCATCACCTCTGGATAGATGGAACCATCCGCTTCAGGAGCTTCACGGTAGATCGATAAATTTCCCGGCTGCAGCAATCCATTGAAAAATTTTGAAATCCGCTCCCAAATATGCAGATCTTCCTCATCGTCTGGCGCATCTAAATCAAATCGTAACACCTGACCGCTTGTATATAAAAACCGGGAATCAAGCAGCAGCTCAGCGTCTTGATCATAAATACGCGCCCGCGTGCGCGTAGGTGAAATAACTCGACGCAAAACAGGTGCAATCAGTTTTGGGTCAAAGGGGAACACATTATCATCAGACACCGTTGGAGAAAGACTTTCACCGGCTTGAAGTTCAAGCAATTTTTGCGGATCGATGGTTATTGAATCTGTTTCAACGCTTGCAGATGCTGCAATCGCACCTGAGATGATCTCGCCTTGCGTAAGCAAACTTTCAACACGTGCGTCAATCAAGCCTTCGCGAAACTGATTAAGGTATAAAATGCCTGATACCAGAACCAACAAGGCAGCAAGATTTAAAAACAAGATCCGCCGCGTTAAGCTGGAAAAGATAAATCCACCAAATATCCGCCGAATAAACGTAAACGGATGCGTGAACTTAAAACGCGGTTGTTCTTTCGCGCGTTTATCCCGCGTTTTTCTTGTCGATTGGGTCTTTCCAGCCAGCGCTTCAGATTGCGCCTCAGGCTGGGCTTTGGAAATCCGCTCTTCGGACTTTTCGTCAGACCCTGTTAATTTGCCCGGAACATCATCCAATTTAAGTACAATCTAATACAGTTTAATCGAAGCTATTAAGCGCAGAACTATTACGATTCGCGAAAACGATAGCCCACACCATAAAGCGTTTCGATCATATTAAACTCTTTGTCGACCATTTTAAACTTTTTCCGCAAACGTTTAATATGACTATCAATTGTGCGGTCATCTACATAGACCTGATCATCATAAGCTGCATCCATCAATGAATCACGGCTTTTAACAACCCCGATACGTTGCGCAAGCGACAATAGGATCAAGAATTCAGTGACGGTCAATGTAACGACCTCGCCTTTCCATGTGCAAATATGTCGCTCTTGATCCATAGAAAGATGGCCACGCTCGAGAATTTTTTGCTCGCCGCCTTCACTTTTTTGGGTTGCACCGGCTTCACGATTTGCACCGCGACGAAGAATAGCCTTGACGCGTTCCACCAATAATCTTTGCGAGAATGGCTTGGTGATAAAGTCATCCGCACCCATTTTGAGGCCGAACAATTCATCGATCTCTTCGTCTTTGGATGTCAAAAATATTACTGGTAGGTCAGATTTCTGTCTTAGGCGGCGTAACAATTCCATTCCGTCCATGCGTGGCATTTTGATATCGAATACGGCGAGTTGCGGCGGTCGCGCCAATAGTCCATCCAGCGCTGATGCACCATCGGTATATGTTTCCACTCGATAGCCTTCTGCTTCTAAGGCTATTGATACCGAAGTAAGAATGTTTTTGTCGTCGTCCACCAAGGCAATAGTCTGCATCGATATCTCCAAAATTGAATAATTTACACTTACACGCGTTTCACATGTTGTGCCGTAATGCGGATAAAAAGAGAACAAAATGTGGCACAGGCGCAAATTAAAGTCACCAAATTAAAAATTTGCTTAAAAAACCGGAAATTTTGCACGCGGTTGTCAAACGTTAATATACAAGGATTTAAAACGATTTAGATTTTTTTTAATTTATTTAAAACGATTAAATTATTGTTTTTATTGATTTTTTTTTAGATTCTTCTTGTTTTATTTTAAAAGGAATGTATGTTCCGATGCTTAAGTTTAAGCGTCATTTAAAAATGGAAAGGCTCCTGCTATGACCCAGGAATTTGGTTTACGCAATAAAGCGTTCGGCATCGATCAATGTGGACTCACGACGAATTCGTCTGTGTATTACAACTTCACCGAAGGTGAGCTTTATGAGCAGGCGCTGCAACGCAAAGAAGCAACTTTAACCGCTCATGGTGCGCTACGCGCGATCACTGGACAGCATACTGGCCGCTCCGCAGCGGACAAATTTACCGTCCGTGACGCGACCACCGAAGATCAGATTTGGTGGGACAATAATAAAGGCATGTCGTCTGCAGCATTTGAACGCCTATACGATGATATGATCTCACACGCTGAAGGTCGCGATTTGTTCGTTCAAGACCTTGTTGGTGGTGCAGATCAGGAAAATGCATTGCCAACACGCGTTGTAACTGAATTTGCTTGGCATTCTTTGTTCATCCGCAACCTACTTATTCGTCCAACTCGCGAAGATTTGGAAGAATTTGCGGCCAAACTGACAATTATTGATTTGCCAAGCTTCCGCGCGGACCCCGAGCGTCATGAATGTCGTTCTGAAACAGTGATTGCGCTCAATGTCTCAAAAGGTATCGTTCTAATTGGCGGAACATCTTACGCAGGTGAGATGAAGAAATCTGTCTTCACCATGCTGAATTACCTTCTTCCTGAAAAAGACGTTATGCCAATGCATTGCTCAGCAAATGTTGGTCCAACAGGCGATTCAGCTGTCTTCTTCGGCCTATCTGGCACAGGTAAGACCACATTATCTGCAGATCCAAACCGCACATTAATCGGTGATGATGAGCATGGTTGGGGCGAAGACGGTATCTTCAACTTTGAAGGTGGATGCTATGCTAAAACCATTCGCCTGTCACAAGAAGCTGAGCCAGAAATTTACGGCACAACAACCCGCTTCGGTACCGTGCTTGAAAATGTTGTTTTAAATGACAATCGCGAGCCTGACTTTGACGATGGGTCGTTGACCGAAAATACACGATGTGCTTACCCGCTTCACTTCATTCCAAATGCGAGTAAAACAGGTAAATCTGGGCATCCTTTGAACATTATCATGCTGACAGCAGATGCGTTTGGTATTTTACCACCTATTGCGAAGCTGACACCGGATCAAGCCATGTACCACTTCTTGTCTGGCTACACAGCAAAAGTGGCTGGCACAGAAAAAGGTGTAACGGAACCTGAAGCAACCTTCTCAACATGTTTTGGTGCTCCCTTCATGCCGCGCCATCCTGCTGTTTACGGAAACTTGTTGCGCAAATTGATTGCTGAACATGGTGTGAATTGCTGGTTGGTCAATACTGGTTGGACCGGTGGCGCCTATGGCGTTGGTAATCGCATGCCGATTAAAGCCACTCGTGCGCTTTTAACCGCTGCGCTTGATGGCACATTGAACGAAGCGGACTACCGCATGGATGCGAATTTCGGCTTCCAGGTTCCAGTGTCAGTGGAAGGTGTAGAAACTTCAATTTTGGACCCACGTTCTACATGGGACGATAAAGAAGCATATGATCAAATGGCGACACGTTTGGTTGATATGTTTGTTGCCAATTTCGAGAAGTTTGAAAACCACGTTGATGGCACAGTGCGCGACGCTGCCCCAGGTGTTCGACTTGCCGCTGAATAAGTGACGTTAATTTTCCTCCAGTTAACGAAAAACCCGCTAGATCCATCCCTCTAGCGGGTTTTGTTTTAGCTATTGCTTGCTAAGTTTACGCAGCCATGAGCTCATAAATTTTATTTTCAAAATTGTTCCGATCAAAATCGAGTTTACCAGCACAATTTGTAACAGAATAATCTTCAAGTTCGTCTTGAGATAAATTGCTGATATCTGATGAAATCACAACAATCGGCCCTGTGTAACCAAAAGCTCGCAGCCGCGGCACGCTGTCTTTGTAGGTTTCATCAAATTCCAGATGATTATCCAATAAAATTACATCGGGCTGCTTATCCATCATGGACACCATGCCCTGATCGATATCAACGGCTGACTTTAATTCGATTTTTTCAGCGGATGCAGCGTAACAATTAAACAATTCGTGTTGTTGGATATTATCATCAATGAGTAATACTTTTGAACCAGGCATAACTTAGCTCCTTAAATATATTTGGCTTTGTTTAATATGCCGGGACTTGCGCGAAACTTATGAAATTTACGATTTCTTAATACTTTGTTAACTTTTATGAAAAAAGTATTAATGCATGACGTGGTCTGCACATAAAGGAAGTTTGAATTGGTCGATAAACGGCTTTACATCAATGACAAAATCATGATCGAGCCCTGGGAACTTATCGAACAGTTCGTCCATTCAGCGGGCCCGGGCGGCCAAAATGTCAACAAGGTCGCAACAAGTGTGCAACTAAGGTTTGATCTATTAAACTCACCGTCAGTGCCACCGCATATAAAAGCGCGGGCAAAAAAGGTCGCCGGACGACGCATCAACAAGGAGGGTGTGATCGTGTTAGAGGCAAGTAAGCATCGCTCCCAAGAACGGAATCGCGAGGATGCGCGAAAACGCCTTTCCGAACTATTGCAAGAAGCATGCAAGCCACCGCCACCACCCCGACGTAAAACAAAACCAACACGCGGGTCCATCGAGCGCAGATTAAAAGCCAAAGCCAATCGATCCGGCATTAAAAAAATGCGTGGGCGCATAACTGACGATTAATATTCTATCTAATTTGATGAAAACCTTTGTCAAATTGTCTTAAAATTCCTATATCTCAACCAACCAACGGTTTTGTTGGCAAGAAACTCAATTTGGGAGCATAGAATGAGCTTTTTTGATTTTATTAAATCCGCAGGGAAAAAACTCGGTATTGGTGATGATGAAGAACCTACTGAGGAAGCTGTAACAGAAGAACTTGCTTCGCATAAACTCGGTACTGATGATGTGAAAGTTGCCGTCAAAGGTGACACGATCGTTCTCGAAGGTACCGTGGAAGACCAATCTGTGTTTGAAAAAGCTATTCTAGCTGTTGGCAACACACTTGGCATTTCAAAAGTAGAGGCCACAGAATTAAAAGTTGCGGAGACTGCAGCAGCGGAACCAACATTTCACACTGTTCAAAAAGGTGACAACCTTTGGAAAGTAGCGGAAGCAGCTTATGGTAAAGGGAAAGGCGGCAAATATACCGTTATTTTTGAAGCCAATAAGCCAATGCTAAAAGACCCTGATCTGATCTACCCTGGTCAAGTTCTTCGTATTCCACCGCTTGATTAATTAAAATTGCTCTTGGGGAGATAAATTCATGCAGGTGCTCCCCAAGGGCTTACGACATATTCCAAATTTTCTCGATTTCACTGCGCAAAAAGCGCTAGTAGACATCATCCGCACAATTGTTGAAGAAGCGCCTTTATATAGGCCTGTCATGCCAAATAATGGAAAACCATTTTCGGTACGCATGACCAATTGCGGAACACTCGGTTGGGTCTCTGACAAAGAAGGTGGCTACCGCTATCAAGATACGCATCCGACGACCAATCTACCTTGGCCAACAATTCCACAGGAACTGCTAAGCATCTGGAACGAAACGTCCGGAACTGATTACCAACCTGAAGCTTGCCTGATCAATTTTTATGACCAGACAGCGCGAATGGGTTTGCATCAAGATAAAGATGAATCGACATTTGAAGCGCCAGTTGTCTCACTATCACTGGGTGATACTTGTCTCTTTCGCGTGGGACAGACAACACGCGGTGGCCAAACCAAGAGTTTTAAACTCAATTCTGGTGATATAGTTGTTTTATCAGGCGAATCTCGTCTGTGTTATCATGGTGTTGATAAAATCTATCCAGATACGTCGCCGCTTTTAAAAAACGGCGGCCGAATAAATCTAACGTTTAGGCGGGTCAGCGAAGTCACCTAGCTCAATTTAAATGGAATTATTTTGTCAACCATGACGCGTCGAGCCACGTAGTAAATAACCGCAACGACCATACCACCAAAAATTCCATCAATCGCATAATGCCACGCTAAATAAACCGAACTATATAGTATAAAGAGGGCATATAATAGCGCAACAATACCAAGCTTCTTGTTGATTTCAAACGCGAAGAACATATTCAAAACCACAATGGAAACATGAATGCTGGGAAAAGCGGATATGCCTGTGCCAAAACTGGTTACCGTACTTGAGTATGAATCCCATAGATAAGATTGATATACAACAGCAGTGCTCTCTTTATATTCTGCCAACATTGCCAATTGCTCACCAAACCTTAGCGTATCACCAGTGACCAAACCATAATAAGCAGGGCCAGCAGATATAAACAAACCAGCTAAAACTGAACCAACAATCGCCCAGACCAATAAAGTACAAACTAAGTATCGGACCCGTCTTTCAGTTTTAAAGTCGGAGAACGCAACAAAAGCGATAATTCCAAACACTTGGAGATGCCAAAACATATTATAGTTTATTTCAACAATCTGTTGCAGGGAAATCGAATGAATGGGTGCGAACAAAATCTGCCACGGATCATGGCCAAAAAACAACAACTTGTCTAAATCCGCTTGCCAAATGTCATGTTTAAAACCGTGGATGTCACCAAACGTGAATTTTACGGCCGTGAACATTCCCATAAAGACCGTCAACAGAAATACAACTGAAGTTCCGATCAAAAAATTAGCGACATAACGCGAATTAAAGAGTGTCTTAACCGCATAAGAGCGGCGCCGTTTCCCGCGACGCATCGCGCCAGCAATCCCACCAATTAAAAATACGAAGGGAAAAGTTACAAGTAGGGGAAATAAATTTTGAAAATAAAGATCAATTCTAACAATAGATATCCGATCGACATAGATAAGATAGCAACTTGTGAGAAAGATATAGGCAATCAAAACTACGTAAAATGGAGCCACAATAAATGCGCCATGTTTTAAATAACTCATCAAGTTTGCAAGATAGCGATTATGCCTTCTTGTGCTTAACACCGGACCAATTGTATTTTGTGCAGTTGACATGCATTTACTCTTTAATAGTTTGTCACTTACTATCTTGGCTACACCAAAAAGTTTATTGTCAAACGGATAACACAATTGTCCTAAGTTAAGATTAATCCATCATGCGCAAGGAGTATCTGGGGGATTTGGGTTAAAAGATAACCGCGATATTTCGATTATCTCCTATTGTCAACACTACAATCGGCGCAATAGAACCTCTTCAACGAGATGGTTATCACCTTTTCGCAAAATGAGATCGGCCCGCGGACGCGTTGGCAGGATATTCTCATAGAGGTTCTTCATATTGATGTTCTGCCAAAGCCCCTTGGCGATGCTTAGGGCTTCGTCTTCTGAGATTTCAGAATAACGATGGAAGAAGGATTCCGGGCTTTTAAATGCTGTTTCGCGTAGACGCATAAATCGTTCAATATACCATTGCTCAATCTTTTCCTCGTCTGCATCAATATAGATTGAGAAATCGAAGAAATCAGAGACGAACGGCACCATGCGCCCATGAGCCGGCAAATCTCTAACCTGAAGCACATTAATGCCTTCAAAAATTAGAATATCTGGCTTTTCAATAGTTTGATACTTACCCGGCAAAACATCATAAATCATATGCGAATATAAAGGCGCATCTACACGCTTTTTACCCGATTTAATATCCGATAAAAAGCGCAATACTGCACCAATATCATAGCTATCTGGGAAGCCTTTACGATCCATAATCCCATGCTCATTCAAATAGGCATTGGGATGCAAAAAACCGTCCGTTGTAACCAGATCCACCTTTGGGTGAGATGGCCAGCGGCTTAGAAGTTCTTTCAAAACACGGGCAGTTGTGGATTTTCCCACGGCAACAGAACCCGCAATCCCGATAATAAACGGGCTTTGCGTTGCGCGTTCCAGATTGAGAAAATGCCGGCGCTGAGCAAACAAGCCTTGCGACATTTCAACATGCGCAGACAGCATACGCGACAAAGACAAATAAATACGCTCGATTTCATTTAGATCCACTGGATCATTCAAAGATCGAAGCCGTTTCACATCATCTTCTGACAATGTGAGTGGCGTATTTGCACGAAACTCAGACCATCTTTCGGCGCTAAACGCACGAAAAGGAGAATATTTCTCTCGGCCAATGTGATCTTGACCATGGGGATCTTCATTTATCATGCGATTAATATTATCCAATGGCGTTTATCCACTCGGTCTTGAGGCTTTTTCAGATATGCCAGATTGCGATGTTCGGCTTTCAAGTTCCGCCATAACTTCGTCGAGCGGGATGTCAGCGATCTTCAAAACGACCAAAAGATGGAACAAAACATCGGCAGATTCTTTGATGAGCTCGCCGCGATCATTGCTCACAGCGGCAATCACAGCTTCAACGGCTTCTTCACCCAGCTTTTTTGCAGCTTTTTCCTGACCTTTGGATACAAGCTTTGCTGTCCAGGACTCCTCCGGCGATGCGTTTGCGCGCATTGCGACTATTTTTTCAAGATCTTTGAGATCAAATTCACTCATGATCGATCTTCCCCTCGTTTCATACCTTTAAGCAGCCTGCGCCCCTTCGGTCAAGTCAGCTGCAAAGTGAGGATTATCTTCTGTTAATCAAGTCGCATGGCAAGGCCAGCATCGGCCATATATTGCTTAGCTTCACCAATTGTATAGGTGCCAAAATGGAATATGGAAGCTGCGAGCACTGCCGTCGCATGCCCATCTCGGATGCCCTCGACCATATGATCAAGATTACCAACGCCGCCAGACGCAATGACCGGAACAGATGTTGCGTCAGCAATTGCGCGCGTTAATTCAATATCATAGCCTATTTTGGATCCATCGCGATCCATAGACGTAACAAGCAGCTCTCCTGCACCCAGTTCTGTCATGCGAATGGCGAATTCAATCGCGTTGATGCCTGTTTCATTTCGGCCACCATGGGTAAAAATCTCCCAACGGTTCTCTTCACCAGGTTTAGATGTCTTTTTCGCATCAATTGAGACCACAATACATTGATTGCCAAATTTATCCGCAGCTTCACCAACAAAATCAGGATTATTCACAGCAGCTGTATTAATGGACACCTTGTCAGCGCCAGATAAAAGCAGTTTACGGATATCTTTAACTTCACGCACACCACCGCCCACCGTCAGTGGCATGAAACAATGCTCAGCTGTTTGTGCAACAACATCGAAAATCGTCTCGCGATTGCCGGATGATGCAGTGATATCCAGAAAGCATAATTCATCAGCACCTGCAGCATCATAGGCCTTTGCGGCTTCCACCGGATCACCAGCATCGACAAGATCGACAAAGTTTACGCCCTTTACGACGCGGCCGTCTTTCACATCCAAACACGGAATAACACGGGATTTCAGCATGCTTTATCCTTTGTTCTTTGCGTTGCGCAACACGTTAAGCGCCTCATCGGGGTCAATGCGACCATCATAGAGCGCACGTCCTGAAATAGCGCCTTCCAAGATTTGCGCTTTGTCGCTCGCCATCATTTGAATATCGTCCATCGACGCAAGACCGCCTGATGCAATCACGGGGATGGATACGGATTGCGCCAAGTTAAGCGTTGAATCCCAATTAATGCCTTTAAGCACACCATCGCGATCAATATCTGTATAGATGATGGCTGAAACACCAGCGCCTTCAAACTCTTTCGCTAGTTCGACAATACCGAGCTCAGATGCTTCGGCCCATCCTTCAACAGCTACCTTGCCGCCTTTGGCATCAATGCCAACAGCAATTTTGCCAGGAAATTCACGACATGCCTGTTTGACCAAATCTGGATCACGAACAGCGACAGTACCCAAGATCACACGCGCCAAGCCTTTTTCAAGCCAAGACGAAATATGATCAAGGTTGCGAATGCCGCCTCCAAGCTGCACAGGGTTTTTGGTTGATGCCAATATTTCCTCAACCGCAGCGCCATTCACGCTTTCACCAGCGAAAGCCCCATTTAAGTCCACTACATGTAACCATTTAAAGCCTTGGTCTTCAAAAGCTTTGGCTTGTGCACCTGGGCTGTCATTATAAACGGTCGCCTGGTCCATATCGCCGAGTTTTAAACGAACACACTGGCCATCTTTTAAATCAATTGCAGGAAACAGGATCATATTACACAGACCATTTTAGAAAATTTGTGATGAGCGAAAGGCCGAGTTCCTGGCTTTTCTCTGGGTGAAATTGTGTGCCGATCATATTGTCTTTGGCAATCACGGCCGTCACCGTGCCACCATATTGAACGGTCGTGAGCACATCATCAGGGTTTTCTGGCACAAAGTGATATGAATGAACAAAATATGCATGTTTGCCTTCTGGACCAGTTTTGATGCCCGCAAATAAAGGATGGTCTCGCGTTAGATCGATCGTGTTCCATCCCATTTGCGGGATCTTTAGATTTGGATCATCAATCTGAATTTCAGCAACATCACCCGACACCCAATTCAATCCATCGATTGTTTCTTTTTCAAGCCCACGGGTCGACATGAGCTGCATGCCCACGCAAATACCAAAAAATGGTTTGGCTTTTTCAATCACCGCTTCATGTAATGCGTCCACCATGCCAGACACAGCGCCCAAACCACGGCGGCAATCGGCATAAGCGCCAACACCAGGTAAGACAATGCGATCAGCTGCAAGAACAGCTTCGGGTGTATCAACCAAATTTATTTCGGCGGACAAACCTGCTTCACGCGCTGCACGCTCAAATGATTTAACGGCAGATCGGAGATTTCCCGATCCATAATCAATAACAGCAACTTTCATGAATTTTCCTAATTACTGCCAAATATCATATCTGCATGATAGGCTTTATCGTATGAAGTAATGATATTGGATGTATCCTGAGGGTCTTGTTCTGGAAATGGATGCGCGTCTTTATGAAGTTCCAGCGCCATCTGTTCATCATAGGCTAAATGGACTGCTAATACATCAGCTCCCTGTCGTTGCAGGTGCTCGATATAAAAATAACGCGCTTCAAAGCCAAACCAAAGTGACAATGCGACTTGCACAATTGCCGGCAATATTTGATTTTCAATACCAGCAGATATGCCACCTACAAGCATGAACACTGCGAGCGATAATATGGCATGCATCCACATACCCCGCCATAGAAACCAAAATGGTGCAAACAATGCAGCAAGCCAAGAGAACTTATCACCGATGGCGATAAGCTCACTCATATGTCTTGCTGATTTTGAACCGAGTATGAAATACGGCTTCATGTGGCTCCTCGTTTAGCCCAATGTTCCCTTGGTAGACGGGATTTTATCCGCCTGCCGCGGGTCAATTTCGCATGCTGTGCGCAAAACACGTGCTACAGCTTTAAAACAAGTTTCTGCAATATGGTGATTATTGGCACCATAGTAGTTCTTCACATGTAATGTCATACCACTGTTCTGCGCAAGAGCTTGGAAAAACTCGCGGACAAGCTCAGTGTCAAAAGTTCCGATTTTTGGCGCTGAAAATTCCACATTCCAAACCAAAAATGGGCGGCCTGAAATATCAATCCCAGCTTTTGTCATCGTTTCATCCATCACAAGGTCCAAACTTGCATAGCGTGTAATGCCCTTGCGATCGCCCAATGCTTTCGACAAAGCTTGCCCGATTGCGATGCCCACATCTTCGACTGTATGGTGATCATCAATATGCAAATCACCATCGGCATGAATATCCATATCAATGAGTGAATGGCGAGATAATTGATCCAACATATGGTCAAAAAACCCGACACCGGTTTTGATATTATTAACGCCTGTGCCATCGATTTTTACCGAAACAGAAATATCTGTTTCATTGGTTTTACGTTCAATGGATGCTGATCTATTTGATAATTCTTGAGCCATCGGCTGCTCCAAGTGACAAAATAATAAGTGCTCAATAACAGGCCAAGGGATAAATTTCCATAAGTGAGATGATGGTTTTATAAAAATTACGTTTTGATTTTCGAGATTTCGCACCTACATATGGGATCAATGAATTGCTTTTATGGGCCAAATCTCAGGATTGGCAGGAAGTTAGGAATATTTATGAGTGATCAAAACCCAGCCGCGGCGCCTTATGCGCCCATGCACGCAACCACAATTATCACGGTCAAAAAAGACGGAGTTTCCGTTATGGCCGGTGATGGACAGGTTAGCCTTGGACAGACCGTCATGAAGGGCAATGCAAGAAAAGTACGTCGCATCGGAAAAGGCGGCAATGTGATTGCTGGTTTTGCGGGCGCGACAGCTGATGCCTTTACGCTTTTAGAGCGCCTGGAAGCCAAGCTTGAACAATATCCAGGTCAATTGATGCGCGCATCTGTTGAACTTGCCAAAGATTGGCGCACCGATCGTTATTTGCGTCGTTTGGAAGCCATGATGTTGGTTGCAGATAAAGATGTTACGCTCGCAATCACCGGTAATGGCGATGTTTTGGAGCCAGAACATGGCACTATGGCCATTGGCTCAGGCGGAAACTACGCCTATGCAGCTGCCCGTGCTTTAATGGGCACAGATATGTCAGCCGAAGAGATTGCCAAAAAGGCAATGGAAATTGCCGGCGATATCTGCGTTTACACCAATCAGAATATCGTTGTGGAAACACTTGAGACCGAAAACTAGTCCCTTAAATCGCTTGAGTTTTCGCAATTACCCAAAAGAATATGGAATAAGACATAAATGACAACATTTTCACCACGTGAAACCGTATCCGAACTTGATCGCTACATTATTGGACAAAAAGATGCCAAACGCGCTGTTGCGATCGCCATGCGCAATCGCTGGCGTCGGCAACAATTGCCTGATGATCTACGCGATGAGGTCATGCCAAAAAACATTTTAATGATTGGGCCAACTGGTGTGGGTAAAACCGAGATATCGCGCCGCTTAGCAAAACTGGCTGGTGCGCCTTTTATCAAAGTTGAAGCCACAAAATTTACTGAAGTTGGCTATGTTGGCCGTGATGTCGAACAAATTGTCCGCGATCTCGTTGAAGCCGGCATCTCAATTGTGAAAGAGAAAAAGCGCGCTGAAGTGAAAGCCAAAGCACATTTAAATGCCGAAGAACGTGTGCTTGATGCATTATGTGGCACAACCGCATCGCCCAAAACACGCGATTCCTTCCGCAAGAAACTGCGCGAAGGACTGATTGACGACACAGAAATTGAGATCGAATTGTCAGATAATCAATCTAGTATGCCAAATTTTGAAATTCCTGGCATGCCGGGCGCCAATGTCGGCGTTTTGAATTTAAGCGATATGTTTGGCAAAGCCATGGGTGGTCAGACCAAGAAGGTCAAAACCACCGTAAAAGATTCATACGAGCAATTGATCAATGATGAATCAGATAAATTGCTGGATGACGAACAGATCCAACAAGAAGCCATGCGCTCTGCGCAAAATGACGGCATTGTGTTCATTGATGAGATTGACAAAATCGCTGCAAAAGATGGTGGCGCCGGTGTTGGGGTGTCTCGTGAAGGCGTGCAACGTGACCTGTTACCCCTTGTAGAAGGTACCACTGTTGCTACAAAATATGGGCCAATTAAGACAGATCACATCTTGTTTGTCGCATCTGGTGCATTCCATGTGGCCAAACCATCCGATCTCCTGCCAGAACTACAAGGTCGATTGCCAATCCGCGTTGAATTGCGTGCGCTGGAAAAAGATGATTTCCGCCGAATTTTGACCGAAACCGAAGCCAGCTTGATCAAACAATATGTGGCATTAATGAAAACAGAAGACGTGACGCTTGAATTCACCGATGATGCGATTGATGAATTGGCGGATGTTGCCGTGCATTTGAATTCATCGGTTGAAAATATTGGTGCGCGCCGATTGCAAACCGTTATGGAGCGCGTTTTGGACGATATTTCGTTCTCAGCACCCGATACGAGTGGCACAACTGTCACAATTGATGCCGAATATGTCCGAAAACATGTCGGTGATCTTGCGCAGGACACAGATTTGTCTAAATTCATACTATAAATAAATCATGTAAATGGGCAGATAGGATTTTGGTGTGATGCGGGGACTGATCGCTATAGGGGCTGTTATTGGTCTATTATCAGTAGATTTTGCTGCTGCTGCTTCTGCGCGCGTCGTCCCCAGCGGAAATCGTTATTCCAAACAACCGAAAATTCCAGGCGCATCAAGCCGCCGGACGTCTGCCAAGAACACAACTTTTGACGCAAAATACGAAAAAGTCAAAAAGCTTCTTGAAAATGATCGTAAATTGCAGCGGGGTATTAAAAAATATGCCGCTGCCTACAAAATTGATCCTATCCACATGGTTGGTGCCATCGTTGGCGAACATACATTTAACGTTGACATTTATGACACCTTCCAATCCTATTTGGTTAAAGTTGCCGCCTATACGACGAATAAATTTGAATTCAAGCACGGCGATGAAAACGTAATGGATTTCGTCGCGCGTGACGAATTTAAAACATGCGGAAAAGCCAAGGGTTCATTTGAACTCTGGTCTTGCCGTGAAAATATTTGGAACAAAAAATTTAGTGGCAAAAAAGTCGACGGGACAAAATATCCCAAGGGCCGTTTTAGCGCTGTGTTTTTTCAGCCATTTTACGCGGGTCAGACATTTGGACTTGGTCAGATAAATCCACTAACGGCGCTCAAACTCACCGATAAAGTCAATGCAACGACGAAGCACAAGAAAATCAAGGCCTCCGATGCACGCGGTGTCTATAAAGCCATCATGGATCCAAACACGACATTAACCTATATGGCAGCCTCGATCAGAGTTTCCATTGACGAATATAAGAAAACCGGCCGCGTTGATATTTCCAAAAACCCGGGCCTAACAGCGACTTTATATAATCTTGGCAAGCCAGATGAGCGCGCGAAAAGTTTTCGCCGCAGCGGCCGCAGATATCCTCGGGAAAATTACTACGGTTGGTTCGTCAATAAGCACGAAAAAGAACTCCGTAGCATTATTGCAAAGTGGTAGTCTGTCCTAAACATTCAAGATTTAAGCACCGTCGATAATCTTTTTGATATCATCCAGATCATTATCTGATAAACGTGCGATCTTTTTTGCCAAATGATTGGCTGTTTCAGTGGCTTTTGGCGATAAACCGGATGTGTCGATGGTTATCTTTGGATCCGAAATACCTGCAAGATTCATCAAATCTTCGGCATCGTCCCAAATAATGTTGAAATATCCGATGATGCGTTGAACAAAATGCCAGTTTGGTTTTGATCGATGGCCATGCTCTAAGGCTGAAAGATAAGCAGGCGTAACATTGAGCGCTTTCGCCATTTGTTTTTGCGTAATGCCGCGTTCTTCTCTTAAATCTCGAATAGCTTTACCAAATGGGGTCATCGCAAAGTTCCATACCTTAAAGTCGCGGATCATGCTTGCGCCGCAAACGCACATATAGCGCGCCATCACCGCCATGATGTTGGGCGGATGCGCGAAATCCCGATACCAGTTCCTTAAATTCTGGATTTTTGAACCATTCGGGCACAACCTGGCGCAATATGCCTCGTCCGCCCGAAGAATTTCCTTTTCCGGTGATGACCAAAACGTGCCGGTCTCCGCAAAGATAGGCGTCCGTTAAGAAATTATAAAGTGCACGATGAGCGATTTGCTGGGTCATGCCATGCAGATCGATCGTCGCATCAATCGATACCCGTCCTTTGGCGATTTTTTTATGGACTGGGCGTTCAATGGGGTGCAAATCACTCGAGGTTATTTTTGTTTTCGGTTGTGGGATTGGTGGCGAATAGCTCTCCGCTGTGGAGCGCAATCGTGCTTTTTCAGGTTTGACGCTTTTTAGCTCTTCCTCTTGGTTAAGCTCATCTTCAAAGGCGTCTCCTTCAAACGGATCACCATAGGGAATGACGGTTTGCGTGACATGACGCCAAACCTTTTGATCATCCAATGATAGTTTTTTAACCCGTTTTGACATCTGCGCCCGTTAATTATTTTCACCCGGTAATAGCACAAAAAAACTGGCTTGATGAGCAATCCCGCCAGCTATTTCGCCTGCTTTTAAACCAGTTCCTATAAAAATATCACCCCTAGCTGACCCTAAAATTGCCGAACCTGTGTCATGAGCGATCATGAGTTGTCGAAAGTTTCGTCTTAGCGCGTTGACCGGCGCGTTTTCGGCATTGATGAAAATTGGCAAACCAAACTGATAGATATTTTTGTCAACAGCCAGAGAGCGCTGATCCATGAGCTGAATTTTAGCGGCACCAATGGGCCCCATTAACGGATCAAAGTTTGTAATTTCCGCGAAGAAAATATAGGACTGATTTTGCCATAACAGCTCATCAATCGAAGATGAGTTTTCATCCATCCATTGACGTATGGCAGCCATCGACATGTTGTCTGGATGAATTTCGCCTCGTTCGATCAGAATTTTACCAATTGATGTATAGGAATGCCCCGATTTTGCCGCATAGGATATGCGTTTTATATCGCCATTTTCTCCCTTTAATCTTGCTGAGCCTTGAATATGGATGAAATAAACATCTGCTTTGCTTTTGGCATAAGCGATTTCTAAATTTTGATCTTTTAAGAACCCTTGATCAATCGCTTTCCGATCCGCGTATGGAACGAGACCGTCTTCCGTTCTGTGCGCAAACATAGTGCCCTTTTCAATACTTGCCGGCGGATTGTCAGGATTATCGATGTCGATCAGATCGTTTGGTCTTTTATAAAATAGATATTTAAAAATCTCATCTTTTTCAAAACGGACATCGATTTCAGGTTCATAATAGCCTGTCACAAAGCCATCTTCAGTGACTAAAAAAGGAGAAAAGTTTTGTTCAAAAAACGCTTTTGCTGTTTCTTTTGCGAGATTTCCACCGCTTGATAAATCAACTGCCTCACGGCAGACAGCGTTAAATCTATCACCATCAAATGGTAATGATTTTTGGCGATATGGTTTTACGTCTAAGTGAGATCGCGCTGATTGAAGGAACGCTTGAAATGCTTTTTGATGATCATCAACCTGCCAGCCTGGGATATCAGAAAATCGGACTGGCTGGAGATTATCCGTCATATTGACAAGTCAGTTTGGTTAGCCGTTATCTGGCTCGGATGCGACCAAGCGCCAATTAGGATCGCGTGATTTCACATCACGAGAGAATGTCCAGATATCGATCACCTCTGCGATTTCTTCTAAATCACCTTCGACGACATCTTCGCCACTATCAAGTGTGGCTGAAATGATCTGGCTGACAAGTCGAACTGTAACGTTAACATTGCGTCCAACCACTTCAGCTTGAACGATTTCAGCTTTATCAACACCAACAAAATCAAATCTTACGGTTTCTTTGCGGGATTCGCGTTCATTGATCGCAGCGACATAGCTGTCATAAACATCACGAGATAAAAGATTTTTTAGTTCCTTACGATTACCATACGCAAATGCTGTGACAATCATCTCGTAAGCCATTTTTGCGCCATCAACAAATTGCTTTGGTGCAAAATTTGGATCAGCCTGAATGACATTTCGCAATTGATCGTTGAGTGGCGTACCCGGTTCGGCATAGCTGTCGATATTTAAATATTTGTTGATCGGCTCTTCTGCATCATCACGACGTGGCAAAGTTACGACATTTGAATCGTCTTCTGGGCCAGTATACATGTCGTTGATTTCGCGCTGGCGATGGTGGTGATCCTTCTCGTGTCCAGTTCGTTTACCCAGCACACCGCGCAATTGGATAAACACAATCACAGCAACAACAAAAAAGAACAAAGTTGTAAAATCAAAAGAACCCATCAGAATCGCCATCTAAATTATTCGTCTATATAAGCATATAGAGTGCTTATGCCGCGCATTCAAATCCATTTACCTTTAAAAATGCAAGAACATGCATTATCTATACGAAACGACGTCATTTTAGATCGCAGTTACGCACTAAATTGACGAATATGAACGCTTCAACTCTTTAGAATGTATCCGATTTTATGGCATTTTCACTCATTCCGTTCTTATTATTGGTGATTCCAATTCTGGAAATTACCGTATTCATCCTTGTCGGAGGGCAGATCGGTGTATTTCCAACATTGGGCATGATTTTGGTCACGGCCATTTTGGGCACTTTTTTCTTGCGTCAACAGGGTCTATCGATCCTACAAAAACTGCAGGCGGAAAGCCGTTCGGGTAATATTCCAGGGCGTGAACTGGTTCATGGTGCGATGATTATGATCGCCGGCGTTTTGCTTCTAACGCCCGGATTTGTAACCGATTCCATCGGTTTTCTGCTATTCTTCCCACCGTTTAGAGATTTGGCTTGGAACTTTTTGAAAACACGCATCAATGTCATCAATGTTGGTGGAAGCGCGTTTGGCCAGGGTGCTGGTGCGTCTCGTGGTCCCAATTACCAAGGTGAACCATTTGTGGATCTAAATGAAGATGAATATTCACGCGATCCAGAGCCAAATCCGAGCTCAGAACCCAATCCACATTCCCCTTGGATTGATGACGAAAACAAGCCGAAATAGAATTTTTACCTTTTTTTGGTTGTAAGGCATGGTTTGAGATGCTAGCTCACCCGCAAGATTTTTCAAATAAGCGGCTGTTGGGAAAATCGCAGCCAACGAGGAAATAAAGGAAATTATTATGTCAGATAAAGCTGATAACAACGCTGCTGGATCAAACAGCGAAGCTGCTACACCACCATCTTTGAATATTCTCACTCAATATATCAAAGATTTATCTTTTGAAAATCCTGGTGCACCTAAGTCTCTTGGTCCAAAGGAAAAAGCGCCTGACATTAATATCAATGTCAATGTGAACGCCAATCCTTTGTCACAAACTGACTTTGATGTGGTTTTGAACTTAACTGCAGATGCTAAAAATGGCGATGAGCAGCTTTTCCATGTTGAATTGGTTTATGGCGGTATTTTCCGCGTAGCTAATTTCCCTCAGGAGCATGTTCTACCAGTTCTGTTTATTGAGTGCCCGCGCCTACTCTTCCCATTTGCACGTCAGATTGTTGCTGATGCAACACGCAATGGTGGCTTCCCGCCATTGATGATTGACCCAATTGATTTTGCTCAAATGTTCCAACAGCGCATGGCTGAAGAACAAGCGAAAGCGAAAGTTGAAGCGCCAAAATCAAACTAAGCAGCGTTAAATAAAAGATACTGACCGGCCAGATCAATCATTCCGATCTCGGCCGGTTTTTTATATTCAGGATTTAGCCCAGATCGCGTTTTCGCCAAGATCCTCAACAAGCTTGGCATGAGCTTTTCTTTCATCATCGGTAATGCGCGGTGGTAAAGGGTTCGGACGTGTTTGAATTTGTACTGTTTCCTGAGATACATCTGTACTTTGTTCAGTCGAACTTGAATTGCTAACCAAGCTCAACGCGGTTTGTTTGCCGCCTGATAATTCAATATAAACTTCCGCTAAGAGTTCTGCATCGAGCAACGCGCCGTGTTTTTCGCGCTTTGAATTATCAATGCCATATCTACGGCAAAGAGCATCAAGACTGTTTGGCCCCATTGGGTGTTTGCGTCGTGCAATCGCCAAAGTATCAATGACATGCTCGTTGCCGATCGGAAGTTTGTCTAATCTTGCAAGTTCAGCATTTAAAAAGCCCATATCGAAGTTTGCGTTATGCGCAACCAGCTTGGCGCCTTTGACAAATTCCAGCATTTCGTCGGCAATATCTTTAAATGTTGGCTTATCAAGCAGAAACTCATCGGTGATCCCATGAACTTCAAGTGCATCAGGATGGACCTGTTTGCCTTCCGGATTGATGTAAATATGCAAAAAATTGCCGGTCGGAAATTTGTTCTCTAGCTCGACGCCACCAAATTCGATAATTCGGTCGTCTTTGTTGCTGAGCCCGGTTGTTTCCGTATCGAAGATAATTTCGCGCATATTGTGCCTTTGAAATAGTGATTTGGGTTCTCAGTTTAGCCGCAAGGCATCTAATAGCGCTACAACTTGCGCTTCGGTATTTTCAAAACTCTCTGAAGTATCCACAATATGGTCGGCTAATTTGCGTTTTTCAGCATCCGGGAGCTGTTTTTCCAAAATTGCCGCGAATTTCTCTTCGCTCATGTTTTTTCGCGCTAAGACACGTTGTTTTTGAATATCTGCGTCACATGTGACGACCACAATGATATCGACACGCGACTGCGCATTTGTCTCAAATAAAAGCGGTATATCCAGCAATACCAGATCCGCGCCTTGCGCTCGATGAAATTTTATAAATTCATCTTGTTTTTGTCGTACAAGCGGATGAATGATCGCTTCCAGTTTTGCAAAATTTTCTGGTTGTCCAATCACGGCCTGCGATAATTTTATGCGATCCACACCGTTTTCATCCGTTGTGTCTGGAAACGCGTCTTCAATTAAAGCCACCGCTTCATTTTCATAAAGATCATGAACTATTTCATCAGCATCAATGGTAGGAACGCCATGCTTTTCAAACATTTGCGCCGTTGTGGTTTTTCCCATTCCGATTGAACCGGTTAATCCAATGATCTTCATATCGCGATTATCCATTTAATATCTTATCGCGCAATGTTTTGGTCACTTTTGGGCGCGCACCGAACCAGTGTTCAAAACCAGGGACTGCCTGATGCAATAACATGCCAAAACCATCAGCTATCGCAATGCCCTGTTTTTCGGCATTTTCTAAGAACTTTGTCTTTAAAGGATGATAGACAATATCGGTCGCAATCGCCCCCTCAGCCATAGAAGCAAAATTTAGATCAGGCACGGGCGTTCCATGCATTCCTAATGAAGATGTATTGACGAAAAGATCTGCGTTTTTAAGCCCATGATCTACATCATCAATCTGATAAGCTGTAACTCTGAGGCCAAATTCACCCGCGAGTGTTTCAGCGCGCGATAAAGTGCGATTATAAAGCGCGACTTCGCTAAATCCTGCTTCAATCAAAGCATAAAGTATGGCGCGGCTGGCACCTCCGGCACCGAAAACAACTGCTTTGCTCGTATTTTTTGCTTCAGGACGCCATTGGGGTACTAAATCATCCAGATTAGCAGCGAAACCATAGGCGTCGGTATTGGTGCCACACAATTTGCCATCTTTTCGATAAATAGTATTCACCGCACCTATTTTTTCAGCAATAGCATCGCGCTCATCAACCAATTGAAAAGCTTCCTCTTTAAAAGGCATGGTGACGTTACCGCCTTCGAAATCCGCATCACCATTTTTAAGTTTTGCGATAAATTCTGAGAAACCGTCTTCTGCAAGTTCAACGGCCCGATATGTGCCATCAATATGAAGATCATTGAGCCAATACCCATGAATGAGAGGTGATTTGGATTGTTTTATTGGAAAGCCGGTCACGAAAGCGTTTTTTGGAGCATTTTTCATGGGTTAAGCCTCAATCACTTTAAGTTCGCGGAGTTTAGCGAGAAGCGGCAGCATGGGAAGGCCTACGATTGTAAAGAAATCACCTTCGATTTTCTCAAATAATTGCACACCGGTTTTTTCAAGCTGATAAGCACCCACAGAAGTTAGAATATCATCGCCTGCATCTGATAAATGCCGGCCAATAAATTCAGGACTTAAGTCTCGCATTGTGAGTTCCGCAATAGACACATGTTGCCAGATGCTTTCACCATTTTTCGCGATCGATATACCGCTATTTAATTCGTGCGTTGTGCCCGACAATTTAAGCAATGTTCGGCGGGCGGCTTCCATATCTATAGGTTTGTGAAATAATTCATCATCTAACGACAAAGTCTGATCTGATCCGATTACGTATGCATCAGGGTTTTTCTGTGACACATCAAGTGCTTTGGCACTTGCAAGAATAAGCGCTAATTCCTTGGGCGTTGTGCCCGTGCCCTCAATGGCGACTTCAATTGCGCGTTCATCAATCTCTGCCGGCTGAGACGTGAAAGTAAGGCCAGCATTTTCCATTAAGTTTTTACGATGGATGCTTTGCGAGGCGAGAATGATGTCATTATTCATATTTTGGAATACCCAATGTTTTTCTAACCCGGCTGCTTCTATCAAAGAGTCAATTTTTAACGGATTCTTAACCACAATTTTCTTTAGCACCTGTTGAGCATTATGGATAACTTTGAATTCGAAATTTTTTTGGAAAACTCACATGAATAAGTTGGAAGTTATACACAATTGAGATGTCTGTGCATAAAATCCGAATTGTTTTGGAATTATCGATCTGATTATGGGGATAAATTTATGCTTAAGTATAAGCATCTGAAAATTATGAGTTTTTGAAAATTCTGTCTCGAGAACAAAAACAAAACTCATGCGACAAGAATGTGGATAGGCTGTTGATAGATTGTGCGTTATATATAATAACCGATCTTCACAGACTCTAATAACAATAAATCAATATACAAACATTACTTATATATAGGCCGAGGTGGATAAGTGTCCGAAACGCGTAAATTGCTCCGAGTATTAGATGGCGAAACTGTTTTCCCACCACCCATATGGATTATGAGACAAGCTGGACGTTATTTACCGGAATATCGGGAAACTCGTAAACAAGCACCAAACTTTCTCGATCTCTGTTACACACCAGATTTGGCTGTTGAAGTTACCATGCAGCCTATTCGTCGTTATGGCTTTGATGCATCAATCTTGTTTTCGGATATATTGGTCATACCAGACGCATTGGATCGTAATGTGAGATTTGTAGCGGGTGAAGGCCCGCAAATGGATCCTATTGACGTTAAAGGCATAGACAATCTTATAACGGATGGATTTATTGAGCATTTAGCGCCTGTTTTTGAAACTGTACGCCGTTTACGTGCTGATTTACCTAATGAAACCACTCTTTTGGGTTTCTGTGGCGCGCCTTGGACAGTTGCAACTTATATGATTGCCGGCCATGGCACACCTGATCAAGCGCCGGCAAGATTGTTTGCGTATGAGCATGAAGCATCTTTTATGAAGCTCTTAAATCTGCTTGCAGATATGTCAGCTGAATATTTGATCGCGCAAATTGATGCGGGTGCTGATGCTGTACAAATTTTTGATTCCTGGGCTGGTGTTTTAGGTGAAAAAGAGTTTGAGAAATTTGCGATCGGTCCTGTTAAACGGATTATCGATCAAGTACGTGCAAAACGTCCAAATGCTAAGATTATTGCATTTGCCAAAGGAGCTGGGATTTTGCTTCGTGGTTACCGTCAGGCTGTTGGATCAGATGGGATTGGTCTTGATTGGTCGGTGCCTTTAAGTTTTGCCAAAGAATTACAAAAAGATGGTGCTGTGCAGGGTAATCTTGATCCAATGTTGATGATTGCAGGTGGCAAAGCATTAGACGATGGAATTGACCAAATTATGGAGACATTGTCTGATGGACCACTTATCTTTAACCTTGGGCATGGCATTACGCCGCAAGCTGATCCAGAAAACGTAACCCGCCTTATAGAGCGTGTTAGGAGTTATCAAAAATGAGTGATGTCGCTGAAAAATCAAAGAAAAAGCCAATCATGGCGATAGCTTCAGTACTATTCATCGCTTTTTTGGCGTTGACTTGGAAAAATGAGAATTTCTATCTTTGGATAAAAGCGCTTCATATTATCGCTGTCATTTCATGGATGGCCGGGATGTTATATCTGCCGCGACTATTTGTATATCATGCGAGCGAAGCAGCTGGCTCTCCGGTTTCTGAAAAACTTAAGATAATGGAACTTAAACTACTGAAAGTTATCATTAATCCTGCGATGATGGTAACCTGGGGTGCGGGTTTATGGCTCATGTTTAGCGGGCTGGTTGATTTAGCTGGTTGGTTCTGGGTGAAATTCGCTTTGGTCTTTGCAATGTCTGGTGTTCATGGCTGGCTGTCTAAGTCTCAAAAGCGATTTGCGGTTGATGAAAACCAATTATCTGAAAAACAATGGCGTTTGGCCAATGAGATACCAACTGTGTTGATGATTGGTATCGTGATTATGGTGATTGTGCGCCCATTTTAGGCTGAATTGAAACGTGAACAGCTAAAATTGGGTTCCCTCTTGCAGTTTTAGACAATAATCGCTATTTAAGAGCTATATTGATCCGCCCGAGTCCTTCGGTTTTTCCATGCGGATGCGTTCTCATTACATTTTATCTGGATTTTTCATGCAAGAAATGAAGCTGCAAGAGCTCAAAAGTAAGACCCCAACAGAATTATTAGAATTCGCCGAAAGCGTTGAAGTTGAAAATGCAAGCGTGATGCGCAAACAGGAATTGATGTTTGCGATTTTGACGAAGCTTGCTGAACAAGACGTTGAAATCATCGGCCAGGGTGTTGTTGAAGTCCTTCAAGACGGTTTTGGTTTCATGCGTTCGGCCAGTGCGAACTATTTGCCAGGTCCAGATGATATTTACATTTCTCCATCTCAGATCAGAAAATTTTCATTAAAAACGGGTGACACCGTTGAAGGACCTATTCGTAGCCCGAAAGATGGCGAACGTTATTTTGCGCTTCTAAAGGTCAGCACGATTAACTTTGATGATCCTGAGAAAATCCGACATAAAGTCCATTTTGATAATTTAACACCGCTTTATCCGGATGAACGTTTCAATATGGAACTGAATGATCCGACGAATAAAGACATGTCCGGTCGTGTGATAGATCTGGTTGCGCCTTTGGGTAAAGGTCAGCGTGGATTGATTGTTGCGCCACCGCGGACGGGTAAAACTGTTCTTTTGCAGAATATCGCGCATTCGATCACTGCAAATCACCCAGAATGCTATTTGATTGTTTTATTGATCGACGAGCGTCCGGAAGAAGTGACAGATATGCAGCGTTCGGTGAAGGGTGAGGTTGTTTCTTCCACCTTTGATGAACCAGCTGTGCGTCACGTACAAGTTGCGGAAATGGTTATCGAAAAAGCAAAACGCTTGGTCGAGCATGGGCGTGATGTTGTGATTTTGCTTGATTCGATCACAAGATTGGGCCGCGCTTATAATACTGTTGTGCCTTCGTCTGGTAAGGTTCTGACAGGTGGTGTGGATGCCAATGCGCTCCAACGTCCAAAACGCTTCTTTGGTGCCGCGCGTAATATCGAAGAAGGTGGCTCGCTCACCATTATCGCAACTGCGTTGATTGATACGGGTTCTCGTATGGACGAAGTTATCTTTGAAGAGTTTAAAGGTACTGGCAACTCTGAAATGGTTCTTGATCGCAAAGTATCTGATAAGCGTATTTATCCATCCATGGATATCCTGAAATCTGGCACACGTAAGGAAGACCTACTGGTTCCGAAACAAGATCTGCAGAAAATCTTTGTATTGCGTCGTATTCTTTCCCCAATGGGTACAACAGATGCGATTGAATTCCTCATTGATAAGTTTAAACAGACTAAGAGCAATCAAGAATTCTTCGATTCTATGAATACTTAGAATGACTTAACTTATTATGATGTAAAGGCGTGTGAAATTGGCTGAATTTGACACTATCTTTGCTCTATCCTCTGGGTCTGTTCCGGCAGGCGTTGCTGTTATACGGATTTCTGGTCCGAAGGCTCGATTCGCCCTCGAAACGCTTGGTGTTTCGGATCTTAAACCACGCATAGCGTCTTTGAAATCGATTCGGAAACAAAACAATCATCTGATCGACAAGGGTTTGGTGTTATTTTTCCCTGGTCCAAACTCTTTTACCGGTGAAGATTGTGCGGAACTTCATGTTCACGGTGGGCGCGCAGTTGTTGATACTTTGTTCGATGAACTTAGTTCACTGGACGGTTTTAGACTGGCGGAAGCCGGTGAATTTACAAAACGTGCCTTTGATAACGGGAAAATGGATCTTACAGAGGCGGAAGGCCTCGCTGATCTGCTATCATCTGAGACGGAAATGCAGCGAAGATTGGCAGTTGAACAGGCTGAAGGTGGTTTGAAGCGTCTATATGAGCGCTGGAATGCACAAATTCTTCGATCGCGGGCTTTAATTGAGGCAGAATTGGATTTTTCTGACGAAGAAGATATACCTGGCTCAGTGTCTGATCAGATTTGGTCAGAAATTTCTATTCTGATTGAAGAAATCAATGATCATCTTGTTAAGTCGAAGATTGGAGAAGTCTCCCGATCTGGGTTTTCAATTGTCATTGCCGGTGCGCCAAATGCTGGTAAGTCATCACTCATGAATACCTTAGCTGGGCGTGATGTTGCTATTGTGTCTGATGAGCAGGGAACAACACGTGATATTCTAGAAGTTCGGTTAGATTTGGATGGCTTTTTAGTTGTTTTAAAAGATACAGCTGGTTTACGCGAAACGGATAGTCGAGTGGAACAGATTGGCATTTATAAAGCTATGGAAGAGTTAAAGCATGCGGACTTAATTCTTCATCTGATTGAGCCAAATATTGAGGAAGATGTTGAATTTACTAAGTTATCTTCGTTTGAAAACCGAATTGTCATCGGCACGAAGTCGGATAAAACGGATGCAAAATGGTCAATAAGTACCGACATATCATTATCTACATCTAAATCAGAAGATCTAGATATCTTGATTGAGCTTATCAAAGAGAAACTTAGATTATCGGATTTAAAAGATGATCTAGTTGTGCCCACACGGCGCAGACATGTTGAACTTTTGGAGTCTGCCTCACGCGAACTTTTAAATGCGCTAGACAATGCTGACCTACCAATTGAATTGCGAAGCGAACACTTGCGCCTTTCGCAAGATTATTTGGGTAGAATTACAGGTCGCGTTGATGTAGAAGATCTTCTCGGAGTTATCTTTAGTGAGTTCTGCGTGGGTAAATGATTCACGTGAAACACTTGAAGCTTGATTGAATGACTCACGTGAATCATTTTGTTTGGTTCCACGTGAAACGTATATTCTGATAATATTTTTATTGGGTGTCTTATGGATTACGAAGTAATCGTTATTGGTGGTGGACATGCGGGCTGCGAAGCAGCGGCTGCTTCTGCGCGCATGGGTGCAAAAACTGCCCTAATTACACATAAATTCGATACAATCGGCGTTATGTCATGTAATCCAGCCATTGGCGGACTTGGCAAAGGCCATTTAGTACGTGAAATTGATGCATTAGACGGATTGATGGGCCGTGTCACCGATGATGCAGCAATTCAATATCGCATGCTCAATAGACGCAAAGGCCCGGCTGTTCGCGGACCACGAACGCAAGCTGATCGCCGCCTCTATCGTGAATCTATGCAGAAAAATATTAATTCTATCAATAACTTAGAAGTTATAGAAGGTGAGGTAGATGATCTTATTCTTTCTGGTGAGGTTATTGAAGGTGTACAGACCAAAGATGGGCGCCAGTTTCGTTGTAAGTCGGTTGTCTTAACCACTGGAACATTCTTACGAGGTCTGATTCATATTGGTGAGAAGAAAATTCCAGCTGGACGTATGAATGAAGCGCCGGCTCTTGGTCTCTCTGATCGGTTGGAAGCTCTTGGATTGAGATTAGAGCGCTTAAAAACCGGAACACCTGCCAGATTAGATGGCAAAACCATTGCTTGGGATCAGCTTGAAGAGCAAGGTCCTGATGAAGATCCTGTGCCATTTTCCTTTATGACTGAAGGTGTGAAGCAAAAACAGATTCCTTGCGGTATTACGCGCACAACAATGGCGACGCATAAGATAATAGAAGAGAATATTTCTAAATCGGCCATGTATTCCGGGCAGATAGAGGGTGTTGGCCCACGTTATTGCCCATCTATCGAAGATAAAATTGTTAAATTCGGCGATCGTGATGGTCATCAGATATTCTTGGAGCCCGAGGGTCTGGATGATGACACGGTTTATCCAAATGGCATTTCCACGTCTTTGCCTGAGGATGTTCAGGATAAATTTATTCGAACCATACCTGGTCTAGAAAATGTAACAATTTTGCAGCCAGGTTATGCGATTGAATATGATTATGTAGACCCACGAGAGTTAAAACAGACCCTAGAGCTGAAAAAACTATCTGGATTCTTTTTAGCTGGACAGATTAGTGGCACAACCGGCTATGAAGAGGCTGGTGCACAGGGTCTTGTGGCAGGATTGAACGCTGCACGTAAAGCTTCTGGCGGGGATGAGATCATTTTCAGTCGTTCCACATCCTATATTGGGGTGATGATTGATGATCTAACGACCCATGGTGTGACGGAACCTTATCGCATGTTTACATCTCGAGCCGAGTTTCGTTTGACTTTGCGGGCTGACAATGCAGATTTGAGACTGACACCTATCGGGATTTCAATGGGCTGTGTGTCTGATCAGCGTCGCGAAAAGTTTGAAACTTGGCAAAATTGGATTGAAGAGTGTCGGGAAGCTTTTGAGTCGTTTTCTTTAACGCCAAATGAAGCGGAAAGCCATGGCTTCAAATTGAATAAGGATGGTATTCGTCGATCAGCATTTAAATTACTGTCATATCCGAAGATTACTTTGGACGATATTTTAAAGGTTTGGCCTGAATTAGCCAGATTTGAACGGAATGTCCTTGAAACGGTAGAGATTGATGCGATCTATGCGGTTTATATGGATCGCCAGAAGAATGATATTCGTATTCAGCAAAGAGAAGAGGGTCGTTTGATCCCTGAAGATTTTGATTTTGATGTGCTTCCCGGTTTATCAAATGAATTAAAGCATAAATTAAATACGAACCGTCCAGCCTCTATTGCTCATGCGAATAAGATTGATGGAATGACTCCTGCTGCCATTGCATTGATTCTTACTTATCTAAAAAGGCACACTGGAAAGGGCGCTGTTGAAGCGTCTTAACAAGGTTTTATATGTCAGATAGTTTTGAAGAGTCCGTGAATGTTTCACGTGAAACATGGGCGAGATTGCGTCAGTACGGCGATATTGTGCGTAAATGGCAAAAAACCATCAATCTCATATCTCCGACCACTGTGGGCGATCTGTGGGAGCGTCATATCCTTGACAGTCTGCAGATATGGGCGCTCGATCCGCAACCTAAAAGCTGGTTGGATATGGGAAGTGGCGCCGGTTTCCCAGGGATCGTGACCGGTATTTGCCTGGCGGAACATGGTGCTGGCTGGGTATATCTCATCGAAAGTAATCAGAAGAAAGCAGCGTTTTTGCGCAATACGATTGTTCAAACGGGTGCAAGGGCAAGCGTTCATCCTGTTCGAGTCGCGGATGCCTTTGAAATTGCACCAGAAATTGACGCGATATCAGCCCGTGCGCTGGCGTCTTTGGATGATCTTATGGAGATGTCAGAACCTTGGTTTGACACAAATAAAAATTTATCCACATACCTTCATAAAGGTCGGGATTATCAGTTGGAAATCGAACTTGCCCGTAGTCGATGGGACTTTAATCTGGTAAAATATGATAGTCAGATTCAAGATGGATCGGTTATTTTACAAATTGATAGCCTCAAGAGACTTTAGATAGGTTTGTTGCGGTTTTTTGATAAAAGTTGGGTAAAATGTCTCAAGTTAAGAACCGGATTATTACAGTTGCTAATCAAAAGGGTGGTGTTGGCAAGACAACAACTGCGATTAACCTTGCGACAGCTTTGGCTGCAATAGGCGAACGTGTGCTAATTGTTGATTTGGATCCGCAAGGGAATGCCAGTACTGGACTTGGTATTGAGCGTATAAACCGTGATTTATCCTCATACGACGTATTGATGTATGAAGCGGAGCTTTCCGAAGCCTGCCAAAAGACAGCTGTACCAAATTTGGATATCGTGCCGTCCACAATGGACCTTCTTGGCCTTGAAATGGAAATTTCGGGTGATAGCCAACGCGCGTTTCGCCTGAAGAAAGTGCTAAACGGTTCAGATGCAGTTCAATATGATTATATTTTAATTGATTGCCCGCCATCCTTAAATCTTTTGACAATGAATGCAATGGCGGCAGCACATTCAGTTCTAGTGCCGCTTCAATGTGAGTTTTTTGCGCTCGAAGGTTTGAGCCAACTGCTTGAAACTGTTGGACAAGTTCGCGATACATTAAATCCTGATCTTGAGATCCAAGGTATTGTGATGACCATGTATGATTCGCGCAATAAGCTGGCACACCAAGTTGTGGCCGACGTTCGTGAGAATTTGGGTGAGAAAGTTTATCACACGCTTATTCCGCGAAATGTTCGGGTTTCTGAGGCGCCGTCTTATGGAAAACCAGCCATTTTGTATGATTTGGCTTGTTCAGGTAGCCAAGCCTATTTGAAATTGGCGTCAGAAGTTATTCAACGAGAGAGAAGCCACAAAGCTGCATAGTTTGGCCATATTGATAGAGATAGGTTTGTTTTATGAGTGATGAACAATCAAAAAAGCGTTTAGGTCGCGGTTTGGCAGCGCTGATTGGCGAAATGGATAACGTCGATAACAATAAGCCCGCCAGTGAGCCAAAAATTAATCCTGATCAACAATTACCGATCGAATTTGTTGTCCGTAATTCGGAAAACCCGCGCCAAAACTTTGATCCCGATGACCTGGTCGATCTAGCGCGGTCCATTCGTAAGCACGGCATTGTTCAGCCCATCGTTGTCCGCAAGGTAAGCGATGATCGTTATGAAATTATAGCGGGTGAACGCCGTTGGCGCGCAGCTCAACAGGCTGAACTCACTGAAATTCCGGTTTTAGTGCGTGATGTTGACGACAAAACAGCGCTCGAGATTGCAATTGTTGAAAATGTTCAGCGTGCTGACCTAAATCCGCTTGAGGAAGCACTCGGATATGAGCAATTAATGTCTCATTACGATTATACGCAAAACGATTTAGGTGAAGTGATCGGAAAAAGTCGTTCGCATGTCGCTAATAGCCTTCGTTTGTTAAAATTGCCGGATAGCGTGAGAGACATGTTGGTTGACGGAAGCTTATCAGCTGGCCATGCACGCGCACTGGTTTCAACATCCGATCCTTTAGCACTTGCAAAGCTCATCGTCGAAAAAGGTCTCTCGGTTCGTGATGCTGAACGTTTGGCGCAAGAAGATATTAACGGCACCACGCAAGCATCAGCCAAAAAAGAACCTGCCCAAAAAGATGCCGATACACTCGCTCTAGAAAAAAGCCTGACAGATGTCTTGGGGCTCAAAGTTCAGCTTGATCACAAGGGTGAAAAAGGAAAGTTGCAGATTAGTTATAAATCTTTGGAGCAACTTGATTCTATTTGTAAATTGCTGGGCGTTGCCGGCTAAGTAGCAACTTATCTGCTGAGCAAGCAAACACGCATTAGTGCTTGACGCGCAATGCTTGTTTCAAGCGCTGCATTGCGTCTTGTTTCAAGGATGGTATTGGATATTTTGTCCATCTCCAGCCGTAATTTTTGGCATGACCATTTGTTCAAGGCCTTTTCAAAGACGGGCTTGCGTTTGAAATGAATAAACCGACCTATCTCAGCCATCACTTGGCTGGCGCGTTTATTTTTGGTTTCAACCTCCGTGCGCATAAGATCAAGCTGTTGTAATTGGATCAAGCAAGAGCGCAAGATCAAAAAGACTGGCGTTTTTGATGAGATGATACGGTTGAATGATGCGTCTAAACCGTTGATATTACCGGATAAAATTGCATCAATAGTTTCATCTACAGATATTGAAGACGCATCCCCTATCACTGCAATTACATCATCAATATGAATTTGCTCTTGTCCGTGGCAGTAAAGGATCAATTTTTGAATCTCACCACGACTGGCTAAGCGATCGCCACCTAAAAAAGTGAGTAATAATTGCCGGGCGTCCATATCTAAACGCATATTCGCGTTGTTAAGTTCTTGATCGATGAGGTTTTGCAAGGCGCGACCATCATCAGCATAGCAAGGAATAGCAACGGCCGGTCCAGCCTTTTCGATAGTTTTGCGTAATGAAGAAGATTTTTTTAAATCACCAGCTTCAATAATTAGAGAAACGCCATCACCAATTTCCTCCAAAACAGCGGATAGGGCACTTACGAGCTTTTTATCATTCGCGGCATTTTTCACCCAAATTAATCGAGATCCGCCAAATAACCCAATTGACCCAACTTCATCAGACAAGCGGCCGGGATCTGCTGAAATCTCACTTGCATCAAGTCGAACCAAATTAAAATCATCCGATAGATCAACGCCTGTTTTTTTAGAAAGTGCGGCAGCGCGCTCAGAAACTAAGCCCGTATCAGGGCCATAGATTAGAAAGACACGATAGGGTAAATCAGCTCTTTTAATAAATCCGTCAAATTCATGTGCTTTGATCTGTCCCATGAGTGCGAATTTGGCCTACTTTCGAATAACAGCAGAAATATCTGCATAAATGACATTAGCCAGTTCACGACCTGCACGATTCTCAGCGTCTTGTAGTGCGCGTATCTTAGCAAACTCCTGATCAGGTAAATCATATTGCGATGTGACCTGACGCTTAGCCGACCGGATTAACTCGCCATCGGATAGTCTGGTCAGCTTAAATGTACCAGTAACTGTCATGCGACCGGCGGTGAAATTGTTATCTGTACCCGAATCCAACACGCCTGCTGCTGAGCTGACAACATTTAAGTCCAAGCGATATTCAGGCGTGCCAGCTTGCGCGCCACCATTTAGAAATACCAACTCATTTCGCGTGACCTGCTCAATGCGTGTATCTGCGAGAGATATATCAATCACTGCAATCTTCTCGCCGGAAACGGAGCTATAGAGCGGCTTTACCTGACAACCTGCCAAGAAAACGGGGATAAATGCTGCAATAGCGAGCGGTTTTATGATTGATTTGATCTGCTGGATATTAAACAACAATATTCACAATCCTCTTTGGAACGACGATCAACTTACGAACTTGTTGACCATCAATTTTATCGGCGACAAAATCAAGTGCTAGAACCGCTTTTTCAATCGCGTCTTTGTCTGCATCGACAGCTATGGTTAACTCGCCACGCTTTTTACCATTGATTTGCACAGGATAGGTAAATGTGTTCTCTGCCACAAGATCAGGATTAAATTGAGGCCAATTTGCACTTGCCACCAAACCATCGCATTTTAGCTCCTGCCAACAAGCTTCAGCCAAATGCGGCATCATGGGCGCAATCAACTGAATAAGGATCTCACTTGCTTCGCGGCATGCAGATTTCACGGTTTCATCAGCATCACCCTTAGAGACTTTAGCCAACATTGGCGAGATCGTATTTACATATTCGTAAATGCGAGCTACCGATTTGTTAAATCCAAGCTTTTCTAAATCTTCTCCAACAAGTTTCAAAGTCTTATGTGCAGCTTTAGATACTGTATTTGCGTCACCATCCATTGCTGGCGCAGCTTGAACATTGCTTAATTCTGGTGCAGCTTCGGAAATAATACGCCAGATTCGCTGAACAAATTTATGCGCAGCTTCAACACCAGCTTCTGTCCAGATCACATCTCGCTCTGGAGGTGAATCAGACAACATAAAGAAGCGCGCTGTATCCGCACCGTAAGATGCGATAATATCATCTGGATCAACCACGTTCTTTTTCGATTTCGACATTTTCTCGATGGAACCGATTTCGACGGGTTCGCCGGTGTCAGTCATCGTTGCTGAGCGTACGCCATCGACATCTTTAATGTTAATTTCAGCCGGTGTAATCCAACCATTTGGCCCTTTATATGTTTCATGCACCACCATGCCTTGGGTAAAGAGACCTTTGAAGGGTTCTTTAATATCCAAGTGTCCAGCTTTTTGCATCGCACGGGTAAAGAAGCGCGAATATAAAAGGTGCAAGATCGCATGCTCAATACCGCCGATATATTGGTCGACCGGCAACCAATGGTTTGCCATATCTGGATCTGTTGGATTGTCATTGTTCGGATCCGTAAAGCGTGCGAAATACCAAGATGAATCCACAAATGTGTCCATCGTATCAGTTTCCCGGCGTGCATCTTTTCCGCAACAAGGGCAGGCGACATGACGCCAGGTTGGGTGACGATCAAGCGGATTGCCTGGTTTATCAAAATTGATATCGTCCGGTAGCACTACAGGCAGATCTTCTTTTGGCACAGGAACGGCGCCGCAATCATCACAGTGAATGACCGGAATAGGGCAACCCCAATAACGTTGACGAGAAACACCCCAGTCACGAAGCTTAAACTGTGTTTTCAATTCGGCTTGTGGCGCACCATTAAATTCAGTTTCACTAAGTTTCTTCGCGACAGTATCAAAGGCTTCCTTTGGTTTCATACCATCAAGAAACTCTGAATTAATCATCACACCATCACCGGTATAAGCTTCTTCGGTAATCTGGAAACTAGATGCATCGCCATCTTCCGGCATAACAACGGGTGTGACTGGTAATCCATATTTATTGGCAAAATCCAAATCGCGCTGATCGCCTGACGGGCAGCCAAAGATAGCGCCAGTGCCATATTCCATCAAAACAAAGTTTGCGACAAAGACCGTTAGTTTCCAATCCTTGTTAAAAGGATGGACAACTTTAAAGCCGGTATCAAAACCATATTTCTCAGCTGTTTCTAATGCTGCAGCTGATGTGCCGACACGGCGACATTCTTCACAGAATTCATTAAGTTCAGGGCTTGATTTGGCAGCTTCTAACGCCAATGGGTGATCAGCAGCAATCGCCATAAAGGACGCGCCAAACAATGTGTCGGGTCGTGTTGTATAAACTTCCAACTCGGTAAAACCTTCAGGCGCTGTCTTAGCATCCAATTCCCAGCGGATTTGCAAGCCTTCTGATTTGCCAATCCAGTTCTTTTGCATCAAGCGAACTTTGTCTGGCCAATTGTCCAAGGTTTCAAGCGAATCCAAAAGGTCTTGCGAATAGTCAGTGATGTTGAAGAACCACTGAGTTAGATCACGTTGTTCAACAAGCGCACCAGAACGCCAGCCACGACCATCGATTACCTGCTCATTGGCAAGCACGGTCATATCTTCAGGGTCCCAGTTCACCTTGGCGTTTTTGCGGTAGACCAAACCTTTGTCTAAAAAGTCGACAAAGAGTTGTTGTTGCTTGTGATAATATTCAACATCGCATGTTGCGAATTCGCGTGACCAATCTAAAGACAAGCCCATGGATTTAAGTTGACGACGCATGGTGTCGATATTTTCATACGTCCAGGATTTCGGATGGGTTTTGTTTTGCATCGCTGCATTTTCAGCCGGCATGCCGAAAGCATCCCAACCCATTGGATGAAGAACATTGTAACCCTTGGCTCTGCGATAGCGCGCGACAACATCACCCATAGCATAATTGCGCACGTGACCCATATGAATGCGCCCAGAAGGATAGGGGAACATTTCCAGGACATAATATTTCTCGCGCTTGTCAGCATTATCTGTTTCATAGATTTTATGCTCGTCCCAAACCTTCTGCCAATGAGGTTCGGACTGTCGCGGATTGTAACGTTCAACGGCCATTCATTTGTCCTGTGATCTTTGATCTTTTCAAATTCGAAATTGTCTCAGCGCATGTGCTGAAAATATTTTGTCGAGCAATAGCCGCGAAACTTTCCCATCGTCAACAGTTAAGCGGTTCATATTTGATAAAAGATGATCTAAATAGACGAATATCTATTGTCATGCCCTACGTGTTGATTTGATAAATGTTTCACGTGAATCGCTTTAAAGGTCATAAATGTCTGTTCAACAAAATCTGCAAACAGTTCGCCAGAACATCGAAAAGGCAAAGTCAAACGCGCTCAAGCCATGTGAAGATCTAGAGCTTGTTGCTGTGTCAAAGACCTATGGCGCGGATGTCATTCAAGAGGTCATTGATGAAGGTCAACGCATTTTCGGCGAAAACCGTGTTCAAGAAGCGCAAGGGAAATGGCCGGAACTTAAATCAAAAAATGCTGATATTGAGCTGCATTTGATTGGTCCATTGCAATCGAACAAAACTGCGGATGCATTAGCCTTGTTTGACGTGATTGAAAGTGTAGATCGTGAAAAGATCGCGCGTTCGATTGCAAAAGAATCTGCAAAGATTGGCAAATGTCCCGATCTTTTCGTGCAGGTGAATACTGGCCTTGAGCCACAAAAGGCGGGCATCGCGCCGGATGAGGCCGTCGAATTTGTGCATTTTTGCCAAGACGAATTGTCGCTACCTGTCATAGGGCTCATGTGCATTCCGCCTGCGGATGAAAATCCCGGACCACATTTTGCGCTGTTGCAAAAACTAGCGCAACAGGCTGGTTTAAAGGGCATCTCCATGGGAATGAGCGGGGATTATGAAACTGCAATTGCCTTTGGCGCAA
This sequence comes from Rhizobiaceae bacterium, assembly GCA_017644105.1. Taxonomy (GTDB): domain Bacteria; phylum Pseudomonadota; class Alphaproteobacteria; order Rhizobiales; family Rhizobiaceae; genus Lentilitoribacter. The sequence goes on along the minus strand of JAEPMD010000001.1, from coordinate 210,183 downwards.
CGCATGTGCGGGTGGGTTCGGCTATTTTCGGCGCCCGCGACTATACTTAAATTGCATATCAAAGCTTGAAACCGGTCTCATTTTCAGTCAATTGTGTGGTGCAACATAAGATTAAATGAGCATTTTATGCGGGAGAGAGCATTTGACTAGTTTGTATCACTCAGTTTACGAGGCGTGGAAAAATGACCCAGAAGGTTTCTGGGCAGAAGAAAGCAAAGCCATAGATTGGTTTAAAGAGCCAACGCAAATTTTTGATGAGAACATGGGTGTCTATGGACGTTGGTATACCGATGGCGTGGTGAATACGTGTTACAATTGTCTCGACCGACACATAAAAAATGACAAGGGCGATAATGTTGCGCTTATCTATGATAGCCCTGTTACCAACACGGTAAAGAAGTTTACCTATAATGATCTACTTGCAGATGTTCAGGCGTTTGCGGCTGCGCTTAAAGTAAAGGGCGTTGCCAAAGGTGATCGTGTGATCATCTATATGCCAATGATCCCGCAAACTGTTGTCGCGGTTCTAGCATGCGCGAGAATCGGTGCAATTCATTCCGTTGTCTTTGGAGGGTTTGCTGCCAATGAGCTGGCAACGCGTATTGATGATTGCGAAGCAAAACTCGTTGTTTCTGCGTCTTGCGGTATCGAGGGCGCGCGTACGATTGCCTATAAGCCATTGTTAGATGAAGCGCTTGAACTTTCTGAGCATAAGCCAGAAGCGACAATTATCTATCAGCGTGAACAATTGACCGCGGATATGATTGATGGTCGGGATTTCGATTTCGATCAGGCGCTGGCAGATAACAAAGGTGTTGAGGTTCCTTGCGAACCAATGAAAGCTACAGATCCATTATATATCCTCTATACCTCCGGCACGACTGGTCAGCCGAAAGGTGTGGTGCGCGATAATGGTGGGCATCTTGTGGCACTCAATTGGACCATGCATAACATTTATGGTGTAAAGCCCGGCGAAGTATTCTGGGCGGCATCCGATGTGGGTTGGGTGGTTGGTCACTCATATATTATTTATGGTCCGCTTCTGACAGGTAACCCAGGTATCCTCTTTGAAGGTAAGCCTATCGGAACACCAGATGCCGGAACATTCTGGCGCATTATTTCAGAGCATGGTGTGAAATCTCTCTTCACTGCGCCAACAGCATTTCGTGCCATTCGTAAAGAAGATCCCGATGCGGAATTTATCAAAAAGTATGACCTCTCAAAATTTGAGGCTTTGTTCTTGGCAGGTGAACGTGCTGATCCTGATACGATCAAATGGGCCGAAGATGTTTTGAAAGTTCCAGTGATTGATCATTGGTGGCAAACAGAAACCGGTTGGACAATAGCCGGTAATCCAATGGGGCTTGGCTTCTTGCCGGTTAAATATGGATCGCCAGCGGTGCCTATGCCAGGTTATGATGTTCAGATCGTCAATGATGAAGGTGAGCAGATAAAAGCCAATGAGCTTGGCAATATTGTGGTTAAGCTGCCGCTGCCACCGGGATCCATGCCAACATTGTGGAATGCTGAAGAGCGTTTCATCGATGCTTATATGGCCGAATACCCAGGTTATTATAAAACAGCTGATGCAGGTTATATCGATGATGACGGTTATCTTTATATCATGGCTCGTACGGATGATATTATCAATGTAGCCGGTCACAGGCTGTCTACTGGCGGCATTGAAGAAGCTATTGCCTCGCATCAAGGTGTTGCGGAATGCGCTGTGGTTGGTGTGACGGACAAGCTGAAAGGTCAATTGCCGATTGGTTTTGTGGTGGTCAATTCATCAGTTGAAAAATCAGCCAGTGAAATTGAAGCTGAGATTGTGGCGCAAGTGCGCTCTCTGATTGGTCCAGTGGCGGCCTTTAAATCTGCTATTATGGTGCCGCGTCTTCCAAAGACCCGCTCTGGTAAAATTTTGCGTGGCACTATGCAGAAGATTTACGATGGTCAGGAATATAAGATGCCGGCGACGATTGATGATCCGGCGATCTTGGACGAGATCAAATCAGCCATTGATGTTTATCGCAGCTAGGGTCTAAGTTAGGCCCAGCCCCGATCCACGTCATTGTGAAACACACCAAAGGGAGAATACCTTGGTCAAGTCAGTTATTGTCACCGGTGCCGCGCAAGGCATCGGGTTTGCTATTGCCGAGCGATTTATCAAAGATGGTGCGCAGGTGATGATCAGCGACATTAATGAAGCGAAGGTTTTAGAAGCCCAGAATAAGCTTTCACCGCTTGGAGAGGTCGAAGTCTTTGTCGGCAATATTGGTGATCGCATTGATGTGCATAATTTAATTGCTGAGACATTAAGTGCCTTTGGTAAGATTGATCTATTGGTCAATAATGCAGGTATTGTGAAAGCTGGTGAGTTCCTTGATATCACTGAGGAAGACTTTGATCAGGTCATGGATGTGAACATCAAGGGCATGTTTTTAGCGAGCCAAGCAGTGGCCAAACATATGGTCGCCCGCGTTGAAGAGGGAAAACCCGCTGGCTCCATCATCAATATCTCATCAGTGAATGATAGTTTGGTTCTGCCATCGCAACTGACTTACACAGTTTCAAAAGGTGCGGTGAAACAATTGACCCGCGTCATGGCAGTTTCGCTTGCGCCTTATGGAATTCGTGTCAATGGTATTGGGCCAGGCTCGATTAAAACTGAAATGCTTGCAACGGTGCTTGCTGATAAGTCGGCTGAACAGCGTATCTTGGAACGCACGCCACTGGGGCGTATTGGCGATCCATCTGAGATCGCGTCTGTTGCTGCATTTCTTGCTTCAAAAGATGCAAGCTATATTACGGGCGAAATTATCTATACCGATGGTGGGCGGATGCCACTTGGCTATTCGATGCAATTGGAAGATGACGATTAGATCATAGATAAGAAAAAGGCTGGTACTCAAATTGAGCGCCAGCCTTTAATGTTTCACGTGAATCCAAAAATCGGATTAGCTGTTTTCTTCGCTTGAACTATCATCATCGCCTTTAAGTGATGACAAGCTGGCGAAAACCGAATCAGCGTCATATTCTTTGTCCGCTTCATTTTCGACAGGCTCAGCAGGTGCATTTAAATCGCCAGCAAATGTCTGTGTCTGTTCGGCAGGCATCAAAGTTTCACCTTGTGCCGCTGGTTCCATTGCCGGACGGTTTTTGGCAGCTTTCTCAACTTCCATATCCAGATCAATCTGCGAGCACAGGCCAAGAGATACCGGATCCATTGGTGTTAAGTTTGCAGAGTTCCAGTGCGTACGATCGCGAATTTGAGCGATAGTGTTTTTAGTCGTACCTGCAAGACGAGAGATTTGTGCGTCTTTAAGTTCAGGGTGATTGCGCACCAACCATAGGATAGCATTTGGACGATCCTGACGCTTAGACAATGGTGTATAGCGTGGGCCTTTGCGCTTCTTCTCAGGTAGGTGAACTTTGGATGTTGAGAGCACCAATTTATGTGTCGGCGTTTCTTCACCCTTTTTAATCTCTTCACGAGTCAATTGACCGGTTGAAATAGGATCCAGACCTTTAATACCTTGCGAGGCTTCACCATCTGCAATGGCTTTGACTTCAAGCGGATGAAGCTTACAGAAAAGCGCAATCTGATCAAATGTCAGTGCTGTATTGTCAACGAGCCAAATCGCTGTTGCTTTTGGCATGAGTAGCTGCTGTGCCATAGACGAATCCTTTTCTTGAGCGTCGCGCCGGTTACGCGAGCCGTGGGGTAGTTTACCACAATTTCCGGAGAATTGCCTGAGCTTATAGCTAGATTTTATACAAAATGCAATTGCGCTGAAATAAAGAAAAGTTGAGGCTAAAAATCGATCGCGCGACCGTCTATTTCCCAATCACCAAAACGAGAGGGATCTGCGCCACCGCGGCCACCATATTCTTTTGCTGCCTCTTGGCGTTCTGCGTCAGCAATTTTGCGACGTTCCTCTGCTTCTGCGAGTGCGCGTTTGGCTGCTTCTGGCAACTCTTTCTTCTTCACAACAACATCTTCTTGCACCGATTCCATGTTCTTTTGATGGTCATGATCTTGACGATTGTTACTCATGAATATGGTCTTTCGTTTTTACTTACCTAGCAGATAATGTTGAAACTGACATGATTTACTACCATGTTTACGTATATATATCATGGTTCAGATCGATCAATGGAGTAAAACAGAAATGAATATGGTCAAAACTGCAATGCTAATCGCTTTCATGACAGCGCTCTTTATGGGGGTTGGATTTATGATTGGCGGCACAGGCGGTATGATGATCGCTTTGGTGATTGCGGCCTGTATGAATCTGTTTTCTTATTGGAAGTCCGACAAGATGGTGCTTTCCATGCATCGCGCGAAGGAAGTTAATCGCCAAAACGCACCTGAATATTATGGCATTGTTGAGCAATTGGCTAAGCGCGCTGATTTGCCCATGCCGAAAGTTTATATCATTGATAATCCGCAACCCAATGCATTTGCCACTGGTCGAAATCCAGAAAACTCCGCCGTTGCTGCAACAACCGGGCTTTTAAATGCTTTAACCCGCGAGGAGGTTGCAGGTGTGATGGCGCATGAATTGGCGCATATTCAAAACCGCGACACGTTGACTATGACCATTACGGCAACGCTTGCCGGTGCTATTTCCATGCTGGGTAACTTTGCGCTGTTCTTTGGTGGTAATCGAAATAACCCGCTTGGATTTATTGGGGTCTTGCTGGCAATGATCGTTGCGCCATTTGCGGCGATGATTGTGCAAATGGCAATCAGCCGTACGCGTGAATATTCAGCTGACCGACGTGGCGCTGAAATATGTGATAACCCGATGTGGCTCGCTTCAGCGCTTGAGAAAATCGCTGCGGCCAGCGGACGTACGGTTAATGAAGATGCTGAGCGAAATCCTGCAACAGCACATATGTTCATCATCAATCCATTAAATGGCCAGCGCGCCGATAATCTCTTTTCCACCCATCCAGCGACGGAGAACAGAATTAAAGCGCTGCGTCAGATGGAAGACGAGTTTTCAAGCCGCAATAATCAATATGATGATGCACCTTATGAAGACGACCGATTTGACAAATATGATCGAGACGCGCATATGCGATCTGAAACATCGCCGAAAAGATCGACACCTTGGGAACATCAGCGTGATCAATATGAAAATAAGCGTCCAGAAGATGAGGCAAAGCCAGCTTCGACGCCAAAATCAACTGATCTACCCGGACCATGGGGCCGAAAGGGCGCTAAAAAGTAAGGTTCGGATTTTTTGAAAAATCGTCAAAAGCATTATGACAAGCCTGGCCTGTCGTCTCGCCAGGCGGCTAGCAAGTTATTATCAGCGATTATCGATAAGAAAACATCTATGGATGGTTTGCTCGATTTAAAGGGAGGTAATCCTGCTTATCTCGATCTATCTGATCAGGATCGGCTTTTGGTTAAAGCTATTTTGCTGAGCACCTTGCGCAATTATCAAATTATCGAAAAGTTCTTAGACCACTTATTGGATAAGCCTTTACCAACCGGGGCGGTTTCGCTTCGGCATATATTGCGTATTGGTGCTGCCCAGATCTTGTATCTCGATGTACCGGATCATTCAGCCGTTGATTTGGCGGTAGAGCAAGCCAATATAGATCCTCGTAACAGGCGATTCGCTAATCTTGTGAATGCTATCCTACGCCGAATGGTGCGAGAGAAAGACAAGATGCTGCCCAAGCTTGGTGAGAAAACGGCCATGTTGCCGGATTGGTATGCCAAGAAATTATCGAAATCATATGGGTTCAACAGAGCGCGTAAAATGATGCGGCTGATGTCTCAACCGGCACCGGTCGATATCACAGTTAAATCAGATGCCAATCTTTGGGCAGAAAAGCTTCATGGCACAAAACTTACCGATTGGTCCATTCGGCTAGATAAGCTTGATGGGCCATTGCAATCTCTTGAGGGTTTTGAAGACGGAGATTGGTGGGTGCAAGATGTCGCAGCGTCGCTGCCGGCCAGGCTGTTTGGCGATCTTGATGGTAAGCGTGTCATAGACTTATGCGCAGCGCCGGGTGGCAAGACTGCGCAGTTAATCTTGGCGGGTGCAGAAGTCACAGCGCTCGATCGCTCAAAAAGCCGATTAAATCGTCTTAATGAAAATCTAGAGCGCTTGAAATTATCTGCTCATACCGAGATGTCTCGCATGGAAAAGTATGAGACTGATAATCTGTTTGATATGGCTTTGTTGGATGCACCTTGTTCGTCAACAGGCACCATTCGACGTCATCCAGATGTTGTTTGGACAAAGGATGCGAATGATATTTCCTATCTCGCGGGCGTTCAGAAAGCCTTACTTGATCATGCGTTTACACTGGTTAAACCGGGCGGTCTCATTGTCTTTTCCAATTGTTCGTTAGAGCCCGAAGAAGGTGAGGATATGATCACGCAATATGTTGCTGATCATGAGGACAAAGTTAAGTTGATCCCAGTTGATCCAAAATTGTGTCATGGATTCGAAGCCGCGATAACAGAATCTGGATTTATTCGCACGACTCCGGATTTTAGCTTAAATGAGAATGAGCAATTGCAAGGCGCCGATGGATTTTTTGCGGCGATTCTTTGTAAAAAGCAGTAAATCATCAGATTTTTGCGCTTCAATCGTCCAAAATGACTATTTTAAAACATTTGGTAATTCGTTAAGTTTATCCTTTTGGTCAAATTGCTGGTTTTCGGCGGGATCAGCGATACGGGAAGTATCGGAAATAACCGATAGGGGATGGGATTGGTCGCAAAAACGGCAAAGGTTAGGGCACCGTTTAGGCTGTATCTTACAGAATTGTGGAAACGGCTCAATCGACGGATTATGTTGGGATGGATGTCACCACTAAGATTTAGTGGGTCTTCGCCCGATCGGTTGTTGCTTGCGCCTGTTGATCTTAGAACATCCGATGCTTTTATTGCTAAGGAAATGGCTTCTGGTCGTTTTCCATTGGCTGACAAAGTTATTGAAACAGAGGGTGCGTCACCGTTTGAAATGGCCTTGCCGCATGATGAGTTTTTCGACGAGCTTCATGGGTTTAGATGGCTTCGACATTTGCGGGCAGGTGAAGAAGACGAAACGCGATATCTTGCACAAAATTTAGTTGGGAGTTGGATGTCCAACTACGCGAAGCGCTCTAAAGGTCCAGCTTGGGAACTGGATGTCACCTCCAAACGTCTCATTTCATGGTTATCTCATTCGCCTGTCATACTCGCAGATGCGGACCATGATTTCTATAAACGCTTTATGGCAAGTATTGCGTTACATGTCAGATATCTGCGTCGGTCGGCACCGTCTCATCGAAATCCTACTTGGCGATTGCAGGCGCGTATAGCCGTTGCTATGGCAAGTTTATGCTTGCCGTCATCGAACACGCTCTTAAAGTCGGCGTCCGCAGCACTTGATGAGGAATTGGAACAGCAAATTTTCGCAGATGGTGGTCATGTGTCGCGAAATCCTCAGGCGGTTCTCAATATTCTCGCAGATCTTTTGCCTTTACGTCAGACCTACATCAATCTTGGTTCTGCGCTGCCGTTAATGATGCTGCCAACGATCGATCGTATGTTTATAGCATTGAGATTTTTCAGGCATTCCAGTGGAGAGATTGCGCTATTTAACGGTGCGACATATGCGTCAGCCAACTTTCTAATGCAAATCTTGCAGAATGACGAAACAGGTGTGCAAACGCCTGTTAATTTGCCGCATAGTGGTTTTTCAAGATTAGAAGCCGGCAAGAGCATTGTGCTGATGGATAATGGTTACAGTCCGAGAGGCACGGTTTCGCGCAAAGCGCATGCGGGTTGTCTATCCTTTGAATTCTCAAATGGCGCAAATCGCCTAATAGTAAATTCAGGTGCACCGCGATATCAGGTCAAGCGATTTGGTGAGTTCGCCCGATTAACAGCTGCTCACTCGACATTTGTTATTGAAAACACGTCTTCGTCTCGTGTTGCTGAGTCTGATTTTCTCGGCTCGATTTTTGTCCATGGTCCCAAAGAAATTAATCTTGAAGATCTCAGTAGTGAAGATCATATGGGGATCCGAGCCGCGCATGACGGATATCTCAAGGCGTTTGGCGTAATCCATCAACGACAGATAAGGTTAGATCGGGACGGGAAATCGCTGTCGGGTTTGGATATACTTGAAATGCCCAATGTTGTTAACAGCAGTTCACCCGTCGGTTTGGACGTCGACATTCGTTTTCATATTCATCCATCAGTGCAGTTGGAGCAGCTTTCAGATGGTTCCGTTGTGCTCAATACACATGACGGTGACCGTTGGATATTTAACGCAACTGTTCAACCAGAAATCGAGCAGGATATATTCTTTGCCGATGTTTTGGGCACGCGTAGAAGCGAGCAAATCTGTGTGTCGTTTAACTCCAGCGAACATCATCGCATAGCATGGATCTTAAAGGCTGTTGAAGCGGTCTAGTTTTTATCTCTTTTATCCGGTCAGATGTTTTCTTTTTCCGTGTTTTCGTGTTAACGGATCGCCATCACCTTCATATTTTACTGGTTCCGCGAAATATATCGTTTCTTTGCGGTCGGTAGCGAACGAAAAATCTACTAGTCTGGAATAGCGATGAGCATTCAATCCAAAAAATATCCTGCACCCAATCATGTTAAAATCAAACGCGCTTTACTGTCTGTGTTTGACAAAACAGGTCTCATAGATTTTGCGAAAAAGCTTGCCGATCAGGGCGTTGAATTGATCTCAACTGGTGGCACAGCAAAAGCCCTCAAAGATGCTGGATTAGCTTGTCAGGATGTGTCAGACATCACGCATTTTCCGGAAGTGATGGATGGTCGTGTTAAAACTTTGCATCCAAGCGTTCATGGCGGTCTTTTGTCCATTCGCGATGATGAAGATCATCAATCCGCGCAGGCAGAACATAATATCCCAGATATCGATCTGGCCGTGATCAATCTTTATCCTTTCGAGGACGTGCGTTTCTCTGGCGGCGATTATCCATCCATTGTTGAGAATATCGATATCGGCGGTCCGGCCATGATCCGCGCTGCGTCCAAAAACCATGCTTATGTGACGATTGTCACTCATCCTGACGATTATGATCGTGTCGCGAACGCAATTTCAGAAAATAACGGCCAAACACCTTATACGTTGCGCCAAGAACTTGCAGCCTTAGCTTATGCGCGCACAGCGTCTTATGATGCGGCAATCGCCACTTGGTTTGCTTCTGAACTCGGGCTTGATAATCCACGTTACCGCGCTGTTGGTGGGACATTGAAAGATGTTATGCGTTATGGAGAAAACCCGCATCAGTCTGCTGGGTTTTATGTCACCGGTGAAAAACGTCCTGGCGTTGCAACGGCTGAACTTTTGCAAGGTAAGCAGCTCTCTTACAATAATATCAATGATACGGATGCTGCCTTTGAGCTTGTCGGTGAGTTTGATCCTGAACGTGTCGCAGCATGCGCGATTATTAAACATGCAAATCCCTGTGGTGTCGCTGAAGGTGATAATCTTAAAGACGCTTATGAGAAAGCATTTGCGTGTGATTCTACATCCGCTTTTGGCGGCATTGTTGCCTTTAACCGTGAATTAGATGCGGAAACTGCGCAAGCGGTCATCAAAATTTTCACAGAAGTCATTATAGCGCCTTCGGTGAGTGATGAAGCACGTGAGATTATTTCAGCAAAGAAAAATCTCAGATTGTTGGTGACGGGCGGTTTGCCAGATCCACGCGCTGATGGCATGACGGCAAAAACGGTTGCTGGTGGCATGTTGGTTCAAAATCGCGACAATGGTTGCATTGATGATCTGGATCTTAAGGTGGTGACAAAACGCGCGCCTAGTGAAGCTGAGCTTAATGATCTTAAATTTGCGTTCCGTGTCGCCAAGCATGTGAAATCTAACGCGATTGTCTATGTTAAAGATGGCGCAACAGTTGGCGTTGGTGCGGGTCAAATGAGCCGAGTTGATTCATCACGCATTGCAGCGCGTAAAGCGCAAGATGCTGCTGATGCTATCGGGTCAGATAATGTGTTGACCAAAGGCAGTGTCGTTGCATCTGATGCATTTTTCCCATTTGCGGATGGACTATTGTCAGCTGTTGAAGCTGGCGCAACGGCCGTCATCCAGCCAGGCGGTTCAATGCGTGATGATGAAGTGATTGAAGCTGCTGATAATGCGGGCATTGCAATGGTGTTTACGGGCATGCGCCACTTCCGTCATTAGCCGTCTAAATAATTGAGTTGTAAGAGGTGAGGCTACTTATGAGAGCCTCACCTTTTTTTCATTTTACCCGCGAGAAAGATCTGTAATGAGCCCAGCTGCGATGGTTAGTTTCGCAACGCTTGCATCACTTGAGCTGATGAGATCATTCACTTGGTTTTTAACCTGAGCGATGCGAAGATTGTTTTCAGCTTCCCAGGCATCAACCGGGTTTTCACTCTCTCTATATTTTACCAAGGCTGAGGTTGATAGGACTCGTCGCGCTTGTGATATCTCATCTAAGGCACGGGAGAGTGCAAGTTTATCGTAGAAATCTGACACAACAACATGGTCCGCCGCGCTTAACAGGCGTCCAATAATCAGCGCTTCCGTTATGCGGAAAAATGCAGATGATGCTTCATCAAGTGATGTTTGTGTGAGTGCCGAGATCTGATTTATTTCTGGGATCAATGTTCTAATATGGAGCTCAGCAATATCTTTTGCCAGTTTTTTGGGAACGGATTGTTCCACTAATTGCTCTTGAGCGAGATTGATCTGATTTTGCATAAATTGCGGCAGATATTGACCAAGTTTTGGACTAAGCTCTTCGCAAGCGCCCTGTAATCGCGGCACGGATGTTGCCAGATCGCTATGAATAGCATTGGTTTTTAATGCCCAGCCAGTTGTCTTAATCAAAGCATCGCAAGTTTTGCCATAAAGCATATTTTGCAATGTGCCATCAATTTTGTTGTCCAAATTATCAAGAGCATTGAAAACTGTATCAAAGAACAACCCATCACGGGATAGGATGTAGGCTTTGACGATGTCATCAGGTGACGCGCCTGTTTTATCCTGCATTTGTACAATAGTTGCCGGTCCACCGCGGTTGATTGTGTCATTTACAATCAATGTGGAAATGATCTCGCGGCGCAAGCGATGGGTTGCGATGTCATGATCATGCGCTTTAAGCATTTTGCCGGGGAAGTAACTGACCAATGTGTCCTTGAAATAGTCTTCATCTGGCAACTTGCTGGCGATCACGTCATCAAACAAAACAATCTTGGCATAAGATAATAACACACCAATTTCTGGTCGGGTGAGCGATTTCCCACTGGCCAACATTTCCTGCAATGTCACATCATCTGGCAATGTTTCCACTTGGCGATTAAGCTGACCATTTGCTTCTAGAATTGTCATGAGCCGCGCTAATTCGCCACCAGCGGTAACCCCTTGCTGTTGAACCAACGAGATGGCCAATGTCTGCAGATAATTGTTTCGCAGAACTAGCTTGGACACATCATTGGTCATGGACGATAACAAACGATTTCGCTTTGACAGATCTAACCTGTCTTCGCGAATAGCATTTGCGAGCGCGATCTTGATGTTCACTTCCACGTCAGATGAGTTCACTCCGGCTGAATTGTCAATCGCATCGGAGTTACACCTTCCGCCATGTTGGGCGTAAGAAATACGCGCGCTTTGCGTGATCCCAAGATTAGCGCCTTCACCGATAACTTTGGCACCAACTTGTTTAGCTGTGATGCGGATTGGATCATTGGCGCGGTCGCCAACATCAGCGTCACTTTCGCTCTCATCACGGATATAAGTTCCGATACCGCCGAACCACAAGAGATCTACTTTTGCTTTCAAGATCGCTGTCAGAATTTGATGCGGCGTCGCGTTTTTTGCGTCCATATCAAGCAATTGCGCAATTTCTTTGGTCAGCGTTACGGATTTTTCCTGACGCGATATCACCATTCCACCTTTTGACATCAGTTCAGGATTATATGATTGCCATGAGGAGCGATCGAGTTCGAATAAGCGCTTGCGTTCGGCAAAGCTGACGGCACAATCAGGATCTGGATCGATAAAGATATCGCGGTGATCAAAGGCTGCCACGAGTTTAATCTTTTCTGATAAAAGCATGCCATTGCCAAACACGTCGCCAGACATGTCTCCGACACCAGCAACAGTGAAGGCCTCGTTTTGGATGTCGATATTCATCTCACGGAAATGGCGTTTCACCGCTTCCCAGCCACCTTTTGCGGTAATTCCCATCTTTTTGTGGTCATAACCAGCTGAACCACCGGATGCGAAAGCGTCATCAAGCCAAAAACTGTGCTCCTGACTGATCGCATTGGCAGTGTCTGAGAAAGTTGCTGTACCTTTGTCGGCTGCAACCACGAAATAAGGATCATCGCCGTCATGACGTACGGTATTCTGCGGCGGTATGACTTCGTCACCGCTGAGATTATCGGTGATGGACAGCATTGTGGAGATAAAGAGCTTATAGGCCTCTCGACCGGCATGAATAAATGCGTCGCGATCCCCACCTGCTGGCAATTGTTTAGGAAAGAACCCGCCTTTGGAACCCACCGGAACGATTACAGCATTTTTAACTTGCTGCGCCTTAACAAGCCCCAAGACTTCTGTGCGATAGTCTTCTGCACGGTCTGACCAACGCAAGCCACCACGCGCAACTGGACCAAATCTTAAATGCACACCTTCAACATCTGCGCCATACACAAAGATTTCTCTAAATGGCACAGGCTCGGGCAATCCGTCCAATTCACGCGGATTAAACTTAAAGGCCATAATTGGATTAGGTCGGCCATTTTCCATGATTTGATAATAGTTACAACGAAGCGTGCCTAAGATCGCATTGGACATGCGAGAGATAATGCGGTCATCATCTAGGCTTGGCACATTTTCTAATGCCGAACTAATACGAGATAAGATATTGATTTGATTATCTTTTCTATCACTATCAGGAATTTTTGGATCAAATCTGTTTTCAAACAGTTTGAAGAGATCTTTGGAAATATCGGGATATTTGACCAAAGTTCGAGCCATATAAGCTTGAGAAAAAGTAATGCCGGCCTGGCGCAAATAACGTGCATAGGCGCGCATCACTTTGGCTTCTCGAACCGTTAAGCCACTTGCGACGATCAGTTGGTTATAGCGATCATTGTCGCTCAAACCACGCCAGATGTTTTTAAATGCAGCTTCCAAACGATCATGATCACGGTCAAGATCAAGGTCTGTATTGGCCGGGAGATTGAGTTCCATATCGTGAATAATGACGGGTTTTGGGGTGCCCTCATCATCTTTAACTTCCACCTCATAGGTCTGCTCGCTGATGACACCAAAACCTAAATTTTCTAAGAGCGGTACACGGCGGGATAAGCTTAATGCATCGCGCGCGTGGAAAATTTTCATAGAGATATGATCATCTAAATTTTCATCACGTTTGAGGAATGTGATGCGCATTTCATCTGTTTTGGTGCAGGCTATTAAATTTGGTAGATCTTTAAAGCTCTCATCAGCAGAAAAATGTTCTTTGTAAGATTGGTTGACGGCGAGCCTTGCAGCATCCACACCGGCAAGATCATTAAATTGGTCTTCCCAACGTGTAACGATGATTTGTACATCATGTTCGAGTTGTTTCTGATCAAACTTTGGTGTTTTGCCACCTGAGCGTCCAATTATGAAATGAACACGCGTGATGCTTTCATTTGGAAATGCTGGATAAAATGCGGAAACCCGGTCGCCATAAACAGATTTTAAGTAATGTCCGATTTTCTCTCGAACAATCGAGTTATATTGATGTCGTGGCACATAGACCAAGATCGAGACATAGCGGTCGAACCTATCAATGCGCGGCAGCACTCTGACGCGGGGGCGATCCTCCATATCATTGATTTGAACACAGAACTCATAAAGCAGTTTTGGATCAATTTGGAACAAATCATCGCGTGGGTAAGATTCAAGCGTATTGAGTAGGTTTTTGCCCGAGTGGCTATCCTCGTCATAGCCAAATTTGGCGATAACTTTGTTGATCTTTGTCCGAAGCAGAGGAATTTTTGTGACAGATGTTGAATAGGCACTGGATGTAAACAAGCCAATGATACGCAATTCGCCCGTGACTTCACCTTTGGAATTGTAGCGTTTGACCCCAATATAATCCATATAAGTGCGGCGATGGACGACCGAACGCATATTGGCCTTTGTGACAATGATGTGATCTTTGCCTTCCAAAAAAGCGATAATTTCTGGAGTTGTGGTCACCACTTGCTTTCCCAAGCGCATAACAGCTAAATCAGGGTCGGTTAAAATGCCTAAACCCTTTTTGCCGTCATGTTTTAGTTTGGAGACTTTGGCTGAACTGGAATAAGTATATTCACGCATCCCCAAAAAAGTGAAATTTCTGTCTTTAAGCCATTCAAGATAAGCAATGGCTTCTTGTCGGCCTTTATAGTCTTTTTTGCTTGGAATATTTTCAATGTCAGCAATGGCCTTATCGACTTTAGCCAGCATGGGTCGCCAGTCGCGCACAGCATTGTTGACTTGTTTGAGTACATTGGCGACGCGGGATTTAAAGTCTGCAGCTTCAGCCTTGGTGAATTGCGGTAAAACAATCTGAATATGACTGATCTGAAGTTCATCGCCTTCTTTGTTATTGGCGTTACGAAGCTTTAGATTGCCCTTCTCGTCCCATAAAATAATGGGATGAAGCGACATATAGATCTGGCGGCCGCCAGCGGTGACTTCGGAAATGATGGAATCATATAAAAATGGCTTATTGACCGATGTGACAGAGATAATGGATGTTAATTTTCCATCGACATTTATGTCTTCGCTTTGACGAATATTGACTTTGGGTGCCTTGCCTGACCAGCTGTCAATTTCGGCTGCGCCAAATATTGCGATGTCTGCGAGCATTTTGGGTGAAAACAGCGAAATATCATCGCTATTTGTAGGTGCAAATATTTCAGTTGGTAAGTGGCGTTTGGCCTTTCTGGATTTGAGCGCTTTTTCTGTTTCAAGAATTAGCTGTTTGAAGCTCGTGCCGGTTGTCATTTTTGCAATCTCCCAATCTGCGTTCGACAAATCAGACCCTAACAAAAGAATTGAAAATGGCGAGCGATTTGCGCAGAAACTTTGCGTTTTTTTCACTTCTTGAAGGTTTTTAGATCCGAATTGAATGAATTTGGGCAAAATTAGGTAATTTTTGTTTCAAATTGTTCACCTCCAGCGATCGATTAAGGTAATCCGAATCAATTTTTTAGTTGGAAATCTGATGGTGTTCAGCGTAGATAAGCCAAAGACCATCCTAGATCGTCAGGAGTTAATGATGGAAGATGATGAGGTCTCAAGAAAAGCCAAACGCGAACTTGATAAACTATCCGAAGAAGGTGGACTGCTAAATGCACCGCGATTGAAGAAGAAGTCGAAAACCGTTCGCGGCCATTTCAGTGCTGATGATGTTGATCCCGATGATCCGGTGGAATTGTGGGGAACACGAATTGCGCGTGGATTATCTTTGATTGCGTTTATCGCATTATCTCTTTGGCTCTACTTAAAGTATTTCCAGAACTAGGATTATTTTGTGTCGGTTCCTTATTCTTCAGATAGCCCCCCACTTGTCACAAGGCAGGCTTATGAAAAGAAAGCTGTTATCGTTATTTCCAGTCATGTGGTGCGAGGATCTGTCGGCAATCGAGCGGCTGTGTTTGCACTTGAAGCATTGGGTTATCCTGTTTGGGCTATGCAAACTGTGACATTGCCCTGGCATCCAGGACATGGTCCATCGACCAGAATGGTTCCCCAAGCAGCTCAATTTGATGCAATTATCGATGATCTGTGTCGCGCACCCTGGTTGTCAGAAGTTGGTGCTGTTTTAACAGGCTATTTAGGCGATCCCTCGCAAGCTGAGTCAATTGCAAAACTTGTTAATGCAGTAAAGGCAAAAACGCCGGACGCCTTATATGTTTGTGATCCGGTGATCGGTGATTTGGGCGGACTTTATGTGCCTGAGCCGATTGCATTGGCAATTAGAGATATCTTATTGCCTTTTTCGGACATAACAACGCCCAATCAATATGAATTATCTTGGTTGAGTGGTCAGAAGATATCAAATAATCAGGATATTATTAATGCTTCCAAAGCTCTGGGGCCTGAAACAGTTTTAACGACATCAGCCTTTGCATTGATGCGCGGATCTATGGCGAATTTGTTACATGTTGAAAACAACAATATTTTGTCGGAACATCGTTTATTTGATGAGGTGATCAATGGTGCGGGTGATTTGACAGCGGCGTTGCTTTTGGCCCGGACTTTGTCAGGCTTTGATCATGAAAAAACGCTGCAATGGGTTACATCCAGTGTATTTGAGATTTTAGGTCACACGCGCAGGCTAGGACGAAACGAGTTGGTACTGGAGCAGGATATTTCCAGCTTGGTGAAACCTCAGGCCATGGTTCAAATGCGAACTTTGCGTGATAAAACTTGACCGCAAATTAAGTGGTGTTTTGATTGAACATCAAAAATGCAATTTTATCGAGAATTTTTGAATCTTGGGTTGTGTTGTCTATTGAAATGCCATAGGAACCTTGCAGGCCATAAGGTATTGTTAAGAACTGTTTATAGATATCGATTAAACAGATAAGATCCACCCTAATATGGCCAAATTTAATAACATAGACTAGATTTTTGAATGGACGAAATAAAAGGCATAATCATGAGTTTTTCCACACTTAAAACGGGAATTATGTTAGCTCTAATTTGTTGTATCTCTACATCAAGCTTTGCGCAAAACAATTCGACCATGATTAAGCCATGGTTTCAGGCACTCAAGCCAGTTGATCGTGAAGTAATTTCGCAATTGTTGGCCGATGAAGCGCAAATTGAACTGAAAGATTATGATATCACCCAAACCAAAACCGAGTTTGTGGAGGCTTTGGATAGTTGGGAAGATGCGATCGAAAATGGTTCCATCGCTTATAAAATAGACCATCAGAATTCAGATGATGACTATATTATCACGAAAGTATGCTACAAATTTACATCCAATGAGCTCATGACCGTAGAAATGTTTCTATTCAATGATGGCATGATTGTTAAATCCGTCCAAGAAACGGTTGCCGATCATTGTTCTGGCTTTTAGAGTCAGCACGCCCGGTTATTTATCTATTTCAGCACCGATGGCTGCAATGGCTTTTTGGTAAACACCAGCTGCATTCCATGCTTTAATGGCACGGAAATTCGTTTGTCCAACTTGATATCCTGCGCCACGTTTCCATCCCTTTCCTTTGAGAAAGTTTGCAGTGGAGGCAAGCGCATCAGCTTTCTGGCCTAAATTTAATCGACGATTGCCATCGCCATTGGCGCCATATTTTAATACGTTTGCCGGTAGAAATTGAGTCTGACCAATTTCACCATGTGCGGCGCCTTTAAAGTTTGGATCGAGCCAACCTTTTTGGATTAATTGAAGCAATGCATAAAGCTGCGTGGTGAAAAATGCGGATCGTCTGCAGTCATAAGCAAGCGTAGCGACGGCAGATACGGTATGTTGATTGCCGCTAAAGCGACCAAAACCAGATTCCATACCCCAAATGGCAATTAAAACACCGGCTGGTACACCATATTTCTTTTCTAGGCGGTTAAATAGAGCAGCGTTGGTTTTTTTCAGCTTTTTGCCGCGTGAAATAATCGCGGGCGCACCACGCTTTTTCATGAACTGATTGAATGATAATTTGAAGCTGCGTTGATTTCGATCGAGGCTAATCGTCTTTTTTGCATAGGAGGCATTTGCAAATGCGCGATCGAGCGTTCTTTGTTTAATCCCTTTTTTGACAGCTTCTTTTTTAAATTCGCCAACCCATTTTGAGAAGTTCCCAGATGTGTTTGAACAACTTAACGCGAATGCTGGTGTCGAAAATGTTAATGTAGCCAGAAGGGTGACAGCAATTGTAGATTTTTTGATCATTGAACGCTCCCCGCGAGGTCTAAATCTTATCGAATCAATCTTGAATGCACATAACCTAACCTAGAAAACAAAAAAACGACACCTCCATCTGATTGATAAGAAGTGTCGTTTTGATGTGAATTAAGAATGAATTGGACTTATGATTTAGCTTTAATCAAACCACGATTGACCAATAATTCTGCAATCTGAACTGTATTTAAAGCTGCGCCTTTGCGTAGATTATCAGACACAACCCAGATGTTCAGACCATTTTCGACGGTCGCGTCTTCGCGGATACGTGAAATATATGTTGCATCTTCACCTGCGCACTCATAAGGCGTGACATAGCCGCCATCTTCATGCTTATCAACGACCAAACAACCCGGTGCTTCACGAAGAATATCGCGTGCTTCATCAGGGGTAATCTCGTTTTCAAATTCGATATTTACTGATTCCGCATGACCGATAAACACAGGAACACGAACCGCAGTACAAGTGACTTTGATTTTCGGGTCCAACATCTTTTTGGTTTCAGCCAGAACTTTCCATTCTTCTTTGGTGTAACCATCTTCCATGAAGACATCGATATGTGGAATGGCGTTAAAGGCGATGCGCTTTGTAAAGACATTGCTTTCGATCGGGTCAGCAACAAATACAGCGCGGCTTTGATTGAACAATTCGTCCATGCCGTCTTTACCTGCACCCGAAACAGACTGGTAAGTTGAAACCACAATCCGTTTGATATTGGCTTTCTCGTGAAGTGGCTTTAGTGCCACAACCAATTGCGCTGTTGAACAGTTTGGATTTGCGATGATGTTCTTTTTGGTAAAGCCATCAATAGCATCGGGATTAACTTCCGGTACAATCAACGGCACCTCAGCGTCATAACGCCAGGCTGATGAATTATCGATGACCACACAGCCCTGCGCACCAATTTTTGGTGACATTTTTTTAGACACAGAACCACCAGCAGACATGAGACAAATGTCTGTTGTTGAGAAATCATGAGCTTCAAGGTTTTTAACAGTCAGCGTTTTATCACCATAAGACACTTCTTTACCAACAGAGCGTGAAGACGCTAGTGGGATAATTTCAGAAGCGGGGAAGCCACGCTCTTCAAGAATATTGAGCATTTCGCGCCCAACATTGCCAGTTGCACCGGCGATTGCAATTTTAAAACTCATTTAGATAATCCTGTCTCTCTCCGCATTCTTGACCACTTTCAACGTGGCCTCATCCCCGACTACCGGGGAGAGTGCGGCAGACGAGAGGTGTTACGTTGTTTTTGTCGTCTTGATTGCCGTTTTGGCGATAAAATTTGAACGTGCAATTTGAGCTGCGGACATGCTTGCGCGTGGCACATTCATCAAATTCAAATTTTGCAACTCATTTAAAGTCATTGCATGTCCGTTCATTAATCTATCGGGGCGGTTAATGCCCCGATTTTTCGTAAGAGTCAATCTAGCTGAATGCCTTAAATGAAGGATTAACCCAACAAAGAGGCATATTCTTCCGAGATTGCATCACCCATCTCACTTGTAGAGATTTGAGTGCAGCCATCGGACATGATATCGCCAGTGCGTTTGCCGGTTTCAAGAACATTGGCAATGGCCTTTTCAACCATATTTGCTTCGTCCACCATGTTGAAGGAATAACGAAGACACATTGCAAAAGATGAGATCATTGCAATTGGGTTGGCAATGCCTTGGCCAGCAATATCTGGTGCTGAACCATGAACTGGTTCGTAAAGTGCTTTACGACTTCCTGTTTTTGGATCCGGCGCGCCAAGTGATGCAGATGGCAACATGCCAAGTGAACCAGTGAGCATAGCGGCAATATCTGAGAGCATATCACCAAATAGATTGTCACAGACAATGACGTCGAACTGCTTCGGCCAGCGAACAAGCTGCATGCCACCTGCATCAGCCAACATGTGGCTTAATTCGACATCTGAATAATTCGCACCATGGGTTGCTGTAACAACTTCGTTCCAAAGAACGCCAGATTTCATCACATTGCGTTTTTCCATGGAGCATACTTTGTTTTGGCGTGTACGTGCCATTTCAAATGCCACGCCAGAAATGCGCTCGATTTCATAAGTGTCATAGACTTGCGTATCGATACCGCGTTTTTGACCATTGCCCAGATCGATGATTTCTTTTGGCTCGCCGAAATAAACACCACCGGTCAATTCGCGAACAATAAGAATATCCAAGCCTTCAACGACTTCAGGCTTAAGTGACGAAGAATTTGCGAGTGCTGGATAGCAGATTGCAGGGCGAAGATTGGCAAAAAGCTCCATATCTTTACGCAGACGTAACAAACCAGCTTCAGGGCGCGCTTCGTAAGGAACATCATCCCATTTTGGTCCGCCAACAGCGCCAAATAAAACTGCATCGGCTGCCATTGCTTTGTCCATGTCAGCGTCGGAAATGGATTCGCCATGTGCGTCATATGCTGATCCGCCAACCAGGCCTTCATCTGTTTCAAAGCCAGCATTTTGTTTGTCGTTCATGAAAGCGATGAGCTTACGAACTTCGTTCATGGCTTCAGGGCCAATACCGTCGCCGGGCAGAAGGAATAGTTTGCGTGTCATGGAAAATACCTGTTCTTTTTTAGTTGATTCAGTTGATTATGAAGCTGTCTGGCGAAGCGCCGTGACCTCGATTTCAACTTTCATCTCGGGTTTGATAAGGCCGGCCACAATCATCGTCGCAGCTGGTCGAATGCCGTTAAAGAACTCTCCCAAAATAGGAAAGACGACATCGGCATATTCAGCCTTTGTGATAATGTAATTTGCTTTGATGATATCTGAACGTTCAAAACCAGCATCTTTGATGGCTTGATCGATCGTTGCCAGACAATTGTGTGTTTGATCAGCAACATCATCCGGCATGATCATGGTTTTATAATCATAGCCGGTTGTGCCAGCGACAAAACAAAAATCACCTTGAATAACGGCGCGCGAATAGCCCGCTGTCTTTTCAAAATCCGATCCGGTTGAGATTAGATTTCGCATCTCGTTCCTTCAAGGTGATTGTCTTACGCAAGGATTTCAGGTCAATTACGCCCAAGGACGTGTTTCACCCAATTTGCCTTCATAGGTGTCGATGGCCGCAGCTTTTTCAAGTGTTAGCGCAATATCATCAAGACCGTTGAGCAAACAATGTTTGCGGAATGGGTCAATGTCAAATGTGATTACACCGCCATCTGGACCTTTGATCTCTTGGTTTTCCAAATCAATGGTCATGGTTGAGTTTGAGCCACGATCTGCATCATCGAGAAGTTTTTCAAGTTCTTCTGGTGTCACAACAATTGGTAAAATACCATTTTTGAAACAGTTATTGTAGAAAATATCCGCAAAGCTTGTTGAGATCACACAGCGAATGCCAAAGTCGAGCAAAGCCCAAGGTGCGTGTTCGCGAGATGAACCGCAGCCAAAATTGTCGCCAGCGACAAGAATTTCCGCATTGCGATAGGCAGGCTTATTCAGCATAAAGTCAGGCTTTTCAGAACCATCTTCGTTAAAACGTGATTCCGCAAATAGACCCACAGAAAGGCCAGTGCGCTTAATCGTTTTTAGATAGTCTTTTGGAATGATCATGTCCGTGTCAATGTTGATGACAGGATAAGGTGCTGCAACACCAGTGAGCGTTGTGAATTTTTCCATTATTTTCATCCATATGAAGTTTGTAGCTGCGTTTACCAAACATATGTGAGAAAAAGAAGTGTTTTTTGTAATAAATAGCGATTTGCTGCGTTTTGACGCCGTTAAGAACCTAAGAAATTGAGTGATATGAGCGATAAAGACTTATCTAATATTCAAATCCCTGAAGCTGTGCGACCCGTTCGACCCAGGCGGTCAGTCTTATATGTGCCAGCCAATAATTCGCGTGCATTGGAAAAGTCGCTCACTTTGTCATCAGATGTTATTATCTATGATTTAGAAGATGCCATTCTTCCTTCGCAAAAAGCGGAGGCGCGCGAGACTTTGCGAGCTTTTCTGAAAGATAAATTTCCAAGTGATGTTAAAAGTAGCGCAAAAGAGATCATTATTCGAATTAATTCACTTTCGAGCGAATGGGGCAGCGAAGATCTCTTGGCAGCGCGTGCAATCATGCCGTCGGCTGTTTTGCTGCCCAAAGTGTCTGAAGCGGATGATATTATTGAAGTCAATGATGCATTGGTTGAAATGGATACACCGCCTGAGCTTCGCCTCTGGGCGATGATTGAAACGCCGCGCGGTATTTTAAATGTCGCCTCCATTGCAAGATATGCCCGCACACCTGGAACAAGGCTAGATTGTTTTGTTGCCGGAACAAATGACCTCATTAAAGAAACAGGGGTTAAGCCACAAGTCGGACGCCCCTATTTATCCAATTGGCTCAGCCAAATTGTTTTATCGGCCCGCGCTTACGGTTTGGATGTGATTGATGGGGTTTATAACGACTTTAGAGATGCAGAAGGTTTTGAGCGTGAGACTTTGGACGGGCGCGCAATGGGTTTTGACGGCAAATCACTCATTCATCCCAACCAAATAGATTTTGCGAATGAGGCCTTTGGTATTGAAGCTTCAGCGCTTGAAGAAGCTCAAGACATAATTGCGGCATTTGCGAAGGTTGAAAATGCCGATGCTGGTGTTATTCAGCTCAATGGTAAAATGGTCGAGCGTCTGCATCTGGAAATGGCTGAAAAGCTCGTTGAGAAATCAAAACTGATTAAAGAATAAGGTAAGTAAAGTTATGAAATTATATCGTTTTTTGACCGGACCAGATGATGCAAGCTTTTGCCATCGCGTCACAGATGCATTGAACAAGGGTTGGACCCTTCATGGATCGCCAGTTTATACCTTTAATCAGGCCGAAAATAAGATGCAATGCGGACAAGCGGTGTGCAAAGAAGTGGATGGCAAGACATATTCACCTGAAATGAAGCTGGGCGAACAATAAAGAATTTTTCAAGTTAGCAAGATTTGTCAAACCGGGTGATGATACGTCTTATTTGCGAGTGAAAATTGCGATAGGATAATTGATATGAAACCATGCAAAGAAACCCAACGCCTTTGGGTGAATTATCATGATCGGATGGAAAGGGTGAGCGATTACATCCTCCATAATCTTGATAAAGATTTGGATTTGATGGCGTTGGCCGATATTGCGGCTTTATCACCTTATCATTGGCATCGCGTTTATGCCGGTATGACCGGTGAAACGATCAAGCAAACGGTGAAACGTCTTCGTTTGCAGTTTGCGGGTCGTGATCTGATATCCACGGATTTGCCCATCGAAGAGATTGGTAAACGCTATGGTTATCCTAATTTGCAATCTTTCACGCGCATTTTCGCAGATCATTTTGATATGCCACCAGGCGAATATCGTCATCGCGGCTATCATACGGTTTATGATGTTCCAAGTTCTGAAAGAGATGCAAATATGTATGATGTTGAAGTGAAAACAATTGATGCCTTAACCCTTGCCGGCCTGCCACATAAGGGGTCTTATATGGAAATCGGCGGTAAATTTGAGCAAGCGATTGGCCTATGTATTGGCCAGGGTGCGATCAAAGATATGATTGCCATGATCGGCGTTTATTTTGATGATCCGGGGTCAGTTGCCGTTGAAGACTTGCGATCCTTTGCCGGCGCAGTGGTTGCTGACGATCAATCGGTTGATGCACCGCTTGAGATTTCAAAGATCGATGGTGGAAATTACGCTGTTTTGACCCATAAAGGCCCCTATGGGGAGTTATCCAAAGCCTATACTTGGTTTTATGGCACTTGGATCCCGGAAGCCGGACATGAATTTGCCGATGCACCGCCCTTTGAGAAATATCTCAACAGTCCAAGGGATACAGCACCTGGTGATTTGATCACTGAAATTCATGTGCCTTTGAAAAACTAGATGGGAATTGCTGCAATGAGCAAATCAACGAAAAGCTGGAATGAAAAATATGACATCGCCAATGCGAAAGGTCACGAAATCAAACGCGTCAATAAAGACATGATGGGAATGAGAGCTGGTCAGTTAATGCTCATTGCAACTCCGAAAATGGTGGCAGATCTTATTGCCACCATCCCTGAAGGCGAGATCAAAGATACAGGGTTTTTACGTGCTGAACTTGCCAAACAATCTGAGACAGATGTGACGTGTCCTGTCACGACCGGTATTTTTGTCAGGATCATTTGTGAAGCGTCTAATGAAGACTACCAAAATGGCGCAAATTTATCTGAACTCGTGCCTTTCTGGCGGGTATTGGGTGAAAAGGCCCCGATCCGCAAAAAACTATCTTTTGATCTGGAGCCTTATTTAACGCAGCA
The DNA here is from genome assembly GCA_017644105.1 of Rhizobiaceae bacterium. Classification (GTDB taxonomy): domain Bacteria; phylum Pseudomonadota; class Alphaproteobacteria; order Rhizobiales; family Rhizobiaceae; genus Lentilitoribacter. The sequence continues at coordinate 185,939 of JAEPMD010000001.1, read as the reverse complement.
GTCTTTGGAAGCTGCTTAGGCTTTTCTCGCATCTATTTGCCCCAAAACATAAAGCCCATAAAAGGCAATCAGACATGCAAGCCCTGAAAATATTGTGCGTGTCTGGTTCCAAAACTGCCATTCTGCTGAATAATCTTGCCAGATCTTCAGCGCTTCTTCTGATGCAAGCGGTAGTTTAACCAGTGCCAATTGCTCATTCATCGGCACATTGATTGCAAATGTCAGAACTGCGCCACCGAATAAATAGATCATGCCTGATACCGCGAAAACAATCGCAAGCTTTTTAAGCTTTAATGAAGCGGCGATGCCTGATGTGATGAGCAATGTCGGCGCTGTTCCAAAGAATATGAACCCGAATACGGCATTTCGAACGGATGCATTCATGCCCTGCATGGCAGCGATTGCAGTTTCGGGATCAATCTGATCGAGCCCCCACATGGTTGAGCTGACCCAGGCGTAGAAAAATCCGAATATTGCAGCTGATAAAAGTGTGGATGTGAAAGCTGTGGTTTTCAATAGAAGTATCATAATATCTCCAAAAGCGTAATTAGGTGTACGTATTTACATATCCGTAATTTAGTGTACGATAATTGTCAAGTGAGGTGATCATGCGTGAAAGTGCACAAAAAGAACGACGGCGATTAATTGAAGAAGCGGCTTATGCGCTGATCGATGAAAAGGGCTATGACAACATATCTATGTTAGCGATTGCCAAACGCGCAAAAGCATCCAATGAAACGCTTTATCGGTGGTATGGTGATAAAAAGGGTTTGTTTCAGGCGATGGTGATCCGCAATGCGGATGATGTTTACGCGAGCTTGGTAAAAGACCTAGAAGCCCATCGCGATCCCATGCAGATCCTGGAAGATATCAGCCTTAAACTTGTGCGACTTTTAACTAGCGATCGTGCGATTGCGCTTAATCGCGCGGCAGCGGCGGATGCAAGTGGAGAATTGGGTAAAGCATTGTCTGAAGTCGGTCGCGATCGTGTTTTACCGCTGATTTCCAAAGTGCTTGGGCAAATTAAAGACCAGGGAACCTTTGGCGCTTTATCTCTGGACGACGTTACACGTCTATATATGAATTTGCTCATTGGAGATTTGCAAATAAGGCGGGCCATTGGGGTGATCCCAGCGCTCAGTGATGATGAATTGAAACTAAGAACCCGCCAAGCCTTGGATTATCTGCTTAAGTTTGCCTAAACTATTGCTGCTAACGCCATGCGCGCGGTCGGATCAGCTTTCCGCTTTCGCGCTGTTCTTCAGTATGTGCGATCCAGCCTATCACGCGCCCGAAGCCAAACAGTGTTTGGCCGGTTTTGGGTCGTAATCCGAGACTTTTTTCCATGGCAGCCAGAGCAAAATCAATATTGGGATAGAGCCCATAGGTTTTTTCAACATCGGCGACAATTTCACCCCAACCATCCGGCAGATCAAAATATCTGAGCAATTCTTCTGCGCGCGGATCCGTTTTGGGATAAATCGGATGACCAAAACCCGGTGGGTTTTTGATTGTCTTGATAAATTCAACCTTTTCATCGCCAGTTTTCATCGCGGCTCTGCCCACCCACCATCTGGTCATTGAGGTCATGGACCCATGCCGGGTGCCAGAAAAACTTGCCAGCGCTGCTAAAATACAGGCTTCGGTGCTGGCGTGAGCCGAGGCTGCAACACGTGCTGTATAGGCGGATGGATTAAGCTCGTGATCGGCGCATAAAACCAGGCAACGCCGCGCAATATCTGCAAAATTATCATCTTGGGAGAAATATTTTGCCAGTTGAACATGAAATGGTTCGTCTGCCAGTGTTTCAATCTGGCAAATGGCTGCGAGAAGTGATCTGAGGATAAAGCCATTGCGCTCCGCTTCTTCCAACGGATAATTCGTCGTTAAAATATGCGTGGCTGCTGCTAACATCCGCACAAAGGCGTTTTTGCCTTCGATATGGACAAATTTGAAGTCGGGATCAAAATTTAGATCTGTGTTGATCAAAAGTTTGGCGACATTTTCATATGTCGCTTCTTTGGACATCTCAATCGCATCATAGCCTCTGTAGTAAAGCTTTCCTTGATCAATATGGCTGATCTCGGATCGCAATACCGGTTCACCCCAGCTTTGGGTTGATTTTGCGATGGCGCGTCTTGATCGACCGCGTTTTTTGCTGGCGAGCAAGGTTTCAACATCATGTGCATGATATAGGCTTTTGCGCGCGTCACCTTGTTGCGCATGGGCGCGGACCTTGCCGCGGCTCACATAGGCGTAGAGTGTTTGGCGTGAAATATTAAGTGTTTCACACACCTCTTTGGCGCTGAGCGTAAAGACATCTTGATCTTTTTTCATGTTGATTATGTTGATCAATCTTGACGATCTGTCAAGTTACAAGGATTTTTTCATCAACAGCTCAGTTTGTGAAAGGTGGTTTGATGGTTTTCTTAAAACCCATTTTAGACGCGTTGAACTTTGAAAATGATTGGTGTCAGGGCGCGATGATTCACGTGAAAAATGATCATGCTATGTCATCTGATGTGTTTGCGGTGACATCCCTTGCCTCCAGTTCTGTTGCCGCTGCTGGTCTTGCACTCACCCATTATGCCTTTGGCGGGCAATATCAGCGCCAAATCTCTGTCGATCAACATTTGGCGTATCGATGGTTTTCGAGTTCTGCGCGGCCGCAGGGTTGGGCGTTATCATCACCCTGGGATGATATTGCGGGAGATTATCAAACCAGCGATGGCTTTATTCGTTTGCATACCAATGCGCTGCATCATCGCCAGGTCGTTACAAATATATTGGGCGATTTAGATCGCGCGGGTATTGCAGAAAAGGTCGCAAATTTAAAAGCTGACGAACTTGAGACCATGATTGTTGAAAATGGTGGTGCTGCGGCAAGAATGATGAATTTTGAGGAATGGGCTACACATCCGCAGGGCATGGCATTGTCGGAAGAGCCGTTGATCGCTTGGCGGCACTTCGCTGGCGGTAAGCTTGAGCACAAACCACATCCGGCACGTCCGTTGGACGGTTTAAAAGTTCTTGATCTAACGCGGATCATTGCAGGGCCAGTGGCCACACGGTTTTTAGCGCAATATGGCGCCAATGTTTTGCGCATTGACCCCAAAGGCTGGGATGAAGGCGAACATATTATTGATATGATCCCTGGGAAAAGCTGCGCCACGTTGGACCTGAAGGTCCCGGAAGATCTAGCCCATCTTAAAACACTTATCTCACAGGCCGATGTGCTTATTCATGGTTATCGCGCGGATGCGCTGGAACGCCTCGGTCTTGATGGGCCAAGCTTGAGAGCGCTTAATCCGTCCTTGATTGACATTGCTCACAATGCCTATGGCTGGTCGGGTCCTTGGCGCAATCGGCGCGGATTTGATAGTTTGGTGCAAATGAGCACGGGAATTGCGGATTGGGGCATGCATGTTGCTTATGGCGAGAGACCTCAAATTTCACAAAAACCAAGACCTATGAGCGTTCAGGCGCTTGATCATGCGACAGGTTATCTAATTGCAGCCAGCGCTTTGCGTGGATTGTCGCATTTGCGCGATTATGGTGAAGCTTCATCCGCGCGGTTATCTTTGGCGCGAACCGCTGAGTTTTTAAAAACCACAGCACAAGATCAATTTAGCGCCGATCCAGTGGCTGAATCCCTTGATGATATTTCGCCTGATATTGAAAATACCCCCTTGGGGCCTATCAGACGGTTAAAATCGCCGCTTCATATCGACGAGATCAAACCTTTTTGGTCAAAACCTGCTGGTCTCTTGCATCAATCGCGTGCTGAGTTTTAAGTATTGTTTCGGTGATTGATCTTTGGGAGTAGATGATATGGGCTTAGAATTGAGCGATGAGCGCAAGACAGATATTGCACGTGCCTTACGCGGGTTTTTTGCAGATGAATTTGATCATGAGCTGAGTGATTTTCAATCCGCTGAAGTTGTTGATTTCATGCTCAAACACATTGGCCCCAGTCAATATAATCAAGCTATTGGGGACGCGCGAAATTTCTTAATGGAGAAAATTGAAGAGCTTGATGTGGCGCTTTACGAACCTGAGATCCGTTAGGTTTGCAAAATATAGCAAGGAATTTATTCCTTAAAATATGCTTGACTCTTTTTTGATCTTCTGGAATCTATATTAGAACAAATAGTGAACATTATGAAACGGGGTGAACGTGCAATGCGACAGCAGCAAATGCGCGCAAGTCTGGCGCGCGAAGATCTGATACGCCCAGATCTGATACGCAAGGATTTAGATTGTCTTCGGCACAAGATAGCTAAAATTGAGAAGCGATCTACGGCTCGCTTTGATAATACCTCGTTTGCGCAGTCCGTTAAGTCAGATAGTGATAATGCACACAATCTCGTTACGTTACCAAAACAATATGAAAATAATAGGCATAATGAGGACATTCTTCAATTTGATGATCCTGCTTTAGATACCGCTTTATCGGGTGGGATTAATCTTGGTGCGCTGACAGAGCTCAGATCGCAAGAAACGCGACAAACAGGGGCAGCAAGTGCCTTTACCTGGATTTTGGCGCATCAAATGCAGAGCTTTTTAAAGCAAAAGCATAATGAAGATTTGCCGATTGTTTTTATCAGCGAAACATCATCGCGCCTTGAAGGTGGGCAGATATACCCACCGGGCTTGATGTCGTTGGGCATTAACCCTGCGACATGTCTTTTTATTCAACCACGCTCATTACATGATGCGCTTTGGGTCGCTGAATTGACGGCCAAACAAAAATCGGTTGCGGCAACCATTTTGGAAGTAAGGGGCAATCCGCAAAATCTTGATATGGCTGGCACGCGGCGTTTGCATTTACGCGCGCAGAGCGCGGGGCGTCCGTTTTTTTTATTGCGTCAAGCCGGAGAAGAAGAGGCAACAGCTGCGCGTCTTCGCCTTGGTGTGCAATCCGCGCCAGCAGCATTGCGGGCTTTGCCATCACAAAGGGCGTTTTCAAACAGTCTTTCAAACCCTGCCTTTCAGATCACTTTAGAGAAAAGCAAAAACCCAGCACCGCAATCGTTCATTTTGGAATGGAACCATGACAGCCACTCTTTCACCACAAGATCCAAGGACATCTCTTCCAACCCAGTCGATTTTCATCAAGAGCAACCGCCGGATATTGGCGGTGGCATTTCCCTATCTGGCAACGGATCGGATCAAGCGTCTGAGATGGGGCGCGTCGTGGCGTTTGGATAAAACACAAAGTGAGATTGCCAAATTTGCGCCCATGGTATGTGTGGCAAAGCAAAAGGGCGCCATGCGGTTGGCAGCTCTTGATACGAACGCTCAGGCGCATAAATTGCGCGAGGGTCAAGGTGTCACCGAAGCGCGGGCGATCTGCCCTGATCTTGATATCATTGCAAGCGATGATGCGGCAGATTTAGCCTTTTTAAATGCGCTGGCTGATTGGGCCGATCGCTATACGCCACTTATTGGTCTTGATGCGCCGTTTGGAAAACCGCAAGGGTTGTTTTTGGATATTACCGGTTGCGCGCATTTATTTGGCGGCGAAGCTGAGATGCTTAAAGATATTGTTTCGCGGTTTGATCAGATGGGAATTTACGCCCAAGGTTCGATTGCTCCCACGCCTGGTTTAGCGTGGGGGCTCGCGCGAGAATTCAACAGTCAATATGCGCTGCATGATCATAAAGCAGAAAGCGCGATCATGAATTGGGATAATTTTGAAGCGCGATTTCGTCAGTTTCCAATGGCAGCTTTACGTTTGCCGCTTGATATGCTGCTGGCGCTTGATCGTGTTGGGCTCAAAAAAGTCAAAGATATATTATCCGCGCCGCGTAAGCCGCTTATGCGCCGATTTGGCCCTTTGCTTTTAAAGCGTCTTGATCAGGCTTTGGGGCAGGAAGAAGAACCGGTCTCTCCGCGTTTGCCTGTTTCTGATTTATCCCTCGAGCGCCGGCTGGCCGAACCCATTGGGCGACAAGAGGATATTGAAACTTGCATTGAGCAATTATCAAATGCGCTGCGTTCGGATTTGGAAAAGCGGGGGCAGGCAGGGCAAGAATTTATGCTCATGTTATTTCGTATGGATGGCGTTGTGCGCAAAATCATGATTGGTCTTTCTGCGCCCTCTCGTGATGCCAAGCGCATCAGAGCATTGTTTTCGCAAAAATTAGCTGCGATCTATGATGAATCAGATGCCGGTATGGGATTTGAAACGATCAGACTTTCTGTTCTGCAGGCTGTCATAAAACCCGATGTTCAAGATTCATTTGTCGATGGCCGAAATGTGCAGACAAGCATGCATCAATTAGCCGACCAAATTACTGCGCGTCTGGGTGAAGAGAGTGTGGTTAAACCTGTGTTTCATCAGAGCTTTATCCCCGAACGGGCTGCATCCTTTATGCCAGTGATCCAACATGTCAAACATGATGATCAGATTGCACAAAGCCAATATTACGACCGGCCAATCCGATTGTTTTCGAACCCTGAACCGGTCACTGCAATTGCGGAAGTTCCAGAAGGCCCGCCTATTCGGTTTCAATGGCGACGCAGCCAATATCAGGTGGCGCGCGCGGAAGGGCCAGAGCGCATTGGCGCTGAATGGTGGATTGATGGTGAAAGTGCGCAAACGCGTGATTATTATCGCGTTGAAGATAAATCAGGGCGTCGTTTCTGGATTTTCCGTCAGGGTCTTTATGAGCGTGAAACGCATTTGTCACAAGGCCTTTTGCCAAAGTGGTTCATGCATGGATTATTTGCGTGAATAGTCCATATGCAGAACTTGGCGTTGCGAGCAATTTTTCCTTTCTAAAAGGCGCTTCGCATCCAGAGGAAATCATCGTTCGTGCCGCTAAACTTGGGCTAACCCATATTGGTTTGGCGGATCAAAATACGGTGGCGGGTGTGGTGCGCGCGCATATGGCGGCCAAGGAAGCTGATATTATTTATCACCCCGGATCTCGCATTGTGTTCAGCGATGGTACATCTGATATTTTGGCCTATCCCAAAAACCGTAAAGGCTGGGGTAATTTATGCCGACTTTTAACAGTAGGGAATTTGCGATCTGAAAAGGGTGATTGTCAGCTAACACGAAAGGATCTAGCAGATTGGTCATCTGATCTCATGATATGTGTGTTGCCGGGTTCAGAGGCGCATAATGACCCAGCGCAATTAACTGATGAACTCACATTTTTAAAAGAACATTTTGATAAAAGGTTATACCTGGCGCTCATCCCATTTTATGATGGTCACGATACTTATCGCTTTGCCTGTTTGTCTGAATTATCTGATCAGAATTCCGCTCCTTTGATGGCGACAAATGATGCCTTTATGCATGAGCATGGTCGGCGCCCATTGCGCGATGTTTTATCGTCAATTGAACATCACCAACCCGTTTATGATATGGGATTTTTGTTGGCGAAAAATGCAGAGCGCCATTTAAAACCAAGCTTAGAAATGTGTCATATTCTAAAGGCCTATCCTGAGGCGATTGCGCATTCCATTCAGTTTGCAGAGCAGCTGAATTTTTCGCTTGATGAATTAAAATACCAATATCCTGATGAGAAATTTGGCAAAGGAACGCCGCAGGAAACTTTAACAAAGCTTGCCTATCAGGGTGCCCAAGAGCGTTATCCTGACAAAGTTCCGCAGGCGATACTTGATCAAATCGAACATGAATTGGCTTTGATCAAAGAGCTTGATTATGCACCTTACTTTCTTACTGTATGGGATATTGTGCGCTATGCCCGCAGTCAAAATATTTTATGTCAGGGGCGCGGTTCTGCTGCCAATTCAACGGTCTGCTATTGCTTGCAGATCACAGATGTGAACCCAAACAAAGTTGATCTTTTGTTTGAGCGTTTTATTTCTCCAGAACGCAACGAACCGCCTGATATTGATGTCGATTTTGAACATGAACGGCGTGAAGAGGTTATTCAATATATCTATCGCAAATATGGTCATGACCGCGCAGGACTTGCTGCAACAGTTGTCACCTATCGCGCACGCATGGCCGCGTGCGAAGCCGGCAAAGCATTTGGCCTATCAGATGATGCGATTTCAGGATTATCAGGTCTAGTTTGGGGTTGGTCGTCGAAAAGTTTAACCGAGCGTGAAGCCAAAGAGGCGGGTCTTGATATCAGAGATATTACGACGCGGCGGGTGCTTGATTATGCTTCACAGTTGATTGGTTTTCCGCGTCATTTATCACAGCATGTTGGCGGCTTTGTCATTACCAAAGATCGGCTTGATGAGGTCGTGCCGTTGATGAACACAGCCATGGAAGGTCGCACCATGGTGGAATGGGATAAAGATGATCTGGAAGCTCTGGGCATATTAAAGATCGATATTTTAGCACTTGGCATGTTGTCGTGTCTGGCCAAAGCATTTGATCTCTTAAGAAGCAAATACGGCATTCATAAAACGCTCGCAGATCTGCAGGATGAAGATCAGACGGTTTATGATATGATTTGTGCTGCGGATACAATCGGCGTTTTTCAAATTGAAAGCCGCGCGCAAATGACCATGTTGCCGCGATTAAAACCCCGCGAATTTTATGATCTTGTGATCGAAGTTGCCATTGTCAGACCCGGCCCCATTCAAGGGGATATGGTCCACCCATATTTGCGTCGTCGGCAAGGGTTGGAGCCGGTAACTTTCCCGAAGAAAGAATTGGAAGAGGTTTTAGGCCGCACATTAGGCGTGCCGCTTTTTCAAGAACAAGCGATGAAAATTGCCATTGTTGCGGCCGACTTTACGCCTGGGGAAGCGGATAAATTGCGCCGCGCCATGGCAACGTTTCGCCGGGTTGGCACCATTCATACCTTTAAGATGAAGATGATTAAAGGCATGGTGAAAAATGGATATGAAGAAGAATTTGCCGAACGCTGTTTCAAGCAAATTGAAGGTTTTGGTGAATATGGTTTTCCTGAAAGTCATGCCGCATCCTTTGCGCTTTTGGTTTATGCGTCCTGCTGGTTTAAAGCCTATTACCCGGATATTTTTGGTGCCGCGATTTTAAACTCCCAACCTATGGGGTTTTATGCGCCATCGCAGCTTATTCGTGACGCGCGCGAGCATGGTGTTGATATAAGGTCGATTGATATTAATTATTCCACCTGGAATTCAATCTTGGAAGAAGGCTCATTTGAGCCATCAGCTATGGCAAAACCACGACGATCCATGGCCAAAACCATCCGCACAGATTATGCACTTCGTCTCGGCTTCAAGCAGATCAAGGGTTTGCGTGAAAGTGATATGGACAAGATCTCTGAGCATCGGGATGGGCCCAATCAAGGTCCGTATGATTCTGTGCGAGATTTGTGGTTGCGCACCGGGCTTTCACCCAAAATTATAGAGCGCTTGGCCGAAGCGGATGCTTTTCGATCTATTGGTCTTGATCGTCGTGAAGCTTTATGGGCGGTTAAAGCGCTCGATCCAAATGTGCTTGATGATGAAGGGTCACTCTTTAAGAAAGATCATGCGTTGATCGATAAAGAGGCTGAACTTAATCTGCCACGCATGCGGTTAAGTGAGCAGGTGATTAATGATTATCGCTATTTGAAACTATCACTAAAGGCCCATCCGCTTTCTTTTATTCGTCATCGATTGGCAGTTAGAAATGCTGTGTTGCATGAAGACTTGCCACAGGTGAAAAGCGGGCGGAATATTTCCGTGTCTGGCCTTGTTCTTGTGCGTCAGCGCCCGGGTTCGGCTAAGGGCGTTATCTTTTTAACTTTGGAGGATGAAACAGGCGTTGCCAATGTGATTGTTTGGCCCAAAGTTTTTGAGCGTTTCCGTAAGCTTATCTTAGGCGGTAGGCTATTGCGCGTTCATGGCAAATTACAAAATGAATCGGGCGTTATTCATATTGTCGCTCATAAAATTGAAGATCTGACATTTGAAATGGAAAGTTTGGAAACTGAACATGATGAAGATGGTGAAAAGGATCTCGACTTTATCAGGCGACGAAACGTAAAAGGCGCTACCAATACGGCCCTAGCGCAGCGTCAAAATTTGCGCTCAAAGCAAGCTGGTCAAGTTATGCCAAAGGGTCGAAATTTCCATTAAGCTTAAAGAACATCTCGTTCTTTGAGATCCTTGGCAAATTGTTCAGGCGATGTGAACAGCAAACCATCAATGCCAAGCTCGATCGCTGCATTGACATTAACCAATGTGTCATCGATGAAAATACAATCTTCTGGTTTGAGCTGATTGCGATCAAGTAAAAGCTGGTAAATGGCGGGATTGGGTTTGATCATTTTATGTTCACCCGAGACAATGGTGTCGATAAAGCTGTCGCCGAGATAGGGAAACATTTTGCAAGCAATTGGCCATTTTTCATGGGAGAAATTGGTGATCGCATAAAGCGGAACATTCTTCGCTTTGAGCTGGGACAATATATCTACCGTTCCTGCAATTGGTCCAGGAACGGTTTCCGGCCACCGTTCGTTGAATGCTTTAAAGGCGTGCGCATATTGCGGGAACATCACGCTATGGTCTTTAACACCATCAAGAAAACTTAGACCGCGGTCTAGTTCTAAATTCCAGTTAATAAAATCAACGTCGTTAAGAAAGGTTTCAACCTTGTCGTGATCGTTGAAGATTTTAAAGAAAAAAGGACGTACATCCCATTGGATGAGAACTTTGCCAACATCAAAGATAATATTTTTCATGGAAGACCAAAGACTAGAGAATAAGATAGGCGCATCTATCACTAACATGTGTCAGATATAAAACAATTTCGAAAAAATACGTAATCACAAGTAAAATATGCTGGCAGCACTTGAAACAATGGTATATCAATTTCGCACCTTAACGGATCTGTAGCACAAGTTCCTATTGACAAGATGCTATGTATTTATGATGCTGCGATATATCTTGTACGGAGTTCTAGTCATGTGCCTTTCTTTCAGTAACGCCAATAAAAATGGGCATGCGTATATATGAGCGATGCGGACTACAGCTTAATCGCTGAAAACATTCACAAAAGCTTCGGTAAATTAGAGGTGCTTAAAGGCATCTCCCTACATGCCAAACTTGGTGATGTTGTCTCAATTATTGGAAGTTCTGGGTCTGGCAAAAGTACATTTTTGCGCTGTATCAATTTTTTAGAAATGCCGGATAAAGGCCGCGTTGTGTTGGATGGTGAAGAGGTGACCATTCGCAAAGATAAAAACAACAAAGCGCTTGGCGTCGACGAAAAACAAATTCAAAGATTGCGTAGCCAATTGGGCATGGTGTTTCAGGGTTTTAATTTATGGTCGCATATGACTGTTCTGCAAAACTTGATCGAAGGTCCTATTCAAGTATTAAAAGTTGATAAGGCAGAAGCTGAAGCGCGAGCGATGGATTATTTGAGCAAAGTTGGCATTGCCGACAAAGCCAATTCCTATGCCAGCCAATTGTCAGGCGGCCAACAACAACGTGTGGCGATTGCACGGGCACTGGCGATGGAGCCGAAAGCTTTACTCTTTGATGAGCCGACATCGGCGCTTGATCCTGAACTTGTTGGTGAAGTCTTGCATGTGATGCAAGGTTTGGCTGAAGAAGGACGGACCATGATTGTCGTGACCCATGAAATGGGCTTTGCACGAGATGTGAGTAACAGAGTATTATTTCTTCACAAAGGGATGGTTGAAGAAGAAGGATCACCTGAAGAGGTGTTTAATAATCCGAAATCGGAGCGATGCAGAGAATTTCTGGCAAGCTCTTATTAGCGGGATAAAAAATAAGGAGAAAAACATGAAATTGATTAAACTTTTGGGCGGAGTTGCACTTGCTGCTGCGTTTACAACATCTGCAATGGCTGATGGTCACGCAGTGCGTTTGGGAACAGAAGGTGCTTATGCACCATATAACTTTATCAACGATGCAGGCGAAGTGGATGGCTTTGAGCGCGAAGTTGGTGATGAACTTTGTAAGCGCGCTGAACTTGATTGCACATGGGTGACCAATGAGTGGGATAGCATTATTCCAAACCTTGTGTCTGGCAACTATGATGCGATTATCGCTGGTATGTCTATCACGGCAGAGCGCGATGAAGTGATTGACTTCACACAGGAATATTTCCCACCAGATCCATCAACATATGTTGCAGCTGCTGGCGCAACTATGGATGCGATTAAAGGCAGCGTTGCTGCACAAACAGCAACTATTCAAGCAAGCTATGTGTCTGATAGCGGTGCAACACTTGTTGAATTCTCAACACCAGATGAAGTTGTTGCAGCTGTGAAAAATGGTGAAGTTGATGCAGCTCTAGCTGATGATGCGTTCTGGCAGGATATCGTGAAAGCTTCCAATGGTGAGCTTGTCTTTATCGGTGAGCCAATTGCAATTGGTGGCGGTATCGGCATGGGTATTCGCGAGTCTGACACAGAGTTGAAAGAAAAGCTAAATGCTGCGATTGATTCAATCAAAGCTGATGGCACATTGTCTGCCATGATCGCGAAGTGGTTCGATGGCCGTATGGTCAAATACTAATTTACAAAAAAGTTAGGCCGCTCTTGTAGCGGCCTTTCTTTAAAGATGGCTCGCTTTTATGTTCGAATATTGCGCAGATCCAAAAATTCTTGAAGGTTTTTCCTGGTGGTCTTGTTATCTGACAACCGGAAAACACATGAATTTTTACTTCAGTTTTCTCGTGGTCTTTTCGCTTTTGGCCATTTGCGTGCCTTTTATTTTATTGTTTGGATTTACCGGTGCTTTGGCGCGACGTTCGCGAATTGCACCCTTTCGCTGGTTTGGCCTTGCTTACACATCCATGGTGCGCGGCATTCCAGATATCATCTTTTTTCTATTTGTTCCGATCGCGCTTGATCAAGGAATAGAATATTTACGCCACCACGCAAAATGTCCGGAATGGACCGAACCCATTCGGCAAGGAAATGATTTTGTTGTCTGTGCAGCAGCTAAAATGCCGCTTGGTCCTTCCCCGCAATGGGTGCATGAAACTTATGGCTTCTTTTTGGCCGCGCTCGCATTCGCCATCGTATTTGGCGCATTTGCCGCTAATACGCTCCATGGTGCATTGGCAGCAGTTCCTAAGAACCAGCTTGAAACCGGCGCTGCATTTGGCATGTCACAAAAGCAGATTTTCTGGCGCATTCATTTGCCGCAAATGTGGGTCTATGCTTTACCGGGTTTATCCAATCTCTGGATGATTTTGATCAAGGCCACGCCGCTATTATTCTTGTTGGGCGTAGAAGATATTGTTTATTGGGCGCGCGAACTTGGTGGTTCAAAAACCGAACGTTTTGCATATCCGCATGGTGACTGGCGTTTGGGTTATTTCCTCGTCTTATTAGTGTTCTACCTTCTATTGTCTTGGGTGAGCGAGCATGTTTTTGCGCGGTTAAATCTTAAAATGTCCAAAGGTCTGGCAACCATTGGAGGTCAGGCATGACTTGTGCACAAACGATTTCCGATTATGGTTTGCGTGCCATTGGTCTTGGTGAGCGCGCCTTGCCGCGTGCTGATATTACGCTTTGTGAACAGGTGGTGCTGATTGGTTCGGGTCTCATTTGGAATGTTTATTTTGCTGTGATCGCACTGGGCTTGGGATTCTTCTTGGCATCATCGATTGCTTTTGCGCGCAACAGTTCCAATCCGTTTGTATGGCGTCCAGCTGCGTTTTTCATTTTTGTGATCCGCGGTTCGCCATTGTTCATTCAGTTCTTCCTGCTTTATGAAGCGTTTGTTTTATTGCCGAAGCTTGGTTTTGACATCAATTTAGGCTTTGTAGAAGTCACTATTGAAACACGCTGGCTTACACGCGCCTGGCTTGGCGCAACCATTGTGTTGTTCTTAAACACAACAGCATATACAGCGCAGATTTTTTACGGTGCTTTACGCTCTGTGCCAAAGGGTGAGATTGAGGCGGGCAAAGCCATTGGCATGACGAAATCACAAATTAACAAGCGGATTATTTGGCCGACCATGCTGCGTTTGTCCTGGGCGTCTTATACCAATGAAGCGATATTTTTGCTCCATGCGACTGCGCTGGTGTTCTTCTCAAGTTTCCCGGCTTGGCGCCAGCAAGGTGACGCGCTCTATTTTGCAAGTTATTTCGCCGATAAGACCTTTAACCCATTTGTGCCTTATCCGATTATTGCGGGTTACTTTATCGTTTTAACGCTGATTGTGATTTTTATTTTTGGATGGTTCAATCGTCGATTAAACCGTCATATCAGCAAAAATCACTAGCTGAGTTTAAACCACTTTGCAGGTGATGCTGCCGACACCCTCAACATGGCCACGCATTTCATCGCCTTTATTCACCGGGCCAACACCGGCCGGGGTTCCGGTCATAATGATATCGCCGGCTGCTAATTCAAATAGGCCTGAGAGATAGGATATCGTCTCTTCAATATTCCAGATCATCTGGTTCACATCACCAGATTGTTTGCGTTCGCCGTTTACATCGAGCCAAATCTCGCCCTCTTCAATGAACCCGCTTGTTTCAACCGGAACCAAAACTGAGCAAGGAGCGGAATGCTCAAAAGCTTTGCCAATTTCCCACGGGCGGCCGAGCTTTTTCATCTCACCTTGTAAATCACGGCGCGTCATATCAATGCCAACAGCATAACCAAAGACGCAGGATTTTGCGTCGCTTAGAGAAATATTCTTGCCACCCTGTTTGAGCGCGACGACAAGTTCGATCTCGTGATGAACATCTGAGGTTTTATCGGGATAGGGAAAATCGGAATTTCCCAAAAGAATATTGTTCGGGTTTTTCTGGAAAAAGAAAGGCGGATCGCGATCAGGGTCATGACCCATCTCCCGCGCATGTTCGGCATAATTTCGACCCACACAATAGATGCGCCGGACCGGAAATTTCTGATCCGTTCCTTTAATGGGAATAATGCTTTGTGGTGCGGGTTCGATAATATAATCCATGGATACAGATATGTCCTTATTGGTAATATCTGCTGCCATAGCATCAATTCAAGATTTGGAAAACAATCAAGTCGCTGGGAGAATTAGATTTCCATTTCGCCGATGAGGGCAGCCCAACCGGCACCATGCATATCGCGGTCGCGCATGGAGCCCTAGATCTGAGGACGAGGTAAGCTGATTTTCAATACGTTGAGCGAAGCAATTTCAAATCTCTTCAGATTGGCCACATCAACATCCAAAACAGTTGCGATATCGATATTGCTGAGTTTATCGCAGACGTCCTGATAGATCGACTTCTCACCGCAAAAAATATCAATCGTCAGCCAAAAAGGTCCCGCATTTTTGGAGCGGACCTTCTCGACCTTATCTCTAAGCCGTGCCATTTTTCACCTCAACAACATCAAGCGAAAACGCATCCATAGGATGATCAAGTTGAAGAACGTGATTGAGACCAAATTCATAAACTGGTCCGACTTCGATCTCAGCAGGCGAAAATGGAAATGCAAATGTTGGCACTTCTTCCTCTTTGGTGAGTGGGTGATGCAAGAGATAGGGGTTTAAAATTTTGCCGATCTCTTTGGCAAGCTCAGATGTTTTTGCTGTCACAATCCCCATCACACCAATCTCAGATGCGTCTTTGGTGTTTACATCAATCGCGCCAAGCGTTGCATTTTTACCAATCAATCTAAGCTCAATATCAAAATCATCATCGCTTAAAGCCAAGCGATCTTTTACCTTTGATGTGCATAAGTCGTGAATATCTGATGTCCATTGGTCGATATGTTCGACATAGTGGCTATCGCGCACCAACGCCATGATCATAACTTGATATCCGGTGATGCGCGAACCTTCGAGTTTGACAGTGTATTTGTCTGAAGGCACCCATTTCGCACCTTCAACGCGCACGGATTTTTGATCGATAGCTGAATAATCCGCTTCGGTTACATCTAAATGACCGCCCGGTTCATAAAGGACAAATGGATTTGAATTTTCATAAAGCATATGAGCGGACACTGTATGCGGCGTTGCTTTTGCATTGTCTGCCATGGGGGTTAAGGTGAAACCTTCATGGTCAAAATCCACAAGGATCACGCCGGATTGCGGATTGGTTGCGCATAAGGCGCCGCATTCAGCGATCTTTGCGCCGTGCCAAGCCGCGCCAGTGTGGCAATTATTTTTGATCGGTAATGCGGCTATGATGGCCGTATCCGTTTTGCGCCCTGCGATAATGATATCGGCGCCGGTATTGAGCGCTTCGGTGATTTGTTCAACACCAGCGAGTGCGACAATATTTTCAAACGAGCTTATGTCACCTGCGTTTAAATCAGGGGCATGTTCGAGAGGTGAAATTTTATCATCGTTAAATGCGTCTTGGATCTTTATCTTGTCTTGGGATGATTTTAAAACTGCGATTTTAACGTTCTGGCCGAGCTCTTGAGCAATTTCTTTGGTTATATCAACCAGCCAATCAACAGCGCTGTCTGCACCGCAGGTGCCTGCTGTTCCAATGACAAGGGGCACATTGGCTTTTGCGCGCGCCTGCATAAGGCCTTTCCATTCGATCTTGGTCGAGCTTCTTGAATATTTTGAGATGCCGCGCCCTAAATAAGAAGGGCCGGAATCGGTTGAACCGCCATCAATGGCGATAATATCTGGCCCTGCAGCGATTGCGCGCTGCAAGGCATCTTTGTCATAATTCAGGCCCAATGCGCCTGATGGTACGACGACTTTTGTCATAGTTTAATCCGTAACCGCTTGCGGTTTTTTCAACAGATTGCGCAGGAACATGGGTGCAATGAAACCTGCAAAGGCTGCCACCCAAAGACCAATTGCGATCCAACTTGAGAAGAGGTAAGTGGCGTCGCCATCAGACAAGGTCATGGCGCGACGTAATGCGTCTTCCATATTGCCGCCGAGCAGAATGCCAAGGATCACGGGTACTGTGGGCACATCCAATTTGCGGAGGAAATATCCAAGCACACCAAAGCCAATCATTAGCAATAGATCAAAATAGCTGCCTGATAGCGAATAGATCCCAACAAATGAAATCATCGTCACGCCGGGCAATAGAACCCATGCTGGTACTGTCAGCACCTTGACGAATATTTTCACCATTGGCACATTCATCAAGAGCAAGACAATATTGGCGATGAGCAATGAAGCGATCAGACCCCAAACCACATCTGGATTTTCCCGGAATAATGTTGGGCCGGGTGTGATGTTGAGCGTCATAAGAAGCGCAAGCAATACGGCCGTTGTTCCCGACCCTGGGACACCCAGCGTCAGCATGGGCACCAATGCGCCACCCGCAGCTGAATTGTTCCCAGCTTCTGGTGCAGCAACACCTTTTGCAACGCCAGTTCCAAATCCGCCTTTTTCGCCAGCAATTGATTTTTCTGACATATAAGCCATGAACGAACCAAGCGATGCACCGGCACCTGGAAGAACACCAGCAATGAAGCCAACGAGCGAGGCGCGCAACATGGTCCATCGTGTTGCCACGATATCTTTCCACGGAATGCGAACCTTATCGAGAACAACCCCAATTGCGGATCCTTTACCGTGGCTTTCAATGAAGAAGAACACTTCGGCAATCGCAAATAGTCCGACAATGGCAACAAGGAAATCAATGCCGTCGAACAGGTGCAAGTTGCCGCCCGTCAAACGCGGAAGACCTGAAGAACTATCCACACCGATCATGGCAATGCCAAGACCAATACAAGCTGCAATCGCGCTTTTTGCTTGATTGTTGGAAGCCATGCCGCCAAGTGTACAAAAAGCTAAAAGATAAAGTGCAAAATATTCAGCGGGTCCGAACAAGAATGCGACGCGCGCGAGAACTGGTGCAAGTAGCATCAAGCCAATGGTTGCCAAAAACGCACCAACAAATGATGCAACACCAGACAATACAAGTGCGTCGCCCGCGCGACCAGCTTTGGCCATGGGGTAACCATCTAGCGTGGTCATTAATGCCGGTTCGTCGCCGGGAATGTTTAAAAGAATAGAGCTGATACGACCACCATACATGGCGCCATAATAAACCGATGTCATAAGAACGAGCGCGGCTGTGGCATCAAGACCAAGGGTAAATGTAATCGGAATGAGAATGGCCACACCATTGGATGGCCCAAGGCCAGGAAGTGCGCCAATAATGGTACCCAAAAAGCAGCCGATGATCGCCAACATAAGTGTATAGGGCGAGAGCGCTATGGAAAATCCGAGAGCGAGATTGGAAAGAATATCCATGCTAGTGTCCGCCTACAAATGGAATGAGAATTGTCAGTGCGTCCCAAAGGCTTGCAAGTGTTGGAATTTTGTAAGCTACAATATTGCCAAGACCGAGCGCATATTTGAAAAGCGCAAATAAAAGCAGTGATAAACCAATGCCGCTTAATGTTGCATTTCTTGCATTTGGCGCAATTTGATAGCTGATAATTCCGGCGGCAAACATAGTTGGCAAGATAAATCCTAAGGGCGTGATAAGAACGGCGTAAACAGAAAGAACTGCAACAGCAATTGCCATGTTGAGCCATGTTGCGGATTGCGGCCATTCCGGATCGGGATCTGGTTTAAAGATCAGCACCAAAGATGAAATCGCAGCAACTGCACCGATTAAAAGTGGAAAAAGTTTCGGAAGAAACTGTCCCGAAAACAGATTTGTCTGAATCTGAGTGGCAGCCGCGATATACGCGACTGCAGTGATCAGGGTGATCAGACCAAAAATACGGTCTGATGCCATTACTGGATTACTCCCAATTCTTTGGACATTGCATTGATGTCAGAAACCAGACCGTCAACATAAGACTGGAAGTCGCCACCAACTTTTGTAAATGGTGCTAGACCATTTGCAGCCATAGCTTCTGCCCACTCTGGGCTGTCTGCTACTTGTTGCAATTTACCTGCCCAATCGTTGAACTGATCGTCAGAAATGCCTTTTGGCACATAAAGACCACGCCAGTTCACAGCAACAACGTCGTAACCTTGTTCTTTTGCTGTTGGGATTTGTTCAAAACCCGGTACGCGTTCTTCAGTGAGAACAGCAATCACGCGAATGTCGCCATTTGCAAGGAAGCTTACGATTTCAGACATGTCACCAGTCATGGCTTGCGTGAAGCCGCCAACTGTTTGTGTGATCGCATCTGCGCCACCATCAACACCGATATATTTAACTTTGGTGATGTCAGTGAAACCAGCTTCTTTAAGAACCATGAGAGGCTTAAGATGGTCAAAACCACCCACCGCTGAACCGCCGGCAAAAGCAACAGAACCTGGATCTGCTAAAATAGCATCAACCAAATCATTCAATGACTGATATTTGCTGTCTGCAGCGACAGCAATGACGCCTGGATCCGCACCGATCGCGCCAACAAAGCGAACTTGGTCAGCTGTCATGCCAGCATAGGCATTTTGAGCCAAACGTGTTGTTGTTGCAGAAGAAGCAGCAACGATGAGGTCAGCATCGCTTCCGCGCTCACCAACAACGTGGTTATAAGCCAAACCACCACCAGCACCTGGCATATTGGTCACCTGAACAGGCTTATCGACGGCTTTGATGTCATACATGATTTTACCGATTTGACGGCATGTGAAATCCCAACCACCACCTGGGTTTGCTGGGGCAATACATTCCGCTGCAATTGAAGTTGTTAGCATTGCAGCACTTAGAACCGCGCCGTATGCCGCGGTTTTCATAAATTTAAGATTCATTGTTTCCTCCCAATGATAGGCACCGCGGTTTCGCGGAGCTAACGAAGCTAAACACACAAAACTGTCATCTAGCTGACACGGGTTAAAAGAATCATTTGGGAGGAAATGATCAGTTGCCGCGTAAGGCCGTGTTCCATTGCGAAATGAAGCGAGAACGTTTGACCTGATCGAGATAGGCGATCAAGCCCGGCCCAATAGAGATTGGTCGGAGTTGACTTCCCATGCGTTCGCGCAAATTGCTTGCGGTGTTCTCGCCAGAAATATCGGGATGAAGCGCTGGCAATTTCACGTCCGTTGCCATAACGGCTTGGCCATCTTTCGACATTAAGAAAGAGAGGAGCGTTTTGCCCAGTTCAGGATTGGCCGCTGCTTGCGGTATGAGGGCGATACGCGACATCACAACCGTATAATCCTCGAGCATGATGATGCCGAGATCGGGATTTTGGCGAAGCCAGTTTTCCGCATAAGAGCCTACAATGTTGTATCCCAGCACAAACCTGCCATCAGACACGCGTTCTAGGATCGATGATGAATTGGAATAGAGTTTCACACCGGTTGATCCCATGGCGCTGACCAAGTCCCAGATATTTCGATTATGCTCCTGATCACGGGCCAGGATTAAAAACCCAAAGCCTGAACGCTCAATGTCATAGGTGGCTATTTTGCCGTAAAATTCATTGTCATTGTTTTTCAGCAACGCCACCAGATCGGAACGGTTCTTGGGCGGTGAAATGTTTTCAAAACTTGGCTTATGATAGACCAAAACTGAAGGTTCATAGGTCAACCCAAAAGCTGAATTTCGCCATTTCGCCCAGCTCGGCCATGTGCTTGTATTGGCGTTAATGCTGGTTTGTGCATAGCCGTCATTAACCAGCTTAACCTGTAAATCCATCGCAGATGAGAGAACCAGATCAGCGGTTTTTTCATTATTGTCGGTTTCACGAATGACCCGCTCGTAAATATCAAGACTTTGCATATCCTCATAGACAATAGCGATATTGGGATTTTGTTTTTGAAAAGCTGCAATAAGGGGTTTGGACGCGTCTTCATCGAGCGAAGAATAGACGTTGAGCGTTTGCACATTTGCGCCTTCATTCATGGCAGGAAAAAGGGTTTGGGCCACCGATGATGAGAGAGCGAGAAAACTGGCGATTATGAAATAAATTATGGTTTTCAAGAAAAACCCCTTCAAAAATCAATTTTACATTCAAAAAATATGTGTTTTATTGCAAGTTCGGGAGAGAGAATGCGTATTTTAGTCGTCGAAGACAATAAAAAACTTGGTCAGGGATTAAAACATCTGCTCAGTGACAGTAGTTTTGTCGCCGATCTGGTGGAAGATGGTGACGGTGCTTTATCAGCGGCGGCGGCGTTTAATTATGATCTGATTATCTTGGACTTGAGCCTGCCAGATATCGACGGATTGCAGGTTTTAAAGGAAATTCGCGCCAAACGTAGTTTGGTCCCAGTGTTGATTTTGACGGCGCGCGGTGGTCTTGATGATCGCATTAAAGGGCTTGATATTGGGGCAGATGATTATATGTCTAAACCGTTTGAATGGAGCGAGCTTGAAGCGCGCATTCGGGCGCTCTTACGTCGTTCACAGGCGGTAAAAACTTCACAATTGGATTTTGGACAAATCAGTTTGGACCTTAAAACTAATCAGGTGTTTGCCAATGAAAAGTCCATTGAACTGCCGGCGCGCGAAACCAATGTTTTACGCGAATTACTCATTGCCAATGGCCGGATTATCTCCAAACCCCGCATGATTGAAACGCTCTCAAGTTTTGATGAGGACATTAGTGAAAATGCAATTGAGCAATATATCTCGCGATTGCGAAAACGCCTTGTCAGCTACGGTCTAACGATCAAGGCAGCGCGCGGGTTGGGTTATTATTTGCAACCGCTTGAAGATTAATATGAGCGGCCAAACCAAAACATATTCCTTGCGGCAACGGCTTTTGGTTTGGCTGTTGTTACCTTTGTTGATCATTGGTCTTATTTCGCTAATTGATGCTTATAATACCGCGCGCCTGACAGCTGATGAGATTTCAGATCGCGTGCTTGCTGGGTCGGCTTTAGCGATCGCAGAGCGTATTTTTGTTAATGACGATGGTGATCTCGACGTTGATATTCCCTATGTCGCTTTGGAGATGCTGACCTCTGCGGAAGATGATCGTGTTTTCTACAAGATCGAAGGTGAGAACGGCGATTTTATCACTGGTTATCGCAATTTAAATTTGCCTCAATCCGCCGATAGGTCTGAAAATAATCTTAAATTTTCAGATGCTGAATTTCGAAATTTTCCGATCAGAATAGCGGTTTTGGAAGGTGCAGCTTCGTCAAGTCAATCATCGCTTGGTTATCGGTTGGCGATTGCTGAAACCACAAATGCGCGCAATAAAATGGCGCAGGACATTCTTATCCGGTCCGCCATTCGGCAGGGCTTGCTGATTTTAACCGCAGCCATTGCGGTTTGGTTTGCCGTGACCCGGGCCTTGCGCCCGCTTTATACCGTGCGCGATGCTATCGGGCGACGAAGTTCTGATGATTTAAGACCCATTTTGCATGCTGTGCCGAACGAGATTAAAGGCCTTGTAACGACAACTAATGATCTTTTGAGCCGTATCGGCACCAGCATATCAGCCATGCGAAATTTTACTTCCAATGCCAGTCATCAATTGCGCACGCCGCTTGCCGTGATGCGTACGCAAGCTGAGATCGCGCGACGGGCAAAATCGGATCAGGATCGCGACAGCGCACTACATCAAATGGATGAAGCGATCCAGGATAGTGAAAAAATGATCTCACGTCTTATGGTGCTCGCGCGCATTGATTCAGGTGCGTTGGAAAACCTGCCGGATTTGAATTGTGACATTGCCGAAACTTGCAGAATGGTCTGTGCGGATATGATTTCCAATCAGAATTTGGGGAAAATTGATCTAGGCTATGAAGGCAGTGACCATCTTTTGGTCAAAGGTGATCCTGTTCTATATCGCGAAATGCTGCGTAATCTGGTTGAAAATGCTGTTAAATATGGTGGCAAAGATATCCACATTACCGTACGATGCCGTGATGTTGTAGATGGCATCTGTCATCTTGATATTGAAGACAATGGCGTTGGCATGAGCGCTCAGCAAAAAGTTGATCTGATGGAACGTTTTTCTAGCGGAGAATATTCTAAAAATGGCTCTGGTTTAGGTTTGCCAATAGCACGAGATATCGCGCATTTATTTAGCGGTGTATTGGAGCTGAAAGATCGAGAATTTGGTACTGGATTAAACGTCTCGCTTAAATTTCCACTTCTTGTGGACGCGTAAGAAATTGAAATAGGGTTTGAACAATGGTGAATTCTGATCTTCTAAAAGCACTGGATTTTATCAAATCGGGAAATTTTCAAACCGGTGCTGATTTAGATGCGGCCCATGCAATTTGCCAGGCGGGCGAGGGAATGAGCGAATATGATTGGGTTCATGCCTATGTCCATCGCATTGAGGGCGATATTTTCAACGCGGATTACTGGTATAAACGCGCTGGAAAGCCAGCTTATGATGGTTCATTTGAAGATGAATGGGACGAGATAAAATCAGCATTGACTTGATGCGCGGATCAATCCGATTTAAGGGTGAGTCTAAGAGTAAATCATATGAACATTTTGAGGAGCAAATAGATGCAGTGTGTCTTTGTGCAGATTAGATGCAAACCCGGTACGGGGTACAAAGTAGCTGATGAAATTGTCGCTCGCGAAGTTCATTCAGAACTCTACTCCACCAGTGGAGATTTTGATCTCATGGTGAAAATCTATGTCGATAAAGATGTCGATATCGGAAAATATATCAATGACAATTTGCTCGATATTGAAGGTATCGAACGCACTTTGACCACGCTGACCTTCAAAACATTCTAGTTTTACGCACTCAATCTATAAAGGCTTTATGTGATGGCTGATTATACAATGGCCTTTTTGCTCGTTTTGGCTGTCGCCATGTTGTGCACGGGTGCAATTGCCGGCGTGCTCGCTGGCCTTTTGGGCGTTGGTGGCGGCATTGTGATCGTGCCGGTCCTGTTCATCCTGTTTGATTATCTCAATATACCGCCGCAGATCAGCATGCATGTTGCGGTGGCAACGTCGCTTGCGACCATTATTCCGACATCTATTTCATCAGCCCGATCACACCACAAAAAGGGTTCGATTGATCTTGAATTGTTGAAAACTTGGTCGCCCTTGATTTTTATTGGCGCTGCGATTGGCGGGATTTTGTCTAAATATCTTGCGTCATCTAGCTTAACTCTGATTTTTGGTGTGATTGCGCTTCTTGTGTCGATCAATATGGCGTTGCCCAAGAAGATCGTAATCTCAGAAAACCTGCCTAAGGGTGTGGTGGGTAAAGGGTTCTTGCCAAGCTTCATCGGTGGCTTTTCAGCCCTTATGGGAATTGGCGGAGGCACATTGTCAGTGCCGATCTTGTCCGCATTTTCCTTTCCAATTCACCGCGCAGTGGGCACCGCGTCGGCCTTTGGTTTGGTGATTGCGATCCCAGCTGTGATCGGGTTTATCTGGTCCGGTTGGTCAGCGGATTTAAGGCCGCCATTTTCATTTGGTTATGTAAGCATTCCAGCCGCAGTTTTGATCTTTTCCGTCAGTGTCTTTACCGCCCCATTGGGTGCTAAACTCGCTCACGGTCTAAATCCAGCGAATTTGAAAAAAGCCTTCGCGCTGTTTTTGTTCATCACGTCACTTAGGATGTTGTGGGTCGGTTTGAGCTAATAAGCTGCCGGTTAAACTAAGGTCCGTATTAAGCGCAATACAGTTCATAGAGTGTTTGCATGACGGAAGAAACTTCTCGGCCATGCAGCGAATAATATATTGTTTGGCCGTCGCGTCGTGTTTCAACAAGTTCTGCATCACGCAGTTTCTTAAGGTGATGCGACATGCCAGGCTGCGACATGCCGACCTCGCGCGATAATTCTAACACGCTTTTTTCGCCCGATAATAAGATGCACAAAATGCGCAATCGCGCTGGTTGCGATAGCATTTCCATGAGTTTTGAAGCCTGCTCAAATTTCGGCTCCATCTCTGTCATGTCGAATAGCATAAAAAATTCCTTGCATATTTGTGATTGTTTATATAAAAAAACATTTATATATAGGCAATACCATTTATGAAATTGGTACAGAATTATTATAGGTGCATATTGGATTACTCAACTGAATTTACACCCTGGGCGTCGCTGGGCGGTGGCATACTTATCGGCATATCAGCCGTATTACTTATGGCCGTGCGCGGACGCATTGCTGGCATGACTGGCATATTATCGGGCCTAATTCCGCCCATGTCTTCAGACTGGTCATGGCGGGCTGCATTTTTAATTGGTGCGATCATTGCACCGATGGGTTATATTCTAGCCGGCGGTGTTGTGCCTTTTGCGGTTCCGGTTTCAACCACAGCGCTGACCATTGGTGGCTTTATCGTCGGTGTCGGCGTTTATTACGGATCAGGCTGTACATCTGGTCATGGTGTGTGCGGTATGGCGCGATTATCTCCGCGATCCATAGCGGCAACTGTTGTTTTCATGATTGCCTGTTTCATCACCGTGTTTGTCATTCGTCACGTGCTCGGGGGTTAATGTCATGAAGCTATTTATAACTTTACTTATCGGAATGATTTTCGGATTGGGAATTGCAATATCAGGCATGGCAAATCCCGCGAAAGTTTTAAACTTTTTCGATCTGGCAGGCACCTGGGATCCAAGTTTGATTTTTGTCATGGGAGGAGCATTGATCACCACAGCGATTGGCTATCAGATCGTTTTTAAAACGCGCACGTCACCATTGTTAGATGTTGCTTATATGGTGCCATCAAGCAAGGATATCGACGCGCGTCTTGTCATTGGATCAGCTACATTTGGTGTGGGTTGGGGCATTGCAGGATTTTGCCCAGGCGGCGCTATCCCGGCACTTGGTCTTGGCTATAGCGAAACATTTATGTTCATGTTGGCGCTAATTGCTGGTATTTTTGTAGCCAGATTGCTCAACACAAAAATAACCGCGCAGACTGCGTAAGCCTGCCGATAGGCCATTGGTTAGTCGACGTAAGATTGATGAATTGAGGACAATAAGATGAGTTCATATCCAATTGATATCAGCATTAAGCCTGAGGTGAAGGCGTTTTTTGACGAGGCAACAAACACGATCAGCTATGTCGTGAAGGATCCGTCATCTGCCTCATGTGCGATCGTGGACTCGGTTATGGATATTGATTATGCAGCTGGCCGCATCACGTATGAACATGCCGATACGATGATTGCATATATTGAAGAAAACTCCCTGCAGCTTGAATGGATTATCGAAACCCATGTGCATGCCGACCATCTATCCGCTGCGCCTTATATTCAAAACAAACTGGGCGGCAAAGTTGGTATCGGCGATAAGATCATGGTCGTTCAAGAAACGTTCGGCAAAGTCTTTAATGAAGGTACAGAATTTCAAAGAGATGGTTCGCAATTTGATGCCTTGTTTAAAGATGGTGACACCTATCAGATCGGCAATATGAAGGCTTTTACCATTTACACGCCCGGTCATACGCCGGCTTGCATGGTGCATGTCATGGGTGATGCCGCTTTTGTGGGTGATACGTTATTTATGCCCGATGGCGGTTCAGCGCGCGCTGACTTCCCAGGTGGTGATGCCGGCGAACTTTATGATTCCATCATGAAAGTGTTGAGCCTGCCGGATGAGACACGTCTGTTTATGTGTCATGATTACGGCCCCAATGGTCGTGAGATTATGTGGGAAACAACAGTTGCCGATGAAAAGCGCGACAATATTCATGTCGGCAATGGCAAAACGAAAGACGAATTTGTGAAGTTTCGGACCGAACGAGATGCGCAACTGGCTATGCCTAAATTGATCATCCCGTCTTTGCAGGTGAATATGCGTGCTGGTGAAATCCCGCGTGATGATGATGGTGCGCCGGTGATAAAAGTCCCGGTGAATAAGCTTTAAGTTATCTCATTAGATGCGATGATTTGCATCATCAAATATATCAAATAAGCGTGGCCCTTTCTGATATGGACTGGTAGGGGCTATGCAAGTTTAATTGTCGCTTTGTATGTCAATAAAGCTGGCAATGACCTTTCAGACGTTGTTCTTTTAAAAGATGGCCGTCATTTCGTTTCAAAACTTACCTCAATTTGAGTTTTTAAATGCCAAGAATATCCGCTTATCTGCCCATTCTAAAATGGGGTAGAACCTATAATTCGATAAATTTTACCAATGATATAATGGCCGCATTGATTGTCACGATCATGCTCATTCCGCAATCCTTGGCTTATGCCCTGCTTGCAGGATTGCCCGCGGAAATGGGGCTTTATGCATCCATTATCCCAATTGTCCTTTATGCGATATTTGGCACTAGTAACGCTTTGGCGGTGGGGCCTGTTGCCGTTGTTTCCTTGATGACGGCAGCAGCGGTTAGCAGGATCACTGATCCTGGATCAGCAGATTATATCATGGCAGCGATCACGCTCGCATTCTTATCCGGTGTGTTTCTGGTTCTAATGGGTTTGTTCCGTTTGGGTTTCCTGGCGAATTTTTTATCGCATCCTGTGATCGCGGGCTTTATCACAGCTTCCGGCATTATCATTGCTGCCAGTCAGCTTAAGCACATATTCGGTATATCTGCAGAAGGTCATAATTTCGTTGAGTTACTGATTTCGCTTCGTGACAATTTACACCAGATAAACTGGCATACATTTTCAATCGGGATTTTCGTTCTTGCCGTTCTGTTCTTGATACGCCGCTATCTCAAACCTTGTTTGATCAAGCTTGGCGTATCGCCAAGAGTTGCTGACGTGAGCGCTAAAATTGGTCCAGTCTTTGCAGTTATTGCAACCATCGTTGTCGCATGGGTTTTTGATCTATCGCACCATGATGTTGCGCTGGTTGGTGAGGTGCCCCAAGGTCTGCCTCCATTGACCATCCCATCCTTCTCACAAGAGCTTTGGGTATCGCTCATTGGTTCTGCAATGCTAATATCTGTGATCGGGTTTGTGGAATCAATTTCTGTCGCACAAACCCTTGCAGCAAAGAAACGTCAGCGCATATCGCCTGATCAAGAATTGGTGGGATTGGGCGCTGCAAATATCGGTGCATCTTTCTCCGGTGGATTTCCCGTCACAGGCGGGTTTTCAAGATCGGTGGTTAATTTTGATGCGGGTGCAGATACCCCGGCAGCTGGTGCATTTACAGCGCTTGGATTGGCCTTTGCATCGATTTTTCTCACGCCACTGATTTTCTTTCTTCCCAAGGCGACGCTGGCCGCAACAATTATCATCGCGGTTTTATCCTTGGTAGATTTTTCGATTTTGAGGAAAACCTGGAATTATTCAAAAGCTGATTTCATTGCGGTTTTGACAACAATTTTGATCACGCTTGTTTTAGGAATTGAAGCAGGTGTAACCGCGGGCGTGGTCATATCTATTCTGATCCATCTTTATAAATCATCACGGCCACATATGGCTGTGGTGGGTCAGGTGCCAGGCTCCGAGCACTACAGAAATGTGCTTCGGCATAAGGTTATCACTGACCCGCACATTCTTTCTGTGCGCGTTGATGAGAGCTTATATTTTGCCAATGCGCGATTTTTGGAGGATGCGGTTTATGATTTGGTGGCGCAAAATAAAAACATTGAACATGTTTTGCTACAGTGCTCAGCCATTAACGCAATAGATATGAGCGCACTTGAATAAATGGAAGCCTTGAACGAACGCCTGAAGGATAACGGTGTGACGTTTCATTTGACGGAAGTAAAGGGCCCGGTGATGGATCGTTTAGAGCGAACGGATTTTACATCGCACTTGACTGGAAAGATATATCTTTCGCAACATTGTGCTGTTAAAGAACTAAGATGTATGAGCGCAAATTAGTATATTTATGCGCGGTTTTGCTATTTGATTTCAGAGGGTTTTATGGATTTTGAATTAGCATCGATCGATAAAGATGTGTGGCGTGAATTTGAGGCTGCCTGCGAGGTGCAAGATCATGATCTACGCTATGTATCGCTTGCAACTTTGTCATCTGATCAGATGCCGGTCAGCCGCTTGCTTGTGTTGCGCGGAGTAAATGCGCAAGAACGCCAGCTGATCTTTCATACTGATATTAAGAGCGATAAATGGGCGGAACTTACGGCGCATCCCAAGGCATCCATTCTCGGTTTTAGTGAAAGGTCTGGCGAGCAGTATCGCTTCAATGGTCGAGTGGAATTGCTAGCGCCAAACTTGGATATCAATCAGACAGAATGGGATAAACTGTCTTTATGGACGAAGAACACCTATTGCGGTGGTCCACCCGGCGAAGAAACGCATGCGCCCCGATCTGGTGAAAATACAAGGGAAGCATTGCCACCAACACCTGAGCAATTGGTAAAAGGTCGGGCGCGATTTGGCGTGATTTTGTTTAAAGCCGACAGCTTGGATTGGTTCCAGCTTAAGCGATCGGACAATCGACGGGCTATTTTCTCATATGCTGATCGGGGCGATATAAAATCGGCTAATTGGATTAACCCGTAACGGTTTTTGCATATCCTTTTCTAGACTGCCAGCAATGTATCAATAAGCGGTGAATTGGGATCCCGCAATCCATCAACCACGTTGAAGTGGTTTTTGTCAGGTTCTTCGACGATGGTGACATTAACGCCCAGCCCATACCACATATTTGCAATCAGAGCATTTTGGCGTAGAAACTCAGACCGCTCAGCACCGCCCACCCATGCGACCAATGGAATATTTTGATAGGGCCTTTTAAGTGCTGGGCTTGCAGCGCTTGCGCTAATGAGATCGAGACCTAAAATCTCATTCATTTCGGTGTTTAAGAGCGGGCGCAGATCACTTAATCCTGAAATAGACACCACTTTTTGAAGGCGCGAGCGAACGCTTTCCTCAAGTGGCGAACCTTCACTCATCATTTCACAAACAAGGTGCCCACCAGCGGAATGACCTGACAAGATAATCGGACCTTCAATCTCCTTGGCAACCTGATTTATGGCTTGCCCGATCATTTGATTTATCTCGTTAATGGTCACATCGGGACATAATTCGTAACTTGGCATACAAACCGCCCAGCCTCGGTTGACGGCACCTTCTGCTAGATGTGACCACACCGATTTACTGGTTCGGTGCCAATAGCCACCATGAACAAACACCACGAGCCCTTTTGGCACGCTATCTGGTAAAAAAATGTCATAGACCATGCGTTCTGATGGACCATATGGCACATCTAATTTGCTGATGGTTTTGGAGCGATACTCGGCCGCTTCGATCGGCAAATTGGCAACCAGATCTTCAACATTGGGTACATATCCGCGATTGTCATAGGCGTGATCCCAATCAAGAATAGGGAACTGGATTTTATGATGTGTCGACATATTTCGATCTACTCCGATGAAGAAACTAGCGTCAGGTTAGCGTTGTTGACCAATTATTGGCAACAACATAGAACATGTATCCTGTGTAAATTGCTGACATGAAAAGACATATACCCAATGGCATTGACTGATCCCGACCGTTTATTTCCCATCGAACCTTCTGCGCGAAAACTAACGCGCGAACTTTACGAGACGATTAGTGATCTACCCATTATCAGTCCGCATGGGCACACCGATCCGAGCTGGTTTGCGCTGAACGAAAATTTTATTGACCCAGCACAACTATTCGTCGTGCCTGATCATTATGTGTTTCGCATGCTGGTTTCACAGGGTGTGAAATTGCCTGATCTTGGTGTGCCATATGCAGATGGTTCATCAGAAAACAAAGACCCGCGCGATATTTGGCGGCTTTTTGCTAAAAACTATCATCTGTTTCGCGGTACGCCATCGCAAATGTGGCTCGATCATTCGTTTGAGCATGTTTTTGGGATTGATGAAGTTTTGTCAGAAGAGACTGCCGACCAATATTACGATCACATTGATGCAAAGCTAAAGGATGATGCTTACCGCCCAAGACAATTATTTGAGCGGTTTGGCATTGAAGCGATCGCCACAACGGAATCAGCTTTGGATGATCTGAGCTGGCATCAGCAGATCAATGACAGTGATTGGAATGGAAGGGTGATCACCACCTATCGTCCGGATGCAACGGTGGATCCTGAATTTGAGGGCTTTGCGGATAATGTACGCCAATTGGGTCAACTCACAGGTCAAGATGCAACAAGCTGGCAAGGTTACTTAAAAGCGCATAAATTAAGGCGTGCCTTCTTTAAAAAAACCGGTGCAACAGCCACAGATCATGGTCATGCAACGGCAAGAACTGAAGATCTGCCACTGGCTGAGATTGAAGCGCTGTTTGATAAAGTCATGTCGGGTGCGTTTAGTGCAGAGGAAGCTGATCAGTTCCGAGGTCATATGCTAACGGAAATGGCGCGTATGAGTTTGGAAGATGGATTGGTGATGCAAATTCATGCTGGTTCTTATCGCAATCACTCCAAAACAGTTTTTCAAACACATGGGCGCGATAAAGGTTTTGATATCCCTACATCAACAAATTTTGTGACCGCGCTGAAACCAATGCTTGATGCTGTTGGTATGGAGCCTGATCTGACGGTTATTATCTTTACTCTGGATGAGACCGTTTATAGTCGTGAACTTGCGCCGCTTGCAGGTGCATATCCTGCTCTTAAACTTGGTCCTGCGTGGTGGTTCTTTGATAGCTATGAGGGCATGAAGCGCTATCGTGAAGCTGTAACTGAAACCTGCGGCTTTTATAATACGGTTGGGTTTAATGATGACACGCGGGCATTTTGTTCCATCCCCGCGCGTCATGATGTGGCACGGCGGTCTGATTGTGCTTATCTTGCAGAACTTGTGTTAACCGGGCGCCTTCGCAAATCAGATGCCTTTGAGCTGGCGCATGATCTAACTTATCGATTGGCAAAAGAAGCTTATCGACTTTAGTTCTCTTTATGCTGTTTCCATGCAACGTCGGCATAAAGTTGCATGCAATACCGCTTCCAAGCGTTCATCTGAGATCGGTCCTTCACAAGACAGGCAAATGCCATAGACATCATTATCGATGCGGCTGAGTGCGGCATCAATGGCTTTTATTTCGGCATATTCCGCCTCGACTTGCGCTTCCATTACTTCATCACCCTCGCTTGCTGTGGCGCGATCTTCACTGTCATTGGGTTTTGGATCGTCCAAGCGTTGTTCATATGTTGCGATCATCTTGGCAAACTCGCCGCGACGTTTGGTAAGGCGTGACTTAAAGTGTGAAATATCGACCATGATGAATATCCTTCAACTAGCGTGACAATGAATTCTCAGATCGGCAACCTCTGTCGATCTTCAGTTATCATAAAGGTCGGCGCTGAAAGTGTATTTGATATAGCTCAATGTTGCGGTCGAATGTTTCTGTTAGGATTAGCTGGCACTATTGATGATGGAACGCGCAATGACACTTTATTTGATAACGCATATGCTGGTTACAACTGTGGTCACCTGGATTGGCTTGATTGTTATAATTATTGCCAATATGTTCTCTTGGCCGTACTTAATTGGGTGTTTTATCTTGGGTAATTTGATCGCTCTTCCCGTTACATATGTCATTCTTAAGAAATCGAAAGGGATGTAACATATTGTTTTTTATATGAAAAACAACCTTTACAATTCTTTACATAATCGACAAACGTCAGAAACAATGCCTTGCTAAATTCTCATCATGTTGAGACCACGGAGCAGCGGCAAACAAGAAAATGAGCTCTCCAAATCTCGTAAATGAAATTTAAAAAGGAGCTTATTATGACGAAGGAAAATGAAACACAAAAGAGCGCATTTGAAATGACACGCGGTAAGATCATCGCACTCAGCGTTGGCGCGGTTGCGATTTTAGGATCAGCGGTTGCTGTCCCTGCGATTGCCAATAGCAATGTTGCACAGCATGCAAAAATTGCCATCACAGACATGGATAGCAATGATGTTTATAAAGCAGGTTGGGGTGGCAAACGATCAGGCTTTTCACAAATGAGCGAAGCTGAGCTTGAAAAGCGTGTGACTAAAATTGCCCGTCATATGTCAGTTGAAATTGACGCTACAGAAGCACAGGAAAAGCAGATCATCGAAATCGCTCTTGCGACAGCTAAAGAGATGCAGCCATTGCGCGACGAATTTAGAGCAGCTGGTTTTGAGCTTGTGAATTTGCTAACATCTGACAATGTCGATCGTGCGGCGATTGAAGCACTTCGTGCGGAACGCGTAGCTGCAGCAGACACAATCAGCAAAACTATGTTGGACGCTGTTTCTGATGTTTCTGAAATCTTGACCGTCGAGCAACGCCAAGGATTGGCCGAGCGTGTTGAGCGTATGCAAAAGCGCTTTGCCGACTAGGTTATTGTTGAATTAAAACAGATCATTTATCTCTCTCCCAAGACTATCCAACGGGCACTCTGAAAGCGAAATATCATCGCAAAGGGTTCCGTTGGCTGGTCGTTTTATGTAACAGTCGCAGATGAATATAAATCAAAATCAAAGGCTTGAAATGTCGCAATCTATTCTCCTCATCGAAGATGATAATCGCCTGGCTGATATGGTCAGTGATTACCTGCAAAGCAATAGCTTTGATGTGAAGATTGCGCCAAATGGTGCAACAGGCATTGCGCTTGAAGATGATGAGAATTTTGATGCGATTATTTTAGATCTCATGCTGCCAGATATGGATGGTTTGGATATTTGCCGAGTGATTAAAGCCCGGTCAGATGTGCCGATCATTATGTTGACAGCTAAAGGCGATCCGATGGATCGCGTGGTGGGTCTTGAACTCGGTGCAGATGATTATATGGGTAAACCATTTGAGCCACGTGAGCTACTTGCGCGCATTAAAGCCGTGACCCGTCGTGGTCAAACCAAAACAGCCGCCAGCAAGACACTCCAGTTTGGACGTCTTGAGATTGATCCTGATGCGATGATTTGCTCGCTGGATCAAAAGCCATGCGAATTGACCTCCCATCAATTTACGCTTTTGCACACATTGGCGGAATCCGCCGGTCGGGTTTTATCGCGCGATACGTTGATTGATCGCTTAAAGGGGCAAGAATTTGATGCCTTTGATCGTTCGATTGATGTGCATATCTCGCGCATTCGCAATCAGATTGAAGATGATCCTAAACATCCCAAACGTATTTTGACGATACGCGGTGCAGGCTATGTGTTTGCACTGAAGCAGGATTAGATCATGATCAGACGCCGCCTTCATTTACAGATCTATGTGACGATCATTTTTAGCTTGATCCTTGTCGTATTGCTGACATCCATGTTCTTTTGGCTGGGCAACCGCGATGATGCTGATTTTGAGTTTAAGCGTGCCGCAGGCCAATTGGCGATCAATATTTTGCCCAATGCCGATCAGCCAGTTGTTGATCAAAACGAGGCTCTAAAAGAATTGTTCAAAGATATCGATGTCAATGTCAGTCTTTTTGATCAGGATGGGCAGTTGATAACCTCTATTGGTGAAGTTTTTGAATTCCCCTTTGATGAGGATGATAAACAAGGCATGCACCATCAGGGCGATAATCAGGGATTTCTCGCTCAACTTCCCGATGGGCGATGGCTCTTCACTGGGCGCTATAATGATCGCCAGACCGATGGTGGTTTTGTCAAATTGCTCTTAGTGTTGGGTTCGATCGCGCTGGCAATTGGTGTTGCATCTTATCCCTTGGTGCGACGCTTAACGCGCCGTCTTGAGAACTTGAAAACTGGCGTTGAGCAAGTCGGTATGGGTGATTTGAAAACTCGGGTTGAAGTTGAAGGCAAAGACGAAATTGCTAGTCTTGCTGAGAGCTTTAATTATGCAACAGCGCAGATCGAAAACCTTGTCGCTTCTCATAAAACACTCCTTGCTAATGCATCGCATGAATTGCGCACGCCATTATCGCGTATTCGTTTGGGACTTGAAATGTATCAATCCGGCCATGAGCAGAAACGCCTTGATGCCTTGCGTTCCGATATTGAAGAGCTAGATGGTCTCATCGAAGAGATCTTATTGATGAGCCGACTGGATAGCGCCAATTCCAGCCTTGTGACGGAAGCCGTCGATCTTGAGCAAATCATTGACGAAGAATGCGAACGTTTCCCGGATATCGAATTTAATGGTTCTGCACCCATGATTGATGGCAATGCTGGTTTGCTCAAGCGTGTTGTTCGCAATCTTATCGGTAATGCATTTAAACATGGCAAACCACCGGTGATTGTCGATCTAGGTCAATCCGGTGATCATGTTTGCGTTACGGTGACCGATCACGGCAATGGTATCTCTGAAGCTGATAAGCAGAAGATTTTCGAGCGTTTTTATCGCGGTGCAGATCGGCAAAATGTCGAAGGCTATGGTCTAGGCCTCTCGTTGGTGAAGCAGATCATCGACGCGCATAAAGGTACCATTGAAGTGCTTGATAGCAAGGGCTTTTTGATAAAAGTCACCCTGCCAATCAATCACTAATTGTCTTGTGTAAGTGAAGATCAGGATTAATTCCTGACCTTTTCATTTTGTGGATCATAGCGGCACATTTCTGATATTTTTGCCGGTGAGAATTTATCGATATGTTGTACAGAAAGTTCCGCTTCGAACCTATTGTATTCTGGATCGATAAAGCCAAGGGCTATATTTTCTCCTGTGCGATATCCCCACGCTGCTGAGGTGATTGTGCCAACGACGTTCCCGTTGCATAAAATCGAATCGCCGGGCTGTGCCGGTGCTTCATAATCATCAATTGTGAGCGAGACGAATTCACGGCGTGGGCCGTTTTTCATATTCGTCTCAAGTCCCACTTTGCCGATAAAGTCCTTGTCCATTTTCACAAATCTGGCAAGGTCGCTTTCCATCGGATCAAACTCTGTGATGAGGTCGGCTTTCCAGTGGCGATAGCCTTTTTCAAGGCGCATGCTTTCGGTGGCATAAAGGCCAAAGGGCTTCATATTAAATTCCTCTCCCGCTCTTTGCAGGAGATCAAACGCATAAGCTAAATGTTCGTTCGCAATGTGTAATTCCCAAGCAAGTTCTCCCGAGAAGGAGACAGCCATTGCAATAGCTTCGACATGTCCGATATGAACCTTCTTACATGTCAGCCACTTAAACGCATCTTTTGACCAGTCGGTACGCGGTGCAGCTTTTTGCAACACATTGCGCGATTTTGGTCCGGCGACAACGAGAATGTCATGGCTATTGGTGAGACTTTTGATCGTGATATCGCTGCCGTCAGGCAAATGCTCATGCAGCCAATCCCAATCATGATTTTCTGATGCTGCAGCCGAGCCATACCAGATTGTATCATCGGAAATATTAGCAAGTGTTGCTTCACCTTTGACATTGCCATCATGATTGAGGAAATAAGTGAGAGCCACTCTGCCTGTTTTGCGCGGCACACGGCTACACATAATATTATCGAGCCAATCATGCGCATCTTTGCCGGAAATTTCGTAACGGTTAAAACCGGAGACTTCCATAATACCAACATTGTCTTGCAGGTTTTCAACTTCGGTGCGCACAATATCAAAGCTATTAGTGAATTTGAACGAATGCTTTTCGACAAAATCAGGCTCTGGTTTGAAAAATAGAGCGCGTTCCCAACCATTGACGGTACCAAATTCAGCACCCATGTCTGCAAGCTTTGGCGTCAGCGGTGTCGTCTTGATCGGTCGACCTGCCGGGCGGTGCTCATGCGGCATGTGAAAACGAAATTCGTTTTGATAATCTTCAATGGCTTTGAGCGCTGTATATTCTTCATTGGCATAGCGGGTGAAACGGCGTGGATCGAGACACCACGTATCGTAGCATGCTTCACCATGGGCGATGATCTGCGCAAGCAACCAGCCATGGCCGCCACCTTCGCCAAGACCCGCTCTCAGACCCGTGATACAATAGGCATTTCTTTTGCCGGGGATTTTGCCCACAAGTGGCAGGCCATCGGGTGTATAAGTAATGGGTCCATTGACGATGGATTTAATGCCTGCAGTTTGCAAACAAGGTAATCGCGCAAAGGCACCTTCCATGACATCGACCACGCGATCAAGATCATCCGGGCACAGGGCCATGGTGAAATTGGGATCAATGCCATCTAAGCCCCAGGTCCGGCAGTCTTGTTCGTAAAAGCCAATCAAAAGCCCCTTCTTTTCTGCGCGCTGATAAAAATCATCGGTGGGGCATCGAATGAGAGGCGTGCGAAAATCATTCCCCAATGCAACAATTTCAGGAATGTCTTCGGTGAGCATATATTGATGTTCCATCGATGCAACAGGGTGCTCAACGCCCATCATCTTGCCGATTTCATTGCAGCGATAACCGCCGGCATTGACAATCTTCTCACAAGAAATATCGCCGTCTTTGGTATGGACTATCCAGGTTCCGTCGTCCTTTTGT
Organism: Rhizobiaceae bacterium; assembly: GCA_017644105.1. Taxonomy (GTDB): domain Bacteria; phylum Pseudomonadota; class Alphaproteobacteria; order Rhizobiales; family Rhizobiaceae; genus Lentilitoribacter. The sequence goes on along the minus strand of JAEPMD010000001.1, from coordinate 148,965 downwards.
GTGAGGTCTTCAACGGGGTTAAATCGATAAATTTCAGCGCCTGCATTGCGCGCGCGTCTCGCCAGCGCCTGACATAATTGCGCCGGATCGATATCACCATCGAGCGGATCCCATAAAGCGCCCAAAAGATTATCAGTTGTAATCAGTGGGTGGCGTTTTTTGCATTCTTCGGGATCGAGAATTTCCCAATCGACATCCATACCTTTTGCAACAGATAAAAAATGCGCATAGCCATTCATGTGATCTTGTGTTGAAGCTAGTCGTAATCCACCTGTGCCATGGTGGTAATTGATTGGATAGTCCGGATCATCAGCCATTTCCTTATAAAGATTAATGGAGTGGGTCTTCAGGCCAATCATGGTTTGGTTGGCGCTAAAATTGGTCACTTGTGCAGCGGAATGCCACGTCGTACCTGAAGTTAATTCATCGCGCTCAATCATCACGCAATCTGTAATGCCTTCCTGCGTTAAATGATAAAGAGTTGAACACCCGGCGATACCGCCGCCAATGACGACCACTTGTGTGTGCTGCTTCATATTATTCTCCAAAGCTTGTGGCCTAACTATTGGTGAGGCAGGCTTATAAGGTCAATTAGATTGCACTTACTTTGGAATAACTGAAATTAAGATTTAAATAATTAGAATTATAAAATACGCACACTGCCTTGCACAAAAGCCAGTTCTTTCTCAACACGTTCAAGCATGATATCCGCCAAAGTCGCTTTAAGATGGTTGGTAAAAGCCAGCGGTATTTCGCCAAGTGTATCGCGCCTTGCGTAAACGGATATAGTGCGCGCAAAGTTTGGAATGGGCAGGGGCGAAGCGATAAAGCAATCGTCTAAAGGGTGGCTTTGTTTAAATGAACCGAGATAGGCCATGGCGGTGGTAATCGCCCAACCATCAAATTGTTTGATGAGCGAAAGCAGTGCGTGATTGGTGGAACATTCAAAGTCAAATTTTGGGACGGTTTTTGTACGCCTCAACTGCGCTTCTATCTGGCGACCCACCAATTGTTCCTGCGAGTAGCGTATGAAGGGATGCTGCATCAATTCATCGATAGATGCATTGGCGAGTTTTTCAGATGCCGTAATGAGAATAAAAGGATCCTGCAATATGGCATGGGCTTCGACCCAATCAATGTCGTCAGTTTTATCCGTTGCGATGATAATATCAGCGCCACGACTTGAAAGGGTCGCGTAGCTTTCATGGCTTGCACCACTATTGATATAAAAATTCGATTGCGGATAAGTCTTGCGCAATTTTGCCAGCAAGGACGGTAAAATTTCATTGTCAAAGTCTTCAATCGCACCGATGCGAATATCCATTTTAGGCGTATATTTAGCGCTGGATAGTTCGACCTTCGCAACTGTGACTTCGTCCAATATGGCACGTGCTCGGGGTGCAAAAATTTCACCAGCAGCGGTTAATTGAAACCGTCTGGCCGATCGTTCAATGAGCCGGGCATCGAGGATCTGTTCCAAATTTGAAAGTTGTAACGAGACCGATGACGGGCTTGAGCCCAATCGTTTTGCTGCCTTTGAGATTGATTGTTCTTCGATTGCTGCGACGAAGACTTCCACAGCTCTGAACGATAATCGTGACTTTTCACTTTGTTGCATCGGTTTTCTCAAATCTAAAAATCGAATTTCCTGAACCATATTTATTGCGCTTGTCGAAACAAAGCGCAAGCGCAATAGTTTTGATCAAGGAGTTATGATGGTTGAACGCAAGCTTAAACGTGCAGGAGGTCGTGCAAGTCGCGTAGCAGCGCGGCAAGCACCGCAATCAGAATTTGATCCTAGTGCGCCGGGTCAAATTGGTGGGCAATATCGTCCACTGAACGAGTATCAACTTATTGAAACTCTCAACACCGCCTATAAAATTTTAGCCGAAATTGGCATGGCTGAAGTTCCGCAAGTGATCGAGGAGTTGGCTCTTTCAAAAGGTGCACATCTCAATGATCGTGGGCGTTTGTGTTTCCCGCGAACTATGATGGAAGACATCGTTGACGGTGCGGCTAAAAGCTTCATCTATTATGGCCGTGATCCGAAACATGATTTTGAAGTGGGTGGTGATAAAGTTTATTTTGGCACGGGTGGCGCAGCTGTTCAGACCCTAGACATGAACGAAGGGATCTATAGGTCGTCGACGCTGAAAGATCTTTATGATTTTACGCGGCTGATCGACACGCTTGAAAATGTTAGCTGGTTCACGCGCTGCTGTGTGGCAACAGATGTGCCGGATAATTTTGATCTTGATATCAACACGGCCTATGCCATGTTACGCGGAACGACCAAGCCAGTTGGAACCAGTTTTACCCTTGCAAACAGCGTTGATCCAATCATTGATATGTTTGATATCGCGATGGGCGGCGAAGGTGCTTTTGCCAAGCGACCGTTCTGCAAAGCGCATATCTCGCCAGTGATTTCGCCTTTGCGTTATGGTGAAGATGCTGTTGATGTGACGATTGCCTGTATTAAACGCGGTATTCCGATTAATTCAATCATCGCAGCGCAATCGGGCGCAACAGCGCCGGCGACGCTTGCTGGGATGCTTGCGCAAACTACTGCTGAAACACTTGCAGGTTTGGCGCTGGTGAACCTGCTTGAACCCGGTTATCCGATGATCTTTTCAAATTGGCCTTTGGTGATTGATTTGCGCACTGGCGCTTTTTGTGGCGGCGGTGGCGAGATCTCCGTCTTAAACGCGGCCGCAGCACAAATTTCCAATCATTTAGGTTTGCCTTCTGGTGTAGCGTCCTCCATGAGCGATGCGAAATCAGTTGATGCTCAAATGGGCGCTGAAAAGGCTTTGAGCGCTTTAGCCGCAGGACTTTCTGGCGCCAATATGGTTTATGAAAGTTCAGGCATGATGGCGAGTTTACTGGGCGCCTCATTTGAGGCCTTTGTGCTCGACAATGAAATGCTAAGCCATGTTCATCGCACGATACGAGGTATTGAAGTGAACGAAGAAACGCTTGGTTTTGAAGCTATCAAAGAAGCGGTTTATGGTGAGGGGCATTTTTTAGGCGGTTCTCACACAATGGATGCCATGCAGCGCGATTATTATTATCCTAAGATAGCTGATCGCAATGACCCGCGCACTTGGGCTGACAATGGTAAAATTGATGCTTGGTCCGCTGCGAAAGAAAAAGCACAGGCAATTTTAGATAGTCATTTCCCCGATTATCTATCTTTCAGCGCAGATCAGAAAATTCGAGAGCGGTTCAATATTTTGCTGGATTAGAGATTCACATAAATTGCTTGACCTTCCAGTCACTGTAACCCTTATACCATGGTCAGAAACTGGAAGAATAAAATGACCGAGAATCACAAAAGCGAACAAAAGACCTGTGATCATCACGATGACAATGCATCATCAAATGCTGTTGATGATCTGTTTAAATCTGCGACGATTGCAGTTGATGGTGCCGTAAAAGATCCTGTTTGTGGGATGACCGTTAAGCTTGGGAATAACAAGCCTACGCTCAAATATGAGGGTCATGATTTTCATTTTTGCAATCCAAAATGCCACCATAAATTTGAGGCTGATCCATATTTTTATCTCTCCGGCAACAAAGCCAAACAATCTCAATCTGCGCCCAAAAGCGCGATCTACACGTGTCCGATGGATCCTGAAATTGTCCAAGAGGGTCCGGGGACCTGTCCGATTTGTGGCATGGCGCTCGAGCCAGCAGATGGTATCGCCGATGGCCCCAATCATGAGCTGATCGATTTCACACGGCGTTTATGGGTGAGCCTTTTTGCTGCGATCCCGATCATGATCCTCACTACGGGGCCGATGGTCGGTTTGCCTATTCGCGAATTATTGGGTGAGCAAAATTCTGTCTATCTGGAATTTCTGCTGGCAACGCCGATTGTCTTATGGGCTGCATTTCCATTTTTCGCACGCGGTTTAACTTCGATCAAAACATGGAATTTGAACATGTGGACGTTAATTATGATCGGAGTTGGCGCTGCTTACTTATATTCCACAATCGCAACGTTCTTCCCTGGGCTTTTCCCCGATGCATTGCAAATGGCCGGTGGTCATTTACCTGTCTATTTTGAAGCGTCTGTCGTCATAATTGCGCTTGTTTTTGTCGGGCAGGTTTTGGAATTGCGCGCGCGTGAACGCACGGGTGATGCGATTAAAGCACTGCTTGATTTATCTCCTAAAACCGCGCGACGCGTATTAGAAAACGGCGAAGAATATGATGCACCGCTTGAGAATATTATCGAAGGTGACGTACTGCGCGTTCGCCCCGGTGAAGTCATTCCGGTTGATGGCATCATTACAGATGGGCAATCTTCTGTTGATGAAAGCATGATGACGGGTGAAGCCATACCGGTTGAAAAGACCATAGGTGAATTGGTTACCGGCGGTACGCTGAATAAAAACGGGATGTTGATCATAAAAGCCATGAAGGTGGGCGATGAAACGATCCTGGCAAAAATCGTATCCATGGTTTCATCAGCGCAACGATCTCGCGCGCCAATTCAGGGCCTTGCCGATAAGGTCGCCTCTTATTTTGTGCCGACGGTTGTTTTGGTCGCTATTATTGCGTCCTTGATCTGGCTTTTTGTTGGTCCAGAACCATCTTTTGTGTTTGCCATCGTTTCTGCGGTCTCAGTTCTCATTATTGCCTGCCCATGTGCATTGGGTCTCGCAACGCCTATGTCGATTATGACAGCAACGGGACGTGGCGCGCAGGCTGGGATTTTGATTAAGGATGCTGAGGCGCTTGAACGATTGGCGAAAGTTGATGTGTTGGTGGTGGATAAAACTGGTACTCTTACCCTCGGTAAACCAGAACTAAATCAGATTGTTGTTCTAAGCGAGAAGGTCGATGAAGATGAGATTTTGAAATTTGCCGCCGGATTAGAATATGCGTCCGAGCATCCTTTGGCAGAAGCGATTGTAAGCGCAGCGCAAGACCGTGGGATAAAACCCGCGCAGATTGAAGGATTTTCCTCTGTCACCGGAAAAGGTGTGAAAGCGCAAATTGATGGCGAAGACGTAGCAATTGGTAATATGGCCATGATGCAAGCCCAGGGGATTGATATTGCACCTATCTCAGATCAGGCCAATAAACTGCGTGAAGGCGGGAATACTGTGATGTTTATTGCTGTTGGGCCTGAACTTGCCGGCCTGATCTCGGTGGCGGATCCGATTAAATCAAACGCGTATGACGCCGTTTCGCGTATTCAAAATCTTGGCATAAATGTCATTATGGCAACGGGTGATAACCGTGTGACAGCGGAATCTGTTGCCGTGAAACTTGGCATTTCAGATATTCGCGCAGAAATATTACCAGAGGATAAAAAGGCTTTGGTAGATGAGCTTCATGCCAAGGGTTTTAAAGTCGCAATGGCAGGGGATGGGATTAATGACGCACCTGCACTTGCAGCCTCTGAAGTTGGGATCGCTATGGGAACTGGTGCTGATGTTGCGGTTGAAAGCGCATCGATTACCTTGCTTTATGGTGATCTTATGGGTGTTGCCCAAGCGCGTATCTTATCGCATTCAACGATCAAAAATATCAAGCAGAATCTGTTCTTTGCCTTTGCGTATAACAGTCTTGGTGTACCAATTGCCGCTGGGATTTTATATCCAATCACCGGAATGTTGCTCTCACCGATGATTGCAGCGGCAGCGATGAGCTTGTCATCGGTATCGGTTATTTCCAATGCTTTGCGTTTAAGATCACTTAATCTTGATAAAGCGTTGATTGAAAAATAACTCATAATACTTGACCCTAATGGGAATGATCACTTTATGTAATGATGAAATGACAAAGAAAATGACTGACGATATGAAACTTGGCAAAGAGGCAACTCGAGATGAAAAACTCTCGTGCCGTGAAGCTATGTTTTCAAAAGCCAAGTCAATTGGATTTTCTCAAAAAGAAATCGCACTGTTGGAAATGATGTATCGGTGCGATGAGGATCAAGACGAAAAATGAATATTGGTGAAGCCGCAAAACTTTCTGATTTATCGGTCAAAACCATCCGCTATTATGAAGATATTGCACTTGTAAAACCCGACCGGCTTGAAAACGGTTATCGGGATTATTCAGATGCGGATATCCACTGTTTGATCTTTCTTCAGCGTGCACGCGGGCTTGGATTTAGCATTGATGAGTGCCGGCTATTACTATCTCTTTATGAAGATGACCACCGCTCAAGCCGAGATGTCAAAGCCATTGCAAAAGATAAATTGGCCGAGATTGACCGAAAAATCGATGAGCTTCAGGCGCTGAAGAATACACTCAAGACTTTGGTGAAAAACTGTCATGGTGATGATAAGCCAGATTGTCCAATCATCGACAATTTATCTGGTCAGCGCGCGCAATAATCTCACTTTACATTGAGGATTAAAGGGACAAAGCATTGCGCTTTATGCGCTAAGTTACTCCTATTTCATCAGCAATAAGCTGTATATGCGCGATTTTGTGGACCGAAACATCTCGTAATAAATTCCTTCTGATATTTTCTTCTTTGATTAGTTATGAAAATTTTTAAGAGATGAAAAATTACACTATGTAACAATTTTTCGAATAAATTTTTCTCATTTAAACAACAAGTTAGAGTCTGAAAATTGTGATTTTAATTTTATCTACTAAAAAATTAGTTGACATAAAAGAGGCAATCTGCGTTTCAATATAGGGGTCAGTTTGGGCTGACTCATATTGATTGGAGGAAAGAATGCAAAAATTATTGCTATGCACGGTCGCATCGATCGGATTGCTGAGCGGAATGAACTCAGCTTTCGCAGATTCGGCTGCTGCTAAAAAATGGATTGATCAGGAGTTTCAACCATCTTCGTTGTCAAAAGACCAGCAGATGTCTGAAATGGAATGGTTTATCTCCGCAGCTGAGCCTTTTAAGGGAATGGAAATTAATGTGCTGTCGGAAGGTATTCCAACACACTCATACGAATCAGAAGTTCTTACGAAAGCATTTGAAGAAATCACAGGCATCAAAGTTAATCACCAGATTCTGGGCGAAGGTGAAGTGGTGCAAGCTGTGCAAACACAAATGCAGACAAAACGTAACTTGTATGATGGCTACGTCAACGATTCTGATTTGATCGGCACACACTCACGTTTGCAATTGGCTTACAATCTAACAGATCAAATGGCTGGTGAATGGTCAGCGACGACATCACCGACTTTGGATCTTGAAGATTTCATGGGCACACAATTTACAACTGGTCCTGATGGCAAGTTGTATCAATTGCCTGACCAGCAATTTGCTAACCTATATTGGTTCCGCAAAGACTGGTTTGATCGTCCTGATCTGCAAGAAGCCTTTAAAGCGAAATATGGCTATGATCTTGGTGTTCCAGTGAACTGGTCTGCTTATGAAGATATCGCTGATTTCTTCTCAAAAGACGTTAAAAACATCGACGGCGTCGATATCTATGGTCACATGGATTACGGTAAACGCGCACCTGACTTGGGTTGGCGTATGACAGATGCTTGGCTTTCCATGGCTGGCGCTGGTTCAAAAGGTGAGCCAAATGGTGTGCCGATTGACGAATGGGGCATTCGCATGGAAGCCGGTTCTTGTAACCCAGCTGGTGCATCTGTTTCACGGGGTGGTGCTGCCAACGGACCAGCTGCGGTTTATGCGATCCGCAAATGGGATGAGTGGCTACGTAACTACGCGCCTCCAGGTGCGGCGAGCTTTGACTTTTATCAGTCATTGCCAGCATTGAGCCAAGGTAATGTTGCGCAGCAAATCTTCTGGTATACAGCCTTTACAGCAGACATGGTGAAGCCAAAGTCTGAAGGCAATAACACAGTTGATGATGAGGGCAACCCATTATGGCGCATGGCTCCATCTCCACATGGTCCTTACTGGGAAAAAGGTCAGAAAGTTGGCTATCAGGATGTGGGTTCATGGACGTTCCTGAAATCAACACCAACAGATCGTGCACAAGCTGCATGGCTTTATGCTCAGTTCGTTACATCTAAAACTGTTGATGTGAAGAAGTCTCACGTTGGTTTGACATTCATCCGTGATTCATCTGTGAACCACGAAAGCTTCACTGAGCGTGCGTCAAAACTTGGCGGTTTGGTTGAGTTCTATCGTTCACCTGATCGTGTGGCATGGTCACCAACAGGTGTGAATGTTCCAGACTATCCAAAGCTTGCTCAAATTTGGTGGCAGCAAATTGGTGATGTGAACTCAGGTGCCTTTACACCACAAGAAGCGATGGACCGTCTTGCTGAAGAGATGGATATCACCATGGCACGTATGCAGCGTGCTGATGAAGGCGCAAATGTTTACGGTGGTTGTGGACCTCGCTTGAATGAAGAAAAAGATCCTTCTGAATGGCTTGGTAAAGGCGGTGCGAAAGCAAAGCTTGATAACGAAAAACCACAGGGTGAAACCGTGAACTATGATGAGCTGGTGGCACGCTGGAGTGCAAACTAAGTTCCTCCCAAGCGTTGGAAAACAAGAATTCCGACAAAAGCTAGGGCCGTCACCGGCCCTAGCAATTTCGTGAAAATCCTGATTACAAAATTAGAGAAAATGGTGCTCCATGGCGCTCGAGCTAAATAACATAACCAAAGTCGTTCAGGGCAAAACGCATATCAAGCCGACAAACCTTAAGTTGGAATCCGGTCACTTCAATGTTTTGCTGGGCGAAACTGGCGCCGGTAAAACTTCGCTGATCAAGCTTATGGCTGGCCTCGACTCAGTCGCTTCTGGCAGCATTGTGATGGATGGTGTCGATATCACCGAGCAATCCACTCAGATGCGCCGTATCAGCCTTGTTCACCAATTCTTTGTCAATTATCCGCATATGACCGTGTTTGAGAATATTGCTTCACCATTGCGCGTTGCGAAAATGGCGCCATCTGAAATTGAAGGTCGCGTTGAAGAAGCTGCTGATATTCTAAAACTGCGCCCTATGCTTCATCGCAGACCCCATGAATTATCCGGTGGTCAGCAACAACGTACTGCCTTAGCGCGTGCCATTGCGAAAGATAGCCAGGCGGTGTTTTTAGATGAGCCGCTTGCAAACCTTGATTATAAATTGCGCGAAGAATTGCGCGAATTACTGCCTGAGCTTTTTGCTGGTCGTGGCGCGGTTGTTGTTTATGCCACCTCAGAACCTGAAGAAGCATTGTTACTCGGTGGTCAAACTGCTTTGATGCAAGATGGCTATGTTCGCCAGTTTGGTAATACAGCCGAACTTTATCGAAATCCTGAGAGCTTAATTGCGGCACGGGTCTTTTCCGATCCGCCGATCAATCATGCTGATGTTGTTAAAAAAGGCGACAAGATTGAAATGGGCAATGTGTCGTGGGATGCAGGTGCCGCAGCATCAAACCTTGCTGATGGCAATTATCATGTAGCTATACGTCCACATCACATTTTGCCGACGAAAACGGATAGTGCCTTTATCGCTATCACCGGCCAGGTAGGCGTGACCGAATTGAGCGGATCTGAAAGTAGTGCTCATTTTGTCTTTGGCGATCATGCTTGGGTTTCGCTCTCGCATGGTGTTCATCCCTATCAGGTTGGTGAAGACCACACATTTTACATGAACCCATCAGAGTGTCTTTATTTTGCACCTGATGGAAGCCGGGCTGCGTGAGGTAAGATCATGGCTAAAATTACTTTATCAAAGCTCAGACACAGCTACATGCAAAATCCAAAAGGACCTGAAGATTTTGCGCTTAAAGAGATTGATCTGGAATGGCAAGATGGTGGTGCTTACGCGCTATTAGGTCCATCAGGTTGCGGTAAATCCACCCTGCTGAATATTATTTCTGGGCTTGTTGTCCCCACGGAAGGCAAGATCTTGTTTGGCGATGATGACGTGACATCTTTACCGCCGGATCAGCGCAATATTGCACAGGTTTTCCAGTTCCCGGTGATCTATGACACGATGACTGTTTATGACAATCTGGCCTTCCCGCTACGAAATCGAAAAGTGGATGAAGCCACAATCGATGAGTGCGTGCGTGAGATCGCAGATATGCTTGAAGTCACAGACATGCTGGGCCGTAAAGCTGCTGGTCTCACACCGGATAATAAGCAGAAAATTTCGATGGGACGCGGTTTGGTACGTGATGATGTCAACGTCGTCATGTTTGATGAACCGCTCACGGTGATTGATCCGCATTTGAAATGGAAGCTACGCAGTAAACTTAAAGAGCTGCACCAAAAGGTGCGCCACACCATGATTTACGTGACGCATGATCAAACAGAAGCTCTGACATTTGCGGACCAAGTTGTGGTGATGGATCTGGGGGAAGTTGTTCAGATCGGAACTCCTGTGGAATTGTTTGAACGCCCGGCACATACATTTGTGGGGCATTTTATCGGATCACCCGGAATGAATGTGCTGCCGTGTGAGATGAAAGATGGTGCAGCTTTTGTAAATGGTCAAAAGGTTGAACTTGAAGGCCCCATCAAAGATGGCATGTCTGGTAAATCTGAAATTGGTATTCGCCCGGAATTTGTGTCTCTCGGCAATAAAGGCCTCGATGCAACGGTGAAAAAAGTGTCGGATATCGGCCGTCATAGCGTGGTTGAAGCCTTGGTTGGCGAACTAAGCGTGATGTCAATTGTCGAAGGCGATCTGCCAAATAAGGGTGATCAGGTGAAGCTGACATTCCAACAAAATCAAACGCGACTTTATCGCGATGGTTGGTTAGCAACCGAAATGGGAGGGGCGAGCTGATGAAAACTGAAAACCAAAAAGCCTGGTTCTTTGTGTTACCGGTTTTATTGCTGGTTGCCTTTAACGCCATTATCCCAATGATGACGGTGGTTAATTATTCAGTGCAAGAAACCTTTGGCGATAATCTATTTTTCTGGGAAGGTTTGACCTGGTTTGAGCAAATTTTGCGATCTGAGCGTTTCCATAATGCATTGGGCCGACAATTTCTCTTCACATTTTTGATCCTCATTATCGAGGTGCCATTGGGGATTGCGATTGCATTGGCTATGCCGCGCAAGGGATTTTGGGTGCCGGTTTGTCTCGTTCTGATGTCACTGCCTATGCTCATTCCTTGGAATGTGGTGGGTGCGATGTGGAATATTTTTGCGCTGCCGGATATTGGCCTTCTCGGCTATACGCTCAACCATGTGCTTGGTATTAATTATGATATGACGCAGGATCCTGTGGCAGCTTGGGTAACGATCATCACCATGGATGTGTGGCATTGGACTTCGCTTGTTGTTTTGCTCTCATATGCCGGATTGGTTTCTATCCCTGAAGCTTATTATCAAGCGGCAAAAATCGATGGCGCATCCAATTGGTCGGTCTTTAGATTTATCCAATTGCCGAAGATGAAAAACGTTCTAACGATCGCAATTCTGCTGCGCTTTATGGATAGTTTTAACATCTATACCGAGCCTTTCGTGCTCACAGGTGGCGGACCAGGTAATTCAACGACGCTTTTGTCGATTGATCTGGTAAAGATCGCTTTGGGCCAGTTTGATTTGGGTCCGGCTGCTGCCATGTCGCTTATTTACTTTGCTATTACTCTTCTTGTTTCGTGGCTCTTCTATACGCTTATGAACAGGGAAGATTTAAACACTGAGGGAGAACGCTAATGCAAAAGCGATCCATCATTCCCATCGTCTATATTGTCTTTTTGATGCTGCCAATTTACTGGCTCGTAGCGATGAGTTTCAAAACAACCAATGAAATTCTAGCTGGATTTTCATTGTTCCCTCAAACCTTCACGGTTGAAGCTTATGTGACGATTTTCACCGATCCATCTTGGTATTGGGGTTATATTAACTCGATCCTTTATGTATCGCTCAATACCATCATCTCGGTCTGTGTGGCGTTACCGGCAGCTTACGCATTTTCGCGCTATCGGTTCTTGGGTGATAAGCAATTGTTTTTCTGGCTTTTGACCAACCGGATGGCACCAGCAGCGGTGTTCGCATTGCCATTCTTCCAGCTTTATTCTGCGGTTGGTTTGTTTGATACGCATTTGGCTGTCGCACTGGCACACTGTTTGTTCAATATTCCGCTGGCCGTGTGGATTTTGGAAGGCTTTATGGGCGGTGTACCAAAAGAGCTCGATGAAACCGCTTATGTGGATGGCTATTCCTTCCCGCATTTCTTTGTGAAGATCTTCTTGCCAACCATTAAAGCCGGTGTTGGCGTGACAGCGTTCTTCTGCTTCATGTTCTCATGGGTTGAACTCTTGCTTGCCAAAACACTGACGGCGGTGGCTGCCAAACCAATTGCGGCGACCATGACCAAGACGGCTTCAAGTGCTGGTTACGAACTCGGACTTTTGGCTGCGGCTGGAACATTGACCATCGTACCGGGCGCAATCGTGATCTACTTCGTTCGAAATTATATTGCTAAAGGCTTTGCCATGGGGAGAGTGTAATTATGAGTTGGATGGCTTGGACCTGGCCCACAGCGCTGGTTTTCATCGGAATATTTTCTGCGATTATTCTTCTCACCATTATTGAGATCAAACGACCAGGTGGTGATGAGCGAATGGGTGTTTTGCGGATTGTGACCACACGTGGCGACCGTTTGTTCTTAAGTATTTTGGGAACGGTTTACATCTTTCTAGCGTGGTTGGGATTCATTGGAATGCCGCTCTGGATCCCATTGTTTTTAGGTATTTGTTGGTTTGTATTTTGTTTTCTAAAAGTATGATGTTAACGCATCTATTAATTTACTAGTAAGTGGCGACATATTGAGATAAAACAGAAATGTTAAACAAGAAATTGGTGACGCAATATGAGAAAACGTAAGACGCATGAACTCCTGACCGAGGTTGAGCTGGAATTCATGACGTTACTTTGGGATCTGGGTGATGCAAGTGTGCGCGATGTCCTTTCGAAAATGGACGAAGACCGCGATCTTGCCTATACATCCGCTGCAACCATTTTGAGGATATTGGAACAAAAAGGCTTTGTTTCTAGCAAAAAAGATGGAAAATCGCTTATTTATTCCGCTATTTTGACCAAAAATGAGTACCAATCGCGACTTTTGAAGGATGTGTCAGCCAAATTGTTCGATAATACACCCGCTGCGTTGGTCGCAACACTTGTAAATGATGACCATTTAACGCAAGATGCTTTGGAGGAGTTGAGGGTGCTTCTAGGGAGGAAACTGGGAGATGATTCAGGTTGAAACACTCGTAACCAGCTATATCGATATTAATTTACTTATGCTGGGCTCGGCCCTGATTTGGTTTTTGGGTCGCAAAATAATCAAGAATACAGACACAGCGCGCGCGTTCGCTGCGCAGCTAGGCTTGGTCAAAACTCTCCTTCTCGTTACGTTTTTATTGCCTATTATCCTCACACTATATAGTCATTTTTTCGCGTCAACTTTACCGGTTCCGGTGACGCTATCAGAATTGGTGCTGGCGCAATATCTGCAAGGTAATATTCAGCTTAATGCTAGCTTCCTTGAAAGTGTTTTGACCTTTAGACAAAATGTTATGACAGAGTTGTCGAACCCAGACCATATTTTCATTACCTTGGTGCTTTATGGTGGTGCGATCACGGCGTTTTTAATGGTAGCACGTGCTGTCCTTACAATGTTTAAGCTAAAGCGCATATTGGGTGAAGCCCATGAATGGCGCTCAAGTGGTCGGTTAAAGTTGGTTTTGGCTGATAAAATCCGCATTCCGTTTTCAACGCGCACATTGCGTTATCATTACGTTGTTTTGCCATCGAGCATGCTGGCAAATAATATTGATTTGAAAGTCTCTATTGCGCATGAATTACAACATTTCCGCCAAAAGGATGTTGATTGGGAATTTGCTTTCGCCTTGCTGACGCCTGTGTTTTTCTGGAACCCGGCTTTTCATTATTTCAAGCGCGAAATCGAAGAACTTCGTGAATTGTCATGCGATCAAAATGTTCTAAAACGCGGTCTATTATCTGCAAAAGATTATTGCGAATGTCTGCTTCGTGTGTGCAATGGGCGGTTTAAGCGTGCGCGTCTCTTTAAGTTAAGAGTGCCAGAAGTCGCGCTTATTCAAACCCAGGCAGGCTTTTTCAGCGCACGTCCGAAGAAGCTTTTAGAGAACCGCCTTTTGTCTGCACTGACTGGTTGGGATAATGGATTTTCGAAAATCAGATTGGCGTTATTGGCGATCATGATGGTTGGTTTTGCCGCCATGTTCTCATTCACCGTGCAAAAGCCTGCAGATTGGAGCCATGATCGCCTCATGCTCTCCACGATCATCAATCTCGAGCGGTTGGAAAAGCGCAATCAAGGCAGCGCTAATCTTTATACCGCTTACTAGAAGCGCATGGGCTTTCCGGCCTGAACCTTATTTCAGCAGCACATTTGGCTCTGCGAGCCCTTTAATATTTGTGGCGATTGAAAAGGTCTTTCCGGCATTTTTATCTTGCGCTAGAGCCTCGTCATCAAGACCTTGCATCGCGGTTGTCACAAATATCGTGGACGCGTTGTTGCCACCAAAAGCTGGGCAAGTTGTGTGTGGCGTTGGCAGACGCAATTGGCCTATGCTTTGGCCATTCGGCGCAAAGCCTTCCACCATGCTTTTGCCCCAAAAAGCGATCCAGATATTGCCATAAGCGTCCACAACAGCACCGTCCGGTGTTTGATCCATAGAGGTGAAATCGATAAAGATTTCAGCATCTGCAATTGGCCATCCAGTTTGTTTGTCCAATTGTTGTTTGAAGACGAAATTCTTCATTGAATCGGCAAAATAGGCGATGTCACCAGAGGGTGAAAAACAAATGGCGTTGGGGATGGTGATATTTTCGTGCAAGCAGCGCACTTCACCCTTATAAAATCTATAAATCGCGCCCGCATCTTGTTCGGCATTTTTGCCCATTGTGCTGACCCAAAAACCGTGTTGGCGATCCGCGCGACCATCATTGGATCGGGTGATGGAATTCTCTTTGTCGATATCGATGACCGCATGTCTTGTGTTATTATTCAAAGATAAAGTCTGAAGCCCTTCTTCACCACTGATGAGCACAAGATCCTCATCTATCCAAGCAAGTGCAGAGACATTTTGATCAAACTCAAAACTCTGATGTTGCGCTTCGTTTTGAACATGCAGCGTGTTGTTTGTAATATCAAACCAAAGCAGCTCATTGCGCATTGGATGCCACAAAGGCCCTTCACCCAACTGACATTTTTCATCTGAAAAGATCTCGAAATTGGCGGATTGAAGCGTGAATTTTTGGTCTGTTTTATTCGTCATGATATTCAACATTATAGGAAGGCGTCATAAAAGATATGAGCGCGTTCTCTAATGCAATATCACGAGCGAGTAAATTGTATTTTCAAATTGCTTGGAATTTTAGTTTTCTGCTGGTGATTCTGGATCTGGGAGATATTTCTCTGATTGCTCATAGATAATCTCTGCGCCGCTCCCAAAGACACGTTGCAAAATATGAAAATCGCATGTGGCGGAAATCCGAAGGCCGAGCTCTCTGAGATGGAAGCGTTGATAATAATATTTCGCCATCATCGCCCGTTGAAAGGGTTCGAGTTCCAAAGCAGCATTATACATATCTATATAGCTGTCTTCTTCCGTCTCGGGATTTAAAAACTTCGAGATGTTATTCTGTTTATTAGGTAAAACCATTATTCAACACCCATCTTTAGAGTTTTTTAATCGACCTTAAAAACCGAAAGTTTCCCGAAGCTTAACAAAAATACAACTAATTCCAGAATTTTTCTTCAATTCTCGCGGTTCGCCGACCGTCATGCGTATAAATGTCAAATTCTGTTCCTGGATTCCAATGATCTTTATCCACCATGCCGATCGCGACATTTGTTTTAAAATCGGGTGACCAAACAGCTGCTGTGACTTGGCCGACTTCACGGTTGCCATTAATGATCGAGTGCGGTGATTGTAATGGAGTGAGGGGATCACCGAGAACAGATATCGGCCGGATTTGTTTGGATGGGCCATTTTTGGCTTCGCGCATAAGCGCGGCTTTACCAATATAGTCGACGTTTTGTGTCAGACTGCAGAACTTACCCAGTCCGCATTCAAGCGGCGTATTGGTCATATTCATATCGCCGCCATAGCTTAGCAAGCCGCCTTCAACGCGTTCGATGAGATTTGGGCACCCGGCTCGGACATTGAGATCTTCACCCGCTTCAAACAACGCATCCCATATGTAAACACCGTGTTGGCCGCCTTCGACATAGATCTCAAAACCACTTTGCTTGGAGTATCCGGACCGGGCGACAATGAAGGACGTATTGGCAAATTTTAGACGTTTTTTGCGGAAGAAACGAATATCTCTCACTTCAGACCCAAAGACACGTTCCATCAGTTCATCGGATTTCGGCCCTTGAACGGCCAAAGGCGACACATCCGGTTCAAAAACATCCACATTAAGGTTCATGCCGACCGCAAGGCCTTTGACCCATAAGAGCAGGTCGCTATCAGCAATAGAAATCCACCAGCGTGTGTCACTATGCTTAAGGGCGACCGGATCATTGAGCATTTTGCCGTTATCATCGACAATCGGCACATAATAACATTGGTCAGATTGCATCTTGCTCAAATCACGCGGTGTTAAAACCTGCATCAGTTTCGTCGCATCAGGGCCGTTTAGTTCAACCTGACGTTCAACCGCCACATCCCAGACCTGAACATGGGATTTTAGATGATGATAATCAGCCTCCATTGATTCAAAGGCTGTTGGCAAGAGCATCCGATTATAAACGGAATATCCTTTTACTCCTGCTGCTTCTACACGCGGGGTAAACGGGGTTGCGCGAAGGCGCGATGATCGTGCGATGATTTGGTTCATTTTTCTAATCCAGTGACTTAGCTAGTTCGCGAAGCTTGAACTTTTGTATTTTCCCAGTTGATGTTTTTGGTAATTCAGCGAAAACAATTTTCTTAGGTGTTTTAAAACCCGCTAAATGTTCGCGGCAGAAACTGATGATATCGTCTTCATTTGCCTCAGCGCCGTCTCTCAGTTCAACAAAAGCGCAAGGGACTTCACCCCATTTGGGATCAGGCTTTGCGACAATCGCGGCCGCCTGTATAGAAGGATGGCGGAAAAGCACGGCTTCCACTTCAACAGAGGAAATATTCTCCCCGCCGGAAATGATCACATCTTTGAGGCGATCCTTGATCTGGATATAGCCATCGGGATCGACCACTGCGCCATCACCTGACCAGAAATAGCCATTTGCAAAGGCGTCTTGCGTTGCCCGAATATCCTTGTAATAGCCCTTCATAACAGTGTTGCCGCGAATAGCGATTTCACCTTGTGTTTCGCTATCTGCTGGCACAGGCTGATCTTTATCTCGGTCAATCACAGTGACCAAATCAACCATCGGCATAGCTATACCCTGCTGGGCTTGCAGCTGTGCTTGTTTGGCATCATCGAGATCTTCCCAACTTTCTTGCCATAAGCATTGAGAGATATGTCCGTAAGTTTCAGTGAGGCCATAAACTTGCATGACCTCTAAACCCATTGATTTGGTTTTTTCCAGTACCGATGGCGGCGGTGGCGCACCAGCAGTTAACACTTTGACCTTTGGATCAAATGGCTTCATATCGTCAGATTTCGCATCAGTCAGCATCTGCAAGATAATAGGTGCTGCGCCGAAATGCGTAACGGCATATTTGCCGATCGCTTCAAGCAATACATCCGCCGCCATGGTGCGGGTGAAAACGACCGTGCCGCCCAGCATAGCCATAACCCACGGATGTCCCCAACCATTGCAGTGGAACATCGGAACCACTGACAAATAGGTTGGATAATGCGGTGTTTGCCATGCAGCAATGGTGCCCAATGCCATAAGATAGGCGCCGCGATGGTGATAGACCACGCCCTTTGGACGGCCGGAAGTACCGGACGTATAATTAAGACAAATCGCATCCCATTCATCGCGTGGAAATCCACTCATGGGTTTCACGTTTATATCGGTCTCAATCACATCATCGTAATTCTTGCCACCCAGTGTATGAGGGCTTGGTGCATTGGGATCGCTTATCTCGATGACCGGCACTGTACGTCCCATGATCTCAAATACTTTTTCGACCACAGGAATTAGTTCTTGATCAACAATCAGGAGCTGCGTGTCGGCATGATCAAGAATATAGGCGATGGTTTCAGGCTCTAAACGGGTATTAAGTGTGTTGAGCACCGCGCCAGACACGGGTAGTGCAAAATGCAATTCGAGCATTTCTGGGATATTTGGGCAAAGAACGGAAACCGTATCGCCCTTTTTAATGCCCATGGATGCGAGCCCTTTGGCAAAACCGCGAATTCGTT
Source organism: Rhizobiaceae bacterium (assembly GCA_017644105.1). Classification (GTDB taxonomy): domain Bacteria; phylum Pseudomonadota; class Alphaproteobacteria; order Rhizobiales; family Rhizobiaceae; genus Lentilitoribacter. The sequence continues at coordinate 130,718 of JAEPMD010000001.1, read as the reverse complement.
TTGCCGTTTCGGCCCAACTGCGTTTGATATCACCATAAACGACAGCCGTGCGTTGACGGTGCAATGTTTCAGCGTGATTTAAGAAAGATACGGGAGATAGCGGCACATAATTGGCACCGATTTTATCGAATGCATCGAAGTTTTTTTGCATGCCTGTTTCCTCCCGTTAAAACATGACTGTTTGATTTCAGATTAAGACCCGCTACTCATTGGGTCTAACGCGTGCAGCCGATTTATTGGCAAAGGCCTCCAGGCGCGCACGTGCTTCTGGTTGGGTATTCACAACACCAGCCACAACAGCTTCTGCGTAAGCAGCATCCATGGCTGACATATTATTAAGGTGACTAATCGCCGAACAAATCGCAAAATTCGTTAGCGGTAAATTCTGCGCAGCGCGATCGGCAAGTTCGATGGCTTTGTCCAAGCTTGAACCTTCAGTCATATATTGCGCTAATCCCAAATCTACGGCCTCTTGGCCCTGATAAACACGCCCCATCAGGATCATATCGATCATGCGAGATTTGCCGATCATGTCAGAGACGCGAATGGTTGCGCCGCCACCTGTAAAGATACCGCGTTGTCCTTCGGGCAATGCAAAATAGGTTGTCTCGTCGATCACCCGGATATGAGCCGCGCTTGCCAATTCAAGACCACCGCCCACAACAGCGCCTTTGAGTGCTGCAATGATCGGTACACCGCCATATTCCATTTTATTGAACGCTTCGTGCCATCGCATGCACACATGCATAAATTCATCCGGGCTGCGATCCGCCTTCCAATGTTCTATCAAATCAAGCCCGGCACAAAAGTGGTCACCGGCGCCAGCTAAGACAACGGCTTTCACGCCAAGTTTGGATGTGTTGGAAAAGAAATCAACCAGCTCTTCAATCGATTGCACATCCAGCGCATTGCGTTTGTCTGGGCGATTGAGCGTGAGGATAACAACATCGTTATCCTGCGCTTCAAGTTTGAGCTTTTCATATTCTGGTAGTGGTTTCATGTCGGACATTTATGTCGCCTTTCTAAACTCAAACTCTTTTCATGCTCATGCGGTTGCAAAATCTTTGAAGGCATCTGCATAGATGCTGTCGGCACCTGCTGTAATTCGTGCTTTTTCTAACTCGCACTCGACAAGGATATGTTGCGCGTAAAAGCAGGCGGTCGCGACTTTTTCTGCATGGAAAGCCGTGTTCTTGCCGTCTGCAATATGTGCTTCGGCCGCCAAGATGGATTTGCCAAACTGCCAGCCGACAGCCAGGTTTCCGGCCAACATGAGGATCGGCACGCTTCCGGCGTAAACATTGTTGATGTCGTCACCTGCTTGATCGATGAGCCAGTCAATGCTGTCATTAAATGCCTTGCGGGCTCTTTCCAGATTGTTGGCAAAACCAATTGCTTGCGGACTTCCAGATTTCAGTGATGTTTCTGTCTCTTCGATCTGAACCATGATCTCTTTGGCAAGTGCGCCTTTATCGCGCAGAATTTTCCGGCCCAGAAGATCATTGGCCTGAATGGCTGTTGTGCCCTCATAAATAGGCAGGATGCGCGCGTCGCGATAAAATTGTGCGACGCCTGTTTCTTCAATAAAGCCCATGCCGCCATGAATTTGAACACCAAGCGATGTAACTTCCAATGCACGTTCAGTACAAAAGCTTTTCACCAATGGCACAAGAAATTCGGCGATGGGTTTTGCTGTTAAGGCTTGCTCTTCACTTCCGTTTTTCGCCAGATCCAAGAGGCCGGCGGTTGCAATCGATAATGCGCGCCCACCTTCAACCAGCGCCTTCATGCGCAAAAGCATGCGGCGAACATCTGGATGATGCGCGATGGTCACGGCTTCATTTTTCGAGCGATCAACTGGTGGGCTTTGCTCACGGTCTTTGGCATATGCGAGCGCATGTTGATATGCGCGTTCTGACACGGCAACGCCCTGAATGCCAACTAAGAACCGTGCACTCATCATCATGATAAACATATATTGCAGACCGTGATTTTCTTCGCCGATTAAAAAACCTGTGGCGTTTTCATATTCAAGCACAGCTGTTGGGCTCGCTTTAATACCAAGTTTATGTTCAATGCTGATGCAGTTCACGCCATTGCGCTCGCCGAGCGTGCCATCATCTTTGACGAGATATTTCGGCACAATAAAGAGGCTGAGACCCTTGGGCCCAGGAGGCGCATCCGGCGTGCGTGCTAGAACCAGATGAATGATGTTTTCTGATAATTCATGTTCACCATAGGTGATATAAATCTTGGTGCCGCTGACAGCATAGGTGCCATCGTTGTTTTGCACGGCCTTTGTTCGCACCCGGCCAAGATCACTGCCTGCCTGAGGTTCAGTGAGGTTCATTGTTCCAGTCCAGCGACCAGAAATGAGGTTTTCGAGATAAAGTGCTTTTTGATCCTCAGAACCAGCGAGTATTAATGCGTCTACCGCACCGTCTGTTAAAAGAGGGCATAGCCCGAAGCTCAGATCAGAGGAATTTAATATTTCAGTGGCGGCAGCTCCCAATGCCCGTGGCAGGCCCATGCCGCCGTGCGACGCATCATGCGGTAGGCTTTGCCAACCCATCTCTACAAACTGATCATAGGCGGTTTTAAATTCATCTGGCAGGATAACTTTTTTGCCGTCAAACTTTGAACCCGTCGTGTCGCCAATTGATGTGAGTTCGGCAATCGTTTCAGAGCAAAAACGGCCAAAACCATCCAGTACTGCTTCTGCATCCTGACTTGTGATATCTGAATAGGTTTCAAGCGCTGTGACATCCGCCCAGGATGATAAATGCTCAATATTGAACATGATATCGTCGATTGGCGCATTATATGGCATGGGAAACCTCTTTGATTATTCTATAATGTCATACTATCAATGTTCTGAATCAAAAATACACTCTATGTGACAAAATCCTTTTAAAAAGTGACAAATTTGAATATGAATTTGTCATGAGAGTTTATCATTCAGCGCGCGTTGCCACGGTTTCATCTTTATTTATTGATGATTGGCTTGATGCATTAAGCACCATTTGTTCCAAGGAACAGCTGGATTCGTTTTTGTTACGCGCGGGCCTTATTGATGGCGATGGGCAGCCGTTTCAACGGGTAACGCTCGATCAAATCATTTGGCTTTATGCCATTGCTGCCATTGAAACCAGCGATGAGATGATGGGGCTTTGGGCAAGGCCGGTAAGGGTGCGAGCCCTGCAACATCTGATCACCACAGTGCGTCAGGCGAAATCCCTTCCCTCGGTATTGTTTAAATTTTCAACCTTTTGGAACCTTTTATTGGATGATTATCAGTTTGAGCTCATCAACAATGACAATGAATATGAGCTCTCACTCAAACCAATTGGGGAGCAGCCAGTTCAAAGATTTGGCCATATGCTGATTTTAAAACTTGCCCATGGTCTTTTATCTTGGATGGCCGGCAGAGAAGTCGCCGTTCAATCTGTTCAATTTGCCTTCGAAGCGCCCGAATTTGTCGAGGATTATAATGTCATTTTCCCAACGCAAATTGATTTTGGTGCGGCACATTCTTCCATTTCATTTGAACTGGCCAAACACCAAAGACCGGTTGGGCGAACCGATACGGAGCTGGTTGAGTTTTTAAAGCGTGCGCCGAGAGATTGGTTGTTTACCAGTTTGCATGAAAACACAAGAACGCTTCAGATCCGCGAAATATTGTATCGCTCAACATGGGATGATTGTAATCTTGCCTTTGTTGCTGGCGAGCTTAACCTCGAGCCTCGAACTTTGATGCGCCGTCTGAAAGATGACGGTACATCCTTTCAGGAAATAAAGGACGGCTTGCGTCGCGACATCGCCATTCGCGAATTGCATAATGGACACGAAACCATTGAAGAGATCTCGCAACGAACGGGATTTTCGTCAGCCGCTAATTTCCATATTGCATTTAAGCGATGGACAGGGACCACGCCGCGATTATTTGCGGTATCTCAACAAACCCTTGCCAATCGTTTCAAAGTTAATGGCTGACCTTAAGCTGTTTCAAGCATTGTTCTTTTGAGGCGTTTTCTAAGTCTGCATAATGCGCAAATTCATCTAAAACTTTGGCACCGAGCTGGGTTTCAAATAATTCCTGATTAGAATTATGCGCAATATTGGCTGCTTTTTTATCACCTAAATTAGACTGGAAGATACCGGCTGCACTTACGGGTAAAAAATCTTCATATACGATGGGGCTAAATAGAATTTGACCGGATTGAACCATGTCTTCAAATGATTGATCATCTAGTGTTTCGCTTTGACCTTCAGTGAGCTGATACTGAAAATAGCCGAGTTCCTCTTTTCTGATTGTTGCCCAATCATCCGGAAAAGCTGAGAATGTTTCCTGCAGCACTTGAACATATTCTTGTGCATTAGATCCATCGGGAGCAGGTGTGCATTTGGCTCTTGTTTCGTTTAGCAGACGATCATAAAGCGCACGGCCCTTGGGTGTTAACGCGATGCCGCGTTGCTCAATCTCACCAAATCGCGCGGTATGTTTGCCATCTTTGACACCTACAAAATCGACCGATTCTTCCAGCGCTTTAAATGAGGTCTGGCGCAGCAAAATCGGACATTTGCGGTTTGGCGGTCCTTCGATCACAGCTTTGGGTGCAATATTGCGCGAAGGCATCAAATCCTGAACCTGATCGATATCAAGCGTGCGCGGTGTAAGGTGGTTGATATGCGGGCCTTTGAAGGACACCACATCGGCAATTAAACGATGCTCTTGGTGCAAACGATCATAAAGCTCTTGGGTGATATTGGCCTCGGGATGCCATTTAAATGTAATGAGAATTTCAGTGATAAACTCATCTGCATCCTTGTGATAAACTCCACCTTGTGCTTCAGCCTGATCGATCATTTCAACCAGTCTATCGGTAAAGATTTGTCGTTCAGCAAGAACGGCTTGGGCATCCGTTTTTAATGCCTCATCTTCAATCAGATCCAACCTCAATAAAGATGTGAAAATTCTAAAGGGATTGATTGATAACGCGTCGCCATCAATGGGTCTAAATGCCGTTGAATGAACGGGAATTCCTGCAACGCTTAAATCATAATAGCCAACGGGGAACATACCCATTTGAAAAAATGCCCGGCGGATCAACTTCAACTCATCTTCGGTGCCAAGACGAATGGCACCATGTCGTTCATCTGATATGCGTGCAAGTCCATTGGTTGATTTAAGCGTTTGTGCAAGTTCTTGGTCTGCATCAAGCGTTGAAGAATTTACCTCAGCAACCAAATCCATCAATGTGCCATAGGCAGGAACTTCATCGCGATACATGAGCGACATAGCGGATGAGAACTTTGCCCTTAATTCGCTTGGGCTAATCATCGATTTATCTGACATGGTTTCCTCCGGTATAACATGATTTAGTCGGCTGTGATTTCAGATGATGCTGATACAGGTTCGCCATTGATCGCATAGGTTTTGTGGTCATTGCTATTGAGCGTTACGGTAATTTCGTGTTGTCCTTGTGGCAATTTACCGATTGTGGCTGTGTTTGAATACATGCGCTGCAATTTTAATCCATTAAGATAAAGATGGCCATGACCTTGACCGTCTTTATGCGTCATTGGTTCTTTTTGCGGTTCGAAAAACTCGAAATTCTGCGTTGAAATATTTACAGCCCACGTCTCGTCATCGTTTTGGGTTACACTCATCTCAATGGCAGGTGCGTTGTCGTTCCCACCAACTTCAATTTTCGCACTTCCATGCATGGAATGATCCATGGGCGCACTTTCATCACCAATTGCCATGGTGTCCGAAGCTGATGCGTCTTCTACAATCGCTTTGATTTGCTGAGATTTTGAATTTTTAAAATTAATGGTGAGCGGGATAAATTCGCCAGCTTTAAGTTCGGCGCTATTCGCGCTGACCATAATATGTGCACCATCGGATGAGAAACTCGGTGATGCTCCTTTTGGAATGGCAATACCATAGGTCGGATGTGCACCCATCACATGGGTATGGTTTTGATCTGTCGATTGAATGCTGGTGATAAAATCCGCGTCACCATCATTTTGCATGTTGAGATAAACCGAATACATGTTCGCGTTCATTTTAACGGCTTTGACATTCGATACCAAAATGGGTGCGCTTGCCGTATTCAATGACCAAAATAATGCAGCAGCACCCAAAATGAGTATAGCAATGATCGCAAATTTGCGGTTATTTGACATCGGCGCCCATCCGTTGTTGTTAGTATGCAAACATTATTGTTTGGCATATTTGTGTCAAGCGTAAGGAGATAAATGCAATGAGAGTTAGAGCATTTTTTACTGCGCTTATAATGGCATGGATTGTGATTTTGTCGACGACAAAAATTGCCGCAGCCCATGTATCCGAGCAGGGAATTGTATTGCTCCTCCCCACCAATATTTACATTATCAGCGGATGTCTGGCGGTGATTTCATCCATGTTGCTTGTGGCGTTCTTACCGCATGATCGGGTGTTTTCATTTTTCAAACCGTTGCATATCAGATTGCCGTCATTCGATTTCATCTTTCAAAATGCGACCCTCAAAGACCTCGTTAGTATTTTGTCTTTGGTCATTGTGCTGGGATTAATCGTCATTGGTGCGATCGGATCGAGAGATCCGCTTGTGAACATGTTGCCGCTTTCCATTTGGACATTTTGGTGGATCGCAATTTTCATGATGCATAGCGTGTTTGGCAATATCTGGTCATGGATCAATCCCTGGTCTGGTTTGTATAATCAGTTGTTGAAAAATATCGGTTTCGGACTTGAGCTACCTCGTCAAATCGGGTGCTGGCCTGCCATTTTTGTCTTCATCGCATTTTACGGTTTTATCATTGCAGATATTGCGCCAGATGATCCGGCGCGACTTTCAAATTTCGTTTTGGGTTATCTGATATTCACGTTTCTTGGGATGATAATTTTCGGTGCTGAAAACTGGTTCAAACAGGTTGAATGTTTTACGATTTTGTTTTCGCTGCTCGCGCAGCTTTCACCGTTTAAGATCAATCCGCATGGCCGAGGTTGGCATATAGGTTTGCCCGGTTGGCAGGTATTACGCCAACGAAATATACCGTTCACTCAAGCGTTGTTTCTGTTGTCGGTTCTCGGGTCAGGAAGCTTTGACGGGGTCAATGAAACTTTCTGGTGGCTCGTTCAAATTGATATTAATCCGTTGGCATTTCCGGGGCGTTCTGCGGTGGTCTGGCCCTCAACTCTCGGCATAATAGGTGCCAATATTTTGCTTTATGTCATCTTTGCCATCTGCATCTGGCTGGGTCTGAAAGCGGTAAATTATGGGTATAGCGGAGCGGATCGCGGAATAAAAACAGACGTCAATTTCCAACGCATCTTCTCAGCGCTTGCCATTTCGGTCTTGCCAATAGCTGCTGTTTATCACGCGTCACATTATCTGACGACATCGATGGTGAACGGGCAATATCTGATTGCCGCATTGTCAGACCCTTTAGGCAATGGTTCAAACATTTTAGGATTGGAGAACTATCAGGTAACCACTGGATATTTAAACGAAATTGCCAGTGTGAGGCGTATTTGGTTGTCCCAAGCCAGCCTTGTTGTTTTTGGTCATATCATTGCTGTTTTGATGGCGCATTTTGTGATCGCCAAGCATTTTAATACGTGGAAAGACGTAGTTATTTTTCACATTCCGATTGCCTTATTCATGGCAACCTATACATGGTTTGGTCTTTGGTTGTTGGCCGCTCCAAAGGGCGCTTGATCGGTCTTGGAGCAAATGGCCTTTTGAAAAAAGGGCTGGACAATTCGTTAGTATACATACAAACTGCCTATGCAGGATTATCCATAGAAGCTCCAGAGAGGAACGAAAATGACTGATAAGAAGAAGGGACCAAAGCTGGTCTCCCGCCGCAACACACTTAAGGGAATTGGCGCAGGTGCACTTTTGGCAACGACGGGAATGCCAAAGATGATGGGATATGCGCAAGCGCAAACATCAGAGCCGATCAAGATCGGTTTTCAGGTTCATAGAACCGGTATTGGTGCAGCTTATGGCCGTTGGTATGATCGCACCACGCAAGCTGCTGTTAAACGTATCAACGATATGGGCGGCATCAATGGACGTCCGGTTGAAATCGTTGCCGAAGACGATGGCACAGATCCAAAGCGCGGCGCCGAAGTGGTCGAGAAATTTGCGTCACAGCATAATTGCGATATCGCATTTGGTACATTGTTCAGTCACGTTGTTTTCGGATCAGCCCCACGTGCTGGTGAATTGAAGCTTCCGTATTTTGTTGTGTCTGAAGGACACCATGTCGCCAGTGGTAAGCTCAACAGATATACGCTTCAGCCAGGCATCACAGATGTGAAAAGTCAGGTACAAGCCATGGCGCCATTTGTTGGCGACAATCTGGGTAAAAAAGTTACTATGATCTATCCAGACTTTGCGTTCGGTCATGATCATCGCGATTTTTTTAGTGAAGCGATTGAGCGTCAGGGTGGTCAGGTCGTTGCGAAAATCGCCGTACCGCCAGCTGAAACATCATTTACGAAATACTTCCCGAAAATCCCACGTGATACAGAAGTTGTCTATCACGTGATGGTCGGACCTGCTGTTTTGACTTTCGTGAAAGAATTGGGTGAATTCTTCGGACCAAGCCGCCCAGAAATCTTCGGCTTTATTGATAGTCTTGAAGCAGTAGACATCAACAGCCCAGGCCTTGAATTCTTGGAGGGTACATATTTCTGGGAAGGCATGCCGCGTTATGCGCAAGCCAATCAAACATCTCATGACAAGCTTTATCGCGAAGCTGTGGGTGTTGATGAAAATGGTGCTTCGACATCAGATTCAAAAGACGTCTCCACATTTGCGCATATGTTTGGTTGTTGGGAAACGCTTAATATCGTTAAAGCGGGTATGGAATCTGCAGGCTATAAAGGTCCTGAAGATCGTGCCAAGTTGATTGAGGCAGTGGAAGCCATGTCGGATATGCCAATGTCGGATGATCATCCGCAGGGCGCAAAACGCTTTAATGGTAAAACACACCAAACATTTGGATCGCAGTACATTTCAAAAGTGACAGATGGCAAACTTGTGGTGTCGCATACAACATCAATTGAAGACACGTTGTATGAAGACGAAGTGGATTACACAACACAGCCGTTCTAATCACAAAGTTTGGAATTTAGACTGAGAAAACAATATGGAATTTGGGCCGCATCTTATTCTTGCCTCCCTTGAGGGTGCTGTTATTGCCGCAGTTCTAGCAATGACAGCGATGGGCCTAAGCATTGTTTTCGGCATCATGCGCGTCGTGAATGTCGCGCATGGTGAATTTTTTATGTTAGGGGCGGTGATTGCCTGGTGGGTGGCGCATTTATTGGGCGGTCATCCGGCGATCGGTTTTATCGCTGCGCTTATTTTTGCGCCGCTACTCGTTGGTTTTATTGCGGCCATTTCGGATCGGCTTGTACTGCAGCGCATTGATTACGATCCTGACCGCACTATCGTGGGCACGATCGGGCTTTTATATATCATTCAGCAAGTCACACTTATGACCTTTGGTCCGGAAGCGCGTCCGGTGGAAGCGCCGTTTAATCAACGATTGGCGATCCCGTGGTTTGAGTTTGGTGACAATGGTTTTGAAATTTATTGGCCTTGGGGTCTATCCATCACCAGTTATAAGCTTTTCATCATCGTCGCTGCGATTGCCATTTTAACAGCTTTGTGGGTGTTGATGACCAAAACCAAAATTGGTTTGATCATGCGCGCTACCCAACAAGATAGCGAAATGGCACGTGCCTTTGGCGTACCGGTCAAACGTGTTTATGCTTGGGTATTTGGTCTTGGTGCTGGCCTTGCGGCCATGGGTGCGGTTTTAGTGGTTCCTGTCCAACAAGCGCATTATTTGATGGGGCATGATCCTTTACTCTTATCCTTCATCGTTGTCATTATTGGCGGTTTGGGAAGTTTGCCAGGCACAGTGATTGCCGCCGTATTGATTGGCATGAGCGATGGGATCATTTCGGTCTTCTTCTCTCCGACACTCGCCAAAATTTTAGCGACATTATTGGTGGCCATGGTTCTGGTCTTTAGACCCCAAGGTTTAATGGGGAAATTGCGCTCATGACGGATATCCAGCGTTCGAATTGGCTGCATATTGGTGTTGTCATCGCGCTCGCCTGTTCATTTTTCATTTTGCCGGAATATCACTCCGGAAATCTTGCACGAATTCTCGTATTGGCGGTTTACGCCATGGGCTATAATCTGCTCTTTGGCTATACAGGCCTATTAAGTTTGGGCCATGCCTTGTTCTTTGCCGCCGGGATGTATGGGCTTGGCCTTGCCATGCAATTTTTCGATTTTAATCCCATTGCTGCTGTGATCGCTGGATTGATCCTGGCCTTGGTGGTTTCAATCTGCGTGGGTTTCCTGGCGCTGCGCACAACGGGTGTGGCTTTTATGATTGTCACGCTAATGTTCGCGCAAGCTGGCTATCTAACCATCCTTTATTTTGGTGAATATACCCGCGGCGATGAAGGCTTTGTCATCCAACAGGCAGATCGCATGGTTGGCATGATTGATCTGACCAGCCCGATGGGACGTTTCTTCACCGCGCTTTTATTATTTGCGATTTGTTTTTTCATCGTCGCATATATCGTTCGATCAGGTTTTGGATTGGCACTTGTGGCCATTCGCGAAAACGAAGAACGCGCGACCATGCTTGGCTATGATGTCATGCGCTTAAAACTTCAGGCGGTTGTGATATCGGGCGTAATGTCTGGATCAGCTGGCGCGGCCTATGCGTTGCTCTTTGGTTATGCCGGCGCAACATTTGCCACCGTGCAATATTCGATTTTTCCATTGTTATGGGTTTTGCTAGGTGGTGCAGGCGTGACAATTGGGCCGTTGATTGGCACGATCTTCATGTTCTATCTGATTGATTATTCCAGTGCGATCACACCCGCTTACATGTTAATTGCAGGTTTAGCATTGGTGCTCTTAACTCTCTTTGCGCCTCAGGGTTTGGCGGGTGAATTACGACGGAGGTATTTGCCTTGGCTTCCGTAACGATTTTAGAAACTCAAGGGTTGAGTAAATCCTTTGGAGGTTTGCAGGCCAATACCGATATCGATTTTAAGCTGCAAGAGGGTTTGATCACTGCATTGATCGGTCCCAATGGTGCAGGTAAAACCACTTTTGTGGGCATGTTGTGCGGTCGTATTCCTGCAACTTCTGGCCGGGTATTTTTTAATGGTCAGGATATCAGCGCATTGCCGGCACATCAACGCATTCGCCTTGGCATCGCTTACACGTTTCAGATCACCTCGATCTTTCCCGGCCTCAGTGTTGCCCGCAATGTTGAATTGTCATTAAGACGTGCTCAAAAGTTAAAAACCAAAGATATTGGTGCTACGGTTCAAAAAGTTCTCGCACAGGTCAATCTGTCCGATCGCGCGGATCAGGTTGCGAAAGATTTAAGTTATGGGCATCAGCGCATTTTGGAAATTGCCATGGGTCTGGCCCAAGATCCTAAGTTATTCATCTTGGATGAACCGACACAGGGGTTGTCTGAGTCTGAAGTTGAAGAATTTATTGCGCTGATCAAATCGCTTGCTGGTGATACGACGATATTACTGATTGAGCATAATATGGATGTGGTGATGAAATCCGCGGACCATATTGCAGTGCTTAATTTTGGTGAATTGCTGGCGGAAGGAACGCCAGTTGAAATCCGCGAAAACAAATCTGTCCAAAGCGCATATCTGGGTACGTCTGAAGATGCTTGAGGTGAAAGACATATATGCTGGTTATGGCCAGGTTCAGGTGTTGCACGGAGTGTCACTTGATGTGGCGGCGGGCGAGATTTTATGCGTGATGGGTCGTAACGGTGCGGGCAAAACCACACTTTTAAGATCGATCATGGGGATTGTACAAATCGAGGATGGTGTGATCTCATTGGAAGGTGAAGCTATCAACACTTTGCCAGGGCATGAAATCCCAAGGCGCGGCATTGGTTATATCCCACAAGGGCGCCGATTGTTTCCTGAACTAACCGTGTCTGAAAATATCGAGATGGGCTTGATGGTGCGGAAAGTGAGTAACGATACCAGAGACTGGGTCTTGGATTTGTTCCCGCGACTTCGCGAGCGGCTTGATCAACGTGCAGGGACATTATCAGGTGGTGAGCAACAGATGTTGGCAACGGCCCGCGCACTCGCCTTGCGGCCTAAGGTACTTCTGCTTGATGAACCAACGGAAGGTCTGCAGCCTTCAATGATCGAGCAAATCCGACAGGTCATTTTGAAGATGAAAGATGAAGGTTTTGCCATTGTTTTGGTTGAACAGCGCATTGATGCGGTCTTGGCGCTGGCGGACCGTGTGACGATGATTGAAAATGGCAAATCGGTTGAAACCCTCACCGCAAAAGAGCTGGGCGCATCACCGGATAAAATTAAACGCTATTTAGGCGTTTGATCGTTCCATTAGTGACTTGCTGCAATTTAGATTTTTAAGATATTGTCCACGCAATGGACAATGAAAGGACATCCCAAAATGCGAGCTGCAAACGAAGCCCTGATTGTAATTGATATTCAAAACGATTTCTGCCCCGGCGGCGCGTTGGCCGTCAATGAAGGTGATCAGTTCGTGTCCGGTGTGAATGCACTCATGTCTGAATTTCAAACAATTGTCCTCACGCAAGATTGGCATCCAGCCGGACATTCATCTTTTGCATCATCCCATGAGGGTGCGGAAATTATGTCGTTGATTGATATGCCCTATGGCCCGCAAGTTCTTTGGCCTGACCATTGTGTGCAAGGTAGCCAAGGTGCTGAATTTCATGCGGACCTTAATGTTGATGCTGCCCATATGATTGTTCGCAAAGGCTTTCGCCCAGAAATCGACAGCTATTCTGCATTTTTTGAAAATGACCACACGACACCGACGGGGCTTGATGGCTACCTAAAAAGTCGCGGCGTTGAAAAATTATTATTGGTTGGTTTGGCAACTGATTTTTGCGTCAATTATTCTGCTGTGGACGGTGCGAAACAAGGTTTTGATGTAACCGTTGATCAATCCTTATGCCGTGCCATTGATTTTGATGGTTCATTAGATGCGGCGCGTGAAGGCATGTCACAAGCGGGCGTATCGCTGCTCTAGCTATTCGTTTGATTGTTCTGATTTACTTCGAAAAGCATTTCAGTTTGACAAAATAAGTTCGCCTCTTTATCGTTAGTATACAAATGATAAAGAGGTGAGGTTTGCGTTACGAAATCCCGACAGATCTGGAAACCGCGCTTCAATTATATGCGGTTAAAGGCTCGCGTATTATTGCTGGCGGAACGGATGTTTATCCGTCCTCGCAACAAGGGCATTCGCCACGTAACTTAATAGACCTTACTTCTATCCCGGAATTGTCTGGCATCACGTTGACCGATGACATCTATCGCATTGGAGCGGCGACTACTTGGACAGACATAATCAAAGCAGATCTGCCGCCTAGCTTTGATGCTTTAAAACAAGCCGCGCGTGAAGTTGGGAGCATTCAAATTCAAAATGCTGGCACCATTGGTGGTAATATTTGCAATGCTTCTCCAGCAGCAGATGGTGTGCCGCCACTATTGGCGCTAGATGCGCAAGTGGAGCTTGTCAGCGCATCTAATGGCACGCGGGTGATGGCTTTGTCAGACTTCATATTACATGTGCGTAAAACATCGCTTTCGGGGGATGAAATTTTATCAGCCGTTTTGATACCCAATCCTTCAAAGGGAGAAAAATCCGCATTTGAAAAGCTGGGTAGTCGACGGTATTTGGTGATCTCGATCACGATGACAGCAGCCAATATTACCTGTGATGATAACGGCATCATTACTGGTGCGAAAATTGCAGTTGGCGCCTGTTCACCGGTGGCGCAGCGATTGCCTGCGCTTGAAGCGGATATGATCGGAAAAACACCTGATGAGGTTGCTGTCACGCCGCAATATTTGTCGCCTCTTAAGCCGATTGATGATGTGCGTGGCACCGGCGATTATCGTCTGAATGTGGTTGCAGAACAGTGCAAACGTGCTGTGATGCGGGCGGTGCGCTCATGACAGATTTTACTTTAAACGGTGATCATATTTCATCTGATCCTATTCCGGGTGAGCGGCTTTCAGAAATGTTGCGCGAGCGAGTTGGCGCACGTGATGTTAAAATTGGCTGTAATGCCGGTGATTGTGGTGCCTGTTCGGTTGTCGTTGATGGTAATGTGGTTTGTGCATGTTTGACGCCGGCGCACCAAATCCGTGGGAAAAAGATTGAAACGGTTAGTGGTCTTTACGAAGGCGATCCGATTGCTGAGAAACTTGCGGATAATTTTCTCAATCATGGTGCAGCACAATGCGGGATTTGTACGCCCGGGATGATCGTGTCTGCCGTCGCCTTGTTACGTGCAAATTCGAACCCTTCGGAAGAAGAGGTTAAAGATGCCTTGGGCGGTGTCTTATGCCGTTGCACCGGCTATCGAAAGATTATCGATGCCGTGTTGGATGTTGCCCCGATGCTTTCCGAAGACCTTGGCCACATCGGGAGTTCGATCCGGCGATTAGATGGCGTTGAAAAAGTAGCGGGCCGCGATCTTTATGGCGATGATATTGCGCCTCCCGGCACTTTGGAAATTTTTGTCATTCGATCACCGTTCCCGCGAGCGGGTTTTGAGCTGGGTGATTTAGTTGGTTTCGTCGAGCGTCATCCTGAGGTGTCAGCAATCATAACTGCCGATGATATTGAAGGTGAAAATGCCTTTGGCGTGATTCCGCAATTTCAAGACCAGCCGGTTTTTGCTGTTCACGAGGCACGTTTTCGTGGTGAAGCGGTAGCGGCTATAATTGGCACGCCAGACTATATTCGCGAATTTGACCCAGAAGACTTTCCGATTATTTGGCGTGAAGAAGATGCAGCGCAAGATATCGATAAAGCGCAATCGAACCTTGCCGCCAAGCTACACGAAAAACATGCGCACAATCTCATGTGTGAAGGATTTGTTCAGCGCGGTGATGCGGCTTTTGGCATTGCGCAGGCGGATTTTGTTGTTGAAGGGCATTTTAATTCAGGCTTTGTTGAACATGCCTATATTGAACCGGAAGCTGGTTTTGCTGAAGTAATTGATGGCAAAGTCACCGTTCATGCCTGCACACAGGCACCTGTGATGGATCAGGAAGCTTTGGAAATCATTCTTGGGAAAAGCAAAGATCAGATCAGAATTATCCCCTCAAGTGTCGGCGGCGGGTTTGGCTCAAAACTCGATATATCTGTGCAGCCAATTTTGGCGCTCGCTGCGATTAAAACTGGCAAGCCTGTGCGACTGACCTATACACGTACAGAATCCATGCAAAGCACCACCAAGCGGCACCCGTCAGATATCGCGTTAAAGATCGGTGCGAATTCAGAGGGCAAAATCGTTGGGTTTGATTTTTTTGGCCGCTTTGACACGGGCGCCTATGCGAGCTGGGGCCCAACTGTTGCTAATCGCGTTCCCGTTCATGCATCTGGTCCATATTTGATTGAAAACTACCGAGCAAAATCTCAAGGCATTTATACCAATAACCCTCCTTCTGGTGCCTTTCGAGGTTTTGGTGTGCCGCAGTCGGCGATTGCGCAGGAATCATTATTTGATGAGCTTGCGCTAAAGGCAGGGTTTGATGCTCTGGAGTTTCGCATTATCAATGCGCTGGAAGCAGATCAACCAACCGTTTGCGGGCAGGTGTTTTCGCAAGGTGTTGGGATAAAGAAGTGCCTAGAAGCATTAAATCCGCACTGGGATCAAGAGCGTAAAAAATGTGATCAATTTAATGCTGAAAACAAGGTGCTAAAACGAGGTGTTGGTGTCGCGTCAGGTTGGTATGGTTGCGGGAATACATCATTGCCCAATCCATCCACGATCAAATCGGGCATTAAGGCAGATGGCACTATTTTGCTCCATCAAGGTGCGATGGATATTGGCCAAGGTGCGAATACGGTTATCAGTCAGATTTTTGCCACTGCACTTGGTGTTTCGATCTCAGATATTGAACTCGTCGGACCGGATACAGATGTTACGCCAGATGCGGGGAAAACCTCAGCCTCTCGTCAAACCTTTGTGTCGGGTAATGCAGCGCGTTTATCTGGCGAAGCATTGCGGGCAAATATTTTGCATCGATTTAATGTAAGTGAAGACAGTGAAATTGTTTTTGAAGGTTCGATGCTGAGTGTACGTGAAAACGGTAAAGAACATTCGCTGGATTTGATTTCACTCACTGCTGATGATGAGGGTTATGTGTTTCGCGCTGAGGAAACCTATGATCCACCGACTGTGCCGCTTGACGAGAACGGACAAGGCTCGCCTTATGCGCAGTTTGGTTATGCTGCGCAAATGGCGATTATGGAAGTTGACACCGAGTTAGGCACGGTTAAACCCATCAAGTTCATCGCAGCTCATGATGTGGGCAAAGCGATCAATCCGGTATTGGTTGAGGGGCAAGTTCATGGCGGCATCGCGCAAGGGCTCGGCATGGCATTAATGGAAGAATATATCCCTGGGCGAACTGAAAATCTACATGATTACCTGATCCCAACGATTGGTGACATGCCACCGGTTGAAACGCTGATCATTGAAGATCCAGACGCGCATGGTCCTTATGGTGCAAAAGGTCTGGGAGAACATGTGCTCGTTCCGACGGCACCAGCAATTTTAAACGCAATTTATGCAGCAACTGGCGCAAGGATCACCCAAATCCCGGCGACACCGTCGCGTGTGAAAATGGCGATAAAGGCATTAAACAATGAGCGATAAAGTAAAGACAGAAAAAATCCGCTGCGATGCCTGCCCCGTCATGTGTTACATCGCGGAAGGTAAGTCTGGCGCATGTGATCGCTATGCCAATCATGCCGGTGAATTGGTGCGCCTTGATCCTTTAACGGTACTCCATGAAACCGAGCACAAAATCGTGCCGTTTTTGTCAGGCACGGATCAGGAAGATTGGGACGGCGATATCGTGAAAGGTGATCGGCAATTTGTCACCGCGATTGGCGCTGGGACAACCTATCCAGATTATAAGCCTGCGCCTTTCATTGTCAGCCAAGATATTGATGGCGTTGATATGGTGACGGTCGTCACCGAAGGGATTTTTTCTTATTGCGGTGTGAAAGTGAAGATCGATACCGATCGCCATATTGGTCATGAGCGTGATGTGGTTCGCGTGGATGGTGAACCTGTGGGTCATGTCATGACGTCAGAATATGGCTCAAAAATGTTGTCGCTTGGTGGTGTTGAACATCTCACTGGTGGTTCAAAAAAAGAAGGTCGGGTGACCTGCGATACATTATTAAAGCTCTGCAATCGCGAAGCTGTTGAACTGGTGATCGGTGAAAATGATGAACAGATCACGGTCGTTGTTGCCGCTGGAAAAGCGCCTATCATCAACGGTGTTGAAGAGAAGCTGATGCGCGTGGGCTGCGGCTCGGCAACCATCGGCATGTTTGCCAAACAATGGCTTGATGAGGTGGATGAAGTCGTGGTGGTTGATGACCATATCACCGGTGTTTTATCCGAGCATGAAGCCGGCAAGCAGCTCGATATTCCGCCGACAGGCATTAAGATGCTGGGACGTCGATCAACGCCGGGTCGTTATTTCCAGGTTGCCGAACCAGGCATTGGTTGGGGTGGGACGGATATTGAAGACCCGCTGACAATATTGGGGCCGTTTAATCCAAAAACCGCCCGCGAAGGCATGACGATGCTGATGGTGTCGACCACCGGAGAACAGTTCGCCTATTTTGTTTTGGATCAAGATCTGAAGCCCATGCCTGCTGACATTCCGCCCAAACTATTAAGTTCTTGTGAGCTGATTGCGGAAAATTGTGAACCATCAGTCTGTTCCGTCCTCTTTATGGGTGGCGCTGGCGGAAGCCTGCGAGCAGGGGTCACAGAAAACCCGGTGCGTTTGACAAAATCTGTCAAAAATTCCCTCACTCATGTGTCATGCGGTGGTGCAGAGGCCTATGTCTGGCCAGGCGGCGGGATTACGGTGATGGTGGATGTCTTGGATATGCCAACCAATTCCTTTGGGTATGTGCCAACGCCTGCGCTGGTTGCCCCGATTGA
The DNA here is from genome assembly GCA_017644105.1 of Rhizobiaceae bacterium. Lineage (GTDB taxonomy): Bacteria > Pseudomonadota > Alphaproteobacteria > Rhizobiales > Rhizobiaceae > Lentilitoribacter. The sequence continues at coordinate 112,634 of JAEPMD010000001.1, read as the reverse complement.
ATTTTCGATGCGCGCCAGTGACTATGGTGTTCTGGGTGGCTATGTGGACGAGATCAAGCAGGTTGACGAGATCAATGCGCAAACCACACGCAAAGTTTCGCGCAGCCAAGATGATCATAATCCAATGCGGGCATCTAATTATAGATGGTCTGAAGACACTAAAGCTGGTGGATCAGGAACATGATGACTCCACAGGCTACCATATTGCCTTGCGGAAAGAGGCTTCATCTGCAACACGGTCCGATTGATTTGATCATCTCGGTAGATCGCAATCATAACAAAGCATTTAAGGCAGCGATTGATCGGTTTGAAACTGTGCTTGAAGAATTGGCTTCTGAGTTGCCCACGTTGAGATCACCACTTAATGCAAGCACTATACGCCCAGAAGGTGAGATCGCAAATCTTATGCATGATGCGTGTCTTCCTTATGCTAGGGATCAGTTTGTGACGCGCATGGCAGCTGTTGCCGGTGCTGTAGCAGATACGATTTTATTGACAATGCGTAATGCTGCGAAGTTTCAAAAAGCCTATGTGAATAATGGCGGTGATATCGCCCTTTATCTTGAAGACGGGCAAAAATTCGTCACATCCGTGCAATCTCACCAAGGCTTTGAATTAGGACGAATTGATATTCGTGCGGGGGATGGAATTTCGGGGATAGCGACCAGCGGTCGGCATGGGCGCAGCCATAGTTTGGGGATTGCAGATAGCGTTACCGTTTTAGCGGAGACTGCAGCGCAGGCTGATGTCGCAGCAACACTCATTGCCAATGCGGTTGATATTCCAAACCATCCTCTCGTGATGCGAAAACCTGCGGCTGAGCTGAGCCCTGACAGTGATCTGGGAGCTAAATTGGTAGTCATTGGCTGTGAGGAATTATCGCCTCAAGACCAGAATCTTGCGATTGAAAACGGCAAAGCAAAAGCAGAGGTGCTTTTGCAACAAGGATTAATCAAAGCGGCAGCTCTCTTTTTCCAAGATGCGCATCGCATCATTGGTCAGAATAATCTCAAAATACATGAAAGGATGGTTCAGTATGCCTGACGTCATCTTAAGAAAACTAATAACCTCTGTTGAAGAGATTTATCACGAAGGTGGACCAGTTGCGGATGTCCCAGTTAAGCGCGCATCCATCCTCGCCATCATTGAGAACCCATTTGCCGGGCGCTATGAAGAGGACATTCAAAGCTTTATGGAGGATCTCAAGCCTATGGGCTTGGATATGTCCAAAAAGCTTGTTCAATTGCTTGGTGGTGCCGATCAGATCGAAGGTTATGGTAAAGGCGCGATCATCGGTGAGGCTGGCGAATTAGAGCATGGTGCGCTGTGGCATGCGCCAGGTGGCTATGCAATGCGAGATCAATTGGCGAAATCCAATGCCATTGTGCCATCAACGAAAAAAGTTGGTGGTGTGGGTGCACGTTTGGACGTGCCGATTACTCATGTTAACGCATCTTATGTGCGCAGCCATTTTGATGCGATGGAAGTGGGGTCCAATGATGCGCCAAGGGCCAATGAAATGGCGCTGGCTTTGGTGATGTCAACAGGCGCGCGTATTCACTCGCGTTCGGGTGGACTTGAAGCTTCACAGATTAAGGGAGAGGATGGATTACGATGAGCATGAAGATCAGAAAAATTGCCGTGAATGTGGAGGAAACCCATCGCGAAATTGGTCGCGAAATTTCCCCGGCAACACGAAAAGCTGTCGCCGTAGCTGTAATCGAAAATCCATATGCGGGTATTTATCAAGAAGATCTATCCGAACTGATGGAAATGGGCGCGGAGCTTGGGGGTCTCTTGGGTGATAAATGTGTGGCAGCCCTAGGCATTTCTCCATCTGAAGCGGAAAGCTATGGGAAATCTGTGATGGTCGGCGAAAATGGTGAGCTTGAACATGCCGCTGCGATCCTGCATCCAAAGCTCGGAGCGCCATTGCGTAAGGCCGTTGAAAAAGGCGCTGCACTTGTTGCCTCATCGAAAAAAATGGGAAGTCCTGGTCAGGTTTTAGATGTGCCGCTTGGTCACAAGGATGCTGCATATGTGCGCAGTCATTTTGATGGGATTGAAGTGCGCTTAAATGATGCGCCACGCGCGAATGAATTGATGGTAGCTGTCGCGGTCACTGATAGTGGTCGCCCCTTGCCGCGTGTCGGTGGTCTCACTCATGAAGACGCAAAAGGCGAAGATGGGCTGCGTTAATCGGTGGACGACGATTGAATGGAACAATCCGGTATTGTGTAAGTTGCATCTTTCCCTGTAAGCTTTACCTATGACGAAATCGACAAATGGTAAGGCGGGCGCATATAATCTAAACGATCAAGTCGGGTATTTACTCCGGCTCGCGCACCAAAGGCATGCCGAAATTTTCAAGTCCCATACAATTGAGAAATTGACCCCAACTCAGTTCTCGGCGCTTTTACGTATTTCCCAACAAGGCAAGGTTTCGCAAAACCATCTTGGGCGTTTGGCGGGTATGGATGTTGCGACCGTTAAAGGTGTGGTCGAGCGTTTGAAAGATAAAGGATTTGTCGAGTTAAAACCCGATCTTGAAGATAAACGACGGTTGGTGATTTTTCTTTCTGAAAAAGGCGAAAATATCGTTCGTGGTCTCGAAGACATTGGTATGAAAATTACTGAGGAAACCTTGTCGCCATTAAATGAGGCTGAGCGCGCGACCTTGGTCAAACTACTTCAAAAACTCACATAAGTGTCCACGCTATTTACGCGGCAATTTGGGGGATGCAGAACTGTGGTTTTGTTCTGATCTTGAGAATGTGATGGGCGTTCTCAAACCTGGAATGCCATCTGGTGCGATCTGCATGTTGCGGTGCTTGATCTGCGGGTTATCAAGCGCTTCCGCAACGTTATTAATTGGGCCTGCGGGCACCACAGCCTCTTCCAGCGCTTGTAATAGATCTAACTTCGTCCACTTGATGCATTCTGCTTGAATAAGTGGGACCAAATCGGCACGATTTTCAACGCGGCTTGAATTGGTTTGAAAGGCCTCTTCTATGCCGACTTCATTGAGCTCTAAAACATTGCAAAGTGATTGAAACTGGCGATCATTGCCACAGGCGATTATGATATAACCGTCGGAGACTTCAAACGTTTGATAGGGCACAATATTGGGGTGGGCATTTCCCATGCGTGTGGGTGAAGTGCCAGATGCGAGATAATTCATCGCCTGATTGGCCAAAACGCCGGTCATGCAGTCCAGCAATGAAATATCAACTTGTTGTCCGATACCGCTGCGTTCGCGCTCAGCAAGTGCTGCTTGAATACCAATCACACCATAAAGCCCTGAAAAAATATCAGCAAACGCGACACCGATTTTTTGCGGTGAGCCGTCAGGATCTCCAGTTAAATCCATGATACCCGACATGCCCTGAATGAGAAAATCATAACCAGCACGATGGGCATATGGGCCATCTTGGCCGAAGCCTGTCACCGAGCAATATATCAGCCGTGGATTGAGTTTATGGATCGATGGGAAATCGAGCCCATATTTCTCCAGACCACCAACTTTGAAATTTTCAATCAATACGTCGGCGTCTTTGATAATTTCAATGAGCGCGTTTAAGTCTTCTTCGTTGTTGAAATCAACGGATATGCTGTCCTTGCCGCGATTTGTACAATGGAAATAGGCTGCGGATATATCATCATCGCGCTCAATGAAAGGTGGACCCCAACGCCGCGTGTCATCGCCCGCTGCGCTCTCGATTTTTATCACATTTGCGCCAAGATCTGCGAGCGTTTGGCCAATCCAGGGACCAGCAAGAATTCTCGCAAGTTCGACGACTTTCAGCCCATCTAGTGGCGTGTTCAAGCGATGATCTCCGGCAAGCGCTGGGCAGGCGGTGTATTGCGGCTGCGTTCACTGCGCACCACACCATCAATGATAGTCATGCCAACGCCGGGCAGATTGCCGAGTTGAACAGATTCCAACAGATTCTTTCCAGGCGCGTGTTGCGCTTGATCCATGAGAACAAAATCAGCACTTTTACCCTGTTCAATCAGGCCAACATCCAGCTCGCGTTGACGGGCGGTATTGCCATTGGCAAAACAAAATGCGATCTCAGCTGGCACGTTACCAAGTGATGATAACATCGCCACCATGCGCATAATCCCCAAGGGTTGAACGCCGGAACCGGCCGGTCCATCTGTCCCTAAAATAACCTGATCAAGTTTATCCAATTCACGCGCGGTATTGAGCGTTAAGAGCGCGGCGCGCTCATTGCCATTATGCACAATTTCAAGTGCAGCTTTGCAGCTCTCGCAAAGGCAAATGATTTGATCATCAGGAAGGGCAGAATGGCCTCCATTGATGTGACCAACGACATCGGTGCCGGTTTCTAAAACCATATCAGCATCAATAAGACCTGAACCTGGGATAGAGGGCCCGCCTGTGTGGATAGTACTTTGAATCCCATATTTACGTGCCCATTCCACCATCTGGCGCGCGGTCTTACCGTCTTTAACCGTACCGAGTCCAACTTCACCTAATAGCTTAACGCCAGCATCAGCCATTTCCTTAAAGTCATGCTCTTCCATGCCATGTTCGATCACTGGTGCACCGGCATGAACTTTGACGCCCGACGGGCGGAAATTTTCATACCAACGCTGTGCGGCGATTGCCATTGCTTTTAATCCAACAACGTCTTTTGGGCGGCCGGGCATATGCACTTCACCTGCGGAAATGAGTGTTGTGACACCGCCGTGAAGGGTTGAATCAATCCAATGCAATTGCTGTTGGCGCGGGGTATAATCACCGACGACAGGATGGATATGACTGTCGATTAATCCCGGTGCTAGCGTGACGCCATGGGCATCGACGAGCGTGTCCGCGCCTTCGGTATCAAGATCTTTTTCCTTGCCCCATTCGGTGATTTTTCCATCTATTGCGATGAGGCAATCACCTTCAAAAATCGGATCTTCGATTTTACCAGACAGGATTTGGCCGATATTTTTGATAACAAGCTTCATGGATATACCCTCACCTCTTGATGAATTTTATCGAGATAGAATTCATTTGTGTGCAAATAATTATACATGCGGTTCTATTAGTCAATTGCTTGCGACATTTTCACAAACCCGCATATCTGTACTTTACACGTGTCGGCATAATTATTAGCATACAAACGAATAAAGATTGCCGTTAAGATCGGTTGAAGGAATTAAGATGAGCAGTGAATTACCAGCAAAAAGCCGCCCTGATCTTTCCAAATTTGTTTGGGATGATGCGTTTCACATGGAAAGCCAACTTGATTTGGATGAGCGGTTGATCCGTGACAGCGCACATGAATATGCGCAGGATAAGCTTCAACCACGCGTCAATGAAGCATTTGAAAAAGAATATACCGATCCTGCTATTTTTGCAGAAATGGGCGAGATGGGGCTTTTGGGTATCACGATCCCTGAGGACTATGGTGGGCTGGGTTCAAGCTATGTGAGCTATGGATTGGTGGCGCGTGAAATAGAACGGGTGGACAGCGGATATCGCTCCATGATGTCAGTGCAATCGAGTTTGGTCATGTATCCGATTTATGCTTATGGCACTGATGAGCAACGTCAGAAATATTTGCCGGGATTGGCTGCCGGAACGTCGATCGGTTGTTTTGGTTTAACCGAACCAGATGCTGGGTCTGATCCAGCAGGCATGCGCACAACAGCCAAGAAGATTGATGGTGGCTATGTTATCAATGGTTCAAAGATGTGGATTTCGAATTCACCCATTGCGGATGTCTTTATTGTTTGGGCCAAGTCAGATGCGCATGATGGTAAGATCAAAGGTTTTGTGCTGGAAAAGGGCATGAAAGGCCTATCTGCACCAAAGATTGACGGCAAACTATCTTTGCGCGCATCCATTACTGGCCAGATTGTGATGGATAATGTCGAAGTGGGTGAGGATGCATTACTGCCAAATGTTGCAGGATTAAAAGGTCCATTTGGATGTTTGAACCGAGCGCGCTACGGTATTGCCTGGGGTGTGATGGGTGCAGCGGAAGCCTGTTGGTTTGCTGCCCGTCAATATGGTCTTGATCGTAAACAATTTGATAAACCGATCGCGCAAACTCAATTGTTCCAGCTTAAACTCGCCAATATGCAGACCGAAATTACGCTTGGATTGCAAGCTGCATTGCGCGTCGGCCGCTTGATGGATGAGGGCGAAGCGGCACCTGAAATGATCTCTTTGATCAAGCGTAATAATTGCGGCAAGGCGCTCGATATTGCGCGTAACGCCCGCGACATGCATGGTGGTAATGGCATCAGTATGGAATATCCTGTAATCCGACATATGGTGAATTTAGAGACAGTCAACACCTATGAAGGCACCCATGATGTACATGCTTTGATTTTGGGTCGTGCACAAACCGGCTTACAAGCATTTGCTTGATCCAAGAGCTTATTTCAGCTGTTCTTTGACGCCGATATAACTCCCTGATTTTGGGAAATATTCAGGCGGTAAATTGTATAATTCGCATTCGCTGAGATATTTGGCGTAGGCGTATGCCTGGCATTGATTGTCGGATGCACATTCGCTTTGGCATGCTTCGCGGTCTCCTTGGATAACAACTGAATAGGCTTTAGCAGGGAAATGCCGATCATCGCGCCGCTTAAATGTTGGCTTGCTTTGAGAATACGATATCTCGCTTGTGCTCGCAGCGTTGATATAGGTATGCGATTTGGGCTGCATCAACATGGTTTTGCTGCTCGTGCGAAAATCTTTCAAAATGCAGATATTGTTCCAGCTATCATAGGTTAAGGCGGTACAATTGCCTTGGCGATTGCATTGCGCAAGACAAGCCTCCTGCGAAATGCCGCGATTAATCGAGATATCACCGCCCTTTAAATCAAAGGCCGGAAAGTGCTTCATGCCCAAATGGTCGTTGTCGTTCGTTACAGCAGCACTTTGCGTCGTGACTTGGTTCGGTCGTGGCGCAATATCGGCTAGGTTTGTTGATCCATTGAAAAAGATGAGCGCCGTTGTGACAAAGTCATCTGCCTGATTGGCACCTACAGATAGCCCATCAGGCGTTGTACTCAAAGTTCTAATCTCTTCCATCGAAGCTGGTAGCTTTAAATAGCAATCATCTTCGAGATAGGTCAAAGCGCTAAAATAGACTTCAATTTTGTCACCTTTTCTCGCGACGTTTAAGATATCGCCCCCTGTCCAGCCTATCCTTTCATCGCTGGAGAACACCGAACCTCTACCAAAAGACGTTCGAATATTGTTTTCTAAACTGCGCTCAATAACGTTATTGCACGCGGCGACGTAACCTGACCGATTGATAGGCAAATGCTCTTTTGTCGGCCCAACATTGATACCCCAGCGAACTGCTTTCCAGACTTTATCCACATAGAGCATGCTATCTGATGGTGTGTTGAGTAATTCGGTCACAAGCGTTACCGGAATGTCGATGCTATTTGAGATACCGTTAATCTTTGCAGCGCCAGCGAGTGCGATTTTATACGCTTTATCGACCGCTGCTTTCTCATAATTACCTTCAGGTATTTCTAAACTGGGGGAATGAAAACCCAACTTTGCGGTGGGATGAATGATACGATCAACCCCTGCAAATATACCATCTTCTCCGATAAAGCTTCCCGACATAAACAATATCGCACAGGAAGATTCGCATCGCTCGTTGGCGCGAACCGCTGTGCCGCCATTTCGCGTAAACATTTGAGCCATTTTGATTGCTTCAAGTAAATTGCCACCTGGACTATTCAAGCAAAGTCGATCTGGATAACCGTTATTTGGCGTGGGATACATCTTGATCTCTTGCGTATCGATCACGCGCTGGAGCTTTTCAGCGTCGCCTTTTTCAATGGTGCCTTCCATCAAAAATTTGCAATGGTAGAGGTCATCATCGATTGCTGTAAATTCTGCTGTTCGAGATGGTGATGAAGATATGAGTATGAGCAGGACCGTAAGGATCAGTCTCATTGGATGGAGAAAAAGCGCGTTGTTTATCAATTTAAATTTGCCCCAGAACATGTTTGCCGCTGAGGTAAGTTAAATACAAATTTATCAGCATTACCAGCATCATTGGTAGTTTTGTTTGTATTTTGAATAACATGCGACCATGAAGCGGGGACTTTAAATATTGCAACCATGCGCAAAGTGCGTTTAGATTTAGGCTCATCATAATGGGGAGATTGTTGGCGTTACCAGCAGTCGATGGGTCAGGATTTTTCAAATGCGTTTTTCTTACCATTTCAGATTAGTGTGTATTGTCTTTTTAAGCGTGATTTGGTTTGAGACGGCGAAAGCGGAAAATCGAGTTGCGCTGGTGATTGGCAATTCAGCTTATGAAACCATTGGTGCGCTTGAGAATGCCGAGCATGATGCAAGTCTCATAGCCGATCGCCTCAAATTACTGGGTTTTAAAGTTTTTGAGCATTACGATTTGACCGAAGATGATATGGCCGACGCGATTGATAATTTCGCCGTTGAAGCAGCATCTGCAGACGTTGGTGCGTTGTATTATGCGGGACATGGTATGCAAAAAGATGGTGAAAATTATCTCATGCCAATTGATACCGAATTAAAGTCGCCGGCATCGATTGAGCGTGACGGGATCCCGCTACGCTCGATACTTCAGATTATGGAAAATCTTCCAACGGGTTTGGTTTTTCTTGATGCCTGCCGCAATAATCCGTTTGCGGAAGCAATTCTAGCGAAAGCTAAAACTAATCAAAGAAGCGCTGGCTTAAGTCGCGGTTTGGCCTTTGTGCGCCCGACCGGGGATACGCTGGTTGCGTTTGCAACACTGCCAAACGCAACGGCGTCCGATGGTACTGATGGTAATTCACCTTTTGCCAAGTCACTGGCCAAGCACATGATGACACCCGATATTGAAGTCTCCGTAATGATGAAACGCGTGACGCGAGATGTGATGGATGAGACGAACCGCCAGCAACGCCCTCAGCAGCTCTCACAAATGCAAAACGAATTTTATTTCTCGCAGTCTGAGAAGCAGGACAATGGAGCCGCAAAAGTGGTTGCTATTCAACAGCCCAATCCGCTGCTTGCGGTTTATCCGCCTTATGTGACTGTTGGGGAAGAGGTCTCTGTCGTCGCCGATGTGCCAAAAAGCTGCAGACCGTTTTTTCTTAATATTGGACCCGGTGGAAAACTCACACCCATCCCGCTGCAATTCTTTAAGCAGGTTGAACTTGGCAATAGCCAATTCCGATATGAAATATCTCCTGGTTCGCGATATGGCCTTGTGGTGCAAGAACAAGATGAAAAGGGCAAGAATAATTTCGGTTATTTTTGTGAACCGGAAGGCACATTTGAAAAGCCGCAAATTCAAGCGGCTTTACGGCAGATCATTACCGAGATCCGCAATGGGCATATCGAAGGTGAATTCACCTTTGAAAATCTGACATCAAACTTTCAGTTTCGTGATTTCACCATTCAGTGAAAAGGGCTAGTTTTTCAGCGGAATAAGCACGAGCTGTACGCGGCGATTTCTTTCGCTGAAAGGATCATTGTTGTCTTTTAGTCGCTCAAAGCCAACGCCAGATGATACAATCTGTGTCGGAGGAATAGCTGTATTTACACGAATAAAATCGGCAACTGCTTCAGCCCGTTGGCTTGAAAGTCTCTTGTTATACTCAGCCGACCCCTTGGCATCGGTGTGCCCGACAAACAGCACAGAAAATTTACGAAAATCAGATGAACTTAGCGTGCGTGCCAAATCGATCAGACGTTCCTTTTGATCCCATCTAATATTGGATGAATTATAATCAAAAAGAATTTCCATATCGACAGATGGCAATGGATCAGCTGATGCAGCTACAGATGCCGCATTATTGTCTGTGTTTGTTGATGTGCTGGCTGGTTCGGCCTTAACTTGGCTTCGATCAATCACACCCAGATTGAGAACATCATCCAAACTAAAGGATGCGCCGGACTTCAACTCATCACTTTTGCAATCCGCGGATCCTAGCAAACAGCTTTCCAATTGTGATTTAGCTGCTGGTTTTGATGGACTTGGTTCAATCTCTAAATCGAAATCATCAAGGGTGATGACTGATTGGGCGGAGCTTAGTTGCGCCTGCATGCCAAAAGCGGCCAAAAATCCGACTGCGATGAGCGCCTTATTGATTTTCATCTCATATCCCCCACAAATTAACGTTGAACATTATTATCCATGGTTTGGCATAATGGTCAATCATTGGTGTACAATGGATTTTGCTGATTTTCATCCTACAACTCTTAGGTATATGCTTAACTTTCGGGTGATATAGTTTGTCTAAAACCAACCGAAATGATGATAGGCCAATGTTTTCAGATCAATCTTTGATAATTTCAATATTTGTGGTTTTGTTTGTTCTCCTTGTATGGGGACGTATTCGATATGATCTTGTGGCATTTGGCGCATTGGTGTTGGCAACTGTTTTAGGGCTCGTACCATCAGAACAAGTTTTTTCTGGATTTGGTCATTCGGCAGTGGCGATCATTGCCTTGGTTTTGATTGTCTCACGCGGCCTTGTTGGGTCTGGTGCGATTGAAAAACTTGCGCAGCGTCTTTTGAACTCGGATCGTCCATTACCATTACATATTGCGATCATGGCGATTGTCGGTGCTGGTCTGTCGGCAGTGATCAATAATGTTGCTGCATTGGCGCTGCTCATGCCACTTGATATCGATACCGCGGCAAAGGCCAAACGTGCCGTTAGCCTCACCCTGATGCCGCTTTCTTTTGCAACTATTCTTGGCGGTATGATTACGTTGATTGGTACGCCGCCTAATATTGTCATTGCAGCTTATCGGGAAGATGCAATTGGGACGCCCTTTGGAATGTTTGACTTTGCACCTGTTGGTCTCACAGTCGCGATCATGGGGATTGCGTTTGTGTCACTGATCGGGTGGCGGTTTTTACCCAAGCGGGAAGGTGCGCTTGAGCAGGAAGTTGATTTTGCCAATGGACGTTATATCGCTGAACTACGCGTAGGTGATAAATCCGTGAAAGAGGGCACCATTGTGTCTGATCTTTATCCATTAGCGGATCAGCACGACTTGCACATTTTGGGCCTTGTTCGCCGTGGAAAACGGTTACCGGGCTATGCTGGTCGTCAAGAAATTCGCACCGGTGATTTTCTCGTGGTGGAAGGCGAACCCAAAGCTATTGAAGCTTTCATGGGCCAAGGCGCATTGGAATTTTCGGGTTCGGAAAAGCATCCTGGAAGGGTGACATCGGGCGGCTTGACACTGAGCGAAGTCATTGTGCCTGAAGACGCGCGGATTGCCGATCGCACCGCGCGCAGTATGAAGCTTTTATACTCCTACTCGGTCACGCTGCTTGGCGTGTCGCGTAACGGACGTAAATTTAAAGATCGCGTGCGTTTGTTGACGATTAAACCCGGCGACGTATTGCTTCTTCTTGGCACGCCGGAAAGTAATTCAGCCGCGATTTCCGCAATGGGTGTTCTTCCTTTGCAGGGCCGAGAGACACAAGTTGTGCAACGCTCAAAAGCCGGAATTTCCATCGGGATATTTCTTGCTGCCATCGCCGCTGCAGTTTTGGGCATGGTGTCTTTGCCAGTTGCGCTCTGTGTTGCTGTCATTGCGATGATCACGATCGGTCTGGTGTCCGGTTCGGAGGTTTATGATTCCATTGAATGGAAAGTGGTTGTTCTGCTGGCCAGTCTTATTCCACTCGCAGAAGCATTTGAGAAATCTGGTGGTGCGGAACTCATTGCGTCGCAAATTCTATCCGTGACTGATGGATATCCGGCATGGGTTTCACTCTTGGTTTTAATGGTGGTGACTATGACCATGTCGGATTTTTTAAACAATGTGGCGACGACACTGATTGCGGCACCCATTGGCATTGGTATGGCAACGGCAACAGGCACCAATCCTGATGCATGGCTCATGACAGTTGCGGTGGCCGCATCATGTGCGTTTTTAACGCCGATTGGTCATAAAAATAATACGATCATCCTAGGCCCTGGTGGCTATCATTTCGGGGATTATTGGAAGATGGGATTGTTGCTGGAGTTATTGGTGATTGCCGTCGCGTTTCCCGCGATCCTATTTGTATGGCCGCTTTAGTGCTTTTGTGCATCCTTTAAAAACACAATCATCAGCACAGTGAGTACAGCCATATAGATCAAATTCATCAGACCAAAGGCAAACATGCTGAGCATGAGCGGCCAATTGGTCCGAATGCAATTGAGCCCGAGTTGGAAACCGCTTTGATCGGAATTGGTCTTGTGTCTCCAATTATTAAGTTGAAACCCAACTAAAGCGATAAGCATAACTGTGCTGAACCATGGTATACCAATCATCATTCCATCGGTGAGTAAACCATTTGTTTGCAATCCCCATTGGAGTAAAACCATCGGGATTGAAAACAGTGACCAAGCGAAAAGATAGCCGGCTATAAATCGTGAAAATTTGGAGAAACTGTAATTTTTCTCCATATTATAAAGCTTCCGAAACAATAAGGTCGGTGCCATCATTGCGATGATCATGATCTGCCACATGAGGAAGACGCGGGAAAAATCACTTATTCCCCAGGCCTCAATTTTTGTCACGCATATGGACCAGATGTTCTGGCTGAACGCGCCAAACATGCCTGACTGTTGGTATAACCAATCAAAGATCATCATTCCCGGCCCGAGATCTTGGGCAGTCCCTTCCACTGCGAACTGGAATGATTGGATGATGAGATAAATCCATGCCAAAAAAGCGGCGCCCAGAATAATGTCCCGACGCAAAACTAGACCACCTAAATCCCTTTGAGATTTGGGTGTTGCTATAGATGATATGATCATCGTTTTCGCGGTGGGATCAAATCTGGGCATGGGAAACCTTTCTTAGTCTCCCACTATTTTGTTCCAGAAACCCGACTTTTCTTCTTCTTCATCAGGTGTGGAATCACCGCCGGTCACGGCCTTATCAAATTCTTCAAAGAAGCTTTTAGAGAGTTTTTTAGATGTGCTGACAACAAGACGGCTACCTAATTGCGCAAGCTTACCGCCAATATCGGCTTTGGCGACATATTTCAGCAAAGTGCCACCATCTTGTTCGATGAGTTCAACATCTGCGCCACCTTTAGCAAAACCAGCGACCCCGCCATTGCCGCTGCCGGTGAGTGAAAATGAATCGGGCGCGCCTTCGTTATTTAATTCAACATCGCCGGAGAATTTTGCTTTGACCGGACCGATTTTTAAAACGACTTTGGCCGTTAACTCGGTATCGCTCACTTTGGTCAATTCTTCGCATCCAGGGATGCATTGTTTTAAAATCTCAGGATCGTTGAGCGATTTAAACACAACATCGCGGGGTGCATTGATAAAGATTTCGTCTTCTATTTCCATGTTTAGTCCTACTTTAAATCATATGGATGTGTATCTGATCAGCTATCGTCTGATCTGAAAGATTGATATTGGTCAGCGCGTCTCACTTTGGTGAGTTCAGCAAGAATCGAAAGCGCGATTTCTTCAGGTGTGATGGCGTTGATATCCAAACCTGCTGGCGCCTTGATTGTGTCGAGTTTTTCCTGCGGCATGCCATTGGATGCGAGGTTACTTTTGAGCTTCTCGGCTTTCTTGCGGCTGCCAACAAAGGCAATGAATTCAGCGTTTAACGAAAGTGCATTTTCTAATGACGCCTGATCGCCGCGCCCTTGGGTCGAGATGATCACATAGCGCTTATTGTTGGTGTTGGTTTCGTAGTTCAAACCTTCAACGAATTTATCGCCAAAATGATATTTATCGTGATCAGGTTTTTCAGCGCAGATGGTCGTTGTGAAACCCATGGGTTTTGCAAGTGTGGCCAGCGCGATTGCGACCGGACTGGCCCCAAAGATCACAAGTTCTGGACGTGGTAATATAGCTTCGACGAATATATCCATTGTGCCCTGACTGGGGCACATATTGGTGGCGAATTTGATCCCGTTTTGGGTCGTGCCGGATTCAATTTCCTGTTCGCGCAAAAGATCTTCAGGCTGGATAGAAACGAGCCGTGTTGTGCCATCGGCAATTACTTCTTTTGCCGCTTTGAGCACCGCTGCTCGCGCGCAACCGCCACCAATCCAACCTTCCGAAATTGATCCATCGGCCATGATCACAGCTTTGGCTCCGGTCTTAGCGGATGTCACAGATATGGTCCTGACAACCGTTGCTAAAGCAAATGCTTCGCCAGAAGATTTCAGCTTCGAAACAGTATCGTGAATATCAACTACATCGATCATTATATTCTACCTAAATGTGGTTCAAGCGCTGCTAGATCATTCAGCGTCGTGGCTGGTGCAAAGAGATCTAAATGCGGCAGTGCTGCTGCCATGCCGGCTGCAATGGGTTGATAATCTTTCCAGCCTTTAAGCGGATTTAGCCAAATGAGTTTGCAGCCCTTCTTCTTTAGTCGCGCAAGCGCATGTGAGAGCACCTCCGGCGGATCTGTGTCATAACCATCAGATAATATGATCACCACGGATCGGCTTGAGACGGATTGGGCTGCATATTGATTGTTGAAGGTCTCAATGTTTTTGCCAATCTTGGTGCCGCCGCCAAAACCTTGCGCCATCATCGATAATTGATTGATCGAACGGAACGAATCTGGGTCGCGCAAAGCGTCGGAGATTTTCACCAATTGTGTATGAAATAAATAAGCATCCGTTCGTTGGTCCGCGCTAACAAGGCCCTTTAAGAAAGATAAGAAAATGCGCGAATAAACGGTCATGGATCCCGATACATCTAAAATCGCAACCAGATGCACTGGACGATCAGGCGTTATCCGTTTGGCCAGTTTAAACGGCACGCCGCCTGTAGAAATGCTTTTGCGGGCAATTTTTCTTAGATCCAGCAATGCACCCTTGATTGCAGATCGCCTGCGGCGTGAGCGGTGATCTCTGATGGCCCGCGCTAGACTTTCTGCAACCTTGTTGGCACGCTCCTGATCTTCGGGTTTCATAAATTCGCGCAAGTCTGCTTTGTTGATATTGTAAACTTCTGAAGCGATAAGTTTGCCCTCGCCGGAATGCGCAGCTTCTTGATCCTCGCCATTGTTGTCATCTGGCAAATCTTGTTGGCCAACGCCCGATGATTGCAATCCATCATCATGTTGACTGAGATTAGACCAATGGCTTTTATTGGCTGGCTTTTCCGAAGTCTCATGGCGCTCTGTTTTTCGCGTATGGTTGAACCAGAAGGACCTAAATAGATCATCAAATTTGGCGTATTGATCAGCATCACTTGCGCAGACCGATTTGAGCGCTAATTTGACCTCTTCTGCATTGGTCATGTTAATCTGTGACAAAGTTTCAAGCGCTAGACGTGTTTCGGACACGCCTAATCGCAGGCCGTGACTTCGAAGATGCGCCATAAAATCAATGACCCGTTCTGAAACGATATCTGCACGTGTTGGAAACTTTGTCGCTAAAGGCATTTAAGCTGCCTTTCCAACAAGTTTTTGCGCAATTTCCGTTGGGATTGATGCTTGATCAGCTTGTGTTTTTAACAAGCAGACAAGTGTGGCATGAAGCGCAACAGGATCATCGGATAGGTCATTGATCCCAAGCCCAGAAATCGTTGCTGCCCAATCCAGCATTTCGGCAACACCTGGAACTTTTTCAAGCTCTTCTTTGCGCAAGGCTTGCACGAAACCCACAATCTGCGCTGCAAGATACGCATTGAGATGCGGGTGATGTTTGTTGAGGATTGCAAGTTCGGCGGCTTTATCTGGATATTCAACAAAGGAATAGATGCAGCGTCGACGCAAGGCGTCTGATAAATCACGCGCACCATTGGCTGTTAGAATCACATGTGGCTTTGACTTGGCCTTAATGGTGCCAAGCTCTGGGATCGACACTTGGAAATCTGATAAGATCTCTAGTAGATACGCTTCAAATTCTTCATCGGCGCGATCAACTTCATCGATTAACAAAACCGGCGGGGTGTTTTGCTGGATGGCTTCCAGCAGTGGTCGGCGCAAGAGATATTTATCTGAAAAAATCTCATCGTCATTTGCGTCCGATTTGTCTTTCGATGCGCTGATGGCCAGAAGCTGTCTTTGGTAATTCCACTCATAAATTGCTGCGGAAGCATCAAGGCCTTCATAGCATTGTAAGCGAATGAGATTGGTATCTTTGATCTCTGACAAGGTTTTGGCAACTTGTGTTTTGCCAACACCAGCTGGACCTTCAAGCAGCAAAGGTCGACCAAGTGACAAAGAAATATGCAGCGCCATTGCTAGCTGATCTGTTGCCACATAACCGCTATTGCTCAGATCTGATTTTAAATCTGTCCAACTCATGTCAGTCTCGTTCTTAATTTTTGGTTGGTTTTGCTCGAGACAATCGGTGCTTATCGCCGATTGCCCCAAGCAATTTCTGCCTAGTCGTGTAGACCAAGCTTGTTGGCTGTTTGCCAGATACGCCAGTGATCATGTGGCATATGCGATTGGGTTAGACCAAAGGCACGGAACGCATCGTGCACGGCATTTGAAAATGCTGGCACACCGCCCACATTTGGACTTTCACCCACACCTTTGGCACCAATTGGGTGGTGCGGACTTGGTGTTGTTGTGTGGTCCGTCTGATAGTTTGGTGTTTCCCACATGGTCGGGATGAAGAAGTCCATCAAAGAGCCGGTTTTCACATTGCCCATTTCATCATAGGCAATTTCCTGACCCATGGCGATGGCAAGCGCTTCGGTGAGGCCACCATGCACCTGACCTTCAATGATCATTGGGTTGATGCGGGTTCCGCAATCATCCAGCGCATAGAACTGGCGGATTTCGGTTGTGCCTGTATCTACATCAATATCCATCACGCAAATATAAGCGCCAAATGGGTAAGTCATGTTTGGAGGATCATAGTAGGACACAGCTTCAAGGCCAGGCTCAATGCCCGGAATGGCTTGGTTGTAAGCCGCAAAAGCAATCTCTTTCATGGTTTTAAAACGCTCAGGCGCGCCTTTCACCACAAAGCGATCGATATCCCATTCCACATCACCGTCATGCACTTCAAGCAAGTAAGCCGCGATCATTTGCGCTTTGGCTCTGATCTTACGACCCGCCATGGCTGTTGCAGCACCGGCAACCGGTGTTGAACGTGACCCATAGGTGCCCAAACCATAAGGTGCCGTATCTGTGTCACCTTCCTCTAGGGTGATGTCATCGGCTGAGATGCCAATTTCACTTGCTAGAATTTGCGCAAATGTTGTTGCATGTCCCTGACCTTGAGAAATTGTGCCCAACCGCGCAATGGCAGACCCTGTTGGATGGATGCGGATCTCGCAACTATCAAACATGCCAAGACCCAAAATGTCACAGTTTTTAACCGGACCTGCACCAACAATTTCGGTAAAGTGTGTGAGGCCAATGCCCATCAGTTTACGTGTCTTGCCAGCTTTAAAGTCTTCAAGGCGCTCTGCTTGTTCTTCGCGCAGTGCTTTGTAGTTCACTGCATCAAGGGCTTTGTCCCAAGCCGTGTGATAATCACCTGAATCATATTCCCAACCCAATGCAGATTGATAGGGGAATTGCTCTTTTTTGATGAAGTTGATCCGGCGAAATTCTGCGGCATCCATATCAAGCTTGATCGCAAGAACTTCGATCATACGTTCGATAAAGTAAGCTGCTTCTGTCACCCGGAACGAACAACGATAGGCAACGCCGCCTGGCGCTTTATTGGTATAGATACCATCAACGGCAAGATAGGCCGTTGGAATATCATAAGACCCGGTGCAGATATTCATGAAACCCGCTGGGAATTTCGTCGGATCCGCGCAGGCGTCAAATGCACCATGATCAGCTGTTGTATGACACCAAAGCCCAGTGATCTTGCCTTCTTTCGTGGCAGAGATTTTACCCTTCATCCAATAGTCGCGGGCAAAGGCTGTGGCGGTGAGGTTTTCAATGCGATCCTCGATCCACTTCACCGGTTTGCCGGTGACAATTGACGCCACGATAGAGCACACATATCCGGGATAAACGCCTACTTTGTTACCAAAGCCGCCACCGATATCAGGTGAGATCACACGAATATTATGCTCGGCAATACCTGAGATTAATGAGGCCACGGTTCGCACGGCATGTGGCGCCTGGAATGTGCCATACAGCGTTAATTTGCCGTTGACCTTATCCATGCTGGCAACAGAGCCACATGTTTCAAGCGGGCAAGGATGCGTGCGGTGATAATAGACCATTTCTTCAGCAACAACATCGGCGCCATCCAGCACAGATTCAGTTGCGTCTTTATCACCCGCTTCCCACGTGAAGATATGATTTGGATGCCGACGTGGACCATGAGCACCTTCTTTTTCTTCGGCAATATCTTCACGTAGGATAGGTGCGCCTTCGATCTCTGCTTTAAATGGATCGACGAGTGGCGGTAGTTCTTCATATTCTACTTCGACCAGTTCAACGCCATCGGCCGCTGCATAACGATCAGTTGCAACGACAAAGGCAACTTCTTGACCTTGGAAAAGAACTTTTCCATCTGCCAAAACCATCTGTTTATCGCCAGCAAGTGTTGGCATCCAATGTAGATTGAGTGGCTCGAGATCCTTGGCGGTAATAACGGCCAAGACACCCGGGACTTCCAATGCCTTGTCTGGATTGATTGATTTTACATAGGCGTGCGGATATGGCGAACGCACAAAGTCACCAAACAGCATGCCCGGCAATTTAATATCGTCGATATAATTGCCCTTACCTTGGGTAAAGCGTGCGTCTTCAACGCGTTTGCGAGAACAACCAAGACCTTTGAGTGCTTCTGAGCGTTCTTCTTTTGGAGGTGTCATCTCATTCATTGTGCTGCCTCCTTTGCAGAATTTAATTCAGCCGCGGCGGCCAGAATAGATTTCACGATATTTTGGTATCCAGTGCAGCGGCAAAGATTGCCCGCCATTCCAAAACGTACTTCTTCTTCGGTAGGATCCGGATTTTCCTGCAATAGGCGATGCGCTCTTGTGATCATGCCCGGTGTGCAGAACCCGCATTGCAAACCGTGATGTTCTTTAAACATTTCTTGAAGCACATGCAGCCCATCAGGATTGCCCAAACCTTCAATCGTCGTGATATCTGCACCATTGGCTTGCGCTGCAAAGACGGTGCAGGATTTGACAGATTTTCCGTCCATATCGATTGTGCAAGCACCGCAATGAGATGTTTCGCAACCAATATGTGGTCCAGTGATATCAAGACGTTCGCGCAGAACGTGGATTAACAGTTCGCGAGGTTCGGCAAGTGTTTCCACCTCTTCGCCGTTGACCTTTAATTTAATATGCATTTTTGACATGATATAATTTCCTCCCGCAGCCGATTAAGCGCGTTCAATCGCGCGCTCTAAAGCACGGCGAATGACGACCTTTGCTGCATGTTTTTTAAATTCGATGGGCCCGCGATTGTCTTCGCCGGGGTCGCTGGCATTCACCGCTGCCATTGTTGCGGCTTCGATGGCCCCCGCGCCTAAGTCGGATCCGGTTAGAATTGATACGGCTTCTTCGCAATAGATTGGGGTGTCGGCCAAGTTCGTCAACGCAATGGATGCATGGCTGCATGTGCCACCATCTTTAGTGATCAAAACACCGGCTGCGGCTGTTGCATAATCGCCGATTTTACGTTTTTGCTTCTCATACGCATATCCACCCACTGGTGAGTTAAACGTGATCGATGTGAGAATTTCTTCTTCTTCGCGCGCGGTGAAATAGGCGGCTTCATAAAAGTCGCGTGCTTGAACTGTTCGTGTGCCATTGGGTCCGGCTAAAGTATAGCTTGCGTGCAACAACTGCATCAAACCTGGCATGTCGTTGCCGGGGTCACCATTTGCGACATTGCCGCCAATTGTTCCCATATATCTGACTTGCGGATCGGCGATTTGAAGTGCGGCCTCCGTCATGATAGGTGCCACTTTCGCCAATTCTTCGTGGGCGATCAGTTCGTGCTGTGTGGTCATTGCACCAATTGTGACAGATTGACCTTCAATGATGATGCCTTTGAGTTCACTGATTTGTTGCAAATCCACGAGATGCGATAGATCAGCCATACGCAATTTCATCATTGGGATTAAGCTGTGACCGCCTGCGATCACACGTGCTTCATCGCCATGCTCTGTTATAATTTTGATCGCGTCATCGATCGAATCAGGACGATGATATTCAAATGCTGCGGGTATCATTAGTTCCTCCATCTAAGTGATGGAACAACCTAATAAGAGACTTGATGTGAATGCATCCGCTGATGTTCCAGCGCCGCTGCTGCCGCACGAAATGCGAAGAAATTTCACGAAATGCGAATTTATGCGATTTAGCTTAAGTCGAGTTCTTTGCGGACTTCGTTGAGCTTTGAACGGCTAACTGGCACTTTTTCAAATGAGCTAAATTGGTCAAAAAGTAGATAGCCATTGTCCTTGGTGCGCTCAAAACTGCTGATATGAAGCGGGTTCACCAAATAGCTTCTGTGGGTTTGTAAGAACCCTTGACCAGACAGTCGTTTTTTCATTTCAGATATATTCCAGGGGCAGAAATGTTTTTCATCCGCGGAATATAAAATTGTGTAATGACCTTCAGCGCGGATGGCTGCAATATTTTCAACTTTGATAAAATGCGTCTGGTTGTTCTTTTCAAACGGTATCTGAACCAGTTCTTTTTCAGGCTCAGCGTCTGTTTTTATCGGTTCTGCAGTTTGGGTTGTCTCAAGCTCCGTGCTAGTATTGGTGCTCTCTTCAGCTGGTTCAACTTTCATTTCCGACGGTAGTAAGCTCACACTCATGAGCAAAAATGCACCACTAATGACAAAGCTGGCAACGGCAACGCCAAGAGCCAAAACCTCATTGCTCAAGCGCAAATCAGGAACGGACGCATTACTGATCTCCTTGAATTCGGTGCCGGCCATGGCGACGAAATGCACCATAAAGACGGCAATACCGAATAAAATGGTGCCACCAATGATGTTTCGGTTTTCACGTTCTTTATACGCGATAAAAATCATGCTCGTGCTGAGAACGACTGAGGTTGCGATCGCAACGAAGATTCCAATTCCTGAATAAACTGGTAGGACGAGCTTAATGCCATACATGCCCAAATAGTGCATCGCTAAAATACCTGATCCGACAATAAAACCTGCAGCGGTTTTGGTCTGCGTTGTACGCGGCATGAAATGCATGATGAGGAGGGCTATGCCGACAACAAGAATGGCAACCAGTGCCGATGCAAGTGTGATGAGGGCATCATAAAAGAATGGGACGGGTAGCTCCATTCCCAGCATGGCAACGAAATGCATTGACCAAATTCCAGTGCCCATTGTGATCGCTGCCATGATCACAGCGCGCTTGCGCTCCACCAAGTTCAGGCTGGATGCGCCTTGCATGACACTCAGCCCGGTAAAGCCCGCCATCATTGCAACAATCAATGATGCTGAGATCAATAAATGGTTATGCGACATCTCAAGCACAGGTGCTTTTCTCCCAATTCCCCCGCATGTTTATATTGAGGGTGATGGCTTATGGTCAATGTAATTCTGGTTGATTGTTTTTCTTGATAAACTGAGATTGCCACAACCTATTGATTTTATTCAAGGTGGATATGTGTAAAAACGTGTGTTTGATTCATGTGGAGCTTTTGCAGTTTGAGGCTGTAATTTGTTTTCAAGAACCCTCTAATTTGTGCGTTTTTGAAAATATATCTACTCCAAAATCGAAAAATTAATGAGTATTCTCCTAGCTGTCGCTGCACTGCAAAAAGGCAATAAAAACAAGCTTTGAGCATGTTTTTTATGTTCAAAACTTTTTTTGGCAACTAGCTCCACGTCAGGCAAAAAACTAAAAATGTTAACGATAACACTTGACACATGTTACCGATAACGTGATTATGTAACCAATGATCGATCACCCTAAATGACGATCATCTGGAGGAAATTTTAGGCGGAATAACCCTTATTTGACCCTGGTCGCAACGCGATTTTCAGGGCGTGGTTTTTTGATGCCTTTTGGAGGACTAATGACTGATAAGAAACCCATAATCTCGATGCGTGGCATTGTTAAAAGATTTGGTGGCGTTGTTGCACTCAACGACGTCGATTTGGATGCTTATGCCGGCGAAGTTTTGGCTATCGTGGGCGATAATGGTGCAGGTAAATCTACGCTGATTAAAATTCTAACTGGGGTTTACCAACCCACAGAAGGTGCGATCAAGCTGGATGACCAACCGCTTGAAATGAGCTCGCATGCCGATGCGATCGATGTCGGTATTGATGCTGTTTATCAGACCTTGGCGTTGGCAGATCACCTTGATCCCGCCGCCAATATGTTTCTTGGCAGCGAACTCACTAAAAAAGTTCTCGGAATTACGCTTCTGGATAACAAGAAAATGCGTTCTGAAACCGAGCGCGTCCTTATGGAGCGTCTTGGTGTGCGCCTACGCTCGCTGGACGCGCAAACAGACAGTCTGTCTGGCGGTCAGCGTCAGGCCGTTGCGATTGCGCGTGCTGTTTACAACACCAATCTCCGCGTTCTTGTCATGGACGAGCCAACGGCGGCTTTGGGACCACAGGAAACAGCGCGGACCCTTAAACTTATCAAAGCGCTGAAAGAGCAAGGCCTTGCCGTGATCCTGATCAGCCATTCACTGGACGATGTTTTTGAAGTGGCTGACCGTGTGCATGTTCAGCGTCGCGGTCAAAATGTTGGTGTTGTTAAAACAGCCGAGAGTTCCACCCAAGAAGTATTGGGCATGATTGTTGGCGCAAAGGAGGACGCAGCATGAATATGCCAGCTGCAAATATAGAAAAACAACCATTCGCCGAACGAATAGAACCTTATATGGCAATCATTGCGCCGATGGCCATGATTGTTGCGATTTTCCTTTTCATGGCAGTCGCTTCGCCAACACGCTTTTTCCGGCCTGACAATTTGACACTGATCCTGCAAGATGCAGCGCTTTACATGCCAATGGCTATGGCAATGACCTATGTCATTACGCTGAGAGGAATTGATCTTTCGGTCGGTTCTGTTGCGGTACTTTCGTCCATCATCATGGCATTTCTGGTCAAGCAATATGGTTTTTCGATTTATGTCGGTATTCCAATCGCCTTGACGATAGGTGCGTTGCTTGGCCTCATTAACGGCCTCATCATCACACGCTTTAATGTGCCTGATCTCATTGGAACCTTGGCGATGGATCTCGTTTATAAAGGTCTTGCGCTGTTGTTGGCAAAGGGTCTTGTTCTGGCACGTTTCCCGGAAGTATTAACCGAACTTGGTCGCGGGCAAACGCCATTTCTCATCCCAACGCCCGCCGTGATTGGCATGTTGGTCATGGCGCTTGGTTACTTTGCGCTCAAGCGCACCTATTTCGGTCGCTATACCGTCGCCATTGGTTCCAGCCCTGAGTCAGCAGAGCTGACCGGCATCGGTGTAAATCGTCATAAAGTCTATGCATATGTGCTTTGTGGTGCCTGTGCCGCGCTCGCTGGTCTGATGCTCACAGGCAAGCAAAATGCGATCCAGGCAACAATGGCTCCATTCTTTAATCTGCATGTTATTGCGGCGGTTGTTGTGGGCGGCACATCCCTATTCGGTGGGCGCGCTTCGATGATCGGTTCATTCTCCGGTGTATTGCTTCTTGCCATGATGTTGAACGCTTTGGTGACGCTGCGCATCGAGTTTTTCTGGCAGCCTGTAGCTTCAGGCTTCGTGATCATCAGTTCGGTCGCACTTTACGCTTGGATTCAGAAGAAAGACAGGGATGGAGCCATGGGCTTCTTTGCGGGTTTGAAGTCCGCTGAGGGGAGGAAAACCATGCAACTCGTTGCCATCATTATCGGTCTGTTAATCGCACTCCTTGCCATCGGTGGTATCACCGCTGGTGAGGTGACGGCGAGCGGTTAATCAAACCCATACAAAGAATTGGCCGTGGGCTTCTGCGGTCAGTTTCAAACATTCTCATGACTAGGGAGGAAACCAATATGAGATTATTTACAACCACTGCACTCACCGCCATGATCGCCTTTACAGGCGCAGCAATGGCCGACAGCCACTCGCAGCTTCCTTTGAAGGAGCTTCCAGGTATCGCAGATCGCGATCACTGGGTGCCAGGTGAAGTGAATGCCGACGGTGCCTTGGAAGCCATGCAAGCCGTTGTCGGTGCTGAAGCTGTACCATTTACAGGTACCCAAGATAAGCCGATCCAAATCGCATTGATTTACCCTTCATCAGACACATCAGATTTTTGGGCGCGCAACTATCTAGCTATGACAAAGCGTCTGGATCAGCTTGGTATTAAATATGAGACAACTGAGTTTGCGTCACGTCAAATCGAGCATTCATTGCAGTCAACTTACACCAATCAGGTTGTGCTTGATAAAGACATTTATGACTATGTTGTGTTCGGTCCATCTGAGCTTGCAGTTCAGGCGGACAACATCTCCAAACTCGCGGGAGAAGACGCGTTGACAACTTATGTCTGGGCGTTCCATACGCCTCTTAAGGATCTTGAAAACCAACCAGACGCATGGTTTGATTTCTCATCTGCCGCCGGTGCGCTAACCATGTGTGACTATATGCTTGGCCGTCTTGGTGAAGGTGTTACGATGGCGATGAACCGCGGCATTCCAGGTATTACGGATAATCAGCGTTCTGGCGATTTCAAAGCTTGCGTTGAAGAAAAAGGCAATTGGACAACTGTTTACGAACACTATGGTGAGTATCAGCGTGAAGGCGGATTTGCCGGCACATCTTTGATATTGCAATCTTACCCTGAAGCAACAGTGATCCACAATGCGAACACGGCAATGGCTATGGGTTCCGTGGAAGCACAAGTTTCTGTTGGTAAAGAGAAAGACGTCTTCTCAACCGGTTGGGGTGGTACTGGCCTTGAGCTGGATGCGATCCGTCGCGGTGAGCTAGATGCAACGCCAATGCGTATGGGTGATGATGTTGGTGCCGCGACAGCGGAAGCCATCAAAGCCGATATGGAAGATCGCGCAGGCGAGCTGCCATTTGTGTTCTTGGGCCGCATTACAGTTGCTCATGATCAGATGAGTGCTGAGGAAATTGACAACCTTGAAAAAGAAGCATTCCGCTTCTCAGGTGTTGGCGCGCTCAAGCGGTAATCATCTCTCTTAGATAGAGGCGTTCTTTTCATCAATTCCCCCGCCTCTCCCAAAGGCCACGCTTAGCCCGATGCGTGGCCTTATTTTTTGCCCTTATGTCTCCTAAAACAAATTCATCGATTTCACGACAAGCTTCATGTCTCCATTCGGTTTCGTGGAAATGCTTAGCTGCTTAGTGATGGCTTTTATTGATGACGTCAGTGGTTGGTACGCGTTGTCAGGTGTCAATTTGTTGGAGCTGCATGCAAGCATTCGCATTCAATGTTTACTCTTCTTCAACACGGCTCTTGCCACTCGAATTTCAACACATGCATCACACGCCATTCAAGTAAAAGTAGATATATGTCTCACACTTGTTGAAGTGTGTTGCTGGGTTCTGGCGGACAAAAAAAGGGCGGCTCAATGAACCGCCCCTTAGCTGATTGGAGTTTGGGATTTATGAATTCTTATTTGCCCCAGATCGTTGCATAAGCTTCACGATAAGGAGATTGTGGGTCAAACTGATTGCTGTCTCCCATGGCTTTTAGCCCTTCTTCGGTCACCAATGCAGGTGCTGTGATATAGCCTGAACAAGCTTCACCTTGGATTGCGCGGTTAAGCTCATCCACGAGCTGCCATCCTTGCAAGTTAAGTGGCTCAGCAACTGTGATTGCCTGATATTGAGCTGTACGGATGCGCTGGAATGCAGCTTCAGATCCATCACCCGCAGAACCTGCTTTTGGTGCACCATCGCCTGAAATTCCGGCAGCTGCCAATGCAGGGCCCATAAAGTCGAAATAAAGATCATTGATCGCAAGCGCGTGCGTCCATTTCGCACCATATTTCTGAAGAAGTGATGTTGTAAGCGGACCCATACGTGCAGATGTATCGGCAATCGGAGTGTCGACATATTCAAGCACAGTGCCGCCCATCTTCTCGATGGTTTCTTGAATGCGGTCGGCTTTATCAATCGCAATCTGATATGTGGAATCTGTAAAGATCACAACACCTGGTTTGCCTTCACCATCGGCGATTGCCCATTCAGCCGCTGTTTCTGAAACAGTCATTGCATCTGTTGAGACATTGGCGAAAATCCCACCTGGTGCATCGCAACCAATCTTTGGACCTGAATGCCAAGACACCATTGGAATATTGGCAGCAGCAACACCTTCAAGCGCAGCTTGTTGTTCAACTGCATCAAAACCATTGATCACCAGTCCATCGGGTTTTAAAGCCATGGCTTGACCAAATGCTGCTGTGCGGCCAGAGATAGAACCCGCGCCATCAAGCACGCGCACGGTCCAGCCAATTTTTTCTGCCGCTTCTGCAACACCATTGGTGACACCCAAGATACCACCATTTTTCAGATCACCTGCCAGCACAACAATTGTTTTACCTTCTGCTGCTTTTGGTCCGGTGGTTGGTCCATCCCATTTGTCCATGGCGACGGCTGAAGAGAAGCCTGTTCCTGCCATCAGTGTGCCTGCAAGCAGGACCTTCATAAATGTACGTTTCAGCATTATTTCCTCCATAGTTGCTGATAAATTTTCTTACTTTTTGACAGCGCCTTTGCGTCTTTGTGCATAACCGGCAATGCCGATCGCAACGAGCAAAGTCGCGCCGTTAAACATTGGTTCAACCCAGAATGAACCGCCGAATTGTTGAATTCCTGAAATGCCAACAGCGAGAATGGAAACACCGATAATTGTGCCCCAAACATTGACGCGGCCTGGCTTAATGGTTGTTGATCCCAAAAAGGCACCCACGAGCGCTGGCAGAAGATATTCAAGGCCAACACTGGCTTGACCAATGCGAAGCTTGGAAGCCAAAATCACGCCAGCAAGTGCCGTCATGACACCAGATGAGATGAAGGCGCCGACAACAAATTTGCGTGTTGGAATACCGTTGAGTTCAGCCGCTTTTTGGTTTGCGCCAATGGCATAAAGATAGCGGCCAATTGGGGTGTATTCGAGGATCAGCCAAAGCAATACTGTGATCGCGAATACATAATAAGCTGTGATCGGTAGACCGAATACAAAAGTGCTGCTTAGCGCGTAAAATCCGTCAGGTAGCGCACCAACCACTTGGCGACCACCGGTGTGCCAAAGTGCGAGCGCGTATAAAACAGTACCGGTGCCAAGCGTTGCAATAAAGGAGTCGATTTTTGCAACTTCCACCAAGATACCGTTTAAGAAACCAACGAATGCGCCAAGCAGCAAAACGATGATAACAGTGACCGGCCAGGGAAAGCCGTAAAGCGTTTGCAGCGATATCGCTAGGATATGCCAAATCACAATGCCGTATCCCACGGTGAGATCAATACGACCCGCAGCCATGGGGATCATCGCCGCTAAACTTAATATGGCAATGATGGCTTTATCAGACAAAATCGCTCGCAAGTTCAACATGGTTGGGAATGTGTCCGGCAACATGATTGAAAAGAGTATGATCAGAAAGGCCGTCAAAATGAGGAGCCCGTAGACAGGGATAAACCGGACGAGTTTTTCGCCAAGGGTCAAACCTTTTAATTCAGCTTTTGTTGGCTCGAGAGCGCTGGATTCAATGGACTGCATTTTTTTAACTCCTGCCCGCTTCTACGGCGGGTGAATTTTGATTGGCTTCCCCTGCGGAAGCAGCTTGGATAAGTGTTTCTGTCGATAGGCTAACGCCGGATAATTCATCAACGACGTGACCACGGCTAAAGACGATGGCTCTGTGACAGATGGCGGCAACTTCCTCGAAATCTGTCGAGACGACAATCACGCCCATGCCGGTGGCCAATGCATCAAATAAGAGCGCGTAAATTTCAGCTTTCGCGCCAACATCAACGCCGGCCGTAGGATCTTCGGCGATCAAAAGTTTACGACCTGTTGCGAGCCAGCGTCCAACCACAACTTTTTGCTGATTGCCGCCTGAAAGTGCTTCAATCGCAAGGGTCGGATCATTGGGGCTTAAGCCAAGTTCTTTACCCAGATCATAGGAATTTTTATCTTCCTGGCGCGGTGACATGAACGATAAGAGCTTTCTGCCAACAGCTTCAGGATTGATGTATGAATTTTCGCGAATGGTCAGGCTTGGCGCAATGGATTCAACAACGCGATCTCTTGCAACCAAGCCGACCCCCGATTTCATGGCAGCGCGTGGGCTTGATAGATCTGGCGTTTGCCCATTGAGCAAGATGTCGCCGGTAAACGGGCTTGAACCATAAAAGCTACGGCCAATTTCTTCGTGACCTGCGCCACGCAATCCAACAAGGCCGACGACTTCACCTTGATTGATTTTCAGATCAATCGGTCCGGCAATGCCGGATCGTAAGGCTTTGGCTTGAATAACCGGTGCACCAAGATCTACCTCCGGGCGGTCGATTTCGCGGGTCTTTTTACCAACGATTAAATTTACAAGTTCTGGCGGATTGGTATGTGCAATGTCGCGCATCCCCACCATCATGCCATCGCGCAGAACTGCGACACGGTCTGCGATTTTAAAGACTTCGTCTAATCGGTGGGAGACATAGATCATGCCCACACCGGCCTCTTTTAGCGGACGAAGCGCGTTAAATAGGCGTTCCACTTCGTCCGCAGGGAGGCTCGCCGTTGGTTCGTCCAACACGAGAAAATCGCAATCAACGGCAAGAGCACGTGCGATAGCAACGAGAGATTTTTCAGTTCGGCTGAGATCGGAGATCCGTGTTGTTGGATCGAAATCACAATCGACTTTTTGAAGTGCTAGCCTTGCGTTTTCCTCAGCCGATTTCCAGTCAATGAAACCCATTTTTTTGGCATAGCCTTGGGAGAGTGCCATGTTTTCAGCAATTGTCATCCATTCAACCAAACCCAAATCTTGGTGAATAAAAGCCACCGCCTGACGTTCATCTAAGCGCGACGGAGAATGCGTATAATTGATGCCATCAATTGAAACACGACCCGAATCTGGTTGGTGAATGCCACCCAGCACTTTAATCAGCGTCGATTTACCAGCGCCATTTTCGCCCAATAGCGCAACAATTTCACCGCGCGCAATGTGGAGAGACACACCGCGAAGCGCAAGTGTTCCTCCAAAGGATTTGACAATATCGTCAAAAAACAAGCCGTCCTGTGTCGACTTCGGCATAAAACTTCCTCCCTTACACCGATAAAACATCATAGAAATGTGAAGTTACCGGTAACGTTATTCTATAATGTCTTGCATATGTTTCGAAAGTCAAGCAAAATGTTATCGATCACTTAAATTTGTAGTAAGAAGCGGCAATGGCAAAAAAATCTAGCAGAAAAGGTGGCGCGACGCTGAGCGAAGTTGCGGAGGCAGCAGGCGTGTCAAAAATGACTGCGTCCCGGGTTTTGAGAAATGCCAGTGGATTTACAGAAGAAACAAAAGCTAAGGTGATGTTGCAAGTCGAACGGTTGGGCTATGTGCCAAATCGGATCGCCGCAGCGTTCGGTTCTGTTGATACATCCACGTTAATTGGTGTTTCGGTTCCCAGTTTAACAAGTGGCCTTTATGGCCCTGTTTTGGATTCCATTGACCGGACTTTTTTAAAGTATGGCTATCAGACGATGATCGGAGCGCATGAGCGTTCACCTGAAACTGAAGAGGAATGGCTGCGGGCCATTCTCGCCTGGAGACCCGCAGGTGTCATTCTAAGCGGACGAAAGCACACGCCTGCTACCATCGAGATTTTAAAAGCCCAAGCAATCCCTATCGTCGAGATGTGGAATCTAAACACCAGCCCTTTGGATATATCCGTTGGATTTAACCACTATGATTGTGGTTACGAGATGGGGCGGTTTATGCTCTCTAAGGGCTATCGCAAGATTGCCTATATCGGTGCAAATCGGAATGAAGGCAGCACCAACCTTATTCGGCTTGATGGATTTGAAGCTGCGCTGAATGACAGTTCATTGCAATTGGTCTCGAAAGAAATTCTGGTTGATCACGCAGGATTTTACCCTGGCTATTATGGTACGGAAAATGTGCTCAATAGAACCAGCGACATAGACGCGATTTATTATCAAGATGACACAATGGCAGTTGGCGGCATGTTCTATTGCCAAAAGCATGGCATTGAGATCCCAAACGATATCGCAATTGCCGGGTGGGGCGGCATGGAAGTTACATCCGTTTTGCCGCGCAAATTAACAACGACCACGGTTGCGACAGAGACGCTTGGAAAATCTGCAGCAGAGGCACTTGTGGCGCGCATCCGCAACGAACCCACCAAGGATGTCAACGTGGTCGAAACACGTTTGATCCCAGGTGAAACTGTTTAATTGTGAAACCGTTTAATTGCGAGACTGTTTAGTTGTGAAATTTGCTAGGGTTTTTGAACACCACTGCGATTGAGTTTGATCGCGTAAAGACTTGTTGTTGCAGTGATAAACAATTGATGCTTTGCGCGTCCACCGAAGCAAATATTAGACACTGTTTCTGGAACGAGAATTTTACCTAAGAACTTGCCTTCCGGGCTAATGCAGTGAACACCATCACCGGCTGATGTCCATATATTGCCGTTTTCATCAAGGCGGAAACCGTCAGCGCAGCCAGCTGAAACTGTGTGGAAGTCTTTGCCGCCGGAAACTGTTTGATTATCCACATCATAAGATCGGATGAGACGATTGGCATTTTCATCAAAGATCTTACCAGTATCAGCCACATAAAGCGTTCTCTCATCTTTTGAAAAAGCCAATCCATTTGGGCAATCAAGATCTGTGACGACTGCCTTCATCTCGTATGTTTCTGGATCTACCCGATAGACCTGACAGGGAAGTTCCTGCTCAGATTTATGACCTTCATAATTGGTCATTATGCCGTAATGCGGATCAGAGAACCAAATTGAACCATCGGATTTGACCACAACATCATTGGGAGAATTAAGGCGTTTGCCCTGATAACTATCTGCGACGACTGTGATGGTGCCGTCATGTTCAGTGCGCGTTACGCGACGCGTGCCATGTTCGCAAGAGATCAAACGTCCTTGTAAATCACGTGTGTGACCATTGGTGAAATTAGCCGGTTCACGATAAATGCTGATGCCCGTATCTGGGCTCCAACGCATGATGCGGTTGTTTGGGATATCCGAGAATAGCAAACAATTCGCGTCGCCAAACCAAACCGGGCCTTCCACCCAATCAAAACCAGTGGCGAGCTGTTTTAGTGGCGCATTTCCCAATACATAAGTGGAAAAGACAGGATCTGCTGCTTCAAAGAAAGACATCTATTTATCTCCGCATGTTTTTTTGATATCGATAACATATATTACGTAAACAGCAAGTGGAATTCCCACATGAATTTTCAAACAAGCCTTTTATTAACGCACGCAGCAAGCTTATCGATGTTACAAGCTGCAGTAAACAAAGCGGAAGAAATGAACCAGCCGCAATGTATTGTCATTGTCGATGCCAGTGGCGAACTTCTCGCTGAAATTCGCATGACAGGTGCTAAATTTTTAAGCCGCAAGAGCGCTCTGTCGAAAGCTTTAACGGCTGCCTCTATCCGCGCACCAAGTTCAAATATTCCTGAAGCAGTCCGCCCAGCCATTGGTGCCGCGACCGGGGGGAATGTGACAGGCCTGGGTGGTGGCCTGCCAGTTATCAAGGATGGGATTTGCGTTGGCGGTATCGGTGTTGGTTCGGGTTCTGCAGAACAAGATATCGAAGTGGCAATTGCCGCGCTGAGTGCCGTGGGTGCTGATGTCGAATTTTAAATTCGACTGAGCCTTACGAAAACTCGATCTGCGCCTTCATCGCTTGCTTACGGTCGCCCGCAATTTCAAAGCCGGAGATCGCATCATCCAATTTCACCGTGTGTGAAATAAGTGGTTTGACGTTGATCTGACCTTGCTGCATGAGTTTGACCGACATGGCAAATTCTTCATGGAAACGGAAGGAGCCGCGCAGATCCAATTCTTTGGCTGTGAGCGCTTGCATAGGGATCGACATATCGCCACCCAAGCCTAATTGCATGACAATGCCTCTTGGACGCATAACGGATATGCCTGCCGCAAGTGCGGGTGCCGCACCGGAACATTCAAACAGGACATCAAAATAACCTTTGCCTTCCTTATAGACATCAAGCTCGCTCGCCTGCGTTATCATGTTGATGGTTTTATTCGCACCAACTTTAGTCGCAAATGATAGTGCCTGATCTTCTAGGTCCGTCACAACAATTTCAGCTGCTCCTGCTGCTCGCGCTGCGAGCACACTTAATGTGCCAATTGGACCGGATCCGGTGATCAAAACCTTTTTGCCCAGCATATCACCGGCACGGCGTGTTGCATGTAAGCAAACCGATAATGGTTCAGCCATGGCAGCTTCACCCGAAGTCAGTCCATCGGCTTTCACGCATTGGGATGCATCTGCGACGATCATTTCGCGGAACGCGCCTTGAATATGTGGGAAGGGCATGGCTGAGCCATAAAATCTCATATTCTCACAATGGTTTTGTTTGCCTTCCAAGCAATATTGGCACTTGTTGCAGGGGCGAGATGGCGAAAGCGCGATGAGATCACCAACGGCAAGCCCTTCAACTTCAGGGCCGATCTTTTCGATATAGCCCGAAACTTCATGACCCAAAATCATTGGTTCTTTGACTTTAATCGTGCCAAAACCACCGTGGTTATAATAGTGTAAATCTGAGCCGCAGATACCGCCCGTCGCGATGCGTACGAGTACTTCCCCGGCTTTGGGAGCCTGCACGTCTGTCTCTTCAATTCGAAGATCTTTAGCTTTGTGAATAACGATTGAGCGCATAATATTTCCTATAATTTACACAACGGGAGTTGGGAGTTCTTTGCCATCAAAATGGGCTTTGAGATTTTCAAAAACGAGATCGCCCATGGCTTCGCGTGTCTCAACTGTGCCTGAGCCATGATGCGGCTGTAAGAGCACATTATCAAGGTTTAGAAAACGCGGATTGATATCTGGTTCGCCTTCAAATACGTCAAGCGCGGCGGAGCCAAGCGTTTTTGCTTCAAGGGCATCTAAAAGCGCGATCTCATCAATATTGGATGCGCGTGAAATATTGATCACCATGCCGTCTGGGCCAAGGGCTTCCATGACTTCCTTATTGACAATGTGATGGGTTTCTTTTGACGCTGCGAGCGAGACGAATAGCACATCGCTGTTTTTTGCAAGTTCCACTGGATCTGCAATAAACCCCCAATTTTCGTCAAGCTCGTGTGGTGCACGGGCGCTATAGCTGATTTCCATGTCAAAGCCTTGCAGGCGTCGCGCGATCTCGTAACCAATGCGCCCGAGGCCAAGTATACCAGCACGTTTTCCATGCACGCGTCTTGTAAGCGGGAACATGCCCTTTGCCGCCCAGTCACCTCTTGACCAATCGGCGGCTTCATTTATGCGGCGTCCAAGCGCTAACATCATTGCGACCGCAAGATCTGCGACATCCTTGGTTAGAACATCTGGCGTATTGGTCACACGAACGCCACGCTCTTTGGCGGCATCGATATCAACTGCATCATAGCCAACGCCATAAATGCTGATAACTTCAAGATTG
This sequence comes from Rhizobiaceae bacterium, assembly GCA_017644105.1. Lineage (GTDB taxonomy): Bacteria > Pseudomonadota > Alphaproteobacteria > Rhizobiales > Rhizobiaceae > Lentilitoribacter. The sequence continues at coordinate 79,072 of JAEPMD010000001.1, read as the reverse complement.
GGTAGGGCATCAATCAGTGCCTTGTCTGCACCCAAATCCCCGCGTGTGGCAATCGCTTTGATTGAATCTGCATGGTCTTTTAAGAAGCTAGCCTTATCTTTTTGGTCAAAATATCGGTGAACAGTAAATGCGCCTTCGAGCATCTTTTCATCCCGTTCTGAATAGGGGCCCATCTGTAAAATTTCTACTTTTGACATTCAATAATCCTAAATTGGCTTGCTTTTGATATCGATAACATTTATACACCGAACCAATACCTGTCCAGTTAAAAATTGAAAGTTAATAAATGACACACGCCCTCTTTGACCTAAATGGAAAAACAGCTTTGATCACCGGCTCATCGCAGGGGATTGGCTTTGCGCTTGCCAAAGGTTTGGCAGAATCTGGCGCGGCGATTGTGTTAAATGGCCGAGATAAATCAAAGCTTTCCAAGGCGGCAGAAGAGCTTAAAGCAATGGGCGCAATCGTTCACGAATTGGCTTTTGATGCGACGGATCATGTTGCTGTTCAAACAGCGGTAGATCAGTTTGAAGCCCATGTCGGCCCGATTGACATTTTGGTCAATAATGCGGGCATGCAACATCGTACACCGCTAGAAGATTTCCCAGCGGATATGTTTGAAAAACTGCTATCAACCAATATTGCGTCGGTATTTAGCGTTGGGCAAGCCGTAGCGCGTCACATGATCAAACGTAAGGCTGGTAAGATTATTAATATCGCATCGGTGCAAACTGCATTGGCGCGACCAGGTATTGCGCCTTACACAGCAACCAAGGGTGCTGTGGGCAATTTAACAAAGGGCATGGCGACAGACTGGGCCAAATATGGTTTGCAGTGTAACGCAATTGCACCTGGATATTTTGATACTCCTCTCAACGCAGCGCTGGTGGCTGATCCAGATTTCAGCGCTTGGCTTGAGAAACGAACTCCTGCAGGGCGGTGGGGAAATGTTGAAGAATTGGTTGGCGCCTGTGTTTTCCTAAGCTCTGCAGGATCCAGTTTTGTAAACGGTCATACGCTTTATGTGGATGGCGGTATCACAGCCAGCCTGTAAATTATTTGATATGTCGGTTCAAAATAACAGACTTTTTATTGTGATGGGTGTTGCCGGATGCGGCAAATCCACAATTGGCAATGCACTCGCTGACCAGCTTGGCGGTACCTATCTTGAAGGGGACAGTTTTCACCCTGACAGCAATATTGCAAAGATGAGTGAAGGCACGCCATTGACCGATGAGGATCGTTGGCCCTGGCTAAAAATCATCGGGCAGGAAATGGCCAAAGCGGAGGGTTTGATCTTCGCTGGGTGCTCTGCATTAAAACTTGCCTATCGCGATTTGATTGAACAGGAGGCCGGTGAACGGGTGACATTTATTCATTTGTCCGGTTCGCAAGAACTCATCGCAGATCGTATGGCCAAACGCGGTGGGCATTTTATGCCACTTAGCTTGCTGAAAAGTCAGTTCGCAACACTGGAACCTTTGATTGACCGCGAACAGGCTATCGTCGTCGATATCAGTGGTTCAAGCGATGAAATTGTTGCTGACATTATGTCGAAAATCAAAGCTCAAACATAAAGGTGCGTAACGATGTTTAAAGTAGGATTAATCGGTGCAGGTGCCATGGGTGGCGCGATTGGAGCGCGTCTTTTAGAAGTTGGCTGCGCACTTGCTGTGTTTGATTTGGATAAGGCGCGCGTTCAAGAGCTTGTTGATAAGGGTGGACGTGCAGCGTCCTCCGCAGCAGATGCAGCTTCAGAAGCTGATTTTGTGATCTTCAGTTTAAACGCGTCGCGCATTGTCGATATTGCTGCCTTTGGTGAAGGCGGTGCGGCTTCTGGTGCAAACTCGGATACGATCTTTATAGATATGTCATCGGTTGGCCCTGAAGAAACAAAAGAACTTGCCGAAAAAGCTTTAAAGCACAATATCGGTTGGGTTGATGCACCTTTATCAGGTGGCGCGCCAAAAGCTCTAATCGGTGAATTGACTTTAATGATTGGCGGTGAAGACGCACATGTGTCTCGCGCGATGGAATGTTTAAAGCTGCTTGCCTCTAATATGACCCATATGGGGCCAAGCGGTGCTGGGCAAACCACGAAAATCATCAACCAGGTTTTGTGTGGTTTAAACTTTGTGGCCGTAGCAGAAGCAACGCAATTGGCGCTGGACGCTGGCGTAGATGCCTCCAAAATTCCTGGCGCTTTGGCGGGTGGTCGTGCTGATAGTGCGATTTTGCAGGAATTTATGCCGCGTTATGCAAATAAGGACTACACACGCCAAGGCAGACTTGCCAATATGATCAAAGATTTGAAATTTGCGCAGGATTTATCTCTTTCAACCAACACATCTATGCCGATCACCGCAGCTTGTATGGAAATATATAAAATGCTGACAGCGGCCGGTTTGGGTGAAGAAGATTTGCCAGTCTTGATGGAATATTTTAAAGGACCAGACAGAAACGTCGTCAATGCGAATTAGATTTCGCGCAACGAAGATGGAGTTTTAAATTGAGAAACAAAACCAAGCTGCCCACAATGGCGGATGTGGCCAATCTCGCTGGCGTTTCCAGCATGACTGTTTCTCGTGCTTTAAAACCTGACACTTCGGTGAGTAAATCCACGCGAGAGAAAATTCAAAAAGCTGCGGACGAACTGGGCTATGTGCTTGATACCAGAGCATCGGAATTCTCATCTGGTAAATCCGGCTTTGTTGCGATCACTATTCCATCCATTAACAATGGCAATTTTGCGGATACGGTTAAAGCGTTTTCAGATGGCTTGGCCGAGCAGGATCTGCAAGTTCTCTTGGGCTATACAAATTACCATGTGGACCGCGAAGAACAATTGGTTGAACAGCTGTTGAAAAAGCGCCCTGAGGCGATTGTGGTCACCGGCGGCATGCACACAGATCGCTGTCGGCTGTTGCTTGAAAATTCGGGCATTCCAGTGATTGAAACTTGGGACGTTCCGGAACAACCAATTGATCATGTTGTTGGGTTTTCAAACTTGCAAGCCTCTGAATTGATGTTTGAGCATTTCATTGCGCAGGGGCATAAAAAGATCGGCTTTATTGGTGGCGATAATTCGCGCGATAGCCGTGGTCGCGATCGTTATCTTGGATTTTGTAACACGATGGAAAAGCATGGGCTTTCCAGTGAGCGCGTGTCATTTCAAGAGTTAGCTCCTTTTTCTATGGAACCGGGCGCGAGTGGTATTCGCTCGATCATGAAAGAATGGCCAGACACAGAAGCGGTGATGTGCGTTTCAGATCTGATTGCATATGGCGCAATTACAGAATGCCAACGCATGGGTATCAATGTACCGGACGACGTTAAGATCGGGGGATTTGGCGCGTATGAGCTAGGTCAGTTCTTGAACCCGTCCATAACAACGATTGATGTAGGTGCCGCGCAGATTGGCAAATTCGCAGCCGAAAAAATCATCGAATTATTATCCGATGATGGGAACACTAAATCAGCCAAAATTGTGAAAACCGAGCCGACACTGATTAAGCGCCAAAGTGCGTAACTTTAAAGCGCTTAACTTACTTCTCAAATTATCAGCTGATTTTAACCGCGTCCGATAAATGGCATTGTGGTTGCCATCACAGTCATAAACTGCACATTGGCGCTTAATGGTAGATTGGCCATGTGTAATACAGAATCGGCCACATGCTGCACATCCATCACAGGCTCTGGTTTAATGGACAGATCAGCTTGCGGCACACCACCGCTCATTTTTGCCGTCATGTCAGATGCTGCATTACCAATATCAATTTGTCCGCAGGCGATATTATATGGGCGCCCGTCTAGTGAGATCGATCTGGTCAGTCCGGTAATCGCATGTTTGGATGATGTGTAAGGCGCAGAACCAGGGCGCGGTAAAGATGCGGAGATCGAACCATTATTGATGATGCGGCCACCTTGCGGGTCTTGCTTGCGCATGAGATTAAATGCGCCGCGCGCCATGGTGAAGGCACCGATTAAATTGACATTGATCACTTTGATGAAATCTTCAACTGGCACATCGCCAATCGGTGCTGCGGTGACATTATTGCCAGCATTATTGAACAACACATCTAGTCGACCATAATCCTGTTCGATCTTTTCATAAAGCGCATCAACGTCGTCGGGAGATGTAACATCACATGCAATCGCCGCGCTTTGTTCGCCAATGGCTTTGCAAGCGTCCTCAAGCGCTGATAAGCGACGGCCTGTCAAAATTGTTTGGTAGCCGTTCTCAGCTAAAGTTTTTGCGCATGCTAGACCGATGCCAGAACCACCGCCGGTGATAAGTGCAATTTTGCTCATTTCATTCTCCCTAATTCGCTTCAGTCTTATGACTAAACTTCTTGATTTCTTATAAATAGTTATCGATAACAAATATAGTCTGTTATGAAAAAATATTCATGAAATCTCTAAAAAAATACCCGTTCAATGGTCCAATATATCCCAACAGCGGCAATGAGAACCGATGCGGGTATCGCGATATAGGAGCGGTACCATGGTTTTTTGCCGAAGGTGAGACCAAGTAAGACATATGCAATGGCGATAATGCTAAGTTGGCCAATCTCCACGCCGATATTAAACGCAATCAGACTTGAGACAAATTGCGATGGTTGGAGACCCACATCTCCCAACACATAGGCAAAGCCAAGACCGTGCAACAAACCAAACGCAAATATAATAGCGGTCCGCCGGATTCCGATCTTCCCGCCTTTCACATTTTCAAGCGCTACAAAGGCTATTGATAATGCGATGAGTGGTTCAACAATAGACGCTGGAACTGATACTAAACCTAACGTCGCCATGGCAAGCGTCACCGTATGGGCAAGCGTAAAGGCCGTGATTTGCAGGATGAGCGGTTTCATTTTTAGTGAGAAGAAGAACAGTCCCAAAACAAACAGGATATGATCGAGCCCTTTTGGAATAATGTGTTCAAAACCGATCACAATATAATTGAGAAAATTATCGAGCCAATCTACGTCTACTACACCCGTGCGCGGCATAGGATCAGATATGCTGCCAGATGCCAGAAGCTTGGCATAGCCAACTTCGCCATCTTTATCGATTTGCCGAACAATGATTTCGCCCAAATCAGCATTCCAGCCAAAGCTGATGTTCGAACCATCATCGGGCAATGCAGCGGACATCTTCAGTGTTGATGTGCGGCTTAACTCTATATCGCCGATCTCGGGGATAATGATGTCGTCAATGTTTATGTCGAGGGGTGCTGCGCCAGCGTTGAGTTGAAACTTAGATTTGATATTTGGCCAAACTTCATCAAATCTCGCTTGGAGCTCTTGTGGTGATAAAGCCCGTAATGCGTCATATTGTGCAGCTTCCGGCGCATCATCTGTATTTTCAAGCGCGCTCAGATCCATCCCGGAAATCACGGGCTCCAAAGATAGTTCAAGCGTACCGTTTAAGGTTTTTTCCGAGATCGTGAAATTGATAATGGCAGGCTGTAGTTCATGTGAGACTGCTGGCTTGATCCAAGCTGTGCACACAGCAAGAAGAGTTGACAGTATCAAGAGGTGCGCAGTAGTGATTATACTGGTCTTGGTATCGGAGAAGTTCATGATTTATGCTCGGTTTTTAAGTCTCTTAGTGTTTTTGAGCGCCACCTCAGTGACAGCACATGAATTTTGGATCGAGCCAAAAGATTATACGATCAATGCATCGGATAACGTCGTTGCAGATCTTCGCAATGGCCAAAATTTTAAGGGAAGTTCCTATTCTTATATTCGTGATCGTTATGAGAAGTTTGACATGTTTGTTGGACAATCTCAACTAATGATTGATGGGGATTTGGGTCAACGTCCGGCAATATCGACGAAAGTTACGCAAGAAGGCCTTGCGATTTTGGTCGTTGAATCAAAATCAAATTCGCTGTCTTATTCGGAATGGGAGAAGTTCCAGAAGTTCATCAATCACAAAGATTTTGATCTGGATAAAGATGATCATTTAGCGCTCGGTCATCCTGAGACTGGTTTTAAGGAAATATATCGTCGATTTGCCAAGTCTTTGGTGGGTGTCGGGAATGCGCAAGGCAATGATCGCCAGGTAGGGCTCGAAATTGAATTGGTTGCGCTTGCCAATCCCTATCAAGATGACACATCAAACGGCATGCCTGTCAAAGCCTATTATCAAGGAGAATCGCTTGCAGATGTGCAGATCGAACTCTTTGATAAGCAGCCTTCAGGTGATGTTGAAGTGACGTTGCACCTAACAAATGATCAAGGTGTGGCGCTTTTACCGATTGAAAGTGGTCACTCTTATCTTGTTGACACTGTGCAAATAAGACAGGCAGAAAAGGGCAACCAACAGGGCGCTGTGTGGGAAACACTTTGGGCCTCTTTGACCTATGCGAAAGACTAGTGAAAGCCGCTAGTTAACTTTCCAGAGAATTTCGGCTGGCAGGCGGATATTGATTTGATCGCCAATGGAGAGGCCTTGTGCTTCGCGCGGGTTCACAATGGCGTCAATCTCAACATCAGATAGTTTGAGTTTTAGTCGCGTTTGGGTGCCGAGATATATGATATTGTCGACGGATGCTGTGAATGTGTTGTCCTTTGAACCGTCTTGCTGGATCTGAACATTTTCAGGCCGAAAGGTTAAGGCACCTTGTCCGGTTTTTATGTTCTTGGGAATTGAGATTTTGCCGAGCGAGCTTTCAAAGATTCCGTCTTTGGCGCTTCCATGGATGAAGTTTTGCGATCCAAAAAACCGTGCCGTTGCTTCGTCGATTGGCGCATCGTAAAAGGCCTGTGGCGTGTCATATTGCTTCATTTTGCCATCAAGAATGAGCGCAATTTTATCCGCCAAAACCACAGCCTCCTCCTGATCATGGGTAACAAAGATCGTGGTGATTTTCATTTCCTGCTGTAGAGAGCGAATGAGGTCACGCATCTCCAATCTTAAATGTGCGTCAAGGTTCGATAGCGGTTCGTCAAGCAGCAGTACATCTGGTTGAATGATCAAAGCGCGGGCAAGTGCAACGCGCTGTTGCTGACCGCCCGATAACTCACTTGGCTTGCGATTTCCAAGATCAGGCAGTTTGACCATATCCAGCATCTCGCCAACGCGTTTTTTGATCTGGTTCGGGTCGGTTTTGCGCATCTTCAAACCAAATCCAATATTCTCGGCAACGCTCATATAGGGGAATAAGAGATAGTTTTGAAAGACCATGACCGCGCCGCGATCTTCGGGCTTTTCATCCAAGACTGACTTGCCATCAAAAGTGATGTCGCCTGATGAAGGTTCCAAAAGTCCGGCGATCATTTTCATGGTCGTCGTCTTACCACAGCCTGATGGTCCCAAAAGTGCGGTCAGTTCACCTGTGGGGATTTCAAGAGATAGATTATCCAGCGCAGGCATTTGTGTGCCGGGATAAATTTTCGACAGGTTTTTCAATGAAACATGGGTCAAATTTGGCCAAAGCCTCCAACAGCACCGCTGCGCCCGGACAGATGCTTCGCGGTTAGCAATAATATGACAATCCCTGGCAAAATATAGATCATGCCGATGGCGCCAGTAATGTCATTGCGGCCAGATGTTGCAAAGTTAAACAGCAGCAATGGCAATGTGATCACGCGTCCGCCTCCGATGAGCAAAGTCAGAATATATTGGCTCCAGGATACAAGGAATGCAAATAATCCACCGACGATAATACCGGGCATGATTGCCGGCAGAGTGACATACCAAAATGTTTTAAAAGGTGAGGCACCCAAGCTCCGTGCCTGATCTTCAAAAGCCGCATCATAATTGGCAAATATTCCGGACATTACCAAGGTCATATAGGGTAAAGTTGGAATGAGATGGACAAGAATGACACCCGTCACTGTATTGGTGAGCCCCATAAACAAAAAGACCGAGTGGATGCCTAAGACAACGGCTATCCCGGGCACGATGACCGGGGCAAGGATCAGTAATTCGATGAATTCTTTGCCTTTGAACTTATACATGCCAAGCGCACGTCCCGCAGGCACACCGATTAAAATAGATAAAAATGTTGCCGCGAGTGAAATCCAGATCGTGATCCAAAGACTGTCGATAACGCCGGCCGTGTTCGAGAAAGTATATTCCCATGCATTGAGCGTCCATCTTTTTGGCAAGATATCAGGAAAATACCATCCCTTGGCGAAGGACCAGATTGCCAAGGGTATAGGCGGTAAGACGAGCCAAGTGATCAAGACTATGCCGGATAAAACACGCAGGCTTTGAAGCGGGGTATTCTTGCGTGTGCTCATACATGCCCCCTGATGCGTTTACGGCAATAGCGCACATAAATCCAAATCAGAATTGCGCATAAAATGGCGATGATCACTGCCATAGCCATGGCTTCCGGGCGCGCTGCGAGGTCGACATTTGTGTATTTCTGATAGGCCAAAACAGGCAATGCTGCCGGATAATTTGCTCCGAGCAAAGCTGGGATCTCATATGCGCCGAAGGTGAAGGCAAATACAATGATCGATGCTGATAAAACGCCTGGGAAAATCATTGGCATAAGGACATGGCGAAAAGATTGCCATTTGCTGGCGCCCAATGATCGTGCTACGCTTTCATAATCCTCACCAATGGCCTGCATATTGGCGAGCACAATCACACCTATAAAAGGGACTTCCTTCCAGACATATTGCATGATGATGCCAATGGCATAGGGATCAAATACAAGGGCAGGGAAATCACTTGGGCGGGCGATTAGCTGCCATTCAGCGGCTAAACGCGCGAAACTTCCCGATTGCGAGAATAAGTAGAGCATGCCAATTGCACCGACCAGATGTGGGATGGTGAGATTGAGCTGGAAGAGAAAATTGACAATAAATTTGCCGGCAAAGCTACGGCGCAACAATAGCGCAGCACCAATTGCGAGGATTGACGAAATTACTGTTGATGTGAAGGCGATATGAAAAGTCAGCAAGAAGGAATGATAAAATTCGATGTCTGAAAATATAGATATATAGGCTTGAAAATTTGGTTCGGTCAGACCGATAATCGGCATATAATTGAAGCTGCGCATGAGCCCAATGGTGAGCCCACCAAAAAATAGAACCACAATAACCAGCATGGCTGGCAAAAGCAGGAGGGCTATTTTCTTGCGATCTGACATGAGGGAAATGCTACTCCAGAAATCTCAGAGTTCATAGACAGCTTCTTAGATATTTGGAGTGTGGTCCCGCAACATGAAATGCTGCGGGATCTAAACTTTGATTAACGCCCGACGTTTTCAATCCAGCCTTTTTCAATGGCTGAAATCCATGATGCTTGAAGTTCCGGCAATGCATATTTTGCGAGCTCTTCAGCTGGCGCGACTTTTGGATGTTTCTTGATCTTCGCAAAATCAGCTTTCACATCATCTGCTGTTCTATCAACTTCGATCGCAGGGGCTGCACCCCAAACATCAGGCTGTGCTTTTTCAAGCTGCGCTTTACCGGACAAAAGAACATTTTGCAGAACAAGTGCCGCCGCTTTATTCGGTGAGTTGAACGGAATGATGGTATAATTGGTGTTGCCAATTGTACCGTCTGTTAGCCCATAACCTTGGCTGGTTGGCGGGAAGGTTCCATTTTCAATTTTTATTCCAACACCAGCTGGCTCATAGTTAAATGTGAGCGAGATTTCTGAATTGGCATAAAGCTGCTCATGGGCGGCAATTGTCGTTGGGTAAGTCTTGCCCTCGCGCCACAAATAAGGCTCAAGGTCATTGAGGATTTCCCAAGTCTTGGCAGACACCTCGACATATTTTGCCTGATCAAATTCACCGAGTAGATTTTCAACGCCGCCGGCCGCATGATAAAACACGTGGCGCACAAATACTGCACCGTTAAAATCCGGTGGTGCAGGATATGTAAACTGGCCAGGATTTGCTTTTACCCATTCGATCAATTCTGGAATAGAACGTGGCGGGTTTTCAGTTGTCGCTGTATTATGTGTGAATGAGAATTGCGTTTTTGACCATGGCACTTCACAGCCATCAACAGGCACACCAAAATCATTGGCGATCGATGGGTTATCCCAATTCACCAGTGTATTATTTGGCAACAGGTCTGTGTAACCACAATAAGCCAAACCGCCCTGCTTCATTGTGCGGAAGTTTTCACCATTGATCCATATCATATCAACGGTGCCTTTGTCGGTTACACCGGCTTCTTTTTCACCCAAAACAATGTTGACAACTTCAGCTGTGTCACTGATGCCGACCCGGTTTAAAGTGATATCGTATTCATCTTTTAAGATGCCGCCGATATATTCGGAAACATATTGGTTGATGCTGTCAGAGCCGCCCCACATGAACCAATTGACCTCGCCGCCTTTGGCGATGGTTTTAATTTCATTCCATGATTTGTTCAAAAGCGCTTGTCCATCTGCAGTATCAGCGTAAGCGTTCACTGATGCAATCGACAATGCGGTTGCAAACAAAGTTGTTTTAATTGTTTTATTCATGGTTCCTCTCAATTTATATCCACTTAGGCGGCTATTTTAATCACAGTCGCCCAAAAGCCCGAATGATAGAAATACGTGGTAACGAATAGTGGGGTATTCGTCTATTCATTTAAACATCACAATATGTTGAATGCGAAGTTAGAAATCGATTACAGCCAGATTGAGCATTATATCTTTGCAATTTAGGCCAAATTGGAATCCTAGTCGGCAGTTTTGGTGATTTTATCCACGGACCTTACGCGTCATGAAGATCTGAGTTTGAGCAGGGCGACGAGATCGCCCATGCTCTTATTTAGTCATACGTTCGTTGATTAGTGGTTATGATTATGCCCGCCGCGTTCAACTTTTTTGACGGGCAATTTCAATTCGATGGAGCCAGCTTTTTCAAACTGATAGGTGACCTTGTGTGTTTCACCTTCCTTCATGTGTTCTTTGAGTTTCATAAACATAATGTGAAGGCCGCCGGTTTCTAGAGTTACTTCTCCCCCGGCTGGAATTTCAAGGCCTCCTTCGATCTCACGCATGCGCATAATCTCGCCGTCCATCTTCATTTCGTGAACTTCAACTTTTTCAGCAAAACTTGCAGTTCCGCCGATCAGACGATCTGCTTCGGATCCGGTGTTCTTGATGGTCAGATAGCCCGCCGCGACTTTTGCATTTGGCGGGGTCGCGCGAATGATCGGAGACGTGATTTCCAGATTACCGACTTTGATCACATCCATGGTTTTGGTGTGTTTATGATGGGTGTCGGCTGATGCCTTGATCATAATGCCGGGTGCTGGTCGTTTTAAGTCATGTGGATCTTGACCTTCAGCGGGGATTTCACTCCACGATAGTTCACCCGACGCGCAGTATTGCACGATCGGGATGAAGAGTTTTTTCCCTTTGGTAAGTTGATCGGTAAAGCGGGCGCGAAAGATGAATTCATCATAATGCGCGTCCTTGAGGTCTCCACCGGACCACGTGATTTTTGTGACACCTGACGTGATCGCGCGACCATGCAATTGATATTCAGATGCATAGTCATCTGTGGTGGTTTCCAACTGCCAGCCTGGCTTTGGCATTGGTTTGACCGATATTAGGCCTTCAGGAATTGCAACACGGACTTTTTCGGTGGATTGACCATCGCAGCCATGGCCAATGCGGATGGCTAATCTTTGATATGAATTGACCTCTGCTTCTTTCACATCAAAAGTCGCATGGGCATGCGCTGATGTTGTCAAGAATGTCGTTGGAAGCGCTGAAATGAGTGCTGCGGCGGTGAGTTTAAACATAAGATTTGTCATTAGGATCTCCATAGACCAATGATCGATATGGATCGATGTCTGGTCTTGATAAATATTTTAAATGTGGATTTTGGCGCGTTCTCGAAACTTAGAACCAAGTTCCAGCGCGAGTTTGGCGCAAATATTTATGAGGAGAAATTCGGTGGGCCGGTTGGTGGTGCGCCGGCCAATTGAATGGTGTTTGAAAGGGCAAATTGTCGATGTGGTCCAAGATTGAAGTTGATTTCGATGATTGAAATCGCACCGATCTCGGCGCGTTCTGGGACGATGATTGAATTTGCAATTGTACAATCTGGACAGCCTTGAAGTGATGTGTGATCACGTTTGCCATCGTCCGCTAAACAAATGACCGGAATGGAACCATCTGGTAAAGTGTAAGCTGCAAGATCAATATTACTGGCTGCTGTTGGATTGATAACTGGGCGATGCGCAAAGCCAATCCAGATCATTGCAAAAATGCTTATGATCGAGATGGCATGACAAATTATGCGCCGTCTGTTCATCAAATTGTTCGCCCGTTGGTTACACAATGAGCAATAAAGCCTGTGACAGTGGCTGACAACAAACCGATTTGTCGCAGCGTTAGAAATACGGTGTTTTATCTAACGCGGTTCAGATCCATCATAAGTTTCGCCAAGCGCATAGGGTGCGTGTAATTTCAAACGCGCGCCATTGGATGATATCACCGCCAGAACGACAATAGTGACAATGAATGGCATCGCTGACAATAATTGCGATGGAATGCCAATACCCAATGATTGCGCCACGAGTTCACCGAGTGACACCATGCCAAAGAGATAAGCACCGAGGAAAATCCGGCCTGTTTTCCAGGTCCCGAAGACTACAAGTGCCACGGCGATCCAGCCGCGTCCAGCAATCATGCCATCGGCCCATAAAGGTGTATAAATAGTTGATGCATAAGCGCCGGCAAAACCAGCCAACAATCCGCCGAAAGCAACGCTGCCATAGCGGATCATTTTCACGCGATAACTTAATGCTTCAGCCGCTTTTGGATTTTCACCCGCTGCGCGAATGGCAAGACCAAGGCGTGTTTTATTGAGGCAAAAGCTGATAGCGATCGCTAACAGGATCGTGAGATATACGACGATATTTTGCTGGAAGAAGACCGGACCAATAAATGGAATATCGCTCAGGATGGGTATGTTTAAAGTGCCAGGCGGTGTGATGGTTAGGCTTTCATGCTGCTTACCAATAAGCGCCGATAAACCCAGACCCAAAATGCCAACTGCTAGCCCTGTCGCGACCTGATTGGCCAAAAAGGTGATGGAAACAACCGCAAAAACCAATGACACCAATATGCCTGCGATACCTGCTATTGCAAAGCCTAGGAAATGATTGCCCGTCTGATAGGTGACCACAAAACCAACGGCGGCGGCAACAGCCATCATACCTTCAACACCCAAATTGAGCATGCCGGATTTTTCTGCGACCAATTCTCCTAAGGCAGCCAGAAGAAAGACGGTGGCAGCACTCATTGTACCAGCAAGGAAAAACTCGATTGGCGTCATGATCGAGCTCCTTCCATCTGTTCTTGGTTCGCCCTATTTGGCTTAAGACGATAGTTGACGAAGGTGTAACTTGCCAAATAAGTCACCAGTAAAAGGCCTTGGAAGATGTGCACTGAGCTGATGGGTAGATCAGCTGAGACAAGTGCGATATCACCACCGATATGAATAACGGCCAAGAAGAAAGCTGCGAAGATAATGCCAATTGGGTGAAGCGCACCGAGATAAGCGACAATGATGGCTGAATATCCATAGCCGGATGTGACGGAACGCTGCAATTGTCCGATGGGACCTGCAACTTCGCTCATGCCCGCAAGCCCAGCTGCCATGCCGGCAATCAGCAGACTTTTCCAGACAGCACCTTTTGAACTGAACCCAGCATAGGTGGCCGCTTGCGGAGCCAATCCGCCGACAACAAGCTGAAAACCACCAAAGCGTTTTTCCATATAGATCCAGGCAAAAATGGTGAATAAGATTGGGATGACGAGGGAATAGTTTAAGCGGAAACCAAAGATGATCGGTGGGAAGAGTGCTGCATCTTGGAACATGACGGTTTGAGGGAAATTAAACCCCATCGGGTCTTTCCATGGCCCAAGAAGCAAATAATAAAGGATCTGTAGCGCAATCGATGTCAGCATCAATGTGACTAGGATTTCATTGGCGTTATATTGCGTTTTCAAAAAAGCTGCGATGGACGCCCAAGCCATGCCACCCAAAGCGCCCAAAACGATCATGGCTGGGAGCATGAATATCGAGCTTGAATCCGTGAAATATACCGGCACGGAACCTGCTAAAATCGCGCCCATGATCATTTGACCTTCAGCGCCGATATTCCAGATCTTGGCGCGGAAACCAATGGCAAGCGCTTGAGCGATTAATAACAAAGGCCCGAATTTGAGAAAGATTTCTGAAATCGAATATGCGCTTTCAAATGGTTCGATGAAGAAAGCATAAAAGGTCAGCCCGACAGATTTACCTTGGATCAGCAGCATAATACCCGACAGAACCACAGTGATGGCAATGGTGATAAACGGCACCGCGAGCATGACGCGTCGTGAGGGTGTGACGCGCCGTTCAAATTCAAACTGCATGCGCTGTCTCCTCCCGTGTTTCACCAATCATATATTCGCCGATTTCATCGGGCGTCACATCGCTTGTTTTCAGGGATGGGGACAAGCGTCCACTGCGCAAAACATAGATCCGATCGGTAATTTCAAATAATTCTTCAAGCTCTTCAGAGATCACCAATATCGCAACGCCACTTTCTCGCAAGCCAATCAGTTTTTGTCTGATTTCATTCGCTGCGCCGACATCAACGCCCCAGGTAGGTTGGGACATGAATAAAAATTTCGGCGCGAGCATCAGTTCGCGACCGACAAGGAATTTTTGCAAATTCCCACCCGATAGTGAATTTGCTGTCGCAGCGGTGCCTGAACATTTGACTTTGAAATCATCAATACATTTTTTGGTGAATTTGCTAACCGCATTGTTTTGGATGAAGCCGTTTTTTAGCATGCCATCTTTAAAGGCGGTCAGGAGTGCATTTTGATTAAGGCTCATGGGCGGAACGGCACCACGCCCAAGACGCTCTTCTGGAACAAATGAAAAACCCAGATCGCGGCGGCTTGTCACGTCTTTGTCCGTCACGGATTGTCCCAAGATCTCAATGGCTGACTTTGGCAGATCTTTGCGCAAATCTTCGCCTGAAATGATGCGCCCCAATTCCTGTTGACCATTTCCTGAGACGCCAGCAATCCCGACTATCTCGCCGCCAAAAACCGATAGATTGATATCCTTCAGTTCCGGACCAAATGGATCCGGATTGGTCACGGATAAATTGGTAATCTTAAGAACAGCCGCTTCGCTTTTATTAGCGCTCTGGCGTTGTTCGATTTTCGGAATATCACGACCAATCATTAGAGTTGCTAGTTCATGGGCCGTCTTTTTGTTTGGATCAATAATGCCGGTGACTTTGCCATTGCGAAGAATGGTTGCTGTGTCACACAATTCGCGAATTTCTTCCAGTTTGTGTGAGATGTATAAAATCGCAACACCATTGTCTTGCAATTTGCGCAAAGCATCAAACAGCGCGCGCACATGCTGGGGTGGGAGAACCGAGGTCGGTTCATCCAAAATGAGGAGTTTTAAATCTTGTAATAAGCAGCGAATGATTTCAACGCGCTGTCTTTGGCCAACAGAAAGAGAGCTCACCATTGCATCGGGCTCGATCTCAAGTTGGTATTCTGCACTGACGTCGTTAATGCGCTCGATGAGTTCTTTGCGTGTGCCTTTAATGGTGAGCGCAATATTTTCAACAACGGATAAGGTTTCGAAGAGTGAAAAATGTTGGAACACCATCCCGATGCCAAGCTCTCGGGCGATCGATGTATTCCAATGATCTACCTTTTCGCCTTCCCAATAAATCTCGCCAGCATCGGGGGGTACGACACCATAGGCAAGTTTCATCAATGTCGATTTGCCAGCGCCGTTTTCTCCCAAAACTGCGTGAATGGACCCTGGGGATACGTTTAGATCAACCGCATCATTGGCAATTAATGAGCCGTAGATTTTGGTCAGGCCTCGTAACGAGAGAAGCGAAGATTGATCTTCATTCATCGGGCTAAACTTTCTTCAACATTAGACGCGAATATGCCCCGATGCGCGAACACCGGGGCAATTGTTTGCTTATTTTGGTAGTGGTGAATTGATGCCTTGAACATGCCAGTCAATGCCAAGGATTGCTCCGTCTTCTAAACGAGACCCAGCAGCAACGACTTCTTCACCAGCTTGGTTGAAGATTGGACCATCGTAAACATGACGTGCGCCAGACGCGATTTCAGCTTCCACGGCTTTGATTTTAGCCATCATCTCAGCACTGATATCTGAGTTCCAGTCTTCACTTACGACAACATTTTCTTTCATGCCAAGCCATTCGTTCTTGCCATCAAAATTGCCGGCCATATGTGCTTCAACGGACGCTGTGAAGAATGGAGCCCAATCGGTTTTTACAACACCGAGATATTTCGTTGGCGCATATTCTTTCATTGAACTGTTGAGGTTAAACACGTAAGCGCCTTCCTCTTCACCAACGGAAACCACAGACGGTGTATCTTGTGCATTTGAGAACAAGATGTCAGCACCTTGCGCAATCAGAGCTTTTGCAGATGCTTGTGCTTTTGCTGGGTCGAACCATGAGTTGATCCAGATAACATCAACAGTGATTTCAGGATCGATTGAGCGTGCACCCAATGTAAAGCCATTGATAGTTGAGATCAGCTCAGGGATCGCAAATGCAGACACAACACCAAGCTTCTTCGTCTTGGTGAGTTCAGCTGCTGCCATGCCCATAAGGTAGGCGCCCTCGAAATATTTCGCTGTGAACGGTGAGAAGTTCTTCGCTGTCTTATATCCAGACGCGTGAATGAATGAGAGATCTGGATTGCGTTGTGCAAGTTTTAGACCACCATTCATATAACCAAATGAACCAAGCAGAAGGAACTTGTTACCATCACCGACCATTTTGTTCATGATGCGGTCGGCATCTGGGCCTTCTTGGATGTTTTCAACCACGTTGAAGTTGACTTTGTCACCGTATTTTTCTTTGACTGTGTTAAAGCCTTCCACAAGCGCATGTGACCAACCTACATCCGCAATCGGTGATGGGAGTAGTACACCAATATCAAGTGTTTCTGCTTTGGCAGTGGCGCCAAATGCTGCAACAGACAGCGCAGCAGCTAGAGCCATTTTCTTCAAGCTATTTAGTTTCATGTTAGGTTTCTCCTGTTTGGGTTCTTATTATTAATTATAAATGACACGTTCCACATGTGCCGATGCTTGTGAGACCAATTTGGCTTCGTCAAGGCCGATCAACTCACCATGACGCCATACGATTTTGCCGTTAATGATGGTGAGATCAACGCTGGTCCCGATCCCTAATTTTGCGATTAAACTTGCCGGATCATGTCTTGCCCCGACATATTCTAACTTATTGATATTGATCGCAAACAGATCTGCCGCCATGCCTTCTTTTAACATGCCGATGTCAGAACGACCCAGGCAATCAGCTCCACCTTTTGTAGCTAAGTTTAAAAATTCTTTGGGCTGAGGCACGATGAAATCATGCTGATCCGCCACCAGCGCTTGGAGCATGTAGGAGCTATGGATACAGTGCATCAGGTTCGAATTATCATTGGATGCTGCGCCATCCACACCCAAGCTCACCCGCACGCCTTTTGATGCCATTTCTGCAATAGGAGTGACTTCTGCGCCCACGAGATAAACGGGTTCTGGACAATGGGATACGCCGGTTTGTGTCGCGGCGAGTTTGTCGATCTCAGCGGCGTTTAATTCCCAGCAATGTGCAAGCCAGACATCGCGACCCAAGAAGCCAATATCTTCGCACCAATCAACCGTGCGCATACCCGTGCGTTCTTTGATAACTTCGCTTTCGCCTTCACCCAAATGTGTGTGAAGCAAAACGTTCTTATCGCGTGCGAGTTTGATGGATTCAACAAATGTCTCTTTATAGGAATTCACAGGTTGACAAGGTGCAATTGCGACCTGGCGCATCGAGAATTCGTTTGCATCGTGATAGGTGTCGATCAAGCGTTCGCAATCGGCGATGAATTCGTCTGTTGTTTCAAGCATCTCATCAGGGATTGTGCTGCCTTCAGATTTGGGCAAGGAATTGCCACCGCGACCTGCATGGAACCGCATTCCTAATAATTCAGCTGCTTCAAACTGACGATCTACGATGTTTTTACCGGCATGACGTGGGAAGTTATATTGGTGATCAAAAGCCGTGGTGCAGCCGTGCTTAATCAGTTCCGCCATGGCAACGATCGATGAGTGATAAAAGCATTCTTCATCGAGCCGCGCGAAAATTGGATAGATGAGATCCAGCCATTCAATCACCGAATATTTTGTCCAATCGAGATGCGCATTGTTACGTACAAAACATTGGAAAAAATGGTGGTGTGTGTTCACCAAGCCAGGATAAATAAAATGCCCTGTTGCATCGATGATTTCGACACTTTCGGCCAAATTGCTGACGTCAATATTCGCAGCAATTTCTTTAATTTGATTATCCTTGATGAGAAGATCGCAATCTTTATAGATTTGCCCATCATCATCGCAGGTGACAATGGCTTCGCAGGATTTCAGCAATAGGTAACTCATTTGCTGGCTCCTGCTTTGGCAGACTTCTGCGACCCATAATCAATTTCATGGTCTTTTAACTCGTGCATGGCATAAATGCCGGGCATGGGGATAAATCCGTCGAGGGATTTCATGGCATAGATCCAATTGCGGATCGCGGGATAATCATCGTGATCAAAACCGATATTGGCGCCAACATCGGGGCTCAAGGCGACATAGGGAAAACAAGCGATATCGGCGATGGTTGGTTTGTTGCCCGTTAAGAATGAACAACCATCAAAGGATTGTTCGGATAGATGTGCTTCAATCTTACGAAGTGCTGCACGTCCGCCTTTGATCATTTTGTCTTTATCAATAGGTGTTTGAAACAACGCATGAAGCCGGCCTTGACCAATTGTGGCTGTCAAGTCTGACGAAAAGCCCATCCACTGCAGGATGTTTGCTTGCGCTGTGAGATCTTGCTCTGGCCACCAGTGATCGGGCGCATCATAATTGCGTGCAATCCAAAAGAGCATCGCTGAAGTTTCGCTTAAAACTATGTCATCTGTTGTTAGAATTGGCAGAGTGCCGGCGGGTGATATCGCGAGCATTTTTTCTGATCGATGATCTGCCCCGGGATAGAACTCAACGGCGATACGCTCATAGTCAATATTGAGAATATTGGCAAATAGGCGGATTTTATAACAATTGCCCGATAGCGCATAATCATAAAGGGTAAAACTCATTCTGCGGCCACCGAATTGTCTGAGGTATTTAACAATGCGCCATAAAGTGCGCCACGCCGTTTGAGCCAGCGACGATAGGCGATGGATGTGAGATCTGCGCGGGTTGGGATTTCCATTTTGGGATCTAAAGGCAATTTAGTTGGCACTTGATTTTCCAAGATTGATCTATCCTGTAGGAAAATCAGCTGTTGGAATTCGATCATATCCGCCATCGTGCTGTCATCATCATAAAGGGCCATCCATGGCCAAACATCACAGGTCTCTTCATCAATCGGTTGCACGAAAATGGCGATGACATCCTGCACATCATCTCGGGTCGGGCAGGTTTTGTACAAGATCGCATTCATTGGTGATGGCACACGATAAACATAATCTGTGATGATGCCGTCACTGGCAGATTTCGCCGCTTGTGGTTGGAAGAATTTCACCTTCGTTGCGATCACTTCGTCTTTGTCAGCATCGATATCCACAGAATAAGGTTCAACCTCTGTGTGTGGTTCAGACCCCAATATATCTGTGTGAACAAAGGGAAAATGCGCGATATCCAGAAAGTTTTCCACGGCTCTTAGTGGTGAACACCTGACGCGCACCAAACCACATGGCACAAATCGGCGGTCACTTTCATTTGCTTCAGGAATGTCAAAAATTGGTTTTGGTGCCTCAGATGGGCTGGTCCAAAGGTGATCATAAATCTCCTGAACCTGCCATTGTTCATCACCTTGCATGACAGTAATTTTGCCATCAGCTTGGCGTGTGATCGAAATATCCATTCCTAGAACGCGGGTGGTTTTTACAATCGGGAATGCTGGGATGCTATCAAGCATGCTGACCGGGTACCAATATTGCTTTGCGTGATCTAAGGCACTCATTTAGCCGACACCTCATAATCAGTTTCCGCGCTGCGCCGCCAACTTTCCATCATCCGCGAAATTTGTTTCTGGATTTGAGCGGGACAGTCTTTGTCGATAAGCGCATGTATTTTGCATGCATTGTTGGGGAGTTCATGGAAAAAGAGGTGAAGGTTTAATTCTTTTTTCTCAGAGAACAGTACCCAATGATGGTAGCCTGCCGCTTTAGTCGTGAAATTGAAGGGATCTGTATCACCAGCAAGTTTCGTCGATTTAGTGATGACCTCTTGAACAGTTTTACTCGCGCATTGGAAGTTTATGGATCTGAGGGGTGTCAGGTTCTCATCTATTAAAGGTTCTTCTAAAGATCCGTCCACGCTGACCCAGATGAGGCCGCCTTTTTCAATGGAGCTGAATTCTTGTGCTCTGATTGTTTCCGGTGGCTCGAGTTCTGGGTGGGCTGGGATGTAGCGGCAGGTGGCCGATTTATCATAGTGCCAGCCGTGATACATGCAGGCGAGAGCTTCGCCGCGTACAAATCCGTGGGATAAACGCATGCCTCGGTGCGGGCATCTGTTTTCCCAGGCAGATAATATGCCGGATTTGCTGCGCCAGACGACCAGATCTTGTTCGGAAACAATGGCCCGCATGACACGTCCATTCGGAAGGTCTTTACTCAAGGCAACAGCAATACTAGCCATTTGATATCCTTGATATAATTGCGTCACATGTTTTGATAAATCTCACTAAATTATCCAGCCTTACTTAAATTCCGGCTGAAACTTACTCATAGTTTATTGCCTCTGTCCAGAGTAGTGTGCAAAAAAAATCATCACAATGAAGAGTGCGTATTTTTTAGGCATACTAACGCTTCACCTGATTTTGAGGCAACTAAGTTGTCTGGATGCTCTCAACGTTTGATTCCAATGGGCCGAGGCTGCAGGCGATTTCCAAAGCCTCCACCAAGATCGGATGACCGGAAGCGCTCAGTTCCACCAGTGAGGAATTTGCTGTTTTAATTTTCACGTCGAGGTCAAGAATTTTTGCACGATGCATCACCCAGTTTTGGAAACTTTCTTCCTGAAACTGTCCGAGTAATTTAATGTTTTGTGTGATTACATGCTGCATGATGAAACCTTATTTTCAGATATAACTATCACCTAAGGCCGAAATGGCAATATAATTTGCTTTCCATACGAAATGCATTCGTAAGCAACGCGTTTTGCCATGACATAGTTTTATTTCTTGAGAATGGATGCCAAACTTTGTTTGGTTTGCTTCCGGCTTTTTAAGTCGAGGCCTGAGTGAAGATCCACAATGTGGCTTTTCATAATCTCTTCCGCAGCTTGTACATCGTTTTTGGCAAAGGCATCTAAAAGTGCGTGGTGTGAATGACTTTCGCAGGTTGTGTCGAGGCGTTTCCAGTAAAGTGCGATGATCAGCGAAGATCTGGAAATGAGTGAACGGACAATTTTGCTGAACACTTCATGCTCAGCAATATCGGCAATCATGACATGGAAGAAGCCGGAAAGCGATAGTGCTTCGCCGCTATCACCGGCTGCGATGGCATCATGTTCTGCCTGAATGTGCTCCTCAAGGATTTGGATATCTTTCGGCGTAATTATTTTTGCGGCCATCCCGGCGACCCGTGGTTCGATCAATTCGCGCGCCTCAAACACTTCTTGCGCTTCTTTAATTGAGGGTTGTGCGATGAACGCCCCTCTGTTTTTCTCGATTGTCACCAATTGGGCATGAGATAATGCTTGTAAAGCCGTTCTGACAATGGTTCTGCTGGCGCCAAACAACTCGCCAACTTCATCCTCTGACAGTTTAACGCCCGGGAGTAGTCCATGAGACAGAATAGCTTTCTGCAACTCTATATATATGTCTCTCGACTTACCTGGTGGGAGGTCAGTGAGGTATTTGTAATGTGATGCTCGGGCGCCCATAGATACCAAAAATGTGATTAGTGAGTGATATTCACTTCTGATCACAGCTTATCAAAAGTGTCAACAATTACTATTCCATATTGTATACAATCTTTAATCATATTGTATAAATATTAGGCAATTGTGGTTTTTTGAGATTTCTCTGTTTTGGCGCGTAACCATTTTAAAGTCAATATTTTCAATGACTTAAATCGTTTTTCTGCAATTGGCACAAAATATGCAAGACGAAATATGTCGAAATTGCAGAGGTGCTATGAGTAAGAATACTGAATTAGAGTTGGTGGCACTAACCAAACAATACGGTGAAACCATTGCCGTTGACAATATTGCGCTGAAGATTCCTCAGGCAAGTTACACTTGTCTTTTAGGTCCTTCAGGTTGTGGCAAGTCATCGACTTTGCGAATGATCGCGGGGCATGAAATTGCAACTAAAGGCGATATCATTCTCGGCGGTAAAAATATCACGACGCTAGCACCTTCCGATCGTGGTACAGCGATGATGTTTCAAAACTACGCTTTGTTTCCGCATCTCAGTGTCTTGGACAATGTCGCCTTCAGCATGAAAATTAAGAAGATCGACAAGGTTGAACGACATAAGAAGGCCAAAGACATGCTCGCGCTTGTCGACATGGCCCAATATAGCGAACGCTATCCCGAACAGCTTTCAGGGGGACAACAACAACGCGTAGCCCTAGCCCGTGCGTTGATAACTCGGCCATCCATCCTTTTACTCGACGAGCCGTTGTCTGCCCTGGATCCTTTTTTACGTCTTAAAATGCGCGTTGAGCTGAAACGACTTCAGCGGAAATTGGGTATCTCCTTTGTGCATGTGACCCATTCGCAAGATGAGGCGATGGCGCTCGCCGATAATATTGTTGTTATGCATGACGGTAAGATCGAGCAAGCTGGTTCACCCATTGATGTGTTTAACAAGCCTGCGACTGAATTTATCGCGCGGTTTATGGGTGGTCATAACGTGATCTCTAGCGATGGGATACTTCAGGCTATCCGAGCTGATAAAATTTCCATTACCAAGAAGGAAAAGACCGCGCAGGATGGGCTTTTCAGTTTCAAGAGTCAAATTGAAGAAATTGAATATCTCGGCACTAATGTTCAGGTGTCAGCCAAGCACGACGAATTTGGCGATGTTGCGGTCAATTTGTCGGATCAAGCATTTTTCAAAAATCCATTTGAAATCGGGGACAGTGTTTTCCTCAGCTGGAAGGCTGAGGATGCTCAAATGCTGCCCAGTTAAGTGAAGACCAGGCCTTAGGAGTTGAAGGTCAAAACTAAAACAAAAGAAGGAACGAACATGACAACAGATAACAAGAAAAAGGGTCTATCAAGACGGTCACTTTTGAAGGGAACAGCAGCGACGGCAGGTGCAGCCATAGGCTCAGGTGCTATTACTGGTTTCCCAACAATTTGGGCACAGAATATCAAGAACGTCACGCTTCGCCAATTTGGTACCGGCGTTTCCAACTTGAATGATGTGGCTGTGAAAGTGAAAGAAGATCTAGGTTTCACGCTTGAAATGACAGCGCTTGATAGTGACAGCGTAACACAACGTGCCGCTACGCAGCCAAAAAGTTTTGACATTGCGGACATCGAGTACTGGATTTGTAAGAAGGTTTGGCCAACGGGCAACCTTCAGGCCATGGATGTGTCCAAGATCAAAAATTATGACAAGATCGCAGGCACATTTACTTCAGGTAAATTGACTCCAACAAGTGAAATTGCGCAGGGAACAGCGCCTCATACAATAGGTTTCACTGACAGCGTCAATGGTAAAGAATTCGCCAAAGAACAAACCGGTTGGATGACACTAATCCCAACCATTTACAACGCTGATACGCTTGGTATTCGCCCTGATTTGATCAACCGTCCAATTGACACATGGGCTGAATTGCTGAACCCAGAGTTTAAAGGCAAAGCATCTATTCTCGACATTTCTTCCATCGGCATCATGGATATGGCCATGGTTGTTGAAGCGCTTGGCGATTACAAATATGGCGACAAGGGCAACATGACCAAAGAAGAAATTGATATGACATTCAAGATCTTCACTGAAGCGAAAAAAGCCGGTCAGTTCCGCGCATTCTGGAAATCATTTGATGAATCCGTCAACCTTATGGCGTCTGGTGAAGTTGTTATCCAATCTATGTGGTCACCTGCGATCACAGCTGTGCGCTCAAAAGGCATTCCATGTGTCTATCAGCCGCTAAAAGAAGGTTACCGCTCATGGGGTGGTGGTCTTGGTTTGTCGGCCAACTTGTCGGGCCTCGAATTGGAAGCTGCTTACGAATATATCAACTGGTATCTCTCCGGTTGGGTCGGCGGTTACCTAATGCGTCAAGGTTACTATTCAGCTGTACCTGAAACATCGAAAAACTTCATGTCTGATGACGAGTGGGGCTTCTGGTATGAAGGCAAGCCAGCGCAAGGCGACATTGTGAACCCGCAGGGTGTTGTGATGGAAAAAGCCGGTGCTGTGCGTGACGGCGGCTCGTTTATCGACCGCATGGGCGCCGTTGCTTGCTGGAACTCTGTCATGGATGAGAACCAATATATGGTTCGCAAGTGGAACGAATTTATCGCCGCTTAATGTAATGGGTCGGCTCCGCAAAATTCATGCGGAGCCGACAATCTTCAATTCATGGATTTGGATCAAACCAATAATGTTTAGGTTTTTTGCACAGAGGAGTAATCTGAGCGGTTGGGCGCTTGCTTCGCCATTATCGCTGGTTCTGGTGTTCTTTCTCATCTGCCCGATTATCATGATTGTGATTGTGAGTTTTTGGGGTGCGACAGAGTTTTCAATTTATCCGGCATTTCAGTGGGATAATTACGAGTTTTTGTTCTCCTCTTCCGTGACCTATACGGTTTTTCTCAAAACCTTTATGTATGCCTTCATCACTTGGGCGATCACGCTCATATTGGGCTTTACGGTCGCCTATTATTTGGCCTTCCATATTAAAAGTCTGACTTGGCAGATCGCGCTGTTTTTATTGTGCACGATCCCATTTTGGACATCCAATATCATCCGTATGATTTCATGGATCCCGTTTTTGGGCCGCAATGGCATTGCGAATGAAACTTTGATCCAGCTTGGATTAATCAGCGAGCCGGTTGAATGGCTTTTGTTTTCAGATTTCGCGGTGATCCTCGCCTTTGTCCATCTTTATACCTTGTTCATGGTGGTGCCGATCTTCAACACCATGATGCGAATTGACCATTCCCTTTTGGAAGCCGCACGAGATGCCGGCGCCAATGGTTTTCAAACCTTGGTCAATGTCATCATCCCGCTTTGTAAGCCAGGGATCATGATTGGTTCAATTTTCGTTGTGACACTGGTTATGGGTGACTTTATCACTGTGCGCTTTATGAGCGGGTCTCAATCGGCAAATGTCGGACGCCTCATCTCCAATGATGTGGGTCTGTTGCAATATCCGTCTGCAAGCGCGACAGCCGTTGTTCTGCTTCTTACTGTCTTGATCACAATTGGGATCATGTTGAGATTTGTAAATATTCGGAAGGAGCTTTGATATGGAGCGTCGAAGCCTTTCCTTTTATGTTTTAAGCTTTGTATTTGCGCTGTTTATTCTCTTTCTCTACGGCCCGACGATTACCATTGGAATATTGTCTCTTCAGGGGCCAAATGGCGGGCTGACCTTTCCGATGAACGGCATGTCTTTCCACTGGTTCTATAATCTATTTGAACAACAAGCCGTTGGCGATATTTGGGGATCCTTCAGCCGTTCCTTTGCGCTTGGCTTTATGGTGATGGTGATCACAGTTGTTGTCTCCGTCATGGGTGGGCTGGCGTTTCGTAAGAAGTTTATCGGTTCTGGATTTATCTTTTATCTCGTCATTACCAGTTTGATCATTCCATCGATTTTGATCTCGCTCGGCGTCGGCTTGATCTTCAATCAGTTGGGTTGGGATGTTCATTGGTCAACATCAGGGTTGGGTTCGCAACTCACTTGGACATTGCCCTTTGGCCTTTTGATCATGTTTGCGGTGTTTAACCGGTTTGATAAATCTTATGAAGAAGCTGCCCGTGACCTTGGTGCTACTCCATGGCAAACCATCCGTTTTGTTGTTTTACCGATCATCGGACCAAGTCTGATCGGCGTGGCGTTGTTTGGCTTCACATTGTCTTATGATGAATTTGCCAGAACACTTTTGACGGCAGGATCTTACAATACATTGCCACTCGAAATTTTTGGCATGACAACGAATGTGACAACGCCTGTTCTTTACGCGCTTGGTACACTAACAACTGTTTTTTCTTTCATCGTCATCGGTGTGTTTCTGGGCGTTGCGATATACTTGCAACGACGCAAGAAGCGCCTCGGTTCTGATGCGCATAGCGGGATGGTCTAGGCGATGGATATTCTCGTGATCAATCCCAATAGCACTGCCTCTATGACGCAATCGATCGGTTTGGCGGCAAAAGAAGCGGCGTCGTCAAATACAAAGATTGTTGCTGTAAACCCGCAAAGTGGACCCGCATCTATTCAAGGAGCGGAGGATGGAAAAGCTGCACTACCTGGTTTGTTTGATGTTTTTGAAAATCAGAGTGAAGGACAGGATGCGGTTATCATTGCCTGCTTTGATGATACAGGTCTGATGACATTGCGTGCGCGCGCCAAAATGCCGGTGATTGGGATTGGTGAGGCGTCATTTCAAATCGCGATGTTGTTGGGATCGAAATTCTCTGTCGTGACAACACTTGATGTGTCTGTCCCAGTGATTGAAGAAAATATTAAAAACTATGGTTTTACTAATCGATGCGCAAAAGTCAGAGCGTCGGGCATTCCTGTTTTGGATTTGGAAACTGAGAACGACGCCACCAAGAAAATTCTACGCGATGAAATTGCCCGCGCATTTGAAGAAGATCAAATTGATTGTGTGGTCTTGGGATGTGCCGGCATGGCCAAGATGGCGGAAGAGCTGACCCAAGAATTTGGCAAGCCAGTGATTGATGGTGTGCAGGCGGCGGTGCAGTTATGTGAATTGACCCGCCATTACAGGGTAGGATCTGCTGACAATTCTCATTTGAAAAGTGCAAGCTGATGGAACTTCGCTTCTTTGAGATATACCGAGAGCCTGATTATCTTTTTCTGCTAGCCGAAGGCGTTGGCACGAGTATTTTTATCACGATACTTGCCGGCATTTTCGGGTTTGTACTCGCAACATTTCTAGCGTTAAGCCGGTATTGGAATGTCCCGGTGATTAAATATTTCTCCACCGCCTATGTCGAATTTATCCGCAACACGCCGCTGATTGTGCAGCTGTTTTTCGTCGCCTTTGGTCTGCCGCTTTTGTTCGGATATGAATGGCCATTTTGGGCCCATGCGGTATTGGCTTTGACGTTGAATTTCTCAGGCTATTTTGCCGAAATTTTGCGATCAAGTTTCCAATCCATCTCGCATCACCAAAATGAAGCGGCAGCCTCATTGGGTCTGCCCCCAAGAACGACTTTCTGGAAAGTTTTGTTCCCACAAGCGATTGCAGTAAGCTTTCCGTCACTCAACAGTCAATTTATCTTCTTGTTTCTCACAACGGGAATCATCTCCGAAATAGGTGTGCGTGATCTCACCTATGCTGGGCTCTTCATCGATAGCCGTACGTTTAGATCCTTTGAAGTTTTCATCACCTTAACCTGCCTTTACATCGGTATCGCTGTGAGCTTTAAGGCAGCGCTTGCGTGGCTCGATGGAAAACTCTTTCCATGGAAGGCGTCGCGATGAAAGAGATCTTTATTACGGCCTATGGGAAGCCCTATGGCATTGTGCTTTTCCAGCTGATTGAAGCTACGCAATATACGATCTATCTCTCGCTGATTGCCTTTGTTGGTGGCGGAATTATGGCGCTTTTTATTACGTTGATGCGCATCTCGCCCGATAAACGTATTTGTAAGATTGCCATCGGCTATATCTGGCTTTTTCAATCGACCCCGCTTTTGATGCTGCTCTTTCTGTTTGGCTTGGGAGCACCCAGATTGTTAGATGTTGATGTTGATCCATGGTTTGCGGCGAGCACCGCACTGACGCTTTATGCCAGTGCCTATATTGCTGATGTGTGGCGCGGTGCGATCCAATCGCTTCCCGTCGGTCAATGGGAAGGAGGCAAGGCGCTTGGCTTTAAGTTTTTTAGAACCCTTCGCCTGATTATTCTTCCGCAAGCTTTTAAAATTTCCATTCCGCCCACAGTGGGCTTTATGGTGCAGATCATCAAGGCGACTTCGCTTGCTTATATTATCGGCTTTCGTGATTTGATGGCCATCGGCAAACGCTGGGCAAATTCACCCGTTGATGGCACGGAACCCTTCATCATCTTTCCTCTCATGGCACTTATTTATTTCGGCCTTTGCTATCCGCTTGCGCAGCTCGCGCGCCGCTTGGAGAAAAAGGCCGGTCAAGCAAATCGCGGCAATCCATCCAAAACCTAATTCAACCAAAGGAGTTACCTATGTTCAAAAAACTAAAGCTTATTTTATCAGCCGCTGCGATCATCGCAGTGAGCACAATTGGTCATATTGGCCCAGCCAATGCTGAACTTTCAGACATCTTATCTGCCGGTACGATCAAAATTGCGATCCCTGAAAACTTCCCACCTTTTGGCTCTTTAGGCGCTGAAGGTGAATATGAAGGCTATGATGTGGATGTCGCCAAATTGATCGCTAAAGATCTCGGCGTCGAGCTTGAATTGGTGCCTGTAACATCCAAGCAACGTATTCCATTTTTGGAAACGGACAAGGTTGATCTTGTGATCTCATCCATGGGTGCAAATCCTTCCCGAGCAAAATCAATCTGGTTCTCCTCAGCTTATGCACCTTTCTTCTCTGGTGCCTTTGCAAGCGCTGATATGGTGATTTCGTCGGTTGCTGATCTCGCTGGCAAGAAAGTTGGTCTAACAGGTGGTACGCTTGAGGACTTAGAAATCACAGACGCTGCGCCAGAAGGCACAGAGATCATTCGTTTTGGCGATAATGCTGCAACACTCTCAGCTTATATTTCTGGCCAGGTTGATGTGCTTGTCACAGGCAATACTGTTGCTGCCAAATTATCTGCAGATAATCCTGACCTTTCTGTTGAAACAAAGTTCATCATCAAAGAATCGCCTGCCTTTATTGGTCTCAAAAAGGGCGATATTGATCTGCTGCAATGGGTGAATGTGTTTATTCTGCATAAGAAGCTTGGTGGTGATCTGAATACCATGTCTGAGAAGTGGTTGGGCCAGAAGCTCCCACCTTTGCCAAGCCTATAAACTTTGTAAAAGCCCCTTGCCATCGCTTGGGGCTTTATATTTGATACCATCCCATGGATATTCGATCAGCGACACAATCTGAGTTTCAAACCGCCGTTCGATGGGCGACCAATGAAGGTTGGAACCCAGGACTGAAAGATCTCGAGGCTTTTTTCAAAGCCGATCCAGATGGGTTTCTCATTGGGATCATTGATGGCGAAATTGTCGGGTTTATTTCGGTTGTTAAATATGACAATGACTATGGGTTTTTAGGGTTCTATATTGTTGCGCCAAAATTTCGAGGCCAAGGTTTAGGTCTTCAGATTTGGAATGCTGGTATGGACTATCTCAAAGGCCGAACGATCGGTTTGGATGGCGTTGTCGAACAGCAGGATAATTATCGCAAAAGCGGATTTTCCTATGCTTACAAAAATACCCGTTTTCAAGGTGCGGCACCTGATCTTTCATCCATGTTAAAACCCGCGCCTGAAATTCAGATCAGATCTATCTTGCCCGATGATTATGAACAGATTTTCAAACTTGATCGTGAATGTTTTGGCGTTGCGCGAGACGATTTTCTGCGTTTTTGGCTCACTGGCGCAGCATCGGAATATCGGCAAAGCAAAGTAGCTATTCATGATGAGAAAATTGTTGGTTTTGGCGCCATTCGCAAATGCGTGGAGGGGTTTAAAACAGGGCCCTTATTTGCGGATGATGCTATGATTGCGCAGGAATTGGTTGGTGGATTAATCAATGAAATTCCAGAGCAATCTGTCATCATTTTGGATGTGCCGGAACCAAATCATGACGCTGTTGCTCTCGCAGAACAGTTTGAACTTGAACCGGTTTTCACAACAGCACGAATGTATTGTGGTACACCCAAAAGCGTTAAAATTGAAAAGATTTTTGGCATTACAACTTTTGAATTAGGCTGATGATTTCTGATCAGAAAAAACTGCGGGATCTACGGTAAAAATGGTCAAAAAATGAGCAGCAAAACAACTTGACACTAATTTAGTCAAACCATAGTCTCACTCTAATCTAGAAAAAAAGGAGCAGCTTTATGGCTAAAAATAACAACAAAATTCACTTGTCTCGGCGGACGGTATTGGCGTCTGGTTTGGCACTTGGTGCGAGCGCAATCATCCCGAGCGCGCGTGCAATGGGTCCGATGAAAGTTGCAGGTATTCATGGTTCTCCAGTTGAGAATGCATGGAACTCTGTTTTGCATAAAGCGCTCCAAGACGCAGCTGCTGAAGGTGTGATTGAATATGTCTTCTCAGAAGGTGTATCCGGCACAGATTATCCGCGTGCGATGAGCGAATATGCTGAACAAGGTGCGAAATTGATTATCGGCGAAACGTTCCCGGTTGAAAGACAAGCACGCACGGTTGCAGCCGATTATCCGGAGACAGCGTTTGTCATGGGGTCCAGTGGCACATTCTCAGGCGATAATTTCGGAACCTTCGGCACATGGAATTTTGATGGCGCCTACCTCGCTGGCATGCTCGCAGGTAAAATGACGAAATCCAACATTGTTGGGTCCGTCGGCGCGATCCCTATCCCAGAAGTTAATATGTTGATTAATGCATTTGCCGAAGGCGTAAAGGCGGTTAACCCAGAGGCCAAGCATCTTACAACATTTATCGGCACATTCTTTGATCCGCCAAAAGCGCGCGAAGCTGGTCTAGCGCAAATAGATGCGGGTGCGGATATTCTATTCGGTGAGCGTATTGGCACCGCTGATGCTGCCAAAGAACGCGGGATCAAATCGATCGGATCTTTGATCGATTATACGTCACGTTATCCAGACACAGTTTTTGCAAACGCGCTGTGGAATTTCCGTCCAATCCTCAATGCAGCCATTGCTGATGTTGCAGCCGGCAAGCCGGTTGGCCGCGATTACACATCTTACGGTTTGATGAAAGAAGGTGGCAGCGACATCACCTATGTGAAAGGTGTTGCGCCAGCGGAGATAGAAGCTGAAATGGAAAGCATTCGTGCGCAGATTATAGCGGGTACTTTTGAAGTTCCGCAAAATATGGATGAGCCAACTTAAGCTTCATGCATAAAGATGCAACTGCGCTTGCAAATGCAATTCGCATGCGTGAGCTTTCGGCGAGCGAGGCTATGGCGGCCGCGCTTTCTAAATTCGAAGATAGTGTAAGTCTCGGATCGGTTGTTTATGTATCCGGCGAACACGGCTTGCAAAGCGCTCACGATATAGATCAAAAGCTTGAGAGCGGAACGATTGGAGATTATCAGATCTTTTGCGGTGTCCCGACTTTGGCGAAAGATTTAGGCGGTCCGTTTAAGGGATTTTCAATTCGAGCGGGGTCGTGCATCACGCCGGATAATGATAATCTAGATTCAGAGCTCGCTGCGAGATTTCGTGAGGCTGGTCTGTGTTTTTTTGGCACGACAACAAGCCCTGAATTTGGTCTAGCCTTATCAAGTGAACCGGCCGTTGGTCCGATATGCCGTAATCCACTTAATCCCGATCTAACAGCGGGTGGCTCTTCAGGTGGCGCTGCGGCTGCCGTTGCCTCTGGTATTGTTTCAATTGCCCATGCGACCGATGCGGGTGGCTCCATTCGTGTGCCTGCTGCCTGCTGTGGTCTTGTCGGTTTAAAACCCAGTCGCGGTGCTATTCCATCCGGGCCGCAATTTACCAATCATCTTGGCGGCATTGCGAGCGAATTGGCGATCTGCCGTACCGTCAGAGATACCGCACATATTTTTAACGCGTTGTCCGGTAATATCAAGGGACCCTATCCAGACGCGGATCAGGTTCCATTTACAGAACGCAGATTACGTATTGGCATGTTGCTTGATACTGGAGATCGGTTCCCAACAAGTCCTGATCGCTTGGAGGCGGTTTTATCTGCAGGTAAATCTTTGGAAGCTGACGGGCATCTGCTTGCGACTTTGGAATGGGAAGATGTCGCCCAGATGATTGAGGATAGCGAGCGAATTTTTTCAAGCATCATCACCACGAATTTAGCCGAGTTTGAGCAATCGACAGATTGGGATTTTTCAAAAACAGAGCTCATCACGCAGGCTGCCGTGGATAAAGGACACAAAATCTCAGGCGTTGAGCTTTGGAACTTGTTGAACAAGATGGTTTTGGTCAGTCGGGACCTTTGGCGCGTTTTCGATGGTTATGATTGCCTGTTAATGCCCATGCTTTCGGGGGCGCCAAAACCCATTGGTTCTTTTCCAATGAATCACCACGATATCGATTTGCATTTCGAGCGTATGGCAGCGTTTGCTCCGCTTGCAACCCTTGCAAATATTTCGGGTTTTCCGGCCATCACTTTGCCGTTCGGAGAGGATGAAAATGCACTTCCGCTCCCTGTTCAATTATTAACGCCAATGGGTTGTGAGAAGCTTCTCTTGAGCCTTGCCGCGCGGCTTGAATCTGAGCTACGCTGGTCGCATAAATTTCCAATTGCGGGATTGGGTTAATGATGGAAAATGCGCTTGAAATTTCTGGGGTGAGCAAGAGCTTTGGCGACAATCTAGCCAATGACAATATTTCTTTAAGCCTTGCCAAAGGCGAGATCGTTGCCCTGCTTGGTGAGAACGGCGCGGGCAAAACCACATTGATGAATATCCTTTTTGGTCACTATGTACCCGATCAAGGTAAGGTCAGTGTGATGGGTAAAGAGTTGCCGCAGGGTAAACCACGCGAAGCCATCCGCGCTGGGGTGGGGATGGTGCATCAGCATTTTTCACTTGCAGCGAATTTGACAGTTTTAGAAAATGTGATCACCGGAACACAGGACATTTGGTCTGTTGCGACAGATACTAAAAACGCACGCCAAAAACTTTTAGAAATTTCCAAACGATTTGGATTAATTGTCGATCCGGATGCGCGGCTTGGTGATTTATCTGTCGGTGAACAGCAACGCGTTGAAATCTTAAAAGCGCTCTATAATGATGCGCAGATTTTGGTTTTGGATGAACCTACCGCGGTTTTGACCAATATTGAAGCTGAGCAAATGTTCTCGACATTAAAAGACATGGCTAAACAGGGTCTCTCTTTGATCTTCATTTCCCATAAATTGGATGAGGTGATGGCGACCGCCGACCGAATTTTCGTTCTGCGTGGAGGCAAATCTGTTGCTGAACGCTTGGTGGGGGACACCAATAAATGAGAACTTGCCGAGCTTATGGTTGGGCGTGAAGTGAAGCGACCCGTGCGTGAAGCCTCTCAGCCAGGCGAAATTATTCTAAGTGCGGAAAATGTGTCGGTTCAACAGGGGGGCGTAGACCGATTAAAGGCTGTTGATTTCCACGTTCGCGAAGGTGAAGTCTTGGGAATAATTGGCGTGTCGGGCAACGGGCAGGCGACGCTTGCGCAGCTCTTAAGCGGAACCGCAAAACGTGCTGATGGCGCAATTACGCTGTTTGGTGAGGAAGTGGGGGATCTTTCTGTTCCGGAAATCGTGGATCGCGGCATTGGGCGTATCCCTGAAGATCGCAATCATGAAGGTGTGATCGGTGAAATGGCGATTTGGGAAAATGCGGTTCTTGAGCGAATTCCGGAATTTTCCAAAAATGGTTTGGTGGATAGATCAGCTGGCGTAAAATTTGCTGATGACGTGATCTCTGCGTTTGATGTGCGAGGGGCGACACCGACAAAGCGCATCCGGCTTTTATCCGGCGGGAATATGCAAAAGCTCATTTTAGGTCGAAACCTATTAAACCAACCTCGACTTTTGCTTGCCGCACAACCGGCTCGCGGACTTGATGAAGGTGCTGTTGCTGCCGTTCACGAGCGGATATTAAATGCGCGAAAAAATGGAACGGGTGTTATCTTAATTTCCGAGGATCTGGATGAAGTATTAGCGCTTGCTGACCGTATTCAAGCCATTGTGGGTGGGCGGTTGTCTCCAAGCGTTGATGCGGAAGACGCTAATGCGCGCAAGATGGGTCTCATGATGTCGGGCGAATGGGCAGATCAGGAGGTTCGCGATGAGGTTTGAGCGACGTGAGAACCAACCATTATTGTTGATCTTTGCAACACCTTTGATCGCAGTTATCGCAGCGCTGGCATTATCAGGTGTTCTCATTGCGCTTGCCGGTGCGCCTGTTTTTGAAGCTTATTGGAACATTGTCAAAGGCGCATTTGGCTCGCGTCTTTCAACCACGGAAACGCTCACACGGGCCATCCCGCTTATGCTGACAGGTCTTGCTGCCGCCATCGCTTTTCGCGCCAAATTATGGAATATTGGCGCAGAGGGGCAGCTCTATATTGGCGCGATAACGGTCTCCGCTGTAAGCTCGCAGCTCTTGGCTGGAACACCGTCTTTAATTCAAATTCCTGTTCTTTTAATCTGTGGCGCGATTGCCGGGATGATCTTACTACTCATTCCGCTTTGGCTTCGTTTGAGGTTTTCCGTTGATGAGGTGGTGACCACGCTGCTTTTAAACTTTGTCGCAATTCTCTTCGTGTCCATGTTGATTGATACGGTGTTGAAAGACCCATTGGCATTTGGTTGGCCGCAATCACTTCCGGTGGAAGATGATGCCATGCTGCCGCGTATTTTGACCCGATCACGACTGCATATTGGTTTGTTTATCGCAATTGCACTGGCGATCATCATCTATCTCATTCAGACGCGAACTGTCTTTGGTTTGCAGTCACGCGCTGCAGGTCTTAATCCTGAGGCTGCGGTTTTTGCCGGTGTGCCTTTAGGGCGCACATTGGTTTTGGTGGCAATGATTTCGGGCGGCTTTGCAGGTCTCGCTGGCGCGGTTGAGGTGATGGGGGTGCAGGGTTATGTCACGACCGAATTATCACCCGGATTTGGCTATTCGGGCATTGTGGTTGCGATGCTTGCCAACCTTAATCCCATCGGTGTTATTTTAGCAGCGCTCTTTATTGCGACGATGTTTGTTGGCGCTGACGGGATGAGCCGCGTGATGGAAATCCCAACTTATATTGCTGATGTCACTGTGGCCTCGTCGCTATTGTCGATGTTGGTCGCAATCTTTTTCACCCAATATAGGATACGCCGATGACAGAGATTATAGATATACTTTCATCAGCCGGTCTTTGGGCGGCAGTATTGCGCATTGCCACACCGTTGATATTTGGCACGCTTGGCGCCTTGCTTTGCGAGCGAGCTGGGGTTCTTAATCTTGGTATTGAAGGTATCATGACATTTGGTGCAATGATCGGTTGGTTGGCGGTTTTTAATGGTGCCGATCTTTGGACCGGTATTTTGGTGGCAGCGATTTCGGGCGGGGTCTTTGGTCTTTTGCACGCACTCTTTACGGTGACGCTTGGATTATCTCAACATGTGAGCGGATTGGGCGTCACGCTGTTTGCTTCAAGTTTTTCCTATTATATATTCCGGTTATTGGTTCCTGTGGCAGGCACGCCGCCAACCGTTGAAGCCTTTCAGCCCATTGATATCCCTGGACTTTCAGACATCCCCTTTATTGGTCCTGCATTCTTTACTCAAACACCGCCGACATACTTAGCAATCGTTCTTGCGTTCTTTTTAGCTTACATTGTTTTTAAAACTCCGCTCGGATTAGCTATTCGCATGACGGGTGAAAATCCACATGCCGCCGAAGCACAAGGTATCAACCCAATTGTCATTCGCTATGGCTGCGTGATTGTTGGCAGTGGATTGATGGCGATCGGCGGTGCGTTCCTCACGCTATCCGCATTTAACAGCTTTTTCCCAACTATGGTTCAGGGTCGCGGCTGGATCTGTATTGCGCTTGTTGTCTTTGCGTCCTGGCGGCCGTCACATGCATTGTTAGGCGCATTGTTATTTGCATTTTTCGATGGGTTCCAGTTCCGTTTACAAACCGTGCTGAGCGGCGTTGTCCCTTACCAAGTTTTCCTGATGATCCCTTATATTTTGTCGATTACAGCGCTTGCGGTTATGGCGCGTCGCGCGCGCGTTCCCCAAGCGCTTATGCAACCCTTTAGACGCGGTGAACGTTAGATGCTCATCCAACCCATTGGAGATAGATATGTTTGATCTTATTATCCGCAATGCCAATTTAACCACCGGACAATCAGGTTGTGATGTCGGGATTTCAGACGGAAAGATTTCCGCTATTGAGACTTCTTTACAGGGCGAGTTTAAGGACGAGATTGACGCGACTGGTCGTCTGTTAAGCCCAGCATTTTGCGACCCACATTTTCATATGGATGCGACCTTGTCGCTTGGCAAACCGCGCATGAACGTGTCGGGCACATTGCTTGAAGGGATTTCGCTTTGGGGCGAATTGCGTCCCATTGTAACCAAAGAAGAGCTTGTCGATCGGGCATTGCGTTATTGTGATCTTGCCGTCAGTCAGGGTTTGCTTTTTATCCGAAGCCACGTGGATACATCGGATCCAAAACTCGTAACCGCAGAAGCGCTTTTGGAAGTGCGTGAGAAAGTGGCTCCTTACATTACTTTGCAACTGGTCGCCTTTCCGCAAGATGGATATTATCGTGCGCCTGATGGTGTGTCTGCGCTCAGTCGTGCGCTTGATATGGGTGTTGATATTGTCGGCGGCATTCCTCATTTTGAACGCACGATGGATGAAGGTCGTCAATCGGTTGAAGCCTTGTGCCGGATTGCAGCGGATCGCGGATTACCCGTTGATATGCATTGCGATGAAACCGATGATCCAATGTCGCGCCATATTGAAACTTTGGCCGCTGAAACCATTCGTTTTGGGCTCGAAGGTCGGGTTGCAGGATCGCATCTGACATCGATGCATTCCATGGATAATTATTATGTTTCCAAACTTATTCCATTAATGGCTGAAGCTGAGATCAATGTAATTCCAAACCCGCTGATTAATATCATGTTGCAGGGCCGGCATGATACTTTTCCGAAACGTCGTGGTCTAACGCGCGTGCGCGAACTTATGGACGCCGGTTTAAATGTTTCATTGGGTCAGGATTGCACGATGGATCCGTGGTATTCGATGGGATCTGCCGACATGCTTGAAGTTGCGCATATGGGCATTCATGTTGCGCAAATGGGCGGCATTGAAGATAAGAAACAAATATATGACGCAATTACGCTGAATTCTGCCAAAACCATGGGGCTTGAAAATTATGGCCTTGAGGTCGGGTGCAATGCGGATCTTGTGATCTTGCAAGCCAATGACGTGATTGAAGCGTTGCGGCTTAAACCAACACGTCTTTATGTGATTAAAAGCGGCAAGGTAATCAGCAAGACACCAGCGCGGATCAGCGAATTGTCTCTTGATGGACGACCATCGGTGATTGATATGGGCAAAGATTATGTGCCGATGAAGCACGATTAAGAATCAGAACTGTTCGAGTTTCTTATTGGTCTGTTCCACTTTGGAGATGGCCAGATCTGCCTCTTGCCCGCCAAGCTCAACCATTGAGCCAATAATCGTTTCAAACAGTGCCATCACAGCTGTATATGATGAAAAGAAGTTTGAACTCTCGGATCGAACTAAAAAATGTGCATCCGCATACTGTAGCCCTGGAAATTTATGACTGTCGGTGACAACAATCACCTTGGCTTTCTTTTCCATCGCAAACTGCGTGGCCAAAATAGACCGCTTGGCAAATGGTGCCATAGATAGAACAAGGACCACATCGTCTTCGGTAAGATTGGCGAGCGCCGCAGCAAGTGAGGTTCCGTCTTTTCCGGTGACAGACCAATTTTGTGAAAACCAGCTTGCCATATAAGCAAATTGATCCAGTAATCCTGCCGAACCCAGAGCGCCAATTAGGTGCACTTTTCGCGCCTTTAACAAGGCATTGGAAACGTGGTTTAATTCAATTTCACTTAGATCTGCATAAAGACTATCGATGTTACTGCGAATTGTTTCACTCTGTTCGAAAATTGTATTGTCTGACGTGTTTTCATGAGCAGCGCGCATGCGCTTAGCGCGGTCGGAAAAAGGTTCAAACTTGTCACTTACCGTGCCTCGGATATCTTCGCGGAGTTCTTCATAAGTGTGATAGCTCAGAGCTTTTGCTAAGCGTGTGAGTGATGCGGGTGACATGCCAGCTGCGTTTGCAATGGAACGTAGGCTTCTTGAGGCGACATCCGGTGGGTTTGCAATGATGAAGTCGGCAGCTGTTTGCAAAGTTTTACTGAGCTGTGAATATCGCGTTGAAATTCGATCATGGAAGTTTTCTATTTGTGGCAAGATTGATCTCCATCGGGTGATAGTCTTTAAGATAAATGTTACAAATGAATTTTTTCTTGTCAACATATGAAATATATGTTTCACATGTAAAAGTGACGCCTGAGGCCGAAGATTTTGTGTTTGTGGATTTTCGGTTTGCGTAAAGAATTACTATCAAGGAATGGATCCATGGGACATGTATTTCCCCGACATACGAAAAGTAACCCGCCCGTTGTTGCATCAGGAGAAGGTTGTTATTTAATTGATCAGGATGGCAAGCGCTATTTTGATGGTTCAGGCGGTGCCGCTGTTTCCTGCTTAGGCCATGGTGATCAAACGGTGACCAATGCCATCAAAGACCAATTGGATCAGGTTGCTTTTGCCCATACCGGTTTCTTTACCTCGCAACCTGCCGAAGAATTGGCGGATCTTTTGATCCAACGGGCGCCGGGTGCGCTTGATCGTGTTTACTTTGTCTCAGGCGGATCTGAAGCGGTCGAGGCGGCTTTAAAACTTGCGCGACAATATTTTCTTGAGCGTGGTGAAGACAAACGCCATCGTGTGATCGCGCGACGGCAAAGCTATCACGGCAATACGCTCGGTGCTTTGGCGACGGGTGGTAATCAGTGGCGGCGCGAACCGTTTTCGCCATTGATGATTGAGACCAGCCACATATCGCCATGTTACGAGTATCGCGGGCGTGGTGAGAATGAAACGGCTTTCGATTATGGTCAACGCGTGGCCAATGAATTGGAAGCTGAAATCCTGCGTCTTGGTCCGGAGACTGTCATGGCGTTTGTTGCAGAACCTGTGGTCGGTGCAACGCTTGGTGCGGTGCCGCCAGTTGAGGGATATTATAAGCGTATTCGAGAGATTTGTGATCAATATGGCATATTGTTGATCCTAGATGAGGTGATGTGCGGTATGGGGCGTACCGGCACATTGTTTTCCTGTGAGCAGGATGGTATTGCGCCAGATATTTTAACCATCGCAAAAGGATTGGGTGCTGGTTATCAGCCGATTGGCGCTATGCTTTGTACAACTGAAATTTACAGCGCTATTGAAAACGGGTCTGGATTTTTCCAGCATGGCCATACCTATATTGCGCATCCCACAGCATGTGCGGCCGGTTTGGCGGTGACGAAATCTATTTTGGAACGTGATTTGCTGACCCAAGTCAATGGGATGGGAGATAAGCTCAAAACAGCTCTGCTAGCACAATTTGGACAGCATCCGCATATCGGTGATATTCGTGGGCGCGGATTATTTCTGGGGTTGGAAATCGTCGAAAACCGAACCACAAAGGAACCATTTGCAAGTAGCAAGCAGGTGAACAAACATATCAAAAAAGCTGCTTTTGAAGCGGGGCTAGTTTGCTATCCAATGGGTGGCACCATAGATGGCCAAAATGGCGATCATATTTTGCTAGCGCCGCCGTTTATCATATCGGGTGAACAAGTAGATGAAGTTGTAAGCAAGTTGGATCAGGCCATACAGGCGGTGATTTAGCGGCAGGTTTTAGCACGATATATCCCGCTCTTTTCAAGGTTTGGAATCCAGAATATGATTAACTGGATTGAATCTGGGGAGTGTAGAGAGATGAATATAAAGCACATATTAATTTTGGTTTTCGTCTCTGTAGCTTTTATGTCCACAGTGAACGCACAATCCAAATATGAAGCTGAGCTTTGTGACGCGGCAAAAACTGGCCGGACGATCGAACTTGTTTATGACCAAGATGCAAAAAAGGGTTGTCTTCCCAGGCTTGTCGATGTGCATCAAGTTGGTATTGGCAATAATGGCAAACTCTATATGCATGGTTGGCAGCATCGTGGTTGCACCAAAGGCCGAGATTATGAATCCAAGCGGATTTTCAGATTTGATAAGATCAAATCCGTAGATGTGATTGATGGTGTTTTCAGCGAAAAATCGCAATCGGTCAAAGATGCTGGTTGGAATGGTTGCATTGGATCAAATTGCTTTATCAAAGAGAATATCTGCGAATAGCATTTTTCTTCCTCCTTATCCTTTTTAGCGCGTCACTGGAAAAATTCTGTTTCACGTAACAAAATGAGTTGCATTTAGACTGCGACTGGCCTAGTTATGTAATAATATTACATTTACATTGGAGATATTTGATGTCTGATAATCGTTTGCCGGTTACAGTTCTTTCTGGATTTTTGGGTGCGGGGAAAACAACCCTGCTCAATCGGGTTCTAAATAATCGCGATGGTCGTCGCGTAGCGGTCATTGTTAATGACATGTCTGAAGTGAATATTGATGCGGAC
The DNA here is from genome assembly GCA_017644105.1 of Rhizobiaceae bacterium. Lineage (GTDB taxonomy): Bacteria > Pseudomonadota > Alphaproteobacteria > Rhizobiales > Rhizobiaceae > Lentilitoribacter. Next base: position 38,455 of record JAEPMD010000001.1, on the reverse strand, counting down.
CTCGTTCGCGCTGACACGGAGCTGAGCAAGACAGATGAAACTCTGGTTGAAATGTCCAATGGGTGTATTTGCTGCACATTGCGTGAGGACCTTTTGGATGAGGTTCGTAAATTGGCCGCCGAAGGTCGATTTGATTATCTACTGATTGAATCAACGGGGATTTCAGAACCGCTCCCAGTGGCCGCGACATTTGATTTCCGTGATGAAAATGGACAGAGCCTTTCCGATGTCTCCCGTCTTGATACGATGGTAACCGTTGTAGATGCGGTGAACTTGTTAAAGGATTATTCTTCCCATGATTTCATCAAAGATCATGGCGAATCCTTAGGTGAAGATGATGATCGTACGTTGGTCCATCTGCTCACAGATCAGATTGAATTTGCGGATGTGGTTGTGCTCAATAAGGTGAGCGATGCTGGTCCAAATTTGGTGGATGCTGCGCGTAAAATCATTCGCAGTTTGAACGCGGATGCCAAGATTATTGAAGCCGATCATTCCAATGTTGATGCCAATGAAATTTTAGACACCGGCATGTTTGATTTTGATAAAGCGCATGAACATCCGATGTGGGCAAAAGAGCTTTATGGGTTTGCAGATCACGTGCCTGAAACTGAAGAATATGGCGTTACATCCTATGTCTATAGAGCGCGCCAACCATTTGTGCCTGAGGCAATCTCGCAATTGCTGAATGGACCATTACCAGGAGTTATTCGCGCCAAAGGACATTTTTGGATTGCGTCTCGTCATGAATGGGTTGCGGAATTTTCGCTCGCGGGCGCATTATCTTCGGTCGCACCATTGGGTCAATGGTGGGCGACGGTTCCAGAAAATCTCAGGCCAACACATGAAACTGCGGTTGCTTATATCAAAGCGCATTGGATGGAGCCTTGGGGCGATCGTCGCCAGGAGATTGTCTTTATTGGCGCTGGTATTGATTGGCCAGCACTCAAAGCGCGATTGGATGCGTGTTTGGTGCCAAAATCTGAGGCATCGTCGCTGGAAGATTTAAAGGGTTACCCTGACCCATTCCCGGTTTGGCGCCGTGCGGATCAAGCGGCATGAATTTCATCTGCGAAGAAGTTATCGACCACGCGCAAGGCGTGGTCATTGCCAAAGCGCCAAAGGATCTCGTCAATATACGGAATTCAGACTGTGCTGCCGCCCTCTGGCAAAGACAGTTTCAGCCTGAATTTGGTCAGTGGATAGATAATCTTCCGGCGCATAATTTACCAGAAGGTCGATTGGTTCTGCCAAAAGAACGCATATCAGACGCTGTTCGGCAATTATGTGAAATGGCTGATATGCCAGAACATCCAAATCGTGAATTGTTCATCAATGATGTTGACAGCTTGAGCCAACTTTTTGCAGCGGTGATGGAAGCAAAATATCTACGCCTCAGACTTGAGAAAGTCGCAGACAACGCCTGTCGCAAATTTCATCGAGATGCGGTTCATGCCAGATTGGTATGCACCTATCGTGGCCGCGGCACGCAATATGGTACATCGCCTGATGGAAATGATCCTGAGCAGATTTTTAGCGCGCAAACAGGCGCGCCGATTTTGCTTCGTGGTTCGGAATGGCCTGAATATCCAAGCGCGAACCTATTGCATCGTTCACCCCCAATTGAGGGCACTGGCGAGACGCGTTTGCTCCTTGTATTGGATCCGATTTTTGATCCAGACAATGAGTACTAAATCAAGAAAAGTTTTGCGCTATGATTTGGTGAAGAGATCTTGATACTCATCCCGTAGCGCGTTCTTTTGCACTTTGCCCATGGTATTTCTTGGCAACTCAGCCACAACGATCAGCCGGTTGGGTTGCTTAAATCGTGCCAATGATTTTGCAATATTGGAAGAGACCTTATCCAGATCAATATTCTCATTTGGTTTGGGCACCAAAATGCCGACAACTGTCTCCCCAAAGTCTGGATGCGGTACACCAATCACTGTGCTTTCGAGCACGCCATCTTCTTGATCTAGCAGCAATTCAACTTCTTTTGGATAGATGTTGTAACCGCCCGAGATGATCAGGTCTTTGTTGCGACCGACAATGTGTAAGTAACCATCAGCGTCGAATTTACCCAAATCACCGGTGATGAAAAACCCGTCTTCGCGCAGTTCTTCAGCGGTTTTTTCCGGCATTTGCCAATAGCCTTTAAACACATTCGGGCCGCGAACTTCTATCAAGCCAATCTCATCAGCTGGCAGTTCAATGCCCGTCTCAGCATGCGTGATCTTAACTTCGGTCCCCTCAAGCGCGAACCCAACTGTGCCTGCACGTCGTTCGCCATCATAAGGGTTTGACGTGTTCATATTGGTTTCGGTCATGCCATATCTTTCTAGGATACGGTGGCCTGTTCGTTCTTCAAATTCAATATGGGTCTCTGCAAGCAGCGGCGCACTTCCGGAGATAAAGACACGCATATGCTGGGCTAAATCAGAGGTGAAACGCGCATCATTGAGCAATCTTGTATAAAAAGTCGGCACGCCCATCATGGAAGTCGATTCGGGAAGCAGCGCTATAATCTCATCCAGATTATATTTGGGAAGAAAGATGATTTTATTGCCCGCAAGCAATGAGATATTGGTGGCAACAAAAAGCCCGTGCGTGTGAAAAATCGGAAGGGCATGTAACAGCACATCTTCGGAGGTAAATTTCCATGCTTCTACTAGGGTTCTTGCATTCGACAGCAGGTTTTCCTGGGTGAGCATAGCGCCCTTTGAACGACCAGTTGTGCCGGAGGTATATAAAATAGCGGCCAGATCATCCTTGTTGCATTCGACCGTTTCAAAGCGCGTCGGTTCGGATTGCGCCTTTGATGCTAATGTTCCTGTTCCATCAGCGTTAAGAGTTTCAACAACAGCGTTTAATCCTTCTGCAATAGGTGCAAGTTCACCAACATTTTTTTCATCGCAGATCAGCAAGGCTGCGCCACTATTTTCGATAAAATATGTGACTTCTTTTGGTGTGTAGCTGATGTTCAGTGGTAGGAAAATGACGCCGGTTTGTGCGCAAGCTGCATAGATCGCGAGGCATTGTGGAGATTTTTCAACTTGAACCGCGACCCTGTCACCGGTTTTGATGTTTAACTTGGTAAACAGATGCGCAATTTGTGCACTCATTCTCAAAAAATCATCATGGGTGATTGTTTGCTCATCTGCCATTTGTAAGAAGATTGTGTCCTGACCCAAATGTTTGCCAAAGAGCTCATCGTAAAGTGGGTTCGTCATATTAAATCTCCTCAAAACCGAGATGAATATAATCGATCGTGGAATTGATTGCCACGATATTATGCGTATTCGACTAAAATATTCATGAATAAAACCAATGCCTTATTAGACTATCATCTGAAAGCGCGTCCCGCATGCTTTCTCCATTTGCAAATTATAAATTGACAATTGGAACGTTCCAGAATATTTATCTTGGAACGTTCCAATTTAGGGAGAGAAATGGTGACGAATTGGCGTGCGCATTCTATAGCCGCGATTTTGCAAGATAATTATGCGGAGTTGGGAGGCGATTACAAATGACAAAAGTCGTTTCTGCGTCACAAGCCGTATCTCATATTGCTGATGGCCAAGTGGTCACTGTCTCATCTTCCTCAGGATTGGGATGCCCTGATCTCGTGCTCAAAGCGCTTGGCGAACGTTTTGATCAAGAAGGTCATCCAAAAAATATTACCACCATTCATCCCATTGCAGCCGGGGACATGTATGGCATCAAAGGTATCGACCATATTGCAAAGCCGGGTTTGCTCGATCGCATTTTAGCTGGAAGCTTTCCGTCCGGACCTTCATCCTTTGAAATGCCTGAAATTTGGAAGATGGTCGTTGAAAATAAGATCGCGGCCTATAATGTCCCTTCTGGCATTTTGTTTGATATGCACAAGGATGTTGCTGCGAACCGCCCTGGTGTTTTAACCAAGGTGGGCATGGATACATTTGTTGATCCAATTCGCGAAGGTTGCGCGATGAACGCACTTGCGGAAGCCGCACCCATTGTAACGCGCCAAGAATTTGCCGGTGACACATGGCTGCATTTTCCAAACATTGTTCCTAATGTCGCAATCTTAAGAGCAACGACAGCTGATGAGCATGGCAATCTGACCTATGAGCATGAAGGCGCTTATCTTGGTGGGTTGGAGCAAGCGATTGCCGTTCGTAATCATGGTGGTGTGATCATCGCGCAAGTCAAACGCGTGACCAAACGGGGTAGTTTTAATCCTCATGATGTGCGCGTGCCTGGCCATCTTGTAGATTTCGTCGTTGTGGATCCCGACCAGAAACAAACCACTGAAACATTGCATGATCCGGCTATCTCAGGCGAAATCATGCGTCCATTTGATGGCTTCTCAATTCCGGACATGTCGATTGAAAAGGTGTTGGCACGCCGCGCTGCGATGGAACTAAAAGCCGGGCAAACCGCAAATTTGGGTTTTGGCATTTCTGCGCAAATTCCCCGTATTCTGATCGAAGAAGGTCATCCACAAGCGGTGACTTGGGCAATTGAACAAGGCGCTGTTGGCGGGGTTCCGCTCACCGGATTCGCCTTTGGCTGTGCATCCAATGCCGATGCTTATATGCCTTCACCGCAGCAATTTACTTATTTCCAGGGCGGCGGTTTTGATGTTTCGTTCCTCTCCTTTTTAGAGGTGGATATCGAAGGCAATGTCAATGTGTCAAAGCTTGGTAAGAAACCTTATTTAACTGCTGGCTGTGGCGGCTTTGTTGATATCGTATCCAATGCGAAGAAAATCGTGTTTACCGGTTATTTTGAAGCCGGTGCAAAGCTGGATATTTCCGATGAAGGTTTAACCGTTGAGCAGCCTGGCAAGTTCACCAAAATGGTCGAGGCGGTTGAACATGTCACATTCTCCGGCAAGCGCGCTTTGGAACTTGGACAGGATATTCTCTATATCACGGAACGCTGCGTTATTCGTCTGACCGAGCGCGGGTTGGAAGCGATTGAGATCATGCCGGGTATCGATCCTCAAAGAGATATTGTTGAGGCTTCCTCTGGACGCGTTCAGATCGCGCCAAATGCATCAACCATTCCGCTTTCTCTATTGCAAGACCAGCCGATGGGGTTGGCCTTATGAGCAAGATAGATCTCACAATTGAAAATCATATCGCGACAGTCACGCTAGACAATCCGTCCAAACTGAATGCTTTGACGCCTGATATGCTGAAAGCACTCGATGCCTATTGCGATCAGCTTGAATTTGATAATGCGGTGCATGTTGTATTGGTAACTGGTAACCATCCGAAAGCGTTTTGCGTTGGGGCAGATATCAATGAATGGGCACAAATTTCTCCCAGAGACTTCGCGAGGTCGTGGGTGCGAGGCGGTCATAGAATTTTCGACTGTCTCGCACGACTATGTAAGCCAACAATTGCGGTTTTAAACGGCCATGCGTTTGGCGGTGGTCTTGAACTTGCCAGCACTTGCGATATTCGCGTTATCCATCCAAAAGCGCGCATTGCACTGCCAGAAGCAGGTGTTGGTATCACGCCCGGTTGGTCAGGGACGCAGCGATTGCAACGTTTATTGCCAGAAGCCGTGATCAAAGAAATGGCATTGTTTGGCCGTCAGATTGAAGCATCTCGCGCGGCGCAATTGGGATTTGTCGCTGACGTATCAGACGATCCAATGGCCGCGGCAATCGAGATCGCTGCCAAGGTATCAACGCTCTCACCGCGCGCCGTTGAAATTACCAAAACTATGATCCATGCCGGTGCAGGCGAAGATGCTGGTGCTCTCATTGAGGCGCTAGGCAGCGGCGCAATCGCACCCACAGACGATAAGCGTGAAGGGGTCACAGCCTTTCAGGACAAACGCTCACCGAATTTTTCAGGAAAATAATTATGAAACGTGACGATTTTACCCTCATTTCAGCTCAAGATCTGCCCAAGGATGATGTTCATATCGTCCGTCATTTCATCGATGGTGCCTGGGTGGATAGTGCAGATGGTGCTACATTTGAGCGTCATTCCCCTGCGCACGGGCATTTGGTTTCCCGCATCGCCAAGGGTGGAATTGCCGAAACTGAGTCAGCCATTCAAGCCGCGCGCCAAACATTTGACAGTCGATCTTGGTCTGAAACATCTGGTAAAGAACGCGCAACATTATTGCTTCGCGTGGCGGATCTGATTGATCAAAATCGCAGCCGAATTGCGCGGTTGGAAGTGCTTGAAAGTGGCAAGCCAATTTCGCAGGCTGAGGCTGAGATAGAAGGCGCAGCAGATCTTTGGCGCTATGCAGCTTCTTTAGCGCGAACCCTTCACGGTGATAGTCACAACAGCCTTGGCAGCGATATGCTTGGCATTGTGCTCAAAGAACCAATCGGTGTTGTTTCCATCATTACGCCTTGGAATTTTCCATTTCTCATTGTTAGTCAAAAGCTACCTTTTGCGTTGGCAGCTGGATGCACCTCGGTGGTCAAGCCGTCAGAATTAACGCCGTCAACAACAACAATATTGGGTGAGCTTTTGATTGAAGCGGGCCTGCCGTCTGGTGTTGTGAATATTGTCCAAGGATTTGGTGATCCTGTTGGCTCTGTCATGACAACACATGAAGATGTCGATATGGTGAGCTTCACTGGTTCGACAATTGTTGGCAAGGCAATTGAACGCGCTGCAGCGGATACGCTGAAGAAAGTGTCTTCTGAACTGGGTGGTAAGAACCCGCAGGTTCTGTTTGCAGATGCAGATATTGATAGCGCGATCGATGCCATCGTCTTTGGTATATATTTCAATGCAGGTGAATGTTGTAATTCTGGATCACGCATTATCGTGCATGAAGATATTGCGCAGGATGTAATCGCACGCGTTGTGGAGCTCAGCAAGAAGGTGCCATTTGGCGACCCTTTGCATCCCGATACAAAAGTGGGCGCGATTATCCATCAAGGTCATCAGGACAAAATTTCGTCTTATGTTGAAGATGCCAAAGCTGATGGTGCGAAAGTTGAGTTAGGCGGCGCACCGATCAAAATCGACGGGCTGGAAGGTGCCTTCTATGCACCGACAGTGGTATCGAATTTAACGGCAGATATGCCCATTGCCAGCGAAGAAGTTTTCGGCCCGGTGCTGTCTGTTTTGACATTCTCGACAATGGACGAGGCTATCGCCATGGCCAATGGCGCAAGCTACGGTCTCTCTGCCGGGGTGTGGAGTGAAAACATTCACACATGTCTCGAATTTAGCCGCCGCGTGCAAGCTGGCACGGTGTGGACCAATACCTGGATGGATGGATTTCCAGAGCTGCCCTTTGGCGGCGTGAAAGAAAGCGGTCAAGGCCGCGAACTCGGCCGCTACGGTCTCGATGAATTTCTCGAAGTTAAAACAGTGCAAATGCGGATAGGCCGTACGCGCACACCTTGGATTTGATCCGCCTAGGCTGATCATTGTTAACGCAAAAACGGAGGAATACCATGCGTAAACACGTATTAATGACGACTGTTGCCCTATTTGTGGGTGCAACTTCAACGAATATTGCTGCTGCTGGTGATGTGGAGGTTCTTCACTGGTGGACATCTGGTGGTGAGGCTGCGGCGCTTAATGTGCTTAAAGAAGGTCTTGAAGGTCAAGGCATTGGCTGGAATGATATGCCCGTTGCTGGTGGTGGTGGCGAAAGCGCCATGACTGTTTTGCGCGCGCGCGTGACAGCAGGTAATGCACCAACAGCTGTGCAAGGCCTTGGCTTTGATATCATCGATTGGGCAAAACAAGGTTCACTTGCCAACTTGAACGATGTCGCTGCAAAAGAAGGTTGGGACGATGTGATCCCGGCGGCGCTTCAGCAATTTGCCAAAGTCGACGGCAAATGGGTATCTGCACCTGTGAACGTTCATTCCACAAACTGGGTTTGGGCCAATAAAGCTGTGCTTGATGCGAATGGTATTGCGGTTCCAACAACATGGGATGAGTTTGTCGCAGCGCTTGATAAACTAAAAGCAGCTGGCATCACACCTGTTGCGCATGGTGGTCAAGCTTGGCAGGAAGCAACCGTGTTTGACGGTGTTGCTATGTCTGTTCTTGGACCAGATGGTTATAAAGCTGCTTTTATCGATCTTGATGAAGCGACACTTGGTTCAGACAGTATGAAAGAAGTCTTTGACCGCATGGGCGTTATTCGTGCCAATGTTGATGAAAACTTCTCAGGCCGCGATTGGAACTTAGCAACAGCCATGGTGATCAATGGTGAAGCCGGCTTCCAAATGATGGGCGACTGGGCGAAAGGCGAATTTATCAATGCCGGTAAAGTTCCTGGTGAAGATTTCCTATGTTTCCGTTTCCCAGGCACTGCTGATCAGGTGACATTTAACGCTGACCAATTCATGATGTTTGATCAAGGCGGTAACGTCTCTCCAGAACAAGCTGCGCTTGCATCTGCGATTTTGGCGCCATCATTCCAATCAGCCTTTAACGTGGTGAAAGGTTCCGTGCCTGCACGAACTGATGTGTCTGATGAAGCATTTGATGCATGCGGTAAAAAAGGCATGGCTGATCTCGCAGCAGCTGCGAAATCTGGCAATCTATTTGGCTCCATGGCGCATGGCCATGCATCAGCAGCCAGTGTGAAAAACGCAATGTATGATGTGATCACAGCGCATTTTAATGGCGAATACGATTCAGCGACAGCTGTTGAAGAACTCGTCGATGCTGTCTCCATCGCGAAATAGCAATCAAGCCTAAAAACGGAAGCCCTTCTTTTGAGGGGCTTCTTACCAATCACAATTACCAACCAAGGGGGCTTAAGATGGCGAGCCACGCCACAAATCCCGATTTTAGAACACGACTCCAGAATTGGATACCCAAGCTGGTTTTATCACCTTCATTGGCTTTGATCTTGTTCTTTGTCTACGGGTTCATATTCTTCACTGTGTATTTAAGCTTCACAGACAGTCGAATTTTGCCAAGCTTTGGCTGGGTTGGTTTTGAAAATTATGAAAAATTATTCCGCTTGAGACACTGGGATATAGCGGTGAGCAATCTCGTTGTCTTTTCCGGCCTTTACATATTCTTCTGCACGGTCATCGGTTTAATGCTGGCAATTTTCCTTGATCAGAAGATCAGAGGTGAAAGCGTATTGCGACCGATTTATCTCTATCCAATGGCGCTGAGCTTCATCGTTACGGGTACGGCGTGGAAATGGTTTTTAGATCCCGGCATCGGCCTTGAACACACCATGCATTTATGGGGCTGGGAGAGCTTTGAATTTAATTGGATCAAAGATCGAAACTTTGCGATCTACACTGTTGTCTTAGCTGCCGTGTGGCAATCGAGCGGATTTGTGATGGCAATGTTCTTGGCGGGTTTGCGCGGCATTGATAACGAGATGCTCAAAGCGGCACAAATGGATGGTGCGAGTAATTTTAGTCTTTACCGACGAATCATCATCCTGCAATTGCGTCCTGCCTTTTTGTCCGCCTTTGTGATCTTAAGTCACCTTGCCATTAAGTCCTATGATCTTGTGGTCGCGCTCACAGGTGGCGGGCCGGGCCGTGCAACGGAAGTGCCGGCAACTTTCATGTATTCATACACGTTCACACGTAACCAGATGGGGATCGGCGCGTCTTCTGCGGTGACCATGTTGCTCACAATCGTCGCGATCATGGTGCCTTATCTTTACTCAGAATTGCGGGAGAAAAAATAATGGCTATTGCAAGTTCTGATACCGCTATCCGCACTGGACGCGTTACTCGATTTTTTCTCTATCTTGTCCTGATCCTGTTCGCGCTGTTTTATCTTCTGCCATTTGGTGTGATGTTGGTGAATTCAGTTAAGCCATTGGCGGAGATTACCGGTGGCAATATGTTGTCTTTGCCGGATGTCTGGACATTGGAGCCATGGTTTAAGGCCTGGTCATCGGCGCAGATCGGCGTTGAGGCGACAGGTCTTAGCCCCTATTTCTGGAACTCCATCAAAATGGTGGTTCCTGCTGTTGCGATCTCGACGATTTTAGGTGCGCTGAATGGTTATGTTCTGACCAAGTGGCGGTTTAAATATGACACCTTAATCTTTGGCATGATGCTCTTTGCCTGCTTCATTCCTTTCCAGATTGTGCTTATCCCAATGGCGCGTATTTTGGGGCTCACAGGCTTAGCTGGATCAACACCGGGATTGGTTTTGGTTCATGTGGTCTTTGGTCTTGGATTTACCACCCTATATTTCAAAAACTATTATCAGGTGTTTCCAACCGAGCTCATTCGTGCCGCGCAAATTGATGGGGCTGGTTTCTTCCGGATCTTTCAGCGCATCTTATTGCCAAGCTCAGGTCCGATCATTGTTGTGAGTGTCATTTGGCAATTTACCAATATTTGGAATGACTTTCTGTTTGGCGCTTCATTTGCCGATCTTGATAGCCAACCCATGACCGTTGCGCTCAATAATCTCGTTCAATCTTCGCATGGGGTGAAGGAATATAATGTGCACTTTGCAGGTGCCGTTTTTGCCGCGCTTCCGACATTGCTCGTTTACATCGTGGCTGGTCGATATTTCGTCCGTGGTCTGATGGCCGGGTCAGTCAAAGGATAACAAAACAAGATGTGTGTTCATCATAAATCCAGTTTCCGCAGAGTTGGAATAAGGGTTCAAAGTAAAATGAAATTGGAGAATCCAAATGGGATTTCTTGATATAAAAAATGCGACAAAATCCTATGGGGAACTTGAGGTTCTTCACAAGGTGGATATCGAAGTTGAGGAGGGTGAATTCCTCGTGCTTGTGGGGCCATCGGGTTGCGGTAAATCAACTTTGCTCAATATGATTGCTGGGCTTGAAGAAATCACCTCAGGTGAGATTGCCATTAAAGGCACGACGATGAATGGTGTACATCCATCTAAGCGCAATATAGCCATGGTGTTTCAGTCCTATGCGCTTTATCCGAATATGTCTGTTGGGCAAAACATTACCTTTGGCTTGGAGATGCATGATGTTCCCAAGCCTGAGCGTGAAAAAGCGATGAACAATGTTGCTAAACTTTTGCAGATCGAACAATTGCTTGATCGAAAGCCTGGGCAATTATCAGGTGGGCAACGTCAACGGGTCGCCATGGGGCGTGCCCTTGTGCGCGATCCTGATGTGTTTTTATTCGATGAACCGCTTTCCAACCTGGACGCAAAACTTCGCGTTGATATGCGCACGGAAATTAAAAAACTGCACCAGAAATTGGGAGCCACAATTGTTTATGTGACCCATGATCAAATTGAAGCGATGACATTATCCACTCGTATTGCAGTGATGAATGGCGGTTATGTGCAGCAACTCGGCACGCCAAAAGAAATTTACAACACGCCAAATAATCTGTTTGTTGCGACCTTTATGGGTTCACCATCGATGAATCTGGTGCCGGTCAAAATCGTCAAGCTGGATAAAGGAATTGCGGCAGAAACATCTAACGCGCATGGACAAACGGTTTCGCTGCCATTCTCATCGCCATCGGATGAATTGAAATCATATGTTGGGAAAACGGTTATCTTAGGCATTCGCCCTGAAGCCTTTACTGATCCTGGCGGTGCTGATCGCGATGCGTCCAACATTGTTGAAATCGACAATGAGGTGATTGTGACAGAACCCGCGGGTTCCGACACTTTTGTGATGACCACATTGGGCGGTAAGGAATGTAACGCACGAATGCGCGCTGATGTGCAAGTGAAGCCGGGAAGTCAGGCGCGGTTCGCGATCAATATGGATAAGGCCGTGGTCTTTGACACTGACACGGAAATGCGCATTCCCTAATGAGCGATGAAGTCGATATTGTCATCATCGGGTCCGGCATGGGCGGTGCAACAATAGCCGCTTCATTGGCGGGATCCGGACGACGGATTGTCATTTTAGAACGCGGTGATCGTCTATCAGACACAAAAGAAGCGCGAGACGACATTGCGATCTTTCGGGATGGATATTTCCGTCCGGAAGAAACCTGGATTGATGGTGAAGGCAAATCGTTTAATCCCGGGAATTATTATAATGTTGGTGGCAATACCAAGTTCTATGGCTCGGTTTTGCTGCGTTATCGCGAACGTGATTTTGAAAAGGTTGCGCATTTGGGCGGCACATCACCTGCATGGCCAATCACCTATGATGCACTTGAACCATGGTATCAAAGGGCGGAAGAACTGTTTGACGTTTCAGGCGATGAGACACAAGATCCCACAGAGCCGCGCCACTCTGGTCAATATCCCAATAGCCCGATTGAAGATGAGCCTTCTATTCGAGAATTGCGAGAGCGGTTAACAAAAGCTGGTGTATCACCATCATCTTTGCCGCTTAGTGTAGATGTGAAATCCTGGCTCGCCAGGGGTAACACGCCTTGGGATGCATTTCCCGACACAACTGGTGCGAAGGGTGACGCTGAAACCATACCTTTAGCGAAAGCATTATCTTCCGAGAACGTGACCCTTGAGGTGAATTGCCATGTCGATAGATTGTTAACGGATGGCAATGGCGATATTTCTGAAGTGCGATATACCCAAGGCGGGGCGCCGAAATCTATAAAGCCTAAATTGGTTATTCTGGCAGCGGGGGCGATTAATTCTGCAGTTTTATTACTTCGCTCTGCCAATGAAGCTCATCCAAGAGGTCTGGCAAATTCATCTGATATGGTGGGCCGAAATTTCATGAACCATAACTGTACCGCTGTATTGGCATTACATCCGTTTCGCAAGAATAGTTCGGTGTATCAGAAAACGCTTCAGTTCAATGATTTTTATTTCACCGGTGGCCCTCAAAATATGCCACTTGGCAATGTTCAACTCTTGGGCAAAATTTCAGGTTCGATTTTATCTGCGCAATCTGGTTTGCCAAAAGCCTTGGCCAGCTATGTCGCGAACCATTCCGTCGATTGGTATGTGATGAGCGAAGACCTTCCCAATCGCGATAGTCGTGTGACGATTGAAAAAGATCAAATACGGCTGGAATGGAAACGTTCAAACTGGCAGTGCCATCAAGCTTTGGTTAAACGTGCCAAACAGGTTTTTAAACAATCTGGTTTCCCGCTTGTGTTATCCCGTGCGTTTGATCGTCGTACACCCTCGCATCAATGTGGGACGCTTAAATTTGGCGCAGACCCGAAAGATAGTGTGCTGGATCTTTATTGTAGAGCCCATGATCACGCCAATCTTTTTGTGGTGGATGCGAGTTTCTTGCCGACATCAGCTGCAGTCAATCCAGCCTTGACTATCGCGGCGCAAGCCTTGCGTGTCGGCGATTATATCCAAGAAACTACGAAAGCTCTTTAAGCATTCAGCACAGTTAAATGGTATGAAACTGTTGATGAGTCGATTGTTTCAGGTGTTTGGATTTGGTCGAATGATTGCACAACAACTGAAATACCAGTAAGCCTGTCGGGTAAGTTTTTTACGCATGCGACAATGGATGAACGCAAATATGAACAAACGCCCGACGATTATTGATGTGGCCAAACTTGCTGGCGTATCGAAATCGACGGTGTCTTTGGTTTTGCAAAATAGTCCAACTGTGAAATCTGATACGCGCGATAAAGTGCGCGAAGCAATGCGTGAAACCGGGTATGTCTATAATCGTGGTGCAGCCAATTTACGTGGTGCCAATGCTGGGCTGATCGGATTAGTTATCAATAATTTGAGAAACCCTTTTTACACCGAGCTGGGTGTTACGGCACAAATGGCATTGTCCGAACGTGGCTATGCGGCCGTTGTCGGCAATTCAAATGAAGATCCAAAAATTCAGGCAAATGTTATTAGTTCGATGCTGGAGCATGGTGTAGATGCACTATTGATTGCGCCGAGCTATGGTGGCGATGGCAAGGATCTTGAAGCGGTGTTAAACGCTGGCGTTCCGGTCATGCAAGTATTGCGGCAGTCAAAGTTTCACCGCGATAAGATCCCTTTCTGCTCGATGGATTATCACGAAGGTAGTGTTGCGGCAGCTAAACATCTGGTCAAAGGCGGTGCAAAAAATATCGCTTTTGTTGGTGGTGTTGAAGGCACTGACATCATGACCGAACGACGAAGCGGTCTGGAAGAAATTTCAAAACAGCATAAGATAAATCTGCAAACATTTTCCGGTGATGCCAGTCGAGCCTTTGGTTATAAGACAGCTCTCGATATTGCAAAAAATCATTCAAACATTGATGCCGCCATGGCGTTTAACGATCTGGTCGCAATCGGGATGATCGCTGGATTTGCGGAAGCAGGTGTGAAACTTGGAGATGATTTCTCGCTCATCGGATTTGACGACATCGAAGAAGCAGCTCAAAGTTTTCCGGCATTGTCGACGGTGCGTTGTGATGTTAATGCTTTTGGCAAATGGACTACCCAATTACTGCTTGATTGGCTTGAAAAAGATATTCATCCAAATACGCCCGAACGCATGCCGGTGGAATTGATATTGCGTTCAACGACGTGATGTTTGTTTAAACGTAATTTTTCACGAACGCTTTAGAGTGGAGATCTGATTTGTCTGATATCGATGCCAAAAATACTTTGATCACCGGCTTTCATCATGTTGCACTTATTGCCAGCAATTATGATGTTTCAAAACATTTTTATACGCAAATTCTGGGTCTAAAAGTCATCGCTGAGACCTATCGATCTGAGCGTCAATCTTGGAAGCTTGATTTGCAAATTCCAGGTGGTGGGCAATTGGAATTATTCTCGTTTCCCAAACCGCCAAAACGCGTGTCGCGACCCGAGGCATGCGGGCTGAGACATCTAGCCTTTCGTGTTTCAGATATTGAAGGTGAGATTGCGCGTTTGACGGCGCTCGGTTTGGAATTAGAGCCTATTCGCATTGATAAATTGACCGGTTCACGTTTTACGTTTTTTGCAGACCCTGACGATCTTCCCATCGAACTCTATGAGACATTGTGAGAATTTGAACTAACGTGTTGATAGATATAGTATAAAAGTTTTTTATTGCCAAAATTGGAACGTTCCAGTATATAAGTTTTATGATGGGATCACGCAAGATCTTGCGTGGTTTTATGAAGCCAGTAAATCTTGTTTTACGTTGTAGAAAAACACAGTCTGCGCTTTGGGAAATGTGATAAAGATAATGATGATGGATATGTGGGAAAAAAGCTTGAATATAAGCTCAATGTGCTATGCTCAACATAATGTCAGTTTGGGGTTGGTCGCATGACGAAGGGTTATGATTTCATCATTATTGGCGGTGGATCCGCAGGGTCTGTTTTGGCAGCTCGTTTGAGTGAAAATCCCGAGGTTTCGGTGTTGTTGCTTGAGGCTGGCGGCAGCGACCGTCATCCGTTTTTTCATTTGCCAGCGGGTTTTGCGAAAATGACCAAAGGCATTGGTGCATGGGGTTGGTCGACAACGCCACAAACATCGATGCAAGGAAAGGTTTTTAACTATACACAAGCCAAAGTCATTGGTGGCGGGTCTGCTATTAACGCGCAGATTTATACGCGCGGTGCGGCGCAAGATTACGATGATTGGCGGCAGATGGGATGCGACGGCTGGGCTTATTCAGATGTGCTTCCATATTTTAAAAAACCTGAAAACAACGACACCTATTCCGGTGAGTATCATGGGCAAGATGGTCCATTAGGTGTGTCGCAACCAAGGGCGCCATTGCCAATTTGCGATGCATATATCCAATCTGCAGGCCAGCTTGGTATTCCGCACAACAAGGATATGAATGGTGCTCAGCAAGATGGCGTTGGTTACTATCAACTTACACAAAAAAATGCCCGCCGTTCTTCAGCTGCCATGGCTTTTCTCGCTCCGGTTAA
This sequence comes from Rhizobiaceae bacterium, assembly GCA_017644105.1. GTDB lineage: Bacteria > Pseudomonadota > Alphaproteobacteria > Rhizobiales > Rhizobiaceae > Lentilitoribacter. The sequence continues at coordinate 22,725 of JAEPMD010000001.1, read as the reverse complement.
AAGTCGCAGCAATCTTACCGTTCAATTAAATGCACAAGTGAAACGCATTATTGTTGAGCATGGCCGTGCGACGGGCGTTGAGATGGTGGGTGGCGAAAAACTCATCGCAGATAAAGAGGTTATTCTCTCATCCGGTGCAATTGGTTCACCGCGCTTGTTGCAATTATCCGGGATTGGTCCAGCTGATGAGTTAAAGGCGCTGGGTATAGATGTTGTCTATGATCAGCCGGGCGTTGGCTCAAACTTGCAGGATCATCTTGATCTTTATGCAATTTGTGAGGTGACTGGTCCGCATACCTATGATCGATTTGCCAAACTGCATTTGTCGGCTTTGGCGGGACTACAATATATTTTCACGCGCAAAGGGCCCGTCGCTTCTAGTCTGTTTGAAACGGGTGGGTTTTGGTATGCCGATGAAAATGCGCGTTCGCCTGATATTCAGATGCATTTGGGTTTGGGCACTGGTATTGAAGCCGGTGTTGAGGTAATGGCCAATGGCGGCGTGACATTAAATGCTTGCCACTTGCGTCCACGTTCTCGCGGTACAGTGAGATTGCAATCTGATAACCCAAAAGACATGCCGCTGATTGATCCTAATTATTTGAGCGATCCCTACGATCGTGAGATGTCGATCCGTGGTCTTAAATTGGTTCAGGACATCTTAGCGCAAGATGCGCTCAAACCATATATTATGGCGGAACGTTTGCCGGGGCCATCTGTTCAAACAGATGAAGATTATTTCAACTTCATATGTGAGCATTCGAAAACATCACACCATTGCGCTGGTACCTGCCGGATGGGAAGTGATGACGAAGCGGTACTCGATACACGTTTGCGCTTTAATGGCATTGAAGGACTACGTGTTGCCGATGCGTCCATCATGCCAACTGTAAATTCATCTAACACAAATGCACCCGCAATTATGATCGGCGAAAAAGCTGCCGACATGATCAAACAAGATCAAGGAATTATGTGATGATCCGTCATATCGTATTGACTAAATTCAAACTTGAAACATCGGAAGATAAGATCGCTGAGATTTATGCCGGTTTGTCCCAATTGGTTGAGAAGCTCCCCGGCGCTTTAAATTTCACCGGTGGTCGCTCAGAGAGCCCTGAGCAAATTGAACGCGGATATATGCATGGATTTGTGATTGATTTTGATAGTTGGGATGCGTTGCAAAATTACGCGGATAACGAAGAACATAAGGCGCTTGGTGGCCAGCTCGTTGAAAATGCGATCGGCGGCATTGATGGAATTTTGGTGCTTGATCTTGATGTCTAATGACAAGTGATGATTGCCAGTTAAAAAGCAAGAAGGAAAGCAGATGAAAGACGTGAGAGTTGCCGTATTGGGTGCGTCCGGTTGGATGGGAAAAGTCCACACGATGGCCTATCAAACATTCCCGCATTTCTTTGGTGATAGTCATGGCAAGGCAAAAGTAGTGGCACTGGTTGAAGGAAATTCATCATCTGCACAAGAGTTGAGTGAACGCGCACCTGACGCTAAAATCTACAAGACTTGGCAAGAGGCCGTGAACGATCCTGACGTCGATCTGATTGATATCTGTCTTCCTGACAATTTGCATTATGATGTGGCAAAGGCAGCGCTACTAGCTGGCAAGCATGTTTTTTGTGAAAAGCCGCTTGCGGATACAGCAGAAGAAGCGCGTGAATTGGCAGATATTGCCCGCGACAAAGGATTGATTACGCGCGTTGGTCATGCCTTTCCGCGCAATCCTGTTCATGATCTTGCAAAAGAGCTGATTGATGCCGGCGAAATCGGTGAGATTAAACTGTTTAAAGGTTGTCAGCATATTGATGTTTATGGTGACCCGCATGCGCCTTATATGTGGCGCGCCAATGGTGATTTAGCCCCCACGGGTATTGTTGGTGATACGGGTAGCCATGTATTTAGTTTCATGGAATTTCTTGTTGGCAATGTCACCTCTTTGATTGCTGATAATTATATTACAGCACCAAAGCGCCCGGTGGTGGATGGTTTAGCATTTGGCGAAGTGCCTGAGCTGAAAGGCGATGAAGAATGGGCCGATATTACCAATCCTGATGGATCCAATGTTCTTTGTCGGTTTGCCAATGGCGCCCGCGGCTTGGTTGATTTTTCGCGCGTGGCCACGGGCCGCAAGTTCATGCAGGGCTATGAGATTTATGGCACCAAGGGCAGTCTTGTTTATAATTATGACGAGATCAACCGCATCAGGTTTTATTCCAATAATGATGGTGTGGGTCGACGTGGCTTTCGCGAAATTGATGTCGGACCGGAGCATGAAACATTTCAAAAGTTTTCACCGCTGCCCAATTTTGCCGTTGGCTATAACGAAAGTAAAATTATCGAGGCAGCTGAAGTGATCAAATCAATCACCGAAAATCAGCCCATGTGGCCAACTTTTGAAAATGGTCATCACATCTGCCAGATCATTGATGCTTGCATGGAATCCTCGCGCCTTAATGCGTGGGTCGATATTAAATAATATCTGGACTTGAAAGGACGAGTACCCTCGTGAGTATGAAGATCCCGCAATCTATTTTGAACGCGCTAACAGATGTGGATATGCCGCGCCTTAATGCTGAGCCTGAATTGGATAAAACCATTCGCATCAATGATTATGAGGTACCTGTTCATCAGACAGGATGTCTTGTAGTGGGCAGTGGTGCTGCGGGTTTGCGTGCGGCCGTTGAAGCCAAACGCCGCAATGCGGATGTGACCATTATCAGCCAAAGTGCCTGGGGTGGAACGTCGGCTTGTTCAGGTTCTGACAAACAGACTTTGCATACGGCCAATACGGCTGATCAAGGTGATAATTTCAAAGAGATGGCGCGATCCATTCGCGCAGGTGGCGCGATGGATGAAGACACCGCCTATATCGAAGCGGTGGGTTCAACGCGTGCGATGGCATCACTGCAATATTTGGGATTGCCTTTACCGCAAGATGATTTGGGCGGGACATTGCGATATCAAACTGATCATGATGAGGTGGGTCGCGCAACTTCTTGCGGGCCCCGTACATCGCGGCTGATGGTCCAGGTATTGGCTAAAGAAGCGATCCAACTTGACATCGCGTTCTTCAATCATACAACGGCGATTAAGGTTTTGACTGAAGGCGAGGGAGATACCAAACGCGTTAGCGGTTTGCTAGCTATTCGTCCAAGGTTACAGACCGATGCCAATCCTTTGGGTCTGATTATTTTCCAATGTGCAGCACTTGTGATTGCTGCAGGTGGTCCGGGCGAATTATATCGCGATAGCGTATTTCCCAATAGCTGTTTTGGCACGTTGGGGCTCGCGCTTGAAACAGGGCTTGAACTTGTCAATATTACTGAAAGTCAGTTTGGAATCGGCACCCGCCGGGAAGGTTTCCCATGGAACCTTTCTGGCACCTATGTGCAGGTGATCCCGCATATTTATTCCGTTGATGAGGATGGCATCGAGCATCATTTTCTAGGTGATTATTATCGAACCACACAAGAGATGGCCTCCAATATTTTTCGCAAAGGTTACCAATGGCCATTTCATGCGACTCGCATGCTCGATTTCCAATCCAGCCTTGTTGATCTTGCCATCGTCTTGGAAAATCAAAAAGGCCGACGTGTCCTTATGGATTTTAATCGCAATCCTTTGGCCGTGCCGGGTGATCGACCTTTCAGCCTAGATCGGCTTGATGATGATGTCAGCGTTTATTTACAGAACGCTGGTGCAACACAAGAAATGCCCATCGAACGTTTGTTGCATATGAACCCGCTCGCGATTGAACTTTACGCCCGCTACAAAGTTGATATCAAAAACGATCCCTTGGAGTTTGCTGTTAACAACCAGCATATGAATGGCGGCATTGCCGTTGATAGTTGGGGGCGCACTAATATTGCAGGCATTTATGCAATTGGCGAAGCGTCTGGAACCCATGGTGTGACGCGTCCTGGAGGATCAGCGCTTAATGCAGGTCAGGTTTTTGGCACGCGCGTCGGGGAACATATTGGTGCAAGTGGAAAAGCTAGCGAACCTGCGTCGACGGATGTTGCAGATGCAGCGCGACGCGCAATGAAAGATATTCAATCTGTACTCCAATTTGAGAGTGATTTAACAGTTAAGTCTTTGCGGGCAGATATACAGGCGCGCATGAGTGATCAAGCCGGTGTGCTATGCTTTGCGCGCGATGTGCGTGATGCATACGGGGATGCTAAATCATTAAACGCGAAAATTCGCGACAAAGGTATTAGCGCGATGCGTGACAGTGAGATCGTCCGCGTTCTGCAATGGCAGCAAATGGCACTGGCGTCCGAAGCCGTGTTAGCTGCACTTGATCATTATATTTCTGAGGGCGGTGGGAGCCGTGGGGCGCGGGCCATCTGTGATTCTGATGGAGATTCTTTGCCGCAATCTGCGCATGGGCCGCTTGAGGACATTCGTTTTCGATCTGAGAAAGACGAGCACAAGAATGAGCAATTGATCGTGCGCATGGTCGGTCACCAGATGCAAGTTTCCTCCCAGCCTATTCGCCGGTTTGATGAAAGTGCAAAGTCATTTTTTGAGCGTGATTGGCCCGCATGGTTGACCGGTGAGATTTTTGATACCGTTTAAAAAAGCCGCGCCAAACATTTGAATTTGGCGCGGCTATTCTCATCATAAACTCTAAGCGTCTTCTAATTCGGGTTTACCAAATCCGCCACCGCCGGGTGTTTTGATAATCACCGCTTCGCCGCGATTGACCTTAATTTGTGAACGTCCTTTGAGTTCGTCAATTTGACCTTCGATATTGCGAAGATAATTATGACCAAGTGCGCCATTACCCCCGCCATTTAAACCTGAAGGTGGGACGATGCGGCGGCCACATAAGAAGGAGACATCCATCTCTTGGCGGAAGCGCAGCGTCCGGTTCAAGCCATTGCCACCGTTCCATTGACCTTTGCCGCCTGATCCGTCGCGAATTTGGAAGGTTTCCAACACAACGGGATAGCGTTGTTCGAGAATTTCTGGATCGGTGAGGCGTGTATTTGTCATATGGGTATGCACCGCATGTGCGCCTTTGATCCCTTCACCAGCACCTGAGCCACCGCAGATAGTTTCATAATATTGGTATTGATCATTCCCAAAGTTGAAATTGTTCATTGTACCTTGTGCCCCAGCAAGAGCACCTAAGGCTTGGAATAAGCAATCGGTCACGGCTTGGCTAACCTCCACATTTCCGGCGACAACCGCCGCAGGATATTTTGGGGTCAGCATGGAATTGTCTGGCAAGATGACTTTGAGCGGGCGCATACAGCCCGCATTCATTGGAATATCATCATCCACCATGCAACGGAATGTATATAATACGGCGGCACGCGTGACGGGTTCTGGCGCATTGAAATTGTCCGCCTGTTGATCGGATGTGCCAGTGAAATCAAGTGTTGCAGAGCGTGTATCACTATCGATTGTGAGTTTGACTTTGATCTTGCATCCCTGATCGAAAAAGACTTCCGCTTCGCCGTCTTTTAATGTGGCGATGACACGACGCACACATTCTTCTGCATAGTCGCGAACATGGCCCATATAGGCGTGAACCACATCTAATTCGAACGAATCCACCATGGATAAGAGTTCCGCAACACCTTTTTCATTGGCAGCGATCTGCGCTTTTAGATCGGCGATATTTTGATCGACATTTCGGCACGGATATTTTCCGCTGCTGAGGATTGAGCGGATCTCATTGTCGAGGAATTGACCGGATCTTACCAGATGAAGATTATCTAAAACGATACCTTCATCTTCAATCGATGTTGCTTTTGGTGTCATAGAGCCGGGCGCAATCCCTCCGACATCGGCGTGGTGACCGCGCGAAGCAACAAAGAATGTTGGTTTGTTACCATCCTTAAAGACTGGCGTGACGACAGTGATATCCGGCAAATGCGTGCCGCCATTATAGGGCGCGTTTGTGACATAAACATCGCCGCGTTTCATATTGGGATGGACGCGGATGATGCTCTCTACCGATCGATCCATCGAACCGAGATGCACCGGCGTATGTGGTGCATTAGCGATCAACTTGCCGTCGCTATCAAAAATTGCGCAGGAGAAATCAAGCCGTTCTTTGATATTTGTCGAATGCGCCGTTTTTTGCAGGCGAATGCCCATTTGCTCGGCAATCGACATGAAGAGATTGTTGAAAACTTCCAACATCACCGGATCAGCTTGGGTTGAAATATCGTGTTTGTCTTGTGCAACGGCAACTTTGTTTAGGATGATGTGCCCATATTCATTGACGACAGCATCCCAACCAGGTTCAACAACAATGGTTCCGATATCTTCCACAATGATTGCCGGCGATTTAACGGTTTGACCCGATCGCAATTCTGCGCGTTTATAGATATTCGCGTGCTGCCATTTGCCACCTGAGAAGAATTTAGTGGTGCGCATAGCTTCAGGCTGGGTATCTGAAGCGGTTTGTCTGGCTTCTGTATCTGTTGATTTGCCGCCAGCGGATTCCACTTCTAGAAGCTCAATAAGTAATTTGGTGTTTGGCATATCAAAACCAAATTGCTCTTTATGAAGCTCTTCAAAAGCTGCTTTCATTTCCTCGATGTGACCAAGTGGAATTTCAAGCGTTGTATCTGTTCCTGCATATTTAATATGAGCAGTTGCTGTGGTTTTAATCTCATCAGACGCCACACCTTGATCGATTAATTCCAAAGCTGTTTCTTTGCGAAGTTGGCCAAATGTCCAGTTGAGATTGGCGCAAAATTCTGCATCAAGTTCGTTCTCGAAAGATTTTTGACGGGAGGCTTTAATATCAGCAAGACCCATGCCATAGGCGGACAAAATGCCCGCAAATTGGTGAACGATAACCGTCTTCATGCCCAAGATGTCCGCGACAGCACAGGCATGTTGCCCGCCTGCGCCTCCGAAACATGTCAACGCATATCTGGTGATATCATAACCGCGCTGAACGGAAATTTTCTTGACCGCATTGGCCATATTTTCAACCGCGATTTTTAAGAACCCCTCGGCGGCTTCTTCAGCTGAATTAGCGCCAGATTGTTGCGCGATCGTCTCAAATTTTTCAGCAACAGCATCTTTATCCAGTTGTTCATCCTGATTGGGTCCAAAGACGGCTGGGAACAAATCTGGTTGCAATTTACCAAGCATGACATTGGCATCAGTTACTGCCAACGGTCCACCGCGCCGATAACTGGCAGGTCCTGGATTTGCACCCGCAGATTCAGGACCAACGCGATATCTTGAGCCGTCATATTGTAAAAGCGACCCGCCACCTGCAGCAACGGTATGAATTTTCATCATTGGTGCACGCATGCGAACGCCGGCAACTTCAGTTTCAAAGTCTTTTTCAAGATCCCCTGCATAATGAGCAACATCTGTGGATGTGCCGCCCATATCAAAACCAATGATCTTGTCAAAGCCGGCAAGTTTTGATGTTTCAACAGCACCAACTATCCCACCTGCTGGGCCGGATAGAATGGCATCCCGGCCCTGAAACAGATTGGCCGCAGTTAATCCGCCCGATGACATCATAAACATCAATTGCAAATCGGTGTTTTCAGTATCTAACTCACTGGCCACTTGGTCGATATAACGGCGCAAGATGGGTGAGAGATAAGCATCAACAACGGCTGTGTCACCGCGGCCAACAAATTTGATCAGCGGCGAGACTTCATGGCTCGGAGAGATTTGTTCAAAGCCAATTTCACGTGCGAGTTCTGCAACGATGATCTCGTGATTTGGATGTTTATAGCCATGCATGAACACAATCGCGACGGATCTTATGCCATCGTCATATGCTTTTTGCAGCTCAGCGCGTGCGACATCGATGTCGAGCGCTTCCTCTTCCGTACCATCGTCGAGCATACGGCCAGGAACTTCTGAGACGCAATCATATAGAAGTTCGGGTTTTTTAATTTCACGATCAAACAATCTTGGGCGCGCTTGATAACCAATTTGCAACGCATCAGCAAAACCGACATTGGTGATGAGCACCACACGATCGCCTTTGCGCTCGAGCAGGGCATTAGTTGCAACTGTGGTGCCCATTTTTACGGTCGCGATCTTGTCGGACGGGATTTTTTCGTCCTTTTCAATTCCCATCAGATCACGAATACCTTGGATCGCTGCATCCTTATAGGCTTCCGGATTTTCCGACAATAACTTGTGCGGTCGAAGCTCTCCATCAGGAGTTCGCGCCACAATATCAGTGAATGTACCACCGCGATCAATCCAGAAATCCCATTTTTGCGACATGTCCAAAACCTTTATTTTATAAATTTACATTTTATCGATAAATTATCATTGTTTTATTGATTAAATGCCGTTATTAGTTTTTTCTGTCAAGATAAGAATTTAATAAATTCTCAAATTAGGGAGAAAATAAAATGGGAAAATTGTTAAACAGAGCTCTAATGGTCGCGGGTCTTGTGGTCGCGTCTACCGCCGCTCAAGCTGAAAAATGGGATATGCCAACACCATATTCTGATCAGACATTTCACACTGTAAACATCAAGCAATTCGCTGATGATGTGCGCGCTGCCACTGATGGCAAACTTGATATTACCATCCATTCTGCCGGATCGCTTTTAAAGCATGGTGACATTAAAAACGCCATTCGCTCAGAGCTTGTGCCAATCGGTGAATTCTTCATGGGCCTTCTTGCCAATGAAAATCCTGCCTTTGGTATTGATACCCTGCCGCTTGTTGCAACAAGCTATGAAGATGCGGAAAAACTATGGGCGGCGCAAAAGCCTGAAGTTGAAAAATTGCTTGAGCGCCAAAAGCTAATGCCGTTGTTCTCAGTGCCGTGGCCGCCACAGGGTCTTTACACTCAAAAAGAGATTGCCAAAGCGGATGATTTGAAAGGAACAAAGTTCCGTTCATACAATGCGAACCTAGAAAAATTCGCGACGCTCATTGGTGCAGCGCCAACACAAATTGAAGCGCCGGACATTCCGCAGGCTTTCACCACAGGACGTGTTGAAGCGATGATTACGTCTCCGTCAACAGGTGCCAATACCAAGGCCTGGGATTTCTTAACGCATTATTCTCCGATCAATGCCTGGGTGCCAAAAAATGTTGTTGTGATCAACAAAGCATCTTTTGATGCGCTGGATGAAGCTACGCAAAAAGCTGTGATGGATGCAGCGGCTGCTGCGGAAAAACGCGGTTGGGAAATGAGCCAGAAAGAAGCAACAGAGAAAACCAAAGTCCTAGGCGATAATGGTATTTCAATCATTGAACCGAGTGATGTTTTAAAAACAGATCTTGCCAAAATTGGTGCGCAGCTTCTTGAAGAATGGCAGGCGAGCGCGTCTCCAGAAGCTAAGACAATCGTTGAAAGCTATAACCAATAATAGTTTTCGTCTCTCTTAAAACCTGAGCGGCTTTCATTGAGCCGCTCAATTTCCATTTGGATAAAGGACTAAACATGAGACGACATCTCAACGGTTTATACAATGTGTCTGGCGCGCTGGCTGCGATCCTTATCTTTGCGATTTGCCTTTTGGTTTCGGCACAAGTTGTGGCGAATTTGATCACAAAGATATTTGGAACCAGTGTTGCGCTGACCATTCCTTCATATGCAGATTTTTCAGGTTACTTTCTTGCGGCGAGCTCCTTTATGGCGCTGGCCTATACGTTTAAGCATGATGGCCATATTCGCGTTCTTTTGGTGCGCGATACATTTACGCCAAAGGTTAAAAATTACATTGATCGATTGGTGCTTACCATCGCAGCGGTAACCGCATGCTATATGACCTATTACATGGCGCTTTTAACATTAGAAGCCTATGAATTTGGCGATCAGTCATTTGGCATTATCGCAATTCCACTTTTCATCCCTCAGTTCTTCGTCTTTTTAGGCCTGTTGATTTTTTCAATTTCAATCATCGACACCCTGCTAAGTCCGTTTGAAACTGACGATGTAGTTCTGGGCGAATAGGAGATATCATGTCTGAAATTGTCCTTACCGCTGGTTTATTAATCACACTTTTCTTTCTTCTTGGTCTCGGCGTTTGGGTGGGATTTGCGCTCACACTCACCGGTGCTTTGGGCATGTTATTATTTTCCAATGCGCCGATTGGTCCGATCATGGCAACCACCCTTTGGGGGCATAGCCATTCATGGGCGCTTGCCGCTTTGCCGCTGTTTATTTTAATGGGTGAGATCTTATTGCGCTCGCGATTATCAGAACATATGTTCAAAGGCCTGGCACCATGGCTTGGTCGCGTTCCGGGTAAATTGCTTCACGTGAATATTCTTGGCTGCGCGATCTTTGCAGCCGTTTCTGGATCATCTGCAGCAACGGCTGCGACCATCGGCAAAATGTCGGTGCCAGAGCTTCAAAGCCGCAATTATCCCATGGGGTTGATTATCGGAACGCTTGCGGGTTCAGCCACATTAGGCCTGCTCATCCCACCTTCGATCATTCTCATCGTTTACGGGGTAGCAACCGAACAATCGATTGCGAGATTATTTATCGCAGGTGTTTTGCCGGGGCTCTTGCTTGTCTCAATGTTCGCGATTTTCATCGGCATATATGGATTGTTGCGACCTGATTTGTTCCCGGAGGAAAAGCAATCTTTCACTTTCTTAGAAAAGCTTAAAGGGTCGAAACGTCTGATCCCGATTTTGTTGTTGATCATGGGTGTAATCGGTTCGATCTATATCGGGATCGCATCACCAACTGATGCAGCGGCCGTGGGTGTGATCCTATCGCTGGTCTTAGCTTGGTTTAATGGCGCATTATCCAAATCAATGTTTATCGATGCTTTGATGGGCGCAACTAAAACATCGTGTATGATCGCATTTATTCTGGCCGGTGCCGGGTTCCTGACGGTATCCATGGGCTTTACCGGAATTCCGAGAAACCTTGCTGCGTGGATCGATACCTTTCAGCTGTCGCAATTTGCGCTTCTTGCAGCATTAACGGTGTTCTTCATCATCCTTGGCTGTTTCTTAGATGGTATTTCTGTTGTGGTTTTAACAACCGCGATCATCATGCCGATGATTGAAGCGGCGGGCATCGACCCGCTTTGGTTTGGCATCTATCTGGTAATCGTGGTTGAAATGTCTCAGATCACACCGCCGGTTGGGTTCAATCTTTTTGTCATACAAGGTTTGGTAAAGGAAAATATCCTGCAGATCGCAGCGGCGGCGTTTCCGTTCTTTTTGCTTTTGCTTTTGGCGGTCGGTGTTATCACCGTCTTCCCTGAGATTGTGACGGTTTTACCGTCACTGATGGATGCAAGATAATCCATCCTCCCAAGATGTGTCACAGGCCGCTAAAGAGAAGAGGCGGCCCGTGATGCTTGATCATACATGCCTGATAAGGTGCGAAGCGTATTGGCAATCTCGCCCAATTCCTCATCCATACCATCCACACGCGTGATGCTTTCTAACAGGCACTGTTCGCGAATTTCGCGATAGCGATCGCAGACATTTCGCCCCTTTTCAGTGGTGCTATAAAACATCTCTTTGCCTTGCTTTTGACCTTTCACAAGATCAGCTTTGAGCAGTTTTTTGATCGCGTAATTGACGGTATGCGTGTCATCAATATTTAAGAGAAAGCAGATATCGGACAGGCGCTTGGAGCTTTCGCGGTGGTTGATGTGATGCACCACCAAAATCTCAAGACCGTTGAGTTCAGGATGCCCGCAAGCTGCCATGCATTTATGCATCCAACGATTAAAACCGTTATAGGCGATGATCATTCCATATTCGAACTCCGACGCCTGCCAGGCCTTGCCTGATGCTAGATGTCTGGATGATACGATTTTTCTCTTCTTAGACTCACTCATGGCACATATTCCGCTTTCTTTTATCGTTAAATTACCAGCGATTCTTTTATAAAACGCTTTGCAAAATGCTGCAATTGCTTGACGAAATTGCGCGGGTGATAAGATAATGAATCTGAGAGTTTACTGAAGTTTAATTTCAAATGGTCCGGACCATCCGCCAGGGATCGACCATTTTCCTTTAATTTCTGCATTCTCTCGGTCGATCTTCCCATTGTAATTCACTGTATGTGACACGCCGCCAGTGCCGTCATATGTTTTCTTCCAAGAAATGTCGCTGCCTTGGATCGTACCATTAAAATTCGCATAAAGATGAGAGGCGGATTTATCGCCAAAGGTATTTGGTTCGGCAACAAATCCGGAGATACGACTTTGGGAAAGAATCAGGTTCATTTCAAAATTAACTTCACTCACGCCATTTAAAGGTTTGGGATAGCGATATTTACCAACCCAATTGCCAGACAAGGACGCGGTGAAGTCTTTTGTGTCGGCGACTTCTAGGATCACTTGCAGGGTCTTATAGGTTATTGGGCCGTTGAGCGAGAGGTCGGACGCAAAAGCTGATAATGCTTTTTTGCTGCCTCGGCCGATATCTCCATCAAGCTTGCCGCTATAATAGCCGGCATGAGACAGTTTTCGTTGCAAATCTATTCTTTCATTCTTGCTGAGATCTCTCCAGACCACTGGACGTGAGCTTAGATCTGAAAAATTGGCGCCGTTGGATAATTGCCTCGAAATCGCTGAATAGACGGAATCTGGATGGTTCTGACTATAGTTTGCAAGGCTTTGACGGGTCGCTTGTTTGGTCGTTTTCTCCCATGCAACATAGGCGGGGCTAAAGACGGATGCTGTTGAAATTGTGTTTGCCAATATGCCCGTTTGCTCGACCGTGTTGGTTTGAACATTAAGGTCAGCAATTGTGTTTGGATCGATGTTTGATGCAACAGGCAGCGAATAAGTCGCACCACCAAGTGATCCATAAGTAAATGGTTCCTGAGCATGGTTTGTTGCAACTAGAACATCATCGCGTACAGCCCCGAGCACGATACGGATATCAGACGTATTGGACAGGTGTCGCGATAGCGCCAATGCATAGGGGCTATTTTCCCCGTCACCATCAACGGCTACATTTCCAGCTTGTGTCGCGTAAGCAATAAGCACATTTTTTGGCACATCCTGAACGTTGGATAGACCACGGCCCGCTGAGACCGAGCGGGTTAAGCCCGAATGCTTTGCGTCATCTTCGATAAGTTGTTTTGGAAATGGGTTATCCCGACAGGCGTCGAGGATCAAAAGAGACATTTTTTTAGCGCGGGAGATATCTTGCAGCAATTCATCTGCTCGAAATAATCGCCGCAGATCACGTGCATTTTCAGCTTTTCCATCCACCGGGAATAAATAGGATACGCCATCAAACTGGATGCCATGGCCAGCAAAATAGACAACGGCGATATCAGATTGGCTGACAGCATTTGAAAAATCATAAATCGCGTCATCAAGTTCCAACCGCCCCGGATCAAAAGCGGAATAGACATCAAAGCCGATATCTTCGAGCGTCTTTGCGATAAGCTTAGCGTCGTTGCGTGGGTTTTTAAGCTTCGGCAAGTTTGTGTAGTCATTGATACCGATTACAAGTGCGACCCTGTCGCCTGCAAATGATGGTGCAAGCCCGAGTGTTATCAGGATAACGATTGTAGATATAAACTGTTTCATTTCACGCGTCCTCCAATAAGTGGCTGCAGTGCAAAAACGCCAAATTGTGCCACCCAATGCCCGACTTGATAATAATCGCCCGACCAATTGGTGGCCGGTGTATAGCCGGTTATGAAGTGGTTCGCATAAGCTTTTGCCACCTCGGGTCGATAAACACTCGATGCATTCATGAGATCCCACAGACCCCATGCGCGGCTAAAATTTAAACCAAATTCATGTGCAGATCTAGGCCGGGTGATCGGTGTAGGTAGTCCGTTTCGTTTGATAAAATTATCCGCCCAACTGTCAAATGTGTGCGTGTCCATCACACGTCGCGCCAGCATAGCCCAATTGGTGCATATCGCCATGAATGATCCGCGCTCGGAAGCATAATTGCAATCAGCGGTGTTGGCTCTGAAATATTTTGTTAAAACGACTTGTTTGACTTTCTCTCGTCGCTCTTTGAGGAGGAAGTGGTCAGCATAATCATATAAGTTGATAAGTGCCCAGGATTCACTGTTGTATGACTTGCTATAGGGGCCGCGGCCGCTCCGCGCGATGTAATTGAATAGATCGTCAAACACGCCAAAGGAGAGTTTTAACAACACATCTGAATTATCCTGCGCATTTTGTTCAATCATGAGCCTTAAAAACCATGCCCGCCCATAAGGTCGTTCAAAACGCGGGTTGGATTTTAACAGCGCAATTTCCGCTTTAAGATCTTCAGGTCTAATTTTGAGTTGGTCAAATTTTTGGGAAAATTTCGTCGTTACATCTGCACGCGCAGCAGCTAGAAGCGACCAATTGCCATGTACAGATGAATGCCAATCGATACAGCCATGGAAATAGATATGTCTTGTGTCTGTTCGATTGACACAATATTCGATCTGCGCCGTTAAATTGCCGAGGATTGCTTCTCTGTTTTTAATGATCAGTGAGAGCTGCTTTGGCATCTCAGCTGCATAGCCAGGAAGAGTGAACATGCAGATTACAGCTGCCATCATAGCGGATATCAAATAATATTTGCTCAACTGCGACCTCCACCCCAAACCCACTATATTCAAGCAAATAATATTTAAGCTGTCTACTTTCCCTCACTGAGGCATGGATTTAGATGTGACCTCTTCCCAGCCTTTGAGCAAAGCAATGCGGCGGCCTGGATATTTATCGCCCAAGACTTTCAGCTCTTCGATGCGTTCGGTTTTAAAATGCCGATAATCTTTTCGGCTTTCGCACCACCCGACCAGATAGCGCGTGCGGTCTAAAAAAGCGATTAAAAGTGGCCAGACAATTCGGTCCGTCAGTTGGCCGTCTCGATCTTTATAGGCTATTTGCAAGCGATATCGTTCGCGAATGGCATGGCGCAAGAGCGCACTGTCAAATCGTTCGGCAACAATGACTTTGGTTTGAATGGCTTTGGCGCTGCCATCTAGAATAATCGGTCTTAATTCTTTGGGAATGGTGTCGGAAAGTTTAGCGACCAGGTCCCGTGCCGCCCGCGCCAAAGATGGATCGGCTTCTGCTGCCACCCATGCAGCACCCAAGGCTGCAGCTTCTAATTCATCGGCGGTGAGCATTAAGGGCGGCATGTCATATCCATCCTCAAGCACATAACCCATGCCGGCTTCTCCGCGCACAGGTACACGCTGGGCGATGAGCTCGGCCATGTCGCGATAAAGCGTGCTGAGCGAAATTTCCAATTCATCTGCAAGTTCCTTCCCCGTGATGGGTGATCGTGTGGACCGCAGGATTTGGATTATCTGAAAAAGCCGTTCTGTTCGACGCATTTTTTACCTCTCCTCTCATACTACTGTCATAACGGTGAGAGGAGGGCAAATTTATTGTGCGGTTCAAATAACAAATATCTAAGACATTTTGGGAGATTTAGATGATCCATTTTGAACATCACCGCACCATCAACGCCTCATCCGATGCGATTTGGGAGGTGCTGAGCCGCTTCATGCATATTGATGAAATTGCACCCCAGATCACCAAGGTTGATGCCTTAACCCAAGGTGAAGATGGAGTTGGTGCCAAACGCAGAAACCATTTTGAAAATGGTACGTCGCTTGTGGAGGAAGTCACCCAGTGGAAACCCGGGATTGGTTATAAAGTTCAATTATCTGATATGGCCGCAATGCCGCTACATGCAGCCAGCTCAGAAATTCGTATTTTGCCCAATGGCACGCAATCAAAAGTCACATGGACATTTGACTACCGCGTTAAATATGGACCCCTTGGCTGGCTAATGGGCCAAACATTGATGAAAATGATGATGGGCAAAATCATCGATGCCAATCTGAAGGGTTTGGAAGAGAGAGTTTTGGGTGGGTGATGCGGAAGCGAGGTAGTTCGTACATATCAGGTTTGTACTACATTGCGTTAATAGTTAAGCCGGAATCACGGGATTATCGGGGTCGTGAGGACCGGGTACTAGGCCAGAAGTCACAACATTAGCCGCACCTAAGATATGTTTCTCCTGATCATCAAAAAATATGTGTGCATTAAAAGCTTGAAGAATTGGGGCTTTGGGCCAACTGCCGACGAAGTGAGCTTCGTCGGCTGGTGTACCCCAAGCCCGCAATGTATTGACCACACGAGCATGAGCAGGGGCGTTTCGAGCAGTTACGATAGCAATTCTTACCTTGCTGACTCCATCCGGATCCAAGTAGATTGCCCGCAACATTGAGAGTTTTTTTAAGAACTCGCCAAACGGTCCTCCCGCCATAGGTGTTTGCGCATTCTTTTTTTCATGCTCCAAAAAAGCTTCCAAGCCTGAATTCTTAAAAATTTCATCGGACTCATCACTGAAAACAACTGCATCTCCATCGAACGCTATTCTAACTTCAGATGGGTCAGTAAAGTCTTGTGAACTGGGGAATATTCCGAGTTTTGCAGCTGCGGTACCTGCTGAAATAGCCCTTTGTACATCATCGGTATCATTTGAGAGAAAGAGATCTACTTTCCATGCCGGTATGAATGGCCCTAGTGCTCGCCCACTTGTAAAGCTTCCTGTTTTAATAGGAAGCCCGTATTCGTTTATTGAGTTAAATGCTCTCAGTGACAAATCTGGTGAGTTTTTTGAAAGCAATACTACTTCAACGTATGGATTTTTGTTTTTGGGGTTTAAAGCAAGTAACCGTCTTATAACTTCAAATCCAGCTCCCTTTCCAATGCACACGTTCTCTCTTTCGAGTTGAAGTTTAGCATAAGCTTGAACACTTTCTTCAACGAAAACTGTATGTTCCTCTTCAAGATCAAATAGCGCGCGTGTGGATATACCAATTCTCAATGGGTTTTGATCAAGACTGGTTTTTGTAAGTTCAGGGAGCGTCTTTCACCAAATAGTAGCATCATTTAATTTATACTCTCTTTGGTTTTGGAGCTCACGTCTAGTAAAAAAGCTGAATGTTCAATGGAAAAAGATCAAAGTCCCCACAAATCAATAAAACTGAGTACTAATGGACACACTATCATTGCCAATTGCCGCTAAGCCCCGCTTACCACCAATAAACAATGCATCGGGCCGTTGGGCGCTTTGATGGAATGGGCATGATCGGCGGCATAGCGGATAGTGTCGCCCTGGCCTAGATTTTCAGAGGCGCTGCCAGAGGTGACGATCACCTCGCCGGAAAAAACAGTGAGCGTTTCAACGCAACCTTTGGCATGGGCTTCGCTGTTAAGTGCGCCGCCTTTTTCAAAGGTGATGTCATAAATTTCTGTGTCGCCTAAATCTTCTGGCGTGCTTAAAACGCGGATGGTGCAATCAGATCCATAGCCACCGATCACCGGCACTTGCTCTGCGCGGGTGATGGTTTTAATCGGGTTTTGATCTGAAATTTCATCTTCGATAAGCCCGGCAAAATCTACGTTGAGCGCATTGGTTAAACGCAAGATTGTCACAACTGTTGGATTGGTTTCAGCGCGTTCGATTTGCGAGATCATGGAATTGGAGACGCCGGATAACTTTGATAAGGAATCAAGACTTAGACCCAATGACTTTCGCGCTTCTTTAAGGCGCAATGCCAACCGTTCTGAAACATCTTTAGTGTCCATGCTTTTACCCCTCATCACCTATAAATAACGCACATTATTTACGCGTGTCTTTCCTGCCAATCCAGAACAACTTTGCCGGATTGCCCAGATTTCATCGCTTCAAATCCTTCTTTAAAATCATCGACATGAAATCTGTGGGTGATGACGCGTGAGACATCCAATCCGTTTTCGAGCATCGCAATCATTTTATACCAGGTTTCAAACATCTCTCGGCCATAGACGCCTTTAATGGTGATGGCTTTGAACACAATATTGCTCCATCTCACAGGCGATAGACCTGGCGGAATTCCTAAAAGTGCAATCTTGCCGCCCATCACCAACATATCGACCATTTGATCAAAGGCTTTTTGATTGCCCGACATTTCAAGCCCAATATCAAATCCTTCGCGCAGGCCAAGCTCTTGGGTCACATCGTGTAAATCTTCCTGGGTGATATCAACGCTGCGCACGGAGGGAACCACATGTTCAGCGAGTTTTAATCGAGCAGGGTTCACATCCGTGATGACGATATGGCGCGCGCCGGCATATCGCGCCACCGCTGCCGCCATGATCCCGATTGGACCAGCACCTGTGATCAAGACATCTTCGCCCAGAAGATCAAAACTTAGAGCGGTGTGCACCGCGTTTCCAAGCGGGTCCAAAATGGCACCGATTTCTTGCGGGATATTATCCGGCAGCGGAATGACATTAAAGGCTGGTAGCTTCAGATAATTTGCAAAAGCGCCTTGTTCATTCACCCCAATGCCGCGTGTGCCCGGATCAAGATGAAATTTTCCAGCGCGAGACTGGCGGCTCTCTGTTCCCACCAGATGCCCTTCGCCGGAACAATATTGCCCAACTTTCAGCTCGGTGACTTTGCGGCCGATTTCAACGATTTCTCCCGAGAATTCATGACCCGTGATCAAGCCGAGTGGAACGGTGTTTGACGCCCATTCATCCCAATCCCAAATGTGAATGTCCGTGCCGCAAATCCCGGTTTTATGAACGCGGATTAAAACGTCTTCTGAGCCGATTTCCGGCAGTGGGGCATCTACCATCCAAAGACCTTCTTTGGGTTTGGTTTTTGCTAGCGCTTTCATCATATTGCTGGTCATGAAATGATCCCCAATTCGCGCCCAGCTTTGCCAAATGCAGCGATTGCTTTATCGAGCTCTTCGCGAGTTAATGCCGCATTCATCTGTGTACGAATACGTGCTTGGCCTTTTGGCACAACGGGGAAGAAAAAGCCGGATACATAAACCCCTTCGTCAAATAATTTGCGAGCCATATCCTGCGCGAGTTTCGCTTCACCCAGCATGACCGGAACAATTGGATGTTCACCTTTTAGCAAATTAAAGCCCAGCTCAGTGAGCCCCTTGCGCCAATAGTCCGTATTTGCAAACAATTGCTTGCGCAATGCATCACCTTCTTCAACCAGGCGGATCGCTTCCAGCCCGGCCGCAACGATGGAAGGCGGCAAGGAATTGGAAAACAGATAAGGTCGAGCCCGTTGGCGCAAGAGATCTATGATGGGCTGCGGTCCGGCAATATATCCACCAATGGCACCGCCCATAGCTTTGCCCAATGTGCCAGTTAAAATATCGACTTTAACGTTAAAATGATCGGGCGTGCCTGCGCCGCGCGGACCCATAAATCCTGTGGCATGGCAATCATCAACCATGAGCGTTGCATCATGTTCATCCGCTAGCGCGCGAATTTGGGGCAGGTTGGCTAGATAGCCATCCATGGAGAACACGCCGTCAGTGGCGATCATGAGATTGCGTGCGCCATTCTCACGCGCTTCTTTCAGTTTGTCTTCGAGATCTGCCATATCATTATTGGCATATCGATAGCGTTTGGCCTTGCATAGGCGAATGCCATCAATGATGGAGGCATGGTTGAGGCTATCGGAAATAATGGCGTCTTCCGGACCCAAAAGTGGTTCAAACAGACCGCCATTTGCATCAAAACAGGCAGCAAATAAGATCGCATCATTTTGTTTTAGAAACCGGGCGAGTTTTTGTTCTAGATCGCGATGCAGATCCTGTGTGCCACAGATAAATCGCACGCTGGCCATGCCAAAACCATGTGTCTCCATCGCGTTATTTGCCGCTTTAATCAATGCTGGATGATCAGCAAGACCAAGGTAATTATTGGCGCATAAATTTATGAACGAATTTCCATTAACGCCAACTGTTCCACCTTGTGGTGTGTCAATCAAGCGTTCGACTTTATACAGTCCATCACTTTCGATTTCCTGCAGTTTTTTTGTTGTGTCTGACAATAATAAATTGACCATGGATGACGTCCTTTCATCCATATATCTAGCATAGTGGAAAAATTTCCACAATATCGAATATGTGATATATTGCAAAAAATCCGATAAATTAAATTTGACCGAGAGTTGAACTGAAGGTGCGTGTTGTAACTGGCTCAATCCCTGCCATGAATGGCGTAGTAAGATCCAGTATTGGTTTTAAGAAATGCGTCTAGCGGAATGGTCTCTTGTTTTAAGAAACTTTTTTGAGGCAATGACCCGCTTCGAACCATTTCGATTACCGCCAAGACGGAGGACGCGGTTGTCCAGGCGATTGCCGTGCGGGATTTGCCGGCTATGGTTATGGGTTTATAGGCGCGCACGAATTCTTCTCGCACCAAACGACCATCTCTTATGCCTTCAGCGGAGACGTGAATATAGACCACATCATCATCAACAGGTGGTTTGGCGTTGACCAGAATTTCACCTGCCTCTTTTCGTCTGTCGCGCATTAAGAGTTCATGGAAGAAGAAATTCATCAGCGCGGCATGGCCAGGATAGCGCATGGTTTTATAGTCGATATTGGGAACTTTGCCCAAATAGGTTTCACACATTGTTCCAAGGCCGCCAGATGTTGTAAACGCTTCCAACTCGGTGCCATTGATATAATGCTTTTCCAGCCATTCCATCGGGGAGATTTTCTTTACCTCTCCGTTTTCTAAAACTTCGCAATCGTTAAGATACTCATTGACAACACCTTCAGGCGACCAGTTGAAAGAATATCCCATGAGGCCGGTGGGATTTTGTGGTAGAGCGCCTACGCGCATTTTGCACGAACGACATTCATCCAGTTTGGAAATCAGATCCGCACCCACAATGCCAACAAAGCCTGGCGCTAAACCGCATTGCGGCGCCATTAGCCGATCCGACGTTTTGGAAAGCTTAAGAATGGCTTTTGTCGTCGCAACATCTTCTGTCAGATCAAAATAGTGAATATCGGCATTGACCGCTGCTTCTGCCAGCTTAATGTTCAAATGATAGGGCAAACATGAAAGAACTGCATCGACTTCCGCTAAGCATTTCGCAATCGTATCTTCATCAGATAAGTCTGTCACATGCGTTCTGAAAGGAAGATCAGATGCTGGCTTTCTAACGTCATGGGCAACGACTTCAAACCCGGCCTCAGTGAGCAAATGTGCTGCAAGTGTCCCAACATTACCCAATCCCAATACAGCAATTTTGTTGATATCACCTGTGTTCTTCATTCAACTATCCTTCTGAAATTTATGGGTTTTATCCAGAATATTCCGTTACAACGTTAACAAAAAGAGCTGTTGATGTTACAAAAAGTCAATTTTTTGAAATATTGTCAGTTGTTGGAGTTAAAATGGATGATCTTGATTATAAGTTGTTAGGCCTGCTCACCAGCGACGCCCGCTCGAGTGTGAGTGACTTGGCAAATGAGCTCGGCGTTTCCCGTGGGACTATTCAGAACAGAATTGATCGGATGAAGCGTGAAAAGGTCATTCACCGATTTACGGTGCAGATGGGTTTTGATGAGGAAGATCATCAAATTAGCGCTTTTACACTTATCAGATTAAATGCTGATGATGGGAAAGTGGCTATTGCTTCGCTGAAAAGAATTGACGGCGTTTTGGATATATCGACCTTAAGCGGCGCGTTTGATCTCGTTGTTGAACTGCGCACGTCGTCCCTGAAGAGACTTGATGCTGTTTTGGATCGCATTCGATCCATCAAGGATGTTTCTGAAACTCAAAGCCACATAAGACTATCAACGGTTTCAAAGTAGATTTGGACGTTGTTGCTGTTTGCGGAGAATCTGATCAGGAACTGATTTTTTAGTATTACTAAAAAACTTGACTTCACTTCATGACTGTGAAAAATTTTAGTCATGGTAAAAAAATCAACTGCGGAACAAGATCTGGATTTGGTGTCGCTCGGCGAGAAACTTCGTCAGAGACGAAAGGAATTAGGTCTTACATTAAGTGATGTTGCAAATGGCGCTGGTTTATCTGTCGGATTTATCAGTCAGGTCGAACGCAACATTACTGCGCCTTCTTTGGGCTCACTTGCGACGATCGCATCAGTTTTGGATTTTCCAATCAATGCGTTTTTGGATGGTTCAACAAAAAATGAGGAAGTCACTCGGAGTGTTGAACGTTCTAAATTTGGCGTCCCAGGACTGGAAGTCTCTTACGAACGGATTTCATCATCATTTGCTAGAAGTACGATCCATTCTGTGATTGTGCATGAACCTCCTGGTCACCGAGTTGAACCAATCAGCCATGAAGGTGAAGAAATGTTCTTCATTTTATCTGGTGAAATTACCGTTGAAGTGGAAGGGGAGCGCTCAATTTTGCGCACCGGGGATTCCGTTCACTTTGATTCAAGACGAACACATTCAATATGGAATCACACTGCCGGAACCACATCAATTTTGTGGTGCGGAACAATGGATATTTTCGGAGATGAGAACCCTGAACCTATCCATAAATAAATAAAAAGAAGAACGAAAAACCAACGGAGATGGAATATGAGAAGTGGTTCGGTTTTTCTGAACAGTTTTGATCTGTTTTATAAGTGCGTTCTGACCCTTATTAAGCTGCCACCGGGATTGGTTCCAGCTGATTGAAGTAAACCTGATCGGGTGTTCTCCCGTCAAGTGATGAATGTGGTCTTTTTGTATTGTAAAAATCTATGTACTTTCCGATTTCTCGGCGTGCTTGGGGTACATCTTCATAAGCCTTGAGATAAACCTCTTCATATTTGATGGTTCTCCACAATCGCTCGACGAAGACATTGTCCCGCCATGCCCCTTTACCATCCATGCTGATCTTGATGTCTGCTTCCCTCAGCATTTTGATAAAACTGATAGAGGTGAACTGCGAGCCCTGATCCGTGTTGAAGATATCGGGCTTGCCGTATTTT